>NZ_JBWYIW010000001.1:0-785567 GCF_056779915.1 Acinetobacter sp. ANC_7513
GCCAGGTGCAACAGTAAAAGTTGAAATCTTAGACAAAGATGGCAACCCTGTAGCAACAGGTGATGCGACTGTAGATCCAGAAGGTAACTGGTCGTATACACCGACTGAAGAATTACCAGAAGGTGAATATACAGTTAAAGCTGAAGCGAAAGATGCGGTGGGTAATACTGCTACTGAAACTGCGGATGGCAAATTAACTGTAGATACAACTGCACCATCTGATACCGATGTAACGATTGATCCAATTGCGGATACAAACGATACAACACCAGAAATCACAGGTACAACTGAACCAGGAACAACAGTAAATGTCGTTGTTAAAGACAAAGACGGTCAAGTTGTTGCAGAAGGTCCAGCGACAGTTACAGGTGACACATGGACATATACACCATCAGTTGAATTGGCAGATGGCGAATATGACGTAGTTGCAAAAGCAACAGATCAAGCAGGTAACACAGGTGAATCTCAGCCAGAGAGCTTCGAGGTTGACACAGTAGCGCCTGAATTAACCATCGATGAGCTTAAGCCAACAAACGATACCACTCCTGAAATTACTGGTAAAACAGAACCAGGAGCGATAGTTGATGTTGTGATCAAAGACAAAGACGGTGAAATTGTCTCTGAAGGTAAAGCAGAAGTTGATCCAGAAGGTAACTGGACGTATACACCGACTGAAGAATTACCAGAAGGTCATTACGATATTGAAGTAACTCCGACTGATAAAGCGGGTAACAAAGGTGATACTTCTAAAGAACAGTTAGAAGTTGATACAACACCTCCTTCTGACATTACTATTGATCCAATTGGTGGTGATGATTTCGAATCGAATGATCCTCAACCTGAAATTACAGGAACAGGTGAGAAAGGTTCGCTAGTGGATATCGTGATCACCGGTCCAGATGGCTTCGAAGAGAAGGCCACTGTTGAAGTTGGAGAAGATGGTAAATGGTCGTATAAACCAGAAGCTGAGTTGGAAGAAGGTGACTACAAAATCGAAGCTACTCCTAAAGATGAAGCTGGAAACGTAGGTAATCCAACTGAACAAGATTTTGTAATCGACTTGACACCACCAGATATCGATATTGATCCGTGGGAAGATGATAATGATCCTTGGTTAGATATCGATCCTTGGGATGATGAAGAAGCTGCATGGGATGTGAGTGAAGCTGCATCTGTACAGGCAGTATCATTAGCTGCTGAGCCTCAAATTGCTGCATTCTCTGCTTTCGCTGCACGCTCATTATTTATTGCTGAACCAGTAGTCACAGCAGCTCAAGTAACGGCCGTTGATCCAAGTATTAATTATACTAATGATCCACAACGTACGATTAGTGGTAATACAGTAAATAATCCTAAAGAGGTTGCTGTAGAGATTAAAGATGCTAACGGTGCTGTGGTATCTAGTGGTTTAGCAGTGTTGTCTGCAGGCCGTTGGAGTTATAAACCAGCAGAACCTTTAGCAGATGGTATATATACACTTGTAGCCACTGCACGTGATGCTGCTGGTAATACTAGCCGTACAGTTTCTTTAAAATTTGGTGTAGATACACTTTCACCTGATTTGTCAGTTGAAGAGTTATATCCTACAAACGATACTACTCCAGCAATTTCTGGTTCAACTGAACAATATTCTAAAGTTCAAGTCGTGATTAAAGATAAGAATGGAAATACTGTTGTAGATGCACCAGCTTCTGTAGATAGCTCAGGCAATTGGACATTTACACCGCCAAGAGATTTAGCGGATGGAAATTACACAGTTGAAGTAACATCTACTGATTTAGCTAAGAACAAAAAAACTGAAACTCAGCAATTAACAGTTGATACTCAAGCTCCTGATGCTGTGATTATTAATCCAATTACAGATCCAAGTGACTTGAAACCAGTATTAACAGGTAAAGCTGAAGCGAATACTACTGTCGAATTAGTGATTAAGGACTCTACAGGTCGAATTATTGATTCTGCACTTGTTCCTGCTGATCAAAATGGTAATTGGACATATCCAATCAACAATAATTTACCAGAAGGTACAATTATCGTTGAAGCTAAAGCGATTGATGAAGCTGGAAATGTCGGTCCTTCATCAAGCATCGGCTTCGATTTGGATGTAACTCCTCCAGATGCTCCAACGGCAACATTTAATGCAGATGGTTCATTAGTAACAGGTACTGCACAAGCTTTATCAACTGTTAAAGTAAAAGATGCAAACAACAACGTGATTGGTACAACCACTGCGGATAGCAATGGAAACTACTCAATTAAGTTGATACCAAGTTTGAACGATGGACAAAATGTATCTGTGACTGCTTCTGATGTAGCGGGTGAATCTGCACCACGTCAAGTGACTGCTCCAAACATTCCGTTGGATGCCATTGATAATGTTGCTAAAGCTGGTATCGAGTACGAGTATCCTGTTACAGAGAAATTCATTAAAGATGCGATTTCATATAACTGGTTGATTGGTTTCCTCGGAATTACGCTTGGTAAAACGAGTGGTGCTACAGAGTTTACAATTGGTGCAAACAAAACTGCAGATGTGCAGCTTCAAGTAAAATCCGCATCATGGGGAACATTATTAGACTCAGTATCAATTGTTCTTTACCAGCAAAATAGTTCTGGCAAGTGGGTACCAATTGCCGATAATAAATCTGCAGGATTATTTGATTTCATTGGCTTATTTGGAGAGGTTGCTCATATCAATTTAGATGATTTACCTGCAGGTAAATATCGTATTGAAATGAGTAATGGTAACCTTGCTTCTTTACCAGGTTATGTACAGACTAATTTAGTAATTAAAGAAACTGATACAAGTACAACGCCTGTTGTGAAGTCAATCACTGAAGCGAAAGGTAATGTGATTACTGATCTTGATGCTGTACATGGTAAAGATCTTGTAGTTGCCGGTGCTGTTGTGAAAGCTGTAAATGGTGTTGCGATTAATGGTGCAACAACAATTAAAGGCGAGTTTGGTACATTAACTATCGATGCAAACGGTACATACGCTTATAAGCCAAATGCAAACCTAAACGCGATTGGTAAAACGGATGTCTTTAAATACACGATTACTGATCCTGTAACTGGTAAGTCTGATACAGCGCAATTAGTACTTCAAATTGATTCTAAATCAGGTTCACCATTGGCTTGGAGCAAATTCACACCAGAAGCAAATGCGAATGATGCTGATGCATTGGCGAATGAAACAGCAGGTAAGTTTAATTCTACTTACTTGAATGAAACAGTTTCTGCTAAAGGTTTGGATAAGTTGATCTTTAATGTGTTAAATGACAACAGCCATAACGGTGGTAACGGTGTTGACACAATCAATGACTTCCAATTAGGCAGCAATGTGAAGATTGATGTTTCTGAGTTGTTATCTGATAATGCAACTGCTCAAAACATTGATAAATTCATCTTTGTCGAGAAAGATGGAAACAATACGAAGTTAAGTATTGATCGTGATGGTGCAGGTACAACTTATAACAAGGTTGACCTAATTACTTTCAACAATACTGATGTTTCACTTCAAGACTTGTTGAACAAAAACCACTTGTTGTTCTAATAGACTAATGTGAAAAAGAGGAACTTCGGTTCCTCTTTTTTTATTCTTGAAAAAAATGGGACATTTAAAATGTCCCATTCATTGTCTATAACTTATTTGAGTAGATTAAGAAAATTTAAATAATGTTGTACGAGGATTTGTTCTTGTTCCAATATTGGTGTATGACCTACACCTTTTAAGATGATAGGTTCTTGAGCATTTTTCAGTAATCCTTTCAGTTCAGCTGCAGCTTCTACATTAATAATTTGATCACGATCTCCCCATATGATGAGTGATGGTTGATCGATTGAACGAGCCGCTAGCGCAAATGTTTCAGGTGTAAATGATTTGGACATGAGAATAAGTTGCTCGACGAGTTTCGTGTTATTCGTAACATTGGATATCATGAGCTTTTCTTGTTCGACTTTCAGTTCGTTCGGTATAAATGGAGGTTGCTGCGTAGCAATTTTAAATAACCGATCAAAATCTCCAGGTCTAGAAACGATAAAATTTTTGAGTAAGTTTGGGTCTTTTAAGTAAGGCGTATTGGCTGATTTAAATACACCTGCACTGTTAATGAGTAGTAATGATTTAGTATCGATTGGATACTGAGCTGCATAAAGTAATGCTACAGCACCGCCCATGGAGTGACCGGCAACATTTAGATTTTGATCAACATGAATGGCTTCCGCAAAGCGACGTAATTTTTCAGTTAGATTTGGAATTGAATAATCAAAATCTGCAGCTACTTTACTATCACCTTGTCCAGGTAAATCAGGGATAATGACGTGATAATGTGGTGTCAGATAGCGAGCGACTCGGTTCCAATTATCCCGACTGCCTGCAAGACCATGCACAAGCATAAGTACTGGTTTGCCTTTGGTTCCACCTTCACTGTAAGCCCAATCGATGTCGGAGACTTTAATGCGCTTGGTATTCAGTCCAGCCCAAGCACGTTCTTGTTGTAAAATATCTTGAATATTTATACTGCTTGGCGCGGCTTGAGTTGTCGATGTAATAGAGATTGTACCGACTGCAATTGAAGCAGCAAGTAAGTGTGAAAATATCCTTTTCATTGTATTTCTCTGTGTATTGTTATTGTGCAAATTTAGATTAAGTGAGTCTGTTATGAAATGCATTTGCTCAAATCAATCATCCGATAAACTATAGGTCAATTATTGATGAATCGATCAGTATCAGCGGAAATGGCACAGTTGATCTTGGCCACAGTATCACAAATTCCTTATGGGAAAGTAGCCAGTTATGGCCAAATTGCTGCGATGTCAGGACTGCCTAAACATGCCCGGTTGGTTGGTCGTGTTTTGAATCAATTAGATGTGAGTAGCGACTTGCCTTGGCATCGTGTCATTAATGCGCAAGGTAAAATTAGTCATCAGCGTTTGGATGATCAAGGTTTTAATTGCCAGCAAGCTAGATTACTTGAAGAGGGAGTTGTGTTTAACAATGGCAAAATAGATTTCAAGATTTTTGGATGGTTCGAGTAGCTCCGTATGACGGTATACGGAGCTATCCGTTATTATTGCTTTACGACAAAAACAGGTACATTGACTTCGGTGATGAGGCTTTGTGCGACACTGCCCATAATTAATTTCTTGAATCCTGTGCGACCGTGCGAGCTGATAACAATAAGATCAATATTAAGATTATCAATCGCTTTCATTATTGTGCGGTGAATACTTTCTCCTTCGAGTATTTTAGTCTCTACATCTATTCCATATTCATTAAACTTTGCTTTAGCTTGAGCTAGGTTATCTTCAATAAATTTTCGTGCTCGTTCAATTAAAAGATTTGACTGCCCATCTGAGAGATATTCGGCTGCGATATAGGGATCGAGTGTCATCACTTGAACAACGGTAATTTTGCTATTAAATGCTTTAGCCAATTCAACAGCATGCTGAACGACGTTGAGTGCTACTTCTGAACCATCCACTGGAACAAGGATATTTTGATAACTCATGTTGTTCTCCTTTTTAACCGTTCTATTTAAAAGTGTATAAGTTCATCATAGACCTAAATTGTTCAAAATAAAACCAAGTGTAAAGCTATGGTTTTTTATATTAAGTTATTGTTTTTGATTTATTATCTTAAAATTTTAGAGATATAAGATGGTAACGAACTATGAAGAATGAAATTTGATTAACTGAATCATAAAAAGATCAATTTGAAAATATTGTGATGGGTAGAGATGTAATTAAGGATGCGTCAGATATCTTTATAAAGTATGGAGTCTATAATTAGAATTAAAAAGTATAAGCCTTACTTTAGCGACTATATTTTGAAAACCCACTCCGTTTGAGTGGGTTTTTTATGTCTTTAAGAGTGATAATGATAAGATATTTGGAAAATAAGCAACTGAATTTTAACAACAATGAAAGATTATCCAGTAAATATCATTCATGATGATTTTGAGAATATTGAAATCGCTTGGGAAGGCGATTTATGGGATCGTCGTCGTCTAGGTGAGCAATTAGAACGTTATGTAGATCGCTTAAATTGTGGTGCTGTTCTAGCTTTAGATGCTCGTTGGGGTGAAGGTAAGACCTGGTTTGTAAGGCATTGGAAAAAGCATTTAGAAGATCAAAGTCACCAAGTTGTTTATTTAGATGCTTTTGCCAATGATTATTTAGATGATCCATTTTTGACGATTGCAGCAGAGATTAGCCATGCTTTGAACGATGCAAATGAGATCGATGATGCTGATATTAAAGATTTTAACTCTAAGACTGCTTCGGTATTAATTTCTTTGGCGGCTGTCATGCCATTAATTGCTGCAAAAGCAGGTTTGCATTTGGTAGGACTAGGCGGTGCAGGTGAAGCTTTACAAGAGGTCTATAAAGAGGGCAAAGATGTATATGACACAGCAAGTGAAGAAATAGCCAATAAAGTTAAAGAGCACATTGAGAAGAAGATTGAAAATCATCATATCGAAAAGCAAACCATTCAAGATTTTAAGCAAGAGCTCGCTGAACTTGCTGCAAAATTAGAAAAGCCATTGGTATTTATTATTGATGAGCTAGATCGTTGCCGACCTGATTTTGCTATTCGTTTAATTGAAAGGATTAAACATTTTTTTGACATTCCAAAAATTGTTTTTGTTTTGGTAATGGATAAAACCCAATTTTCAAAAGTGGTTTGTCATAACTATGGTTATGATGAAAGTCTTGGTGAAGAATATTTAACAAAGTTTATTGATTTTACTGTTGAATTTCCTAACTTAGGAAAGACGCAGTTGTATGAAGAGGTAATAGCACAGCAGTTATATCGTATCGGCGAATTAACATCTGTAGATACTAAAAATGAATTGTTTTTTTGGATTTTAAGTTTGCAATCTAGCAAAGAATACAATTCTAGAGAGTTGGTGAAAAAAATTAATCAATATGCACTCTTGAGAACAAATGATTTCAAGCTTAATCTAATTTTAAATGCTTTCATCTTTGATGAAAATTTTAATATTTCAGCTAATTATTTGCATAAGATAATTGATTATTTATTCAACTATTTAAACGGCGATGAAAATGGATATACGACAAAATCTTATTTTATCCGACAGCAATTATTGAACGAAAAAAATATCGATGACATTATTATTTGCAATTTGTATGAAACACTTTTAGATATAGAAGAAAGATTTAAGACTGTAGGGCAAAAGGATCATAAAAATCAAACTCTTCAAAGGTTCTTGAGCCCTTATTGTATTAGTAAATTAAAAGATATTAAGGATTTTAATTCGATTTGGATGCAATATATAAAAACAGGACTATTTGAAAAATATTGATAATTTTTCAATATCATCGGTCTGCAACTGTTCACGCATTTTTAAAAACTGCTTTTCATCTAAGTCATATAGCTTAAGAGAAAGCAATTTTTTAATATCTTGTTCAGGGAAACGGTATTTAATAATTTTAGCAGGTACACCACCGACGACAGCATAAGGCGGTACATCTTTGGTCACGACTGCACCTGTAGCAACGACTGCACCTTCACCAAGTTTTACCCCTTGCATAATCATGGCACGACTACCAATCCAACAACCATCACCAATGACAGTATCGCCAGCAGGCACAAAACTACGCGTATCAAAAGGAAATGCTGAAATCCAGTCGGTACGGTGTAACTGATTTCCACCCATCATGATGACACACTCAGCGCCAAAACAGACAAAATTGCCAATATAAAGCTGATCGATGGGTTTTTCTGGTGTCGAAGGTTTGTCATGTAGATAACGCACTACACAACGCTCAAAACCTTGATCCCAATAGGCTGAGTAATAACTGTAATTGCCTTTAATATGAATATTCGGATTTTTGACTGTTTTAGAGATAAATTCGAATTCGCACCAGTGATTGACAGGGGAGTTGATCAGCTTTTCAGACATGGTGAAATAAAAGGAGAATATTTCAGGGCATTATATACCAATTAAAACTTACATCCTGAATAAAAACTTTTATATTCATTGAGCATTAGAAGAATGGAAAAGCTATGTTTGTTGAAACAGAATTTAGAGAAGATAGACCTGAAGAAATATATAGAATAATAAAGGAGTATCCTCTTGCATCTTTGGTCGCACAGACTCAAACAGGGTTAATTGCTGAACATATCCCGCTCATATTAGTAGATGAACAAACATTGAGAGGACATGTTTCATTGCAGAATACACTATTCAATCATTCGATTTTGAATAATCAAATACTATGCATCTTTAAAGCAGAGGATGCTTATATTTCACCGAATTATTATCCTTCAAAATTTGAAGATCACAAAAAAGTACCTACTTGGAATTATCAAGTCGTACACATTAATGGTGAAATTCAGTTTTATCATGATCAGAAAACTAAACTTGCAGTATTAGGTCAACTCACCCAACAACATGAACGTATCACGAATGGTAAAAATGCTTGGAAAATGGCAGATGCACCAAAAGATTTCTTGATGGAAATGCTCAACCATTTTGTTGTATTTGAAATTAAAATTGAAAGAATCATTGCTAAATCAAAACTAAGTCAAAATAGAGATGAAAAAGATTTTCGTAATGTTATTACGAAGCTTCATGAAGCTGGAAAAGTGCATCTAGCAAAAACAATGAATCAATTAAAATGAAAATAAAAAACCCCTCATCAGAGGGGTTTATAGCCTAAAATATCAAGAATTAAAGATATTCTACGCTCACAATTTCGTATTCAACTTCACCTTGAGGTGTCGTAATTTTAACTTCATCGCCTTCATTTTTACCCAAAAGACCACGCGCGATAGGGGAATTCACAGATATTTTGTTAATTTTAAAATCTGCTTCGTCGTCACCAACAATTTGATACGTTTTACGTTCTTCAGTATCCAAATTTTCAATTGTGACAGTCACGCCAAAAACAACGCGTCCATTTTGCTCAAGTTCTTTAACGTCAATCACTTGTGCAGCACCCAATTTTCCTTCGATATCTTGGATACGGCCTTCACAGAAACCTTGTTGCTCACGTGCAGCGTGGTATTCCGCGTTTTCTTTAAGATCTCCGTGTTCACGCGCTTCAGCAATCGCTGCTGTAATACGAGGACGATCTACAGTTTTAAGTTGGTGTAATTCTTTCTCAAGCGCTTCTTTGCCTTGAGGTGTCATAGGATAACGTTGCATAGTTGTCCCTCAAAAAAGTAAGTATGAAAAAATACTAAGTCTATAAATGAAAAAAAGCCCGCCACCAAGAGGTGACGGGACTTCTTGGTAGTGTATTAACCTACTGTTTGTAAGTCTTGCAAACGATATACATCCATTGGCAATTTGATTGCTAAAGCTTGGCAAACTGCATCTGCACCATTAAGGGTAGTCGTATGATAGACCTTACCTTGAAGTGCAGAACGGCGGATTGAGAACGAATCCTGCTGAGCTTGTTTACCTTCTGTTGTATTGATAATGAGGTGTATTTCGCCATTTTTCAAGCGGTCCACAATATTTGGACGACCTTCAGTCACTTTATTTACACGTTCACATTCAATACCAGCCGCTTTGATGACATCGTATGTGCCACCAGTAGCAAGTATTTTGAAGCCAAAGTCAGCAAGTTGTTTTGCAATACCAGCTGCACGTGGTTTATCAGAATCACGTACAGAGATGAACGCATGTTTAACTTCACCTTCCGTTGGAAGACCTGGTAAACGCTCATTTGCACCTAATACAGCTTTATAGAACGCTTCACCAAATGTTTTACCAACACCCATTACTTCACCTGTAGATTTCATCTCAGGCCCAAGGATTGGATCAACACCAGGGAACTTGTTGAATGGAAACACTGCTTCTTTAACAGAGAAGTGCTCAGGGATAATCTCTGTAGTGAATCCTTGAGATTCTAAAGATTGACCCGCCATACAACGTGCAGCGACTTTCGCTAAAGACTCACCGATACACTTAGATACAAATGGAACTGTACGTGATGCACGTGGGTTCACTTCTAAGATGTAAACGTCTTCGCCTTTAACAGCAAACTGTACGTTCATTAAACCAACAACACCAAGCTCTTTCGCCATTGCGATAGTTTGACGGCGCATTTCGTCCTGAATCTCTTTAGAAAGAGAGTAAGGAGGGATCGAACATGCAGAGTCACCTGAGTGGATACCTGCTTGTTCGATGTGCTGCATGATACCGCCGATCACCACGTCTTTACCGTCAGATACGCAGTCTACGTCAACTTCGATCGCGTCGTCTAGGAAGCGGTCAAGAAGAACAGGGGCATCGTTAGAAGCTTGAACAGCATCACGTAAATAGCGACGTAACTCTTCATCGTTGTATACGATTTCCATCGCGCGACCACCAAGTACATATGATGGACGTACTACAAGTGGATAGCCAACTTTCGCTGCTTCAGCCATACCTTCTTCAGCAGATTTTACAATGCTGTTGTTTGGTTGACGAAGTTGCAGACGTTGAATCATTTGTTGGAAACGTTCACGGTCTTCTGCACGGTCAATCGCATCAGGAGATGTACCAATAATTGGTGCACCAGCTTCTTCTAAAGCACGAGCCAATTTAAGTGGTGTTTGACCACCGTACTGTACGATGATGCCTTTTGGCTTCTCAATACGTACGATTTCTAACACATCTTCAAGCGTAATTGGTTCAAAGTACAAACGATCTGAAGTGTCATAGTCAGTTGAAACTGTTTCAGGGTTACAGTTCACCATGATAGTTTCATAACCGTCTTCACGCATTGCAAGAGCCGCGTGTACACAGCAGTAATCGAATTCGATACCTTGACCAATACGGTTAGGACCACCACCGATCACCATGATCTTGTCTTTGCTAGACGGGTTTGATTCACATTCGTCATCGTAAGTTGAATACATATACGCTGTGTCTGATTCAAACTCAGCAGCACAAGTATCTACACGTTTGTAAACTGGGGTTACGCCCAAGTTCCAACGATGTTTACGGAATTGTTTTTGTGAAATACCCATCAAGTTCGCAATACGAAGGTCAGATAAACCTTTACGTTTAAATGAACGGATGTTGTCCGCATTTAAATCGCCAAAACCTAAAGTTTTGATTTGGTTTTCTGTTTTGATGATGTCTTCGATTTGGATCAAGAACCATTTGTCGATCTTAGTCGCTTGGAATACATCTTCTAATGTAAAGCCGTGACGGAATGCATCAGCAACATACCAAATACGCTCAGGACCCGGAACACGAAGTTCTTGTAAGATTTTCTCACGCGCGCCTTCAGCACCCACTTCGATTTTTTCATCAAAGCCAGTTGCACCTACTTCAAGACCACGAAGTGCTTTGTTCATAGACTCTTGGAAGTTACGACCAATCGCCATCACTTCACCAACAGATTTCATCTGTGTAGTTAAAGTTGCGTCAGCTTGTGGGAATTTCTCAAAGTTGAAACGTGGAACTTTAGTTACAACGTAGTCAATCGCAGGTTCGAAAGATGCTGGAGTTGTACCGCCAGTGATGTCGTTTTTAAGCTCATCAAGGGTATAACCAACCGCTAATTTTGCAGCGATTTTTGCAATAGGGAAACCAGTTGCTTTTGAAGCCAATGCAGAAGAACGAGATACACGTGGGTTCATCTCGATCACAACCATACGGCCAGTATTTGGACAAATACCAAACTGTACGTTAGAACCACCTGTTTCTACACCAATCTCACGCAACACTGCTAAAGATGCATTACGCATTAACTGATATTCTTTATCTGTTAATGTTTGTGCAGGTGCAACAGTGATTGAGTCACCTGTGTGTACGCCCATTGGGTCAAAGTTTTCAATCGAACATACGATGATACAGTTGTCGTTTTTGTCACGAACAACTTCCATCTCATATTCTTTCCAACCAATTAAAGATTCATCGATCAATAATTGTTTAGTTGGAGAAAGATCGAAACCGCGTTCACAGATTTCAAGGAATTCTTCTTTGTTGTATGCGATACCACCGCCTGAACCACCCATGGTGAATGATGGACGGATAATCACTGGGAAGCCGAAACGTGCTTGAATCTCTAGAGCTTCTTCCATCGATTCAGCGATTGCTGCTTTTGGACATTCAAGACCAATTTTACGCATTGCTTGGTCGAAAAGTTTACGGTCTTCCGCTTTTTCGATCGCTTCTTTCGTTGCACCAATCAATTCAACATTGAATTTTTCTAAAATGCCATGCTCATCAAGGGCAAGGGCACAGTTCAATGCAGTCTGACCACCCATTGTTGGAAGAACTGCGTCTGGACGTTCTTTCTCAATGATCGCTGCAACAGTTTGCCAAGTGATTGGCTCGATATACGTTGCATCTGCCATTGCAGGGTCAGTCATGATCGTTGCAGGGTTAGAGTTTACCAAAATTACACGGTAACCTTCTTCACGTAATGCTTTACATGCTTGTGCACCTGAGTAGTCAAACTCACACGCCTGACCGATAACAATTGGACCAGCACCAATAATTAAGATGCTTTTAATATCCGTACGCTTTGGCATTATTTGCTCCTCAATTACTTCTTAGATGCTTCAATAAGTTCGATGAAATGATCGAACAATGGTGCGCAGTCATGTGGACCTGGGCTTGCTTCTGGGTGACCTTGGAAACTAAACGCAGGCTTATCTGTACGATGAATCCCTTGAAGAGTTTGATCGAACAATGATTTGTGCGTCGCTTTAAGGTTTGCAGGTAATGTTTCTGCATCCACTGCGAAGCCATGGTTTTGAGAAGTAATCATCACTGTACCATCTTCGATGTTTTGTACAGGATGGTTCGCACCATGGTGACCATGAGGCATTTTCACCGTTTTAGCGCCAGAAGCGAGAGCAAGAATTTGGTGACCCAAGCAAATACCAAATACAGGTACGTTACGAGCATCTTCAACAATTGTTTTTACAGCTTCAATTGCATAGTCACATGCTGCAGGATCGCCAGGACCATTCGATAAGAATACGCCATCTGGATTTAGAGCAAGAACTTTTTCAGCAGGAGTTTGTGCAGGTACAACAGTTAATTTACAACCGCGGTCTGCGAGCATACGTAAGATGTTGGTTTTGACACCGTAATCATATGCGACAACATGAAATTTTGCTTCTGGTTGGGAGAAACCTTGACCTAATTTCCAAGAACCTTCAGTCCATTCGAAACCGTTTGGATCACAGCATTCTTTCGCAAGGTCTAAACCATTCAGACCGCCGAATGCACGAGCTTTTTCTAAAGCTTCTTCTTCTGTAATATTTTCACCAGCTAAGATACAACCGTTTTGTGCACCTTTAGCACGTAAAATACGTGTCAGTTTACGTGTATCAATGTCAGCGATAGCGACAACATTGTGAGATTTTAAGTATTCGCCTAAAGATTGCGTAGATCGGAAGTTGCTGTGCAATAAAGGTAGGTCACGAATGATCAATCCGTTTGCCCATACTTTATGAATTCGACCTGACTCAGCGTCTTCATCATTACAACCTGTGTTACCAATGTGTGGATAGGTAAGCGTAACAAGCTGTTGTGCATAACTTGGGTCAGTCAAAATTTCTTGATAGCCAGTCATGGCAGTGTTGAAAACGACTTCACCAGTCGTACTACCCGATGCACCGATTGACGTTCCTTTAAAGATCGTACCATCGGCAAGGGCTAAAATTGCTGGGGTGCTCAAACCAAAGCTCCTGAAATTTAGGCTGTAAAAAAGCGAGTAGACGAAAAAAAAGGAAGGCTACTTTAAAACCCACCCTCCTTACATCTGCTCGCTTGAACTTAACACGGCATTATACGCAAACACCTTGATAAAGTCCACGTAAATAAACCTGAATTAGTCAGATATATACCTTGTAATTTGTTTAAAAGTCTGCTTTTTAAACTTTGGACAAAAGTCTAAGAATGTAAGAATTGTTTAATAATTCAAAAGTTAAGTTTTATCACGATTTATCAAAATTTATGTAGACTTACAATTAATAAGCTAAGTTTCTGAAACAGAATAACAAAGCTTCTGAAAAGCTGATTTGTTAAATAGAACAAATGTTGAAGTTGCTCCAAATGCTTCCTAAAAGTCCGAAAAAAGTACTAATTAGGTCAATTTACAAGTATTTTAGAAAGGACTGATTAAATATGGAAAATAGAGGTAAATATTGAATTGCTTGTTAAAAGCGTAGGTTCAATTATTTAAAGATGAAATTGGTAGTTAGCATGCTGGGTTTTAAAAATTAAACCGAGATCGAATTTAAAGAGATTTGACGCTACTTCGGTGTTTGTGAAAAAATATTTAAGAGCAGATTTGGCTGTTCAAGTGATTAAGGACAATTTTGAAATTAGAAATGAATAACAGGAATTACAAATATAACTAGATATAACACGTTGAGATCAGCTGTATAAAACTTAACTCTAAAAGAGGTGGGAAGAGTCTACAACTATAGAACTGAAATATTGGGGTAAAAAAAATAGTGAGATTAAATCTCACTATTTTTTTTTAAAACTGATGCAACCAATCGCGCTTGTTATGGAAGTCAGCCTCAGGACTACTATGCTGCATCGCATAATAATGTTTAGCTTGCGATGTGTTTAATACAGCGGATAAGCCAATAAAAATATCCTGCCATTTCAATTTATGTTTTAACATAAACTCCGTTAGATCAAGGCTCACATTTAAACCATAGTGCGTCTTTTTGAGTGAATTCAGTTCTATGTCATAAGCTGCTTGAGGTGGCATATCTTCAGGGTAACGATACTCTTCAAATTGATACGCTTGCCAAGCTTGAGAAGTGGAGAGATTGACTTCACGATAAAAGTCCTGATCTTTCACCCCAATGAAAATTTCAAAGCAGGTTTCTTCCCAAAGAAAATCTCGTCGTGGATGACCAGCTACAATTTCCGGATAAACTAAGTATTGATTTGGGTCACGTAACCAATAGCCCACATTTAGTGTGTATGGGCTCGCTTGTTCAATTGCACCAACCAAGGAGATATCAAAGTAACGGTCAAAAGAATTTAGTTCGTAACTTGCCATTCAATGCAACTCAAATTAATTAGAAAGATGTGCGTGGCGAACAAGATTCGAAAGTTTAGGATTTTGTTTTGCCGCTTTCTTATATAAAAGTGCAATCTTTCCAATGGTTTGAACAACCTCTGCACCAGTGAC
Source organism: Acinetobacter sp. ANC_7513 (assembly GCF_056779915.1). NCBI lineage: Bacteria > Pseudomonadati > Pseudomonadota > Gammaproteobacteria > Moraxellales > Moraxellaceae > Acinetobacter > Acinetobacter sp. ANC_7513. The sequence continues at coordinate 15,142 of NZ_JBWYIW010000001.1, forward strand.
TTCGGCGATTTCAGTAATGACTGCTGCACGAGCATCACGATCTTCACCGCCAATTTTTACTTTAATTAACTCATGATCATTTAAAGCACGTTGAGTTTCTTCAATGACATTTTCAGTTAAACCTTGACCACCTAACATTACCACTGGGTTAAGTGCATGTCCGATTTGACGCAAACGTTTGCGTTCCTGAATTGATAAAGCCGCCATAAAGATAACCTAATTTTAAAAACGACTTAGTATAGCAAATCAAGAGATCAAACGCTTATGTTTCTCAGAAATAATCGATCAACTTAAATCAAAAAAACATAAACGATAATCTTGAATTAGATACAGATGAATACTGCAAGGGGGATAAAATTCACGTACAATAAAAAGTTAGAAGATTACGTGTATTTAAAGAGTTATGGCAACACGCATTACCAATCAGAAGTTATCCAAAAGTAGTCGTGCGTGGATGAGAGAGCATTTAGATGACCCGTTTGTGAAAAAAGCACAAAAGGAAGGTTATCGTGCGCGTGCTGCATATAAATTGCTTGAAATCCAAGAGAAATACAAAATCATTAAACCTGGTATGACTGTCGTGGACCTTGGTGCTGCACCTGGTAGTTGGTCCCAAATCGCCGGAAAATTAGTGGGTGATAAAGGTTTAGTGATTGCATCAGATATTTTGGAAATGGATGCACTTCCAGATGTGACGTTCCTGCAAGGAGACTTTCGAGAAGAGGAAGTTTTCGAAAAATTGTTAAATATTTTAAATGGACGAACTGTAGACGTTGTAATTTCAGATATGGCCCCCAATACATCAGGTAATAAGGCCGTTGATCAACCTCGACAAATTTATTTGTGTGAACTTGCATTAGACTTTGCCAATAAAGTTTTAGGTCCGAAAGGACAGTTTGTTGTCAAAGTTTTCCAAGGAACTGGTTTTGACGAATTCCGTAAGGAAGTTGTAGACAGTTTTGAAGTATTAAAAACTGCAAAGCCTGCTGCTTCGCGTGCTCGTTCGAAGGAAGTTTTTTTAATTGGACAGGGCCGTAAAAAGAAATCGCAATAAAGTGACTTGCCAAGTCGCTAAAAAATGTGCATTTTGTACCTTTTGAATATTTTATTGCGAAATTGATTTACTCGCTTTTTGTTAAAGGTCACCCAATTTTGGGCATGATCAAATTAGATTGATATGGGAATAAAGCTTTGAGCGATCTCTTTAAGAATGCCGTTTTATGGCTTGTTATACTTGGTGTGCTGATATTAATTTTCAGCAACATTAGTGACCGTGATAAGCCTGCTGCATTGAACTATTCAGAATTTGTTGCAGCGGTTAATGCTGGTCAAATTAAACAAGTTACCATTGACGGTGAACGAATTAGTGGCGAAAAAGTAAATGGTTCTCCATTTGAGAGTATTCGTCCTGCGGTTCAAGATCCTGAGTTAATGCCGAATCTCATCAAAAATAATGTCGTTGTTGAGGGCACTGCTCCGCAACGTCAAGGTTTATTGATGCAGCTTTTGATCGCAAGCTTTCCAGTACTTTTAATCATTTTGTTATTCATGTTCTTTATGCGCAACATGGGTGGCGGTGCTGGTGGTAAAAACGGCCCGATGAGTTTTGGTAAGTCAAAAGCAAAAATGCTTTCAGAAGACCAAATCAAAGTCACTTTCACAGATGTTGCGGGTTGTGACGAAGCGAAACAAGAAGTCGTTGAAATTGTTGATTTCTTGAAAGATCCAACAAAGTTTAAACGTCTTGGTGCGAGCATTCCTCGCGGTGTCCTGATGGTAGGTCCACCGGGTACAGGTAAAACTTTACTTGCGAAAGCGATTGCTGGAGAGGCTAAGGTTCCATTCTTTAGTATCTCAGGTTCAGACTTCGTAGAAATGTTCGTTGGTGTTGGTGCATCACGTGTACGTGATATGTTTGAGCAAGCGAAACGCCATGCGCCGTGTATCATTTTCATTGATGAAATTGATGCGGTGGGTCGTCATCGTGGTTCAGGTACTGGCGGTGGTCATGATGAGCGTGAACAAACCTTGAACCAGATGTTGGTAGAAATGGATGGTTTCGAAGGTAATGAAGGTATCATCGTTATTGCTGCGACTAACCGTGCTGACGTTCTAGATAAAGCTTTGCTTCGTCCGGGACGTTTCGACCGTCAAGTGATGGTTGGACTTCCAGATATTAAAGGTCGTGAGCAAATCCTGAATGTGCATTTGAAAAAATTACCTTCAGTGACTGGTGTGGATGTCAAAGTATTGGCACGTGGTACTCCAGGGTTCTCTGGTGCGCAATTGGCAAACTTAGTCAATGAAGCTGCGTTATTTGCTGCACGTCGTAATAAAAATACGGTCGATATGCATGACTTTGAAGATGCAAAAGATAAGCTTTATATGGGGCCAGAGCGTAAATCAATGGTTCTTCGTGAAGAAGAGCGTCGCGCAACGGCTTATCATGAAGCAGGTCATGCGATTGTAGCTGAAATGCTTCCAGGCACAGACCCAGTACATAAAGTCACGATCATGCCACGTGGTTGGGCATTAGGTGTAACTTGGCAGCTTCCAGAGTTTGATCAAACCAGTCATTACAAAGACAAAATGTTGAATGAGCTTTCTATTCTGTTTGGTGGTCGTATTGCAGAAGAAATTTTCATTAATCAGATGTCGACTGGGGCTTCTAATGACTTTGAACGTGCAACAAAAATGGCGCGTGCAATGGTGACTAAGTACGGTATGTCTGACAAGATGGGTGTCATGGTTTATGAAGAAGATGCTCAACAGTCATTTATGGGTAGTCTAGGTGGTCGTACTATTTCTGAAACGACTCAACTTGAAGTTGATCGTGAAATTCGCCGTATCCTAGATGAGCAGTACAAAGTTGCACGTGATATCTTAGAAAATAATAAAGATATTGCCCATGCGATGGTAAAAGCTTTGCTTGAGTGGGAAACGATTGATCGTGATCAAATCCGTGACATTATGGAAGGTCGTGAACCTCAACCACCTAAGGTATATGTGGCTGAGAATCCAATTGTAGATGTAACCCCTACAGATGGTCCTTCAACGCCTCCACCTTTACCAGCAAGCTAAAATGAAGGAGCCTCTTATGAGGCTCTTTTTTTTGTGTTGAAATTATCCCTCATGTTTAAATTTTACTTGATATCATGTGAATAGATTTTCTAGGAACATCAATATGCAACTTATCTCTTTACCTAATCAGATTCTTAAATGTGGTGCATTGGAACTTGATTTGTCAAAGCCTCATGTAATGGGTGTGTTAAATGTAACGCCAGATTCGTTTAGTGATGGTGGTAAACACAATAGTGTAGAGGCGGCACTAGAGAGAGCAAAGCAAATGATTGCTGAAGGGGCGAGTGTTATTGATGTAGGTGGTGAGTCAACTCGCCCTGGCGCATCTGCTGTTGATGTTCAAGATGAAGTAGATCGTGTAGTTCCGGTCGTTGAAGCGTTGTCAAAATTGAATGTAGTGATCTCAATCGACACTTCTCAACCAGAAGTGATTAAAAAGGCGGTTAAAGCTGGAGCGCATATTTGGAATGATGTCAGAGCATTAACAAAGCCACATGCTTTAGAAACAGCTGCGGAATTAGATATTCCAGTCATTATCATGCATATGCGTGGTGAGCCAACCACAATGAACCAGTTGGATCAATATGATGATATTACTTTAGATGTGATTTCAGAATTGCAAACTCGATTAGATGCAGCATTAAATGCAGGAATTAAACCTGAAAATATCATGATTGATCCGGGTTTCGGATTTGCAAAAAATGCACATCAAAACCTGAAATTATTAAAAGAGTTGTATAAATTAAATGAGTTGGGCTATCCAATGCTTTCTGCATTATCTCGTAAGCGATTTATTGGTGAAGCTTTAGGTGGTGTACCTGCCCATGAACGTGCAGTGGGTTCGGTGACGGGGCATCTGTTAAGCATACAGCAAGGAGCATGTATGGTCAGAGCACATGATGTAAAAGAAATGGTGCAAGCTATTCAAATTTGGGCAGCAATGAATAGTGTTAGTTAAATTAAAGGCAGATTTAAGACGGTTAAAATCATCAATGAAAATATTAGCTTAGTTATACTTTGATTAAAAGTGAGATTTACTCCTCGTTTTTATTGTTGGTTTAATGTCTAGCTTGTGTTATATAAGCTCGGTTTTTGTTAATGCTATTACTTGAGCTTTAATATGTTGAATGATGTACTTCTCCCGATGTTCGACGATGAATATTATCCTGATATTCTCGTGGCTGAAATTCAGCAACTCATTGAAAAATTCTCAAAGAAGGTATCTAAGGTGAATTCCGATGCTGAGATTTATCAAATCGCCAATGATATTGTGGCGGAAATTAATGAGATGAAACCTCAGTTCGAAGATCTTGATTCTTCTCTTGATGATGCAGCAGCAGACTATATTGCTGAGGCAATGATGATGGTCGTTCAGGAAGAGGGATTCTTAGATATCGAAATGGAAGAACTTGTTTCAAATAGAGAGTGGTAAATCGCTCTCTATTTTTTTGTGTTGTTATTGTTGTGGCTAAACGCTAGGCATAAAAAAACCAGCTTACGCTGGGTTCTTTATTTACACCATTATTCTCTATCAGAAGAATGGTGCCCGAGGCCAGACTCGAACTGGCACGCTTTGAGGGCGGGGGATTTTAAATCCCCTGTGTCTACCGATTTCACCACTCGGGCATGTGCGCAATAATAGAGGACACTTTTAAGCTTGGCAAGAGAAAATCGTATTATTTGCTTTCTTTTCAATCAACTTGCATTTATTAGATTAAAAAATATAAATTTTGGGGCGATGGTTTATGATATTTGTACATTAAATTGTCATCTGATTGCAATTTTAGCTTCATAAATACGGTTTAAGTTCGAAGTTAAAATAACTCGCCAATTCGTAAATAAAATGAAAAATAAAATCTCAAGACGCGCATTAATTAAAAATTCATTGGCTGGATTAGGTGCGATTTCACTGCCTGTTCTGATTACAGCATGTAATGGCGATGGTCAAACCAGCAATGAGCATAAAGTTGATTTTTTGCATGGAGTGGCGAGTGGAGATCCATTACAGGATCGAATAATTCTTTGGTCGTGAATAACACCTACAGATGTGGCGGCAACATATGAATTAGATTGGGAAATTGCACTTGATGAGAATTTTTCAAATATTGTTCAGATGGGGAAAATCAAGACTTCTGCTGCTAAAGACTTTTGCTTGAAAGTCGATGTGCTTAATTTGAGAGCCGATACTCGTTATTATTACCGATTTAAATATGGGCAGATACATTCTCCAATTGGTCGTACGAAGACCTTAGCAACCAAGTCCAATGCGGTTAACTTTGCGGTATGCTCATGCTCAAATTATCCTGCTGGTTATTTTTATGTGTACCGTGAAATTGCGAAGCAGGACGTGGATGCTGTGCTGCATCTGGGTGACTATATTTACGAATATGGCAAAGATGGGTATGCAGCTGAACAAGCCGAAAAGCTTGGTAGAACACTCGATGTGGATAATCAAAACGAGATTTACCGTCTAGAAGATTATCGAAAACGTTATGCAAAATATCGAACAGATCCTGATTTACAAGCGGTTCATCAACGTCATCCATTTATTCTGATTTGGGATGATCATGAGCTGACAAATGATGCATGGAGAGCTGGTGCGCAGAATCATCAACCTGATTTAGAGGGAGATTTCGTAGCACGAAGAACAGCAGCCCTAACCGCTTATTTTGAGTGGATGCCAATCCGCGAAAAAAGCAATAACGATATTCTTCATATTTATCGTCAGTTTAATTTTGGTGATTTAGTTCAACTTAATATGCTAGATACACGTATGTTGGCACGAGATGAGCAACTGGCTTTTGCTTCATTTATGGATGGTGAAAATCTAAATGTTGAGCAATTTAGAGCGGCATTATTGAATGAGCAGCGACAGCTAATAGGGATAGATCAGTTAAATTGGTTGGCGAATAGTCTTCAGAGTTCTCGTGCAATATGGAATGTATTGGGTCAGCAAGTATTGATGGCGAAAATGTTGGTACCTGCTGAAGTATTGCAAATATTAAATGTTGCCAAAAGTGGAATGGTAGATGATAACTTTTTAATAGAAGCTCAAAAACGTCTGATGGAGTTGGTCGCGATTAAATTGCGTTATAAAAATAGTGACCCGAGCTTAACTGACGCTGAATTATTAAGAATCCTAACCGTGATTCCTTATAATTTAGACGCTTGGGATGGTTATTATGCTGAGCGTGAGCGTGTTTATGCTTTGTATGAGCAGTATCAGAAGAAAGTTGTTGTGTTGGCTGGAGATACCCATAATGCGTGGGAGTCTGCATTACATCAACAAAATGGTGAGAAGGTGGGGATTGAATTAGCAACAAGTTCAGTTTCTTCACCAGGTATGGAGAAATATCTCAATTTACCTGAGAACTTAATGCAACAATTTGAACAAGTGTTTATCCAATTGATTGATGAATTAAGCTTTTGTAATTTGAATCAACGAGGCTATTTAAAATTGAGCTTTGATTCTACGCAATTGAGTGCAGAATGGTTGTTTTTAACAGATATTCATTCACAGAAGTATCAAGTTGATCAACTCAGATTGCACTCAACAACGTATGGTACCAATTTGAATATAATTAAAGTAATGCAGCAAGCAAGTTGATCGTAGCGCTACATGATGCTATCGATATATTTTTCTATATCGGTATGCTTGTAGCGCATACACAATTTGTTTTCATAGTTCATCAAATGAACATAAAGTTGCGCATTTTTTTGTTTTTGTTCAATCAATAATTGATGCTGCTTTGAGTTTTTGGATGAAAAGATTAGTTTTAAGTTAAGCTTAAAATTTTGTTTATAACTCCAGAAAGCCACTCTACGAATTTCTTGAATGTAGTAATAGTTTTCTTTAGAAGTATTTTCTCGGAATAAATTCTCTTTATAAAATTTAACGAAACCAAAATTCATAGCGAAATAAAACAAAATTCCCTGTAAGAACCAACTTTCCATAAAAGCGATATTTAAACTTTGTAAAAGAATGAGGATGGTCAGTTTGAATGGGGTATTTTTAAGTTGCTGGTAAGTTGAGATGCTACTATGCTTGATCTGTTTGAGGATGATTGGCGTAATCAGCATAAAAAATAACATGATACACAACACAGCACTCCCGCCAGATTGAAAGCCTTCTAAAAAAACAATGTGTTGTTTAAGCAAAAGGGTTAACAAATATGAGCAAGGGAGGAAAATCATTAATGCAAGTGCAAGCGGGATCAGTTCTTTACGCTCATCTAGAATCCCTTTGGTCTTTAACTGACTATAGAGCAAGAAGTTTTTTTTAAACGCTTGAGGATATTGTTGTTTTAGTTCTTGAAGATATTGAGCAACTTGCTGATTTTGATTCATTTGAATATGAAATTCTGAAGATGAGTGATTATAGCAGATGAGTTTAAAGAAAATGCAGACATAAAAAAACCAGCTTACGCTGGGTTCTTTATTTACACCATTATTCTCTATTAGAAGAATGGTGCCCGAGGCCAGACTCGAACTGGCACGCTTTGTGGGCGGGGGATTTTAAATCCCCTGTGTCTACCGATTTCACCACTCGGGCTTAACAAGATGGAGGCGGAGGTCGGAATCGAACCGGCGTACACGGAGTTGCAGTCCGCTGCATGACCACTCTGCCACCCCGCCATGTCTTGTTGATGCGTATATTAACAAGCTCTGAAAAAAAAACAATAGTGCTTTTATTCGTATGTGCAGAAAAACAGCATATAACGGAAATTATTTAAAATATTCATGTAGAATGTGCGAAATTGATTCATATCAACACTTGGGAGATGTGCCGTGGCATTAGTTTTAGATGGTCGTGCATTGGCAAAACAAATTGAGGCTGATTTGTTAACTCGCGTAGAAGCGTTAAAAGCAAAATCAGGACGTACTCCAATTCTTGCGACGATTTTAGTAGGTGACGATGGTGCATCTGCAACTTATGTGCGTATGAAGGGTAATGCATGCCGCCGTGTTGGTATGGATTCACTTAAAGTTGAACTACCAAAAGAAACGACGACAGAACAATTGCTTGCTGAAATTGAAAAACTCAATGCAAATCCTGATGTTCACGGTATTCTTTTACAACATCCAGTACCTGCGCAAATTGATGAGCGAGCGTGTTTTGATGCGATCTCACTTGAAAAAGATGTGGATGGTGTTACTTGCCTTGGTTATGGTCGTATGGCAATGGGTGAAGCGGCTTACGGTTCTGCGACACCTGCTGGTATTATGACGATTCTGAAAGAAAACAACATCGAAATCGAAGGTAAGCATGCGGTTGTTGTAGGTCGATCTGCAATTTTGGGTAAACCAATGGCAGCTATGCTTCTCGAGGCGAATGCTACTGTAACGATTTGTCACTCTCGTACACAAGACCTTGCTAGCTTTGTGAAGCAAGCGGATATCATTGTGGGTGCAGTGGGTAAAGCTGAATTGATTCAAAAAGATTGGATTAAACCTGGTGCAGTAGTTGTTGATGCTGGTTTCCATCCACGTGATGGCGGTGGTGTGGGCGATATTCAACTTGTTGGTATTGAAGAAATTGCTTCAGCTTACACACCAGTACCGGGTGGTGTAGGTCCAATGACAATCACAACGTTGATTCGTCAAACAGTTGAAGCAGCTGAAAAAGCTTTAGGTTAATATTATCTCCCTCTCTTGCGCCGTATACGGCTCAGGGAGAGGGTTGGGGTGAGGGTATTGAGTTAGATAAATCCTCTCGCTAACCCTCTCCTTTAAAAGGAGAGGGAATTCTCTTTATTAATTTAGGTTTCGTATTTGAAACTCAAATTTTGTATATTTAAAAATAAAATCCAATGAGCTGTACTTTCCAATTTCCTAAAGCGCCTGAACATTTACTAAAAGCCTTACATGATGTGATTCCAGGTTGTGAACTTCATGCACAGCAATTGCCTGATACACCAATTTCACTTTGGCTCATTCCACCTGTTTTTCCAACCGATAAGCTAGATGATGAAGTTATTCGTCGTATATGGAATGATACGCCATATTGGATTTTCTGTTGGGCATCAGGTTTAGCAATGGCACAATGGTTATTGGCTGAACCGCATCATGTGAAAGACAAAGTGGTTTTAGACTTTGGCGCAGGTTCAGGCGTAGTTGCGATTGCGGCGAAAATGGCTGGGGCAAAACGTGTCATTTGTTGTGACATTGATCAAATTAGTTTGGATGCGTGTCGTGCCAATGCTGAATTGAATGATGTTGAGCTTGAATATTTGGATGACTTATATAAAGCTGAGCAAGTTGATATCTTGTTGGCGGCTGATGTGTTATATGACCAGTGCAACCGTTTCTTCTTAGATGAGTTTTTAAAATTTGCACCCGAGGTATGGGTGGCGGATAGTCGTGTGAAAAACTTTAATCATCCGAAATATGAAAAGCTTGATGAGCGCAGTGCAACGACATGGCCAGACTTAGATGAATCACCTGAATTTAGAAATGTCAGTTTTTATAAGACACTCAATGAAGTACATTGAGTGTCTTAAGTTTAGAGTGTGCAGTTAAAGCGAACGACTTGTAAGAGACTAGGCTTAGTTTCTAAAGAAAGACGTGTATTGTAGTCTTCATTGCTGTATAGACTTTGAGTGTTTGAGAGTCCGAATGATGTTCGTGATTGGCCAATTTGAACCTGTTGAGTTTCTTGAGTTTTGTAATTGGGATTAGCAATTTCATTTACACTCAAAATGGTGGTTTTATACTGTTGAGTATGTCCTAAAACTTGTTGGCAAGTGCGTTGCAATTTGTGTTCATCAATATTTTGGTTGGCACGTGCAGAGAGGGTATACGAAATAGTGGCAGAATTTTCTGATTTGTTTTCAATTTGATATCCTGTAGCTCCATTGTGCTGTCGCGGAACAGATTGACAGGCTGTAAGCATAAGGGCGATTAAACAAGAGCCAATCATTTCTATTTTTTTCATTATCTGATCCTAATAAGCTGTTTAAATTAGTATGCCATAAGTGTGACAACTTATTGGTACTAATAAACGTTACTAAATACACTTTATTCAGTTTGTTTGAAGTAAAAAAAAGGTCACCGAAGTGACCTTTTTTCTCATCATGCTTAAGCAGATTTAACCGCTTCTAAAAGCTCAGCTTGACGTTTTTTCAACGCTTCTGGTAAACGATCACCAAGTTTGTTAAATAATTCAGTATGGCTTTCAAGTTCTTTGATCCATTGCTCTTTGTCTTGAGAAGTCACAAGGTCAAATTGCTCTTTCGTAAAGTCTGAACCAGTCCAGTTCAACTGTTCGTAAGTTGGAACACGACCAATTGGAGTTTCAACAGCGTCAGCACGACCTTCACAGCGATCGATAATCCACTCAAGAACACGCATGTTTTGACCGAAACCAGGCCATACAAAGTTGCCTTCAGCATCACGACGGAACCAGTTCACGTTGTAAATACCAGGAAGCTTGTTACCAGCAGCTGCAGCTTTCTCGCCAACTTTCTCACCCATTTCTAACCAATGTGTGAAGTAGTCAGCCATGTTGTAGCCAGCAAATGGAAGCATCGCAAATGGATCGCGACGAACAATACCTTGTTGACCAACAGCAGCAGCAGTTGTTTCAGAACCCATTGTTGCAGCTTTATAAACACCGTCAACCCAGTCAAATGCTTCTGAAATTAGAGGCACTGTGTCTGCACGGCGACCACCAAAGATGAACGCAGAGATTGGAACACCTGCTGGATTTTCCCAGTCAGCATCAATAGAAGGGCATTGACCAGCTGAAACTGTGAAACGCGCATTTGGATGAGCTGCTTTTTCTTCACCAGTATGTGGTTGACCTTTCCAGTTCGTTAGGTTGGCAGGTGCTTCTTTAGAAAGACCTTCCCACCATACTTCACCGTTGTCAGTCACGGCAACGTTTGTATAGATCACGTCTTTATGAAGCGTAGCCATACAGTTCGGGTTAGTCTTCGTATTTGTACCAGGAGCTACACCGAAGAAACCTGCTTCAGGATTGATTGCATATAAGCGACCATCTTCACCTGGTTTGATCCAAGCAATATCGTCACCTACAGTTTCAATCTTCCAACCTTCATAACCTGCTGGTGGAATTAACATTGCAAAGTTTGTTTTACCACAAGCAGATGGGAATGCAGCTGCGATGTAATGTTTTTCACCTTGTGGATTTGTCACACCAAGAATGAGCATGTGTTCAGCTAACCAGCCTTGTTGACGACCCATGAATGATGCGATACGTAATGCTAAGCATTTTTTACCAAGCAATGCGTTACCACCATAACCAGAACCAAATGACCAAATTTCACGAGTTTCTGGATAATGAACGATGTATTTTTCTTTGTTGCAAGGCCAAGCAACGTCTTTTTGACCTTCTTCCAATGGTGCACCTACAGTGTGTACACATGGAACAAATTCGCCATCAGTGCCTAGAACGTCATAAACAGCTTTACCCATGCGAGCCATTTTAGACATGCTGACTGCAACATAAGGAGAGTCAGTAAGTTCGATACCAATGTGAGCAATATGAGAACCTAAAGGTCCCATAGAGAAAGGTACAACGTACAAAGTACGACCTTTCATAGAACCGTCAAATAAACCGTTTAATTTTTCACGCATAACCGCTGGAGCTTCCCAGTTGTTAGTTGCGCCAGCATCTTCTTTGTTTTCAGAGCAGATAAAAGTACGGTCTTCAACACGAGCAACGTCAGAAGGATCAGAGTTTGCAAGATATGAACCAGGGTGCTTTTCTTGGTTAAGCGCTTGCATTGTGCCGTTAGCGATCATCAAGTCGATATAACGTTGATATTCTTCTGCGCTACCGTCACACCATTCAATTTTTGCTGGTTTTGTTAGTTTAGCAATCTCTTCCACCCAAGCAATAAGCTTAGGGTGACGAACGAATTCTGGTGCGTTCACTTGGGTCATGGTGAGGCCTATATCAAAAGTGTACAATGTGGTGTACAAATAATATCTAGATGCTGGTTTGCAGACTCTAGATTCAGTATGAAAAAAAGTGGCTGTATTAAAGCATATTTTCTTAAAAAAAATAAGACCAACGGCTTAAATAGTGCTTAAGACTTGTTTGGTGTTAAGTTTATGTAATTATTTGATATTTTTTTAAAAAATGAGTAATTTCTTTTTCATTTTTAAATTTTATGTTTGGTATTTATAGTTAAAATATTCATTTAAAATAAAAACTTAATTAAAATATGAGATCAATTCTCATCATCGAAAAATCAAATGAACATCATTTAAAAATTACATAAATTGGCTTTTAATTGAGTAGTAAATAGACGAAATTTTAAAGTAATTCAATTTTTAAACTCATAAAATGAATTCAATGCTAAAGCCTTTGTCTATGATTTTTAATGAAAAATCTGGATTTCATGCCACCAATAATGATCAAATTTATGAACAACTTATGCATTATTGGACAGATCTAGGTTTTGAAATACAAGTTTTTGATATTGCTTCAGAAATGAGTGTTCAAGCACTCATCGAAAAAGTTCATCTTCGACATTTAAATCATGATAATCAGGGGGTGATTGTGGTTGCTGGCGGGGATGGAACGTTAAATTCTGTGGCTAATTATTTATTACATCAAACCATCCCTTTGGCAATTTTACCTTTAGGGACGTTCAATTATGTTGCACGGGTTTTGAATATTCCTTTAGATATTCTCGAAGCTGCAAAACTGGTGGTTGAAGGTAAGCCTAAAGCGGTACATGTGGCAAAAATTAATGATGCCATTTATCTAAATAATGCGAGTTTGGGTCTTTATCCATTGTTTATTAAAAAAAGAGAGTTATATAACCAAAAACTAGGGCGTCTACCATTACATGCCTATACTTCTGGCTTAGACGTGTTGATTCGTGATCGTAAAGAATTAAAGTTAGAAATTGAGGTGGATGGTGTAAATTATGCAGTTAAAACCCCTTTATTATTTTTAGGTAATAACCAACTTCAATTAAAAGAAATGAACCTCAATATCGCTAAAACGGCAGAAGAGGGTCGGGTTGCGGGAGTTGTACTTGCTCGCACGGATAAGCTGAGTATTTTTAAAACACTCATCCAACTCGTTCGTGGAAAATTAGATCAGGCAGCAGACGTATATAGTTTTAGTGCGGATCATGTGCGCATACGTTCTCATCAAAAAAAGATGACTGTAGCAATCGATGGAGAAATTATTCAACTGGATTCACCATTAGATATTCATGTTGAAAGAAATGCACTGACCTTAATGGTGCCACAATGATTTTACATTTGTCTGATTTGCATTTTGGGACTGAGCAACAAGATTGCTTAGATGCAATTACTCACTTTGTTGCAGAACATTTGATCGAAGCTGTTGTGGTCAGTGGTGATCTCACTCAAAGGGCAAGATTTTCACAGTTTTATCACTGCAAAAAATTTCTAGAAGAACTTAATGTTCCTTATATTGTGATTCCGGGTAATCACGATATTCCTTTGTTTCATTTATGGCGCAGATTTTTAAGTCCGTTTCATCGGTATAAGTTGTTTTTTGGTGACATGGAACAGACCTTAGAAACTGAGCATTTTTATATTATAGGAATCAATACAATTCACCCTAAGTACCATACCAAAGGTCGTATTACTGAGTTTCAAATTCAGGATGTTGATCAAAAAATTAAGGAAGCTCCTCAAGATAAATTAAAAATTCTGCTTACGCATCAACCTTTCTATAGTGGTGATCACGGTATAAATATGTCTAAAGATCGTCCTAAAAATACTGAAAAAGCCCTAAAGACATGGGCAAGCTCAGGGTTGAATGCAATTCTACATGGTCATTTACATGTATCTGCTGTTTATGATCTGAATAAGATTTTCCAACTTAATGCTCAACATCCAATATTGGATATTCATGCAGGTACCGCTACGTCACATCGTTTACATCATGACTTTTCTAATAGTTTTAATCTAATTGATGAAAAACTGAAGGTGCGTGAATATCGCTTTGATTCGAGATTCAAGAAATTTTATTTAGTTGCAAATCGGAATGAAGGATAAATTATCGGAATGCCTAAAAAAAATACAAAAAATTAAATTTTTTTTCATTTTCCCCTTGAAGCAATTTTTTCCATCCCCACAAAAGTGACATCAAATAATTTTGGTGGTGATCTAAGGAAATTAAGATCACGACTATTAATCAAAAGACTTAGTCTGATGGAGTATTTTTATGAGCAACATTCGTCCATTACATGACCGTGTAGTAATTCGTCGTGTTGAAGAAGAAACAAAAACAGCTGGCGGCATTTTATTGCCAGGTTCTGCTGCAGAAAAGCCTGCTCAAGGTGAAATTATTGCAGTTGGTAATGGTCAGATCACTGACAATGGCGTTCGCGCTTTAGATGTAAAAGTAGGTGACAAGGTATTGTTTGGTACTTATGCAGGAACAACTGTGAAAGTAGATGGCGAAGAACTATTAATCATGAAAGAGTCAGATATTTTAGCTGTTTTAGAAGGCTAATTGATTCTTTTTAATACTACTCATTTAATCAATCAGATTTAGTAATTTTAATAATATTCGGAGTCAAATATGTCAGCTAAAGACGTTAAGTTTGGTGATTCAGCTCGCACAAAAATGATCGCAGGTGTGAATATCCTTGCAGATGCGGTTAAAGTTACACTTGGTCCTAAAGGCCGTAACGTAGTTATCGATCGTTCATTCGGTGCGCCACACATCACTAAAGATGGTGTTTCTGTAGCGAAAGAAATCACATTAAAAGACAAGTTTGAAAACATGGGTGCTCAACTTGTTCGTGAAGTTTCTTCTAAAACAAATGACATCGCAGGTGACGGTACTACAACGGCAACTGTTTTGGCTCAAGCAATTTTGAACGAAGGGATCAAGTCAGTAACTGCGGGTATGAACCCAATGGACTTGAAACGCGGTATTGATATTGCAGTTAAAGCTGTTGTTGCAGATATTAAAGCAACGGCTAAACCAGCATCTGATTCGAAAGCGATTGAACAAGTTGGTTCGATTTCTGCGAACTCTGATACGACTGTTGGTTCACTGATCGCTCAAGCGATGGAAAAAGTGGGTAAAGAAGGTGTAATCACTGTTGAAGAAGGTTCAGGCTTTGAAGATTCTCTAGATGTTGTAGAGGGTATGCAGTTTGACCGTGGTTATATTTCTCCATACTTCGCAAACAAACAAGATACATTAACTGCTGAATTGGAAAACCCATTTATCCTTCTTGTTGATAAGAAAGTAAGCAACATCCGTGAGTTGATTACAGTTCTTGAGGCAGTTGCGAAAACAGGTAAACCACTTCTAATCATCGCTGAAGATGTTGAAGGTGAAGCACTTGCAACGCTTGTTGTAAACAACATGCGTGGCATCATCAAAGTATGTGCTGTTAAAGCACCAGGCTTCGGTGATCGTCGTAAAGCAATGCTTCAAGATATCGCGATCTTAACTGGTGGTACTGTGATTTCTGAAGAAATCGGTATGCAGTTAGATCAAACAACACTTGAACATTTAGGTACTGCACACAAAGTAACTGTATCTAAAGAAAACACAGTGATTGTTGATGGTGCAGGCGATGCGAATCAAATTGCTGAGCGTGTTCAACAAATTCGTGCGCAAATCGAAGAATCAACTTCAGAATACGACAAAGAAAAACTTCAAGAGCGTGTTGCTAAATTAGCAGGCGGTGTAGCAGTGATCAAAATCGGTGCTGCAACTGAAGTTGAAATGAAAGAGAAGAAAGATCGTGTAGACGATGCTCTTCATGCAACTCGTGCTGCTGTTGAAGAAGGTGTTGTTGCGGGTGGTGGTGTTGCATTAGTACGTGCAGCTAAAGCACTTGACGGTGTAACGGGTATTAACGATGATCAAAACGTAGGTATCAACATCCTTCGTCGTGCGATTGAAGCGCCACTTCGTCAAATCGTATCTAACGCAGGTGACGAACCATCTGTAGTGATTAATGCAGTTAAAAATGGCGAAGGCAACTTTGGTTATAACGCTGCGACTGGTGAATACGGCGATATGCTAGAGATGGGTATCCTTGATCCAGCGAAAGTTACTCGTTCTGCACTTGAGCATGCTGCGTCTGTTGCGGGCTTAATGTTAACAACTGAGTGCATGATTACAGAGATCCCAGAAGATAAACCAGCTATGCCTGACATGGGCGGTATGGGTGGTATGGGCGGTATGATGTAATTCATCCCACAGCCTAAAAAATCCCCGCTTTAAGCGGGGATTTTTTTGTCATCTGTCTGATAAATATTTGAATACTATTGTAAATATTGAATAAAAGCCTCGTAGAGCGCTAATCTAAAGGAACATTAACACCATGATTGGGGGTGATGATGTTAACTGTTCAAGAAAATCAAATCATAGAAGAAATTTATGAGGCTGCCTTAAAGCCACATCACTGGGAAAATGTTTTAAAACAGGTCGTGGAATTTACACAGAGTTCAACGGCGATCTTTACTTACTTGGATCAGCTTCGGCCCGAACAAAATTTTATTTACACCATTAATATCCCGATTGATGGAATTCAAAATTATCAAACGTATAACTTAGATGTCGTAGACATGCGTATTCATGGTGAGTTAATGAATACCTATGGATTAGAGCATGCCTATCAAATTGATTGTCGATCATATGCTGAAACAGATAATGAGGATTTGAAGAACTTTTATGAATATTGTTTAGTTCCTTCAAACATCTGTTATCTCAGTGGGGTATTGTTAGAGTATGGAAAATATAAATGGGGCGTGCTTGCGGTACATCGACCATCAGATGAAGCTGCTTATGATACTGCTGAATTACAAAGTTTAGAAAGACTCGCAAAACACTTTAGAAGAGCGATTCAAATTCATCGACAAATTAAGTTTCTTCAACATGATAGAAGTAATTACACCGAAATTTTAGATAAGTTGAATGTGGGTGTACTCATTGTTCAATCTGATTTAGAAGTTAGATTTGTGAATCAGTATGCGAAGGATTGTTTGAATGATACGAGTATGATTGAAATAGATTTGCATAACAGATTAAAAATAATCGAGCCTTATAATACTCAATTAAAAAAATTGGTGCAGAGCACATTCAAAAAGAATGAGCGTTATTCATTAGAGAGGCATGATCAAGAAGAAGTTGGGGGTGCAATGCAGTTATATAGCGATCGACATCAATCAGCTTACTTCATCACAGTCTCACCACTTAAGGTGCTGTCAGATTCAATGATCTTAGACAATAATCAAGTTGCATTATTCTTATCAAAAATGCAGGATCGAAAACGCTTGTCTAAAATGTTACTGAAGTCAACATTCCAACTGACAGCTCGAGAAATTGAAATTTGTCAGCATTTTATGGACGATCAGCATCTTGATAATATTGCTTTGAAATGTGGGATTACGCTGAGTTCACTGCGGACATATCTGAAAACGATTTATCAGAAGCTAGGATGCTCCTCACAAGCTGAAATGATGCGGATTTTGATCGAATTTATTGATGCTTTTCAGCATATTGAATAATCCCCCTTTAACGAAGATGTTGAAGGGGGATAAAATTAATTCATTCTGGTCAGTGTAAATGTGCCTTCATCTGCTACGGTAAAGCTTAAACTTTGAGTAGAAATTTGTAATGGTAAGCCTAAATGCGCGTCTGTATCGGATAATCCAGCACAACCATTTGTATCAATGCTGAGGGGCGTGGTAACAAAGAGCTTGTTGTCGCGTAATTGATAACGACCATACTCAATACCAGGGCCACCACAAGGTCCATCATATGGATCTGGTTGATCATCGCCAATAGCATCTACCATAATGAAAGTGTTATTAGAATTAAATACGAAAATTTGTTTACCACTTGAGGACTGCCATGCGCCTACAATTCCACTTTTATTTCGAGGAACTCGCGTAAATTCTGCACTTTCATCAAGATTATCATCATCAAAAATTTTGAGTTTAGAACCATTAAAAGATAGCCTTAATGAACGTGATTCCCCATCATCGAGAAGTCCCCAATCTTCATTTGTGTCAATCACAGGCGTAGTACTATTTATGGAAGAAGTATAAAAGCTACCACTCAAAGCATCTAGATTAATCTTGGCGTATTCCATGCCATTTGAAGAACTATTGGGCTCACTTGGGATTGGTTCACCAAGCATATATTCGCCATTCTCTCCAATAAATAACACAATTTCAGACTCATTGTTTTTTGCATACCATACGCCTTGAATGTCTTTGAGCAGTGAGCTGCTAAAATGTTCTTTAGCTTGCTCTTCACTGACTACTGTATTGGAGGCAATTTCAGGAATATTGATAATTTGAGCTTGAAGTCGCTCTCTAAAATCACTTGTCGTGTTGCTGAAATCAATCGCTGAAGGCGAGAGAGTTGAAACATCATCAGGGATTTGTATGGTCTCTTTATACTCATCGATATCCAGTGATTGTAAAAAAATCAGTAGATTGATAATTCTCTTGTTACGTTCA
Source organism: Acinetobacter sp. ANC_7513 (assembly GCF_056779915.1). Classification (NCBI taxonomy): domain Bacteria; kingdom Pseudomonadati; phylum Pseudomonadota; class Gammaproteobacteria; order Moraxellales; family Moraxellaceae; genus Acinetobacter; species Acinetobacter sp. ANC_7513. The sequence goes on from NZ_JBWYIW010000001.1 coordinate 33,676, forward strand.
TCTGCATTTAAATCTTCATCCACGAGTTCATTTGGTGTCACACGAGCTAAACCTTGTACAGTACCAATTTCGATATCACCAATTTTAAATGTAATGACATCTCCATCTTGATATTCAAATTCCCCATTTGCATTGGTTTTCTTCGCATTGTCATTATTGCCATTCACGATATACGTCGCACCTGCTACTGGGCTGTCAGTCAGTATTCCTATTTTAATCTGATCATCATTTTTTGCGGATTTATCCGAACCACCACAAGCTGCTAAACAGGTACTGAGCGCCAGTGTTAGAAGAGCTTTTTTCATCATTTCCCCCAAATCATTCGTATTTTTGTACCTCGAATATAGTTTTAAAAAATTGAATATGACTATCCTCAAATTGGGAGGGGGGTGATGGCATTAATGCTGCGTAATTTTAGAAGTTTTTTACTTTTGAGAAATTGCGCATATTTTTTTTGAAGGATCAGATAAGCGGTTCATAGGTGAGGGCTTCATATTCTCTTCTTAATTCAATCAATGTTGATCGTTTCTGTTATTAGTTCTTGTTTTTTTATTCATAGTCACTGAATATCAATTAAATTTTTATATATTTTAATGAAAACACTTTCTAGAATTCTTTTGACGGCTTTACGACTATGTTATCTAAGTTCTTTATTGAACGACCTATTTTTGCTGGCGTACTTGCGATCATTGTCATGGCAATTGGTATATTTGCGGTGATGAGCTTACCGGTAGAACGCTATCCTGATATTGCTCCGCCAAGAATTACTGTATCAGCAACTTACACAGGAGCTGATGCCGAAACAGTTGAGGAAAGTGTCACACAGGTCATAGAACAACAAATTAAAGGAATTGATAACTTACTTTATTTTAGCTCTACCAGTAATGCATCTGGGAATAGTAGAATTAGTTTAAGTTTTGAAAACGGAACTGATCCAGACACAGCACAAGTCCAAGTTCAAAATAGCATTAATGGGGTGATCAATCGTTTGCCTGAAGACGTGCAGCGTCAAGGGGTCAATGTCTATAAATCCTTAGGTGACACCTTTATGGTGGTGGGGTTATATGACACTACGAACCAAAGTAATAATATTGCGTTGTCAGATTATTTGGCTGATCACATTGAACCAGAAATTGCGCGTGTAGAAGGTGTTGGTGAGGTTGATGTCTTTGGTTCTCAATATGCCATGCGTATTTGGCTAGATCCGAACTTATTGAAACAATATCAGTTGATGCCTAGTGATATTCGTGCCGCAATTGAAGCACAAAATACACAAGTTGCTGCAGGTGGAATCGGAGATTTACCGACAGTAGCAGACCAGTATCTTAATGCAAAAGTTACCGCTGGATCACGACTAAGAACAGTCGATGAATTTAAAAATATCATTGTCAAAGCGACCCCTGATGGAAGTTTTATTTATTTAAAAGATGTAGCACGCATTGAGTTAGGTGCTGAAAATTATCAAGCTTTTAATACCATTAATGGATCACCTTCAGCAGGCTTGGCTGTTTCAATGTCATCTGGTGCGAATGCTTTGGCAACCTCTGCAAAAATTAAAGAAGTCCTTGAAGACATCAAGAAAAAACTTCCTGAAGGCTACCAAATTGTATACCCACGAGATAACACGCCGTTTGTTCAAGAGTCCATTAAAGAAGTTGTAAAGACCTTAGTTGAAGCCATTATCTTGGTTGTGTTGGTCATGTTTATCTTTTTACAAAGCTGGCGCGCAACACTTATTCCAACGGTCACGGTTCCAATTGTTATTTTGGGCACTTTCGCCGTCTTATTTGCGCTCGGAATGACCATCAATACGTTGACACTTTTTGCATTAGTTCTTGCGATTGGATTACTTGTAGATGATGCAATTGTGGTGGTCGAAAATGTCGAACGTTTAATGCATGAAAAGGGGCTATCTGCAAAGCAAGCATCCATCTTATCTATGCAAGAGATGACGGGGGCTTTAATTGGAATTACAGTGGTGCTAACTGCAGTATTTATTCCGATGGCTTTTTTTACAGGATCGACAGGAGTTATATACCGTCAGTTTTCAATTACCTTGATTGCAGCCATGGCACTGTCATTATTGGTCGCGTTAATTCTCACACCAGCATTGTGTGCGATTATTCTTAAACCTAAACAACAAGAAGCAAAATGGGCGACATGGTTTAATACAAAAATGGAATCATTACGATTGCATTATCTAAAGTGGGTTGAAAAAAGCCTGTCACTAAAATGGATCGTTTTAACCAGTTTTGCTGGGTTAATTGTGATTTTTGCTTTGTTTTATAAGTCGCTTCCAACCAGCTTTATTCCAAGTGAAGATCAAGGTTTTATCAGTATCCAATTCAGTTTACCTGAAGGCGCACCTATGACAGAAAGTCAGCTTGTTGGTGAAAGTATTCGAGAGTATTTTCTTGAACAAGAAAAACAGAATGTTAGGTTGGTTCAAATTCGTTATGGACGAAATTTTTCAGGAACGGGTCAAAATTTAGGAACAGGATTTGTAGCATTACATCATTGGGATGATCGTCCGGGCGAGGCAAACTCTGCACAAGCTATTCGTGAACGAGCGATGGAGTTCTTTAGAAAAGACAGTCGCGCTCGAATTATGGTGAGTTTACCAGGTTCTGTAAGTGGTCTTGGCGATACCAATGGTATCGAATTTTGGCTTCAAGATTTAAATGGACAAGGACGACAGTATTTAGAAGATCAATTTCAAGCGCTAGAGCGACAGGCAATCAACTTCACAACTTTTGAAAATTTGGGAAAACGCTCTAATCCAGATAAAGCCAAATTGAAAGTGAATATCAATCAAAAGTTAGTGATGGCGAATGGTCTTTCACAATCTGCGATTAACAGCACTTTGGCTGCAGCTTGGGGTGGTTCCTATGTGAACGACTTTATTGATCGCGGACGTATTAAACGCGTCATGATGCAGGGTGATGCCGAGTATCGTTCAAAGCCTGAAGATCTCAATTTATGGTCTGTACGAAACAATCAAAATCAAATGATTTCATTTGGTAATTTTGCCACTGTGGATTGGGATGGAGGCCCTGATGTGGTGACTCGTTTCCAAGGTTATTCCGCGCTGCAAATGGAAGCAGACACTGCAAAAAATGTGAGCAGTGGTGCTGCAATGCGTGATATCAAGTCTATGGTTGATCAATTAGATGGGGTTGGGCTAGCATGGAGTGGATTATCGTTTCAAGAGCAACAATCGAGTACACAAGCCATTTGGCTTTATCTCATCTCTGTTGGCTTTATCTTTCTATGTTTGGCTGCCTTATATGAAAGTTGGTCGATACCTTCTGTTGTGATTGCTGCTATTCCATTGGGTATTGGCGGTAATATTATTTTTAGTTGGTTGGTCGGATTTCCAAATGATATTTACTTCCAAATTGCGTTACTTACGACGATTGGGTTGTCATGTAAAAATGCCATCTTAATTGTTGAATTTGCGGCAATGGCTCAGGAGCGTGGAGCTAATGCGATTGCTGCTGCTTTACAAGGTGCAAGTTTACGCTTACGTCCAATTTTAATGACTTCACTTGCTTTTGGTGCAGGGGTTATACCTTTGGTATTTGCATCAGGTGCAGGTGCTGCCAGTCGTCAAGAAATTGGTGTCAGTGTCCTTGGGGGGGTAATTTTCGGCACAATTTTAGTTCTTGTCTTTATTCCCTTTATGTTTGTTATCGTTAGGAATATTTTCAAATATAAATCAAAATCAGCATCTGAAATTTAATATGGTATCCGCAGTACAGCGAGTATGGTACTGCGGTTGATTTAATCCATTTTTAAATATCAGTTTTTGACAAGATCAATACGCACTAACATTTTCAATTAGTGTTAGCATGCCTTGCTCAATTCTAAACGATAATAAATGAAGCGATTATGGATCAAATTAAACAAGATCATAAAATTGAAGCATTACAACAAGCATTGATCAATTCTGATGTCGCTCAGATTGATCATATTGCGGATACGATTAATCCTGCAGATTTGGCTTTGTTTTTACAGCAATTAGAAATCGATCAACAAATACAACTTATCCACCATTTAGAAAACGCAGCATATGTATTTGAGTTTTTGCCACTCAATCATCAAGTACAGTTGGTTAAAAAAATGGACGGCAAAAGTACAGTCCAGTTAATTCGTTCAATGCATTCAGACGCTCGAACAGATTTGTACAAAGCTTTACCGGATCAAATTAAAACATTTATTTTTGCGAATTTAGATCGAGAAACAAAGCAGCAAGTTCAATCTTTGGCACTGTATGCTGAGGAAACGGCTGGTGCGATCATGACATCTGATTATGTCACTTTGCCATCAGACATCTCAATGCAACAAGCTTTAGAGATTTTGCGTCATTCCGCCAAAGATACTGAAACCTTATATCTGATCTATATTACCAATCAATTTCAGAAACTTGAGGGTGTAATTTCTCTTCGAGAAATTGTGCAAGCACCTTTGGATAAAACAGTCCAAGAAGTCATGACCACTGAGGTTATTTACGGACGGGTGGATGAAGATCAGGAATCAGTGGCAAAAAAATTAAGCCACTATGATTTTATCGCCTTACCTATTTTAGATCATGATGATCATCTACTCGGTATCGTCACTTATGATGATGCTATGGATGTATTCCAAGAAGAATTTACCGAAGACTTTTTGAAAAGTGGGGCGGTAGAGCTTAAAGAAAATATCAGTATTCGTTCAGCACCAATATTATTGTTATTTAGACAACGTGTTTTTTGGCTAGTGTTTCTGGTCTTTGGCAGCCTACTTTCGAGTATTGGGATCGCCCATTATGAAGACATCATTGCTGCGCATATTGTTTTGGTCTTCTTTTTACCGCTATTGGTTGGGAGTGGTGGTAACGCAGGCTCCCAATCTGCAACCTTGATGGTTCGAGCAATCGCAACTGGAGATGTAAAAGCCAAGGATTGGTTTGTGTTGCTTGGTCGTGAAGCGATGGTTGCTCTATGTTTGGGTGCAACGATGGCTGCAGCTGTTTCAATTCTTGGCTATATCCGTGGAGATATGATGGTCGCTTTAGTGCTTGCGATCAGTATGATGGGTATTGTCATGATGGGCTGTATGATCGGGATGAGTTTACCATTTGTACTCAATAAACTAGGACTCGATCCCGCAAGCGCATCTGCACCCTTGGTCACTTCAATATGTGATGCAACTGGTGTATTGGTCTATTTATTTATTGCTTCACAACTCTTATTCTAAGGCTATGACTGATGGAGTATCTTTGCAGGATGTTGCTTAAATGACAAATAAAAATAAATTAACCCAAGCTGAAGTCATCAAAATGGAACGCGATCTTGCCAAGTTCGCAAACATGATGGATTCCGTCGTAAGAATTCCATTCACTAAACAAGGGGTAGGGGCTGATGCAGCATTGAGTACGATTCCTGTGGCGGGTGACGTAGCTGGATTTGTACTTACGTGTTATGCAGTATTACAAGCTCGAAAAATCGGTGTGCCCCAATCTAAATTGAATGGCGTGCTTAAACTTGCTGTGATGGATGGTGTAGTAGGTTTAATCCCTGTTGCAGGTACACTCTTTGATGTGTTTATTCGACCGAGTCGCAAGGCTTTAGATGTGGTTCATGATCATATTCGTGAAGAGTATCAGATTCATTCAGACCATCATGTGGTACACCCATTTTTACATGAAAACTTAGAGCGTAAACAGCAGAACTCTGCCTTCTGGCGAAATCCTGTCGTGGCATGGATTTGGATTCATATTCCTGATTTACTGGGTCTTCTGTTTTTAATTATTTTTGGTGTTGCCTTATGGTTTGGTGTAACGTTCTTATGGCAATGGTTTCAATCTATTTAAAGTGTTATAGATTGAGTCCAATAAAAAAGCCTCCCTATGGAGGCTTTTTTTAGATGCAGATTAAGGACAATCAAGTTGTTGTAATGCTGCTACACGTTGCTCAATTGTTGGGTGTGTTTGGAAGAGTGCAGCAAGGCTGAATCCTTCTTCACGACCAGATGAAATTGAGAAAGCTTTCATTTCTTTAGGCATTTGATCTGGCATTTCAGTTTCTGCTTGCAAGCGAAGTAATGCACTGATCATGGCTTGTTTACCTGCTAAACGCGCGCCAGCCTCATCAGCACGATATTCACGATAGCGAGAGAACCACATCACAATTGCCGAAGCAAGAATACCGAATACGATATCTAACACGATTGTAATGAGGAAATAGCTCCAGCCCGGTGCTTCACCTTCTTCACGACCAAATACATTGCGATCTACAAAGTCGCCGACGATACGCGCGAAGAACATCACAAACGCGTTGACTACACCTTGGACTAAAGCAAGGGTGACCATGTCACCATTAGCAACGTGACCAATTTCATGCGCCAACACTGCACGTAATTCATCTTTATTCATGCGTTCCAATAAGCCTGTTGAAACAGCGACTAAAGCATCGTTTTTGTTCCAACCAGTTGCGAAAGCATTTGATTGATAAGATGGGAAAATACCAACTTCTGGCATTTTAATACCAGCACGTTGAGAAAGTTGTGCTACTTCATTGAGTAACCATGCTTCCGCTTGGTTGCGTGGAGCATTGGGATCAATTAACTCTGTACCTGTGGTTTTCTTTGCAATCCACTTTGACATGAATAGGGAGATTAAAGAACCCACCATACCAAAGACAAAACAGATCACAAGTAAATTGCCAAGATTCAAGCCACCCGCGCCATGGTAACTACCGACACCGAAGAGTGACAAGATTATGCCAGCTACCACCAGTACCGCGAGGTTGGTCAGCAAAAACAAACCAATCCGCATCATCGAGAAAATCCTCTTATAAATAAAATTTAATAAGCTTTTTGAATTAAAAAACCTACGTCAAATATGCTTTCGAATAGGGAAAATTTCAAGAAAAAAATAAAAAATATAACGAAAAAAATTGAGATTAATTCGAAATATAGATCTTCGCTGATGCTGTGGCATTATTTGTAGAATATGAACCAGCTGGTGCGTCAGTAAAACTGCCATCAGCGGCCACAATAATTTGGCGAGGAGGTGACTTTGGTTTAGATGGTGCAGTCACTTGAGCTGATAAATTCTGATTGTTATAGCTCGGTGAACTTAACTTAGAGGATGCTGAAGCTGCATAACTATTGGTTGGATTTGAGCCTACACCATTGGCGTATAAATTATTGTAACGACTGAGTACACGTCTGACATAGTCTTGAGTTTCACGAAAGGGCGGAATTCCACCATATTTAGCAACATTTCCTTCGCCAGCATTATAACCCGCTAATGCCAATTGCGTATTGCCATTAAAGCGTTTCAATAGCCAAGCCAAATATTTTGCACCAGCGAAAATATTTTGTTCAGGATCATATGCATTATTGACATTAAATCGTTGTGCAGTCGCAGGCATCAATTGCATAAGACCCTGAGCACCAACAGGGGAGCGTGCATGTATATTAAAACCAGACTCTGTGTGCATCACCGCTTTAATGAGTCCTTCAGAAATGCCGTGTCGTTGAGCTGCTTGGCGAATATAGCCATCAAAGGCATTTCGATTTTTACTATGGCTTGGGAGAACAGATGCTTCGTTGCTTCCCCAATTGCTGTAACTATGAATATTGCTATCTGGATAGTAGGTTTTCTTTTCAACTTTAAGATGGTTGTATTTGTTTTTGCGGTTGGTCAGTACGGTAGTGCCGTTTGAATCTTTCAGCTGATAGATTGTTTGACCTGCAGAAGCCTGTGGCGAGAATATTAGAAAATTCACACACCCAAATAACGCTATGACTTTTATTTTATTTGTAGTTTTCATCATTCGAACACTATTTTTGTCCCTAAATGATATGTGGGTGATTTTCTGCAATGGAGATGTCTCTCGACTATGTAATGTTTTTTAACAATTCGTTGTAAAAAAATCAAGTCTTAATTGTTGGCTTAATATCCAAAAAAATTATTTATTTTTATTTATAAACAACTGCTTGACACATATAAGTTATTGAATTTTAAGGATATAGAATAGTGGTTAAAAAATGATCAATCTAAGGGAAAGCACCATCTTATCTTGCCAAAACTTTGTCAACCCCTAAAAAGTCCACAATTTTATCCACAGGTTTTGTGGAAAACTGTGGAAAAGTCCAAAAGATAAGCAATTCGACTAAAAAATGAACCCAAGCGTCCATTTTAGATGTGTGAATAAGACAGTGTTATGAAAAAATAAAAATTAGATGTAAAAAACAGATTCTTTAGATGCGATTAAGCACTGAATCGGCTAAAATTGCGCAGTATTTTTTTTATGGTTAATGTCGTCTATGTACTCGCCAGTTGAATCCAACCAAGGATTTAATTTTAAGCCAGAGCCACCTACAAGTTCTGCATATTATCGTTTATTAAAAAAACTTCGTCGTCAAGTAGGTCATGCAATCCGTGACTACAAAATGATTGAGGATGGCGATAAGGTCATGGTATGTATTTCAGGTGGTAAAGATAGCTATACCATGCTGGACATTCTCCTGCAGTTTAAACGCATAGCACCAATCAATTTTGATGTTGTAGCTGTGAATCTTGATCAGAAACAACCAGGGTTCCCTGAGGATGTATTACCCCGTTATTTAGAAGAAAATAACATTCCGTACTACATCTTAGAAAAAGATACATATAGCATTACCAAAAAGCTTACACCTGAAGGTAAAACCTATTGTGCAGTGTGCTCACGCTTGCGCCGTGGTTCTTTATATGGTTTTGCTCAAGAAATTGGCGCGACCAAAGTTGCTTTAGGTCATCATCGTGATGATATTATGGCAACGTTCTTCTTGAACCTATTCCATGGCGGTAGTTTAAAGGCGATGCCACCAAAACTACTTTCATCGGATAAAAAGAATATTTTGATTCGTCCTTTGGCGTATGTTGAAGAGAAAGACATCATCAAATACGCTGAAATGCGCAAATTCCCAATTATTCCATGTAACTTGTGTGGTTCGCAGGAAAACTTACAGCGCGCAATCATCAATGATATGTTGCGTGAATGGGATAAAGCTCATCCAAAACGTTTACACAGCATTTTTGGCGCGTTACAGAATGTCTCGCCATCGCAATTGGCTGACCGAGATCTTTTCGATTTTGAAGCCTTAGATGGACAACGTGAAGTTGATTTTGATGTAACTTGTTCAACAGCCGAAGGGGACACACCAAATAAGCGTATTAGCATGGTCAATCTCGGTTTTGCTGCTGAGTAATTCGTCTTAATAAAAAAAGCACTTTTCGAAGTGCTTTTTTTATTTCTTAGATTTTTACATTTTAATGAAGGTGTTGAGTCGATTTACAAAATGATGTTTTTTGTCACTTTAGGTCGTAGTACCGATACAAAAAATCATTGACAAACTTGTGAAAAAATAAAGATTTGATGATATTTAGGCGATTAGTTTTATTTACAAAAAAAATCGAACGCAGAGTACAAAAAAACGTATCGCATTTGGAAAATATCATGCTATAACTCTCTCAAGCGTAAAGCTTCTACATGTTGTTATCTTGGATAGGTAACGCAATAAATTGAATAAATACATCGAGGAAAGAACATGCCTGCATTTTTAACTGATGATTGGTTTGCAAACGTTGAGAAACTTACAGCTGAAGCTGGTGATTTGAACTTACCACCATCATTAGCAAATCTAGCATTGAATCTTGTAGTAACAGGTAGCGAAGGAACGACTGAATTAGCGCTTGATAGCGGTAAGATCCAAAAAGGCGCTTCTGCGAATGCTAAAACAACTTTAAACTTAGATGCGGATACTTTACGCAAAGTATTCTTAGAGTTTGACATGGCTGCTGCTATGCAAGCATTTATGACTGGTAAAATCAAAGTTCAAGGCGATATGTCTCAATTGATGGCTTTACAAACAGCGAAGCCAAGCCAAGAACAAAAAGATTTGTTCAAAAAAGTTTTAGAGCAAACTACTTAAGACTTTTTAAACAAAAAAAAGCTTACCTTTAGGTAAGCTTTTTTTTGTTAAATACTCACCAAACTTGGTGTCGTTTTTATATGTTCTAAATAAGCACGAATACGAGTGACGTATTGGATCGCTTGCTTATAACGCGTATTGTGCGATTGATTACGGTAAAGAAAATCATATACCTGTATCCAATCATTCGGATTTTTTCCTTGGGCTTTTAGGCGCTTCATAATCGCATCTGTGGCACCTGGCCCCATATTGTAAGCCACGAGGGCATACCAATAACGATCATGTTTAGGAATATAATCATATTTCGACATCATCAGATCAAAATACTTCGCACCACCTGCAATACTTTGAGCAGGATCAACACGATCTGACACACCCATTGCTTTTGCTGTGTTGTTGGTGAGCATCATGATGCCACGCACACCTGTAGGAGACACAGAATTCGGTTTTAAGAACGACTCTTGGTAGCCTATCGCAGCGAGGAAGTGCCAATCTAAGTCGTATGTTTGGGCTGACTTTTTAAAGCTAGCTTTATAAATTGGCATACGTGTTTTCAGATTGCGCTGAATAGTATCCCAATCATCTTGTTTAACCACGTTGCGGTTGTAGAAAGATGCCATTTGACGGATAGCACCATTTTGCTTGCTTTGACAAACAAAACCGCTGGCAGTATCTGTTAAAGGATCAGCAGCATTTTTAAAAACCCAATTGATTTCTGGATTAAGCCCATTTTTGCGTAAGCTTTCAAGGTCACCACATGATGCGGAAAAACCTGAAAGATTCTTTTGCTCAATGGTCATGATCGATGCTGTGGTCACCGCGAAATGAGCTTTACCTTGCTGCACCATTTTCAAAGCGGCTTCATTACTTTGAACCGTTTTAAAATCGAGTTTTACATTTAAGTTTTGAGCGTAACTGCTCACCAAGTCATAGCCAAAGCCATGTTTGAAGTTACCGTCTTTAAAAACCACGGTGGGATTTGACACGGCCACCACTGTAAGCTTGTTCGAATTTACAATGGAGTTGTATTGGTTGTCGGTCTTTGTTGCATTTAATGCATGAAATGGGATAAATGCTGTAGCGAGGACCATCGCTTTAAACGAGAGAGAAGAAGTTAGTGAATTAAGGCAAAGCCTCGATCCAGTGTTTGAACTACTGCGCATGTTGTCTCCGCTACAAGTAATTTATGCCCAAAAAAAGCAAAAGCAGTACCGCCTTAAACTTTTATTTAAAGTTGATAAATTCAATTAGGGTGGGCGTCATGAACGTCATTCAAAATGACATGTGTGGGTGGATAAAATATTGAAGAAAAGATCTTCGTACAAAAAGTAATCAAGATAAAACATGGGCGCATATTAATGGTCAATTTTACTCATGTCAAATTTTGTACAAAAAAAAATAAAAAACATGGTTTTAAGATATTGATAAATAAAAAGAAAAAACTTTATAAAATTTTTCCATGTAGAAATGCGGTATAAAATGTTGCAATGTGTCGCTATAACGTAAGCAAAATACTCATTTTATCGCCTATGAAATCGAATTTAATTACCCGAAGTGGGCATGACAAATTGGTCGCAGAACTACAATACTTATGGCATGAGGAACGACCTGAAATCACCAAAAAAGTGAATTGGGCTGCCAGTTTAGGTGATCGTTCTGAAAACGCAGATTATCAATACAATAAACAAATTTTACGAAAAATAGACCGTCGTGTTCGTTACCTCGGTAAACGACTTGAAGAGTTGCGGATTATCGATTTTTCTCCTGAACAAGAGGGCAAAGTATATTTTGGCGCTTGGGTAGACATCGAGAACGAGGAAGGCCAACTAAAGACGATTCGGATTGTCGGTGTAGATGAAATTTATGATCATCATCCTCAACATATTTCAATAGATTCACCTATGGCACGTGCAATGTTAGGTAAGCAAGTAGATGATGAATTTGAGGTACATACACCCTTGGGAAAAAAAACATGGTTTATTAATTCAATTCGCTATGAAAAGCTCGAAAATTCATCAAAATAGTAATTTCTGATTTAAAAATAGGCAGGCGAGCAAAATTTCTTAGAAAAGTGTTTGCCAATTTTAAAAAATATTTATATGATAGCCGCCATTGGAAGCGTGGCAGAGCGGTTTAATGCACCGGTCTTGAAAACCGACGAGGGTGTGAGTCCTCCGTGAGTTCGAATCTCACCGCTTCCGCCAAATTTTTAAAAAGCCACTAATCATTAGTGGCTTTTTTTATTTTCTTCATATTCGTGCGATATTAAGACTGATATTTACTGTTTGATTTAATTTTTTGAGCATGGCATAAAAAACCACCCTAAGGTGGTTTCTCTACAGCGTTTAAGCCACTTTTTCTGGAAGATCGAACCAAATCACACGAGCATCTTCTGATGCTTCAATCTGCGCTGGATCAATAAAAGCAATAGCATCTCCAGCATTCACAGTGTGTTCAGCGACTTGAATTGAACCACTAATCACATGTAGATAGCTGACATGTTGTGTTGCAACAACTTCAAGTGAATGACCTTTCTCCAAAACAGCTGTTTTAACCTCCGCATTTTGGCGAATATGCATGGGTGCTTGTTCTGTCGGTCCACAAATCAGATGCCATTTGTTCGGTTGTTCAGCAGGATCGAGTTGAATTTGTTGGTAATTCGGCTCTGCATCGCGCTGATTTGGAATAATCCAGATTTGCAGTAAATGAACTGTTTCATCACCTTGGTTTATTTCACTGTGTTGAATGCCTGTACCTGCACTCATCAGTTGCCATTCACCAGCTTTGATATCACCGTGGTTACCCATACTATCTTTATGTGTAATCGCTCCCTGCAATACACAGGTGAGAATTTCCATATTGTCGTGTGGATGTGTACCGAAGCCTTGATGACCAGCTATGAGGTCATCATTAATGACACGGAGAGCACTGATGCCCATGTGGTTAGGGTCATACCAGCTCCCAAATGAGAAGCTGTGTTTGGATTCTAACCAACCCATTTTTACATGACCACGTGATTCACTGCGATGTAAATAAGCATTCATGATGATGCTCCTTTCATTATTCTTAAAGATGATGTTATTTTAATAGTTTAAAATGAATAAGATAGTAGGTTAGGACAACGTATCGTTCTAATTTTGAAACATAAAAAGGATAAAAAAGCCTGCTTGAAGCAGGCTTTTTAAAATTAGATTATTCTAAGAATTTTACTGTAACGCCAGAACGAACTTTGTTACCCAGATCATTCGCATCCCAGTTGGTTAAGCGGATACAACCGTGTGAAGCTGTCTTAGAAATACTTGATGGGTTAGGTGTGCCGTGAATACCGAACGATTTTTTGCTTAAACCGATCCAGATATTACCTACAGGACCATTAGGACCAGGTGGTAATGAAAGTGGCTTCAAATTTTTACCTTGTACAAAGTTACTTGGTGAATAGCTATACCAAGGGTTTTTCGCTACACCAGTAATTTTGTATGTTCCAGTCGGCGAAGGAGTGTCAGCACTACCGATGGTTGCTGGGAATGAGCCAACCATTTGGTTCTGTTGGTTAAACAAATAAAGTTGTTTAGCGCCTTTATGTGCCACGATTAAATGAATATTTTCTGGAAGTTCATTGCGAATGTTGGTCACAATAAGCTTTTCACCCGCTTTCTTAAATGTCGCTTTAGGATTTAGTTTCTTGAGAAACTCTTCATCCATATGGAATTTTTCAGCCAGCATTTCACTTACACGAGTGTAATAAAGACCTTTCATTTTCGCTTGTAAAGCATAGTCATGAGGAATTGAGGCTGCATAAGGACCTTTTAGGTCTGCTTCGGTAATAATATATTCAACATAAGCAGGTTTACCAGCTTGGCGTGCAACTAGAGCATCCCAAGTTTCTTTCGTCAAAACACCTGTAGCCTTTAAACCATTCATTTGCTGGAATGAAGCAATTGCTTTAAGTGTATTTTTTCCACTTGTACCGTCAATAGCACCTGGTGAAGCATGTGAATTATTTAACATTACATGTGCACGGGCATATACAGGGAATTGACCTTTGCCAATATTTTCATACCATTCAGCATTATTCAGACTGTCTAGCGTCCATGAATTTGCTGTAGCAGGTGCTGATGTAGATGGAGCTGAATTTGTCACTGCTGAAGATGCAGGTGCACTGCCAATGTCCGCAGTGCTATCCTCAGTTCTTTCTAGGTTTTGAAGCGTATCTGCAGCTTGATTTAGATCATTTTGCTCTTGCTGGCTAATTTGGGCTTCAGAGCTAGATTCTACCGCGAGAGGATCAATTGGATCTTGAATAGTATCTAAACTCGTTTTTGTAATTGGAGAAAGCGGTTGTTCAGCAGTACCAGAAGCAGCCAATGCAGTTCCAGACATAATACAACTTAAACTCAAAGCAAGAATTGAGCGAACGAACATGTAATTCAACCTTAAGAATTATTCATATTGATTTATAAAAACACGGATAAAGTATTGCAGAAAAAACACGGATATGCAGTATTTGTTTTGTTTAAATCAAATAAATTCCGATAGTCTCAATCTTTATTTTCATTCTAACTAAATACTTTAAAGTGCAGCTTTTTGGTATGATGAATGGAATTTCAATTTTGCATCGAGAAAGTAAATGACGACCTTAAAAAATGATCGTTTTCTGCGTGCCTTATTACGTGAACCTGTGGACTGCACGCCAGTTTGGATGATGCGTCAGGCTGGTCGATATTTACCTGAATATCGTGCGACACGCGCAACTGCGGGTGATTTTCTTTCTTTATGCAAAAATAATGACTTTGCTTGTGAAGTGACTTTACAGCCGCTTCGTCGCTATGACTTAGATGCAGCCATCCTATTTTCAGATATTTTGACTGTTCCTGATGCTTTGGGCTTAGGACTATATTTTGAAGCTGGGGAAGGACCAAAATTTAAGAAAACAGTCCGTACTGAGCAGGATGTAGCCCAATTACCAAAAATTGATGCTAAATCGGACTTAGACTATGTCATGAATGCAGTGTCGACAATCCGATCAGCATTAGGTGGCCAGGTACCGCTAATCGGGTTTTCTGGGAGTCCATGGACACTCGCGACGTATATGATCGAGGGTGGGTCGAGTAAAGATTTCCGTTACACCAAGCAAATGATGTATGCACAACCTGAAGTTTTACATGCCTTGTTAGATCATTTGGCTGATTCAGTCATAGATTATTTGAACGCACAGATTGAAGCAGGTGCGCAGGCGATTCAAATTTTTGACAGTTGGGGTGGTGCACTTGCACATCGAGAATATCAAGAATTTTCCCTCAATTATATGCACAAAATCGTGAAGGGTTTAAAGCGTGAAAATGAAGGCCGCAAAGTACCAGTAATTTTATTTACCAAAGGTGGTGGTCAATGGTTAGAACCTATGATCGCAACTGGCGCAGATGCGTTTGGACTAGATTGGACAACCCCTTTAAATGTTGCACGTCAAACTGTTGCTGGTCGCGCTGCCCTACAAGGTAATTTAGACCCTGCAACATTATATGGCTCTCCTGCGAGTATCGAAAAGTCAGTAAAATTAATGCTCGATGATGCATATGCTGCTGGTGAAAAAACGGGTTATGTTGCAAACCTTGGACACGGTATCACCCAATGGGTAGATCCTGCGAATCCTAAAGTTTTCATTGATACGGTACATGAGTACAGCGCAAAATATTTAGGCTAAACATTTAGGATGAATGTGTGAGCTTTTTAAAATCATTATTTGAGTTTCATTATAAGGCAGCATCCGCTGCCTTATTTGGTATTTTATTACTGCTAGCCTTTGCTTTGACGGCTTCGATAGGGCATCAAGAATATTATGGATTGTACCGATACGACTACCTCTTGATTTATGCAGTGGTTATTCAGGTCTGTTTACTGCTTTTAAAGTTAGAGTCTTGGGCTGAAGCCAAAGTTATTGCAATATTTCATATGTTGGCAATGGTCATGGAGATTTTCCTGACACATCCACAGATTGCATCATGGCAATATCCGCAACCTGCGGTATTTAAGATTATGACCGTACCACTTTTTGCGGGATTTATGTATTCTGCCGTAGGCAGTTTTTTTGCTCGTTCACTCAGGCTCTATCGCGTAGAAATTGAGAACTTACCTAGTTTTTTCAATATGATGAGTTTAGCGATCTTGTCCTATTTAAACTTTATGACGAAGTTCTTTATCCCAGATATACGATACTTATTGTTTGCATGGAGCGTGTTGATATTTTGGAAAACTAAAATAACGTTCAAGCTTAAATATCATGAGATGACCTTGCCAATGCTTCCTGTGCTTTTGTTGT
This sequence comes from Acinetobacter sp. ANC_7513, assembly GCF_056779915.1. Lineage (NCBI taxonomy): Bacteria > Pseudomonadati > Pseudomonadota > Gammaproteobacteria > Moraxellales > Moraxellaceae > Acinetobacter > Acinetobacter sp. ANC_7513. The sequence continues at coordinate 49,955 of NZ_JBWYIW010000001.1, forward strand.
TGGCATTTATTATTTGGATTGCTGAAAATATCAGTACTTTTTATCAAATTTGGTTGTATCCAACGCAAGTGGAACAGTGGCATATGGTGGGATGGGGGAAACTTGGTTCTTGGTATCTCCTACTAATGCTGAGTTTAGTATTGGTGTTAAAAATCTTAGGTGAACGGAATTCACAGGGTTTGTGGCGATTGAAGGGCGAATAAGTTAATTCATCAAAAAAACTCAATACTTGATGGCATTGGTAAGATTTGTTTTGCGTTCTTGGCTTGATATCGCTATGTTAAAGAAGTTCGTAAAAGAACAAAATTGGAACAATAAAGAACACTTGAGCACATCAAGTTTGGAGTGATGTTATGTATAAAAAATTAGCTTTAGCTGCGGTATTGGCAGTAGGATCAACAGCTGCATTTGCTGACCGTGATGTTGGTTGTGGTATCGGTTCACAAGTTTGGGCAGGTCAGTCTGGTAAAGTTGCAAAAATCTTAGCAGGTACGACCAACGGTTTATTTGCTAACCAATTATTCGGTATTACTTTCGGGACGTTAGGCTGTAGTGGTACAGGTACAGTAACAGCACAAGCAGTAACATTTACAAATGAAAATGCCGAAGCTCTTGCACGTGATATGGCGGTAGGTGAGGGGGAAAGTCTTAACGTCCTTGCAGAGCTTCTGAATATTAAATCTGAAGATAAAGCACGTTTCTTTGCAGTATCAAAAGAAAATTTCTCTGAAATTTATTCAGCGGACAATCAAGATGCATTCCAAGTCCTTGCATCTCTTCAAACTGTTATGTCTCAAGACGAAGTATTAAAAGCTTACGTTTAATTGCGAAAACCCTGTCTTATGGCAGGGTTTTTTTGTTTCATCATTATTAAGTTCATTTTATGAAATTTGCTTTTTTTTCTGCCTTGATTGTCAGTAGCTTTCTGACACATGCATATACTTCTCCAGTTGAACAATATATTGCACAAGCACAACACCATCAGCTTGATAAAAATAAAACTTGGCAAAGATTAATGTATGCACATCAAGCGAAGAGTGAAGTCAGCTATTCAGGATTTTTTTTTAGTGCAAATGGTGCAGATAATTTACAAGATGAGCTGAATGCAAATATTCGTGAATTATTTATAGATCGAGGACAAGATCAATCCATTATATGTCGTTTCCCAGCTCGCTCTGCATGGTTAATAGAACAACTGAAAATAAAACAAGAGGAGCTTCCTAAAGCAGATTGTCCTGCTCTAGAGGAATGGATTGGACAGATTAAACCGTATCAAGCAACATTGATTTATGCGACAGATTTCATGGGAAATCCAAGTTCGATGTTTGGTCATACCTTGCTACGTCTTGATCCTAAAGATCAAAAAGAGCTTAATCTTATTTCTTATGCAGTCAACTACGCTGCGACGGTCGAAAATAGTGATAGTTTTTCTTTTGCTTGGAAAGGCTTAACGGGTCAATATCCAGGTGAATATTCGTTAATGCCCTACTATCGAAAAGTAAAAGAGTATGGTGATTTCGAAAGCCGTGATTTGTGGGAATACGAATTAGCATTAAACCCAGAAGAAACCACACGTTTAGTACAACATATCTGGGAGTTAAAGCATGTCCAATTTCCCTATTATTTTATAAGTGATAATTGTGCCTACCGCTTATTGGGACTCATTGATTTGGTAAAACCCGATGCCAATCTACAAGCACAGTTTAGTCATATTGCAATTCCAGTCGAAACCATCAAAGCGGTGCAGCAGCAAGGCCTCATTAGAGATACTGTTTATCGCCCAGCACTTGAAACGCAGTTACTTCATCAAGCAAAACAACATGGTAATGACTTAGCACATTCGGCACATCAATTAACGCTGGTGCAACCAGCACAAATGCGTGAATTTTTAGCTCAATTTACGGCCAAGGATCAGGCGCGTATTCTTGAGATGGCATATGATCATTTGTATCTACAGCTCATTTCTCAAAAAATCGAAGCGAGTATTGCGCAACCTAAAATACGACAAATTTTGAGTTTAAGAAGCCAACTCCCTGTTGAAAAACAACGTACTGAAGTGGCAAGACCACGAATTGACCCTGTGGATGGGCATCATGCTCGAAAAACATCGATTGAATTTGGACGAGTGCAAGACGATACGTTTGTGCAGATCAACCATCGACAAGCCTATCACGATTTATCTGATCTTCAGGGGGGATACCGACTTGGAACGCAGTTGAAATTTCTTGAGGGGAGTCTTGAGTTTCGGAATGATCAACTCAAGTTGGCTGATTTGGATCTTTTAGAAGTGAATTCTTATAATCCAATTACGCCTTTTAAGACGCCGTTGAGTTGGGGATTTGGATTCGGTTGGAAACAACTCTCAATTGATGATTCTGGAAATGTCAGTGATAGCGAGCAACATGGTGTTTTGAATCTATCAACACAGTTTGGATATAGTTGGGCAGATGCAGATCGTGAACACCTGTGTTATGCGCAGATGCAGAATCATATTCAAGCTGGAAAAACTTTAGAAAAGGGCTGGAGATTGGGGCTAGGGCCAACTGTAGGTTGTCAAAACTTATGGTCAGATCGAGTGAATAGCTTAGTGCAAATTGAAATCCCTTTTTGGGAAGATCAGCAGGCTTGGCAGCTCGGACTACGATCCTCAGTTCAGTATGCACTTAACTCGCAAAGTGCTATCTCTATTCACTGGAATTATCAATTACAAGAACAGCATGATTGGCATCAAACTAGTTTAGGATTTACACGCTATTGGTAAATACACAGTACTAGGAAGTACTGTGTTGAAAGGAGAAGCTTGTTTTTAAACGATTACATTCACATAGTACTTTTTCACTTTCTCAACGACTTCAAATGTTCCAATGAATCCTGGTGGTATTACACCTGCTTGACCTGCAGAAACTTCGATAAAGTGATCTTTACTTTGAATGTGGATGCGAACTTTTCCTTCTATAATTTGAAAGAATTCTTGTTTATTGTCGGCAAATTGAATATTCCAAGCACCAACTTCACATTCCCAAATCCCACATTCCATATGCTCGTGTTCATAAAGACTGTAGGTGTGACGTTCGGGATTGCCTTGGACGAGACGATCAGGACGCGGGAAGTCGACTGATTTTTCTGCGTGTTGTTGACCTTGACCTGCAACATGAAGAGATGTCATATATTCACCTTAAGAAATTGAGCCTTGGAATACGGTCTAAAAAAAACCTCAACAGGGTTGAGGTTTTATGAATTAATAACTTTCTGGAACAGCGCTCAGAAACTCGCGACGTTCATCTTTGTTAGTTTTAAAGTCCCCAACAAATGATACTGTACGAGTAGTTGACTCTTGTTTGCCTACACCACGCATCATCATACACATATGTGCTGAATCAATGACAACAGCTACGCCTCTAGCACCAGTCACTTGAGCCACAGCTTCAGCAATCTGTTGAGTTAGATTTTCTTGAATCTGTAGACGACGGGCAAACATTTCAGTAATACGTGCAAATTTAGATAAACCTAAAACTTGACCTTCTGGTAAGTAGGCAATATGCACACGTCCATAGAACGGCAGTAAATGATGTTCACAAAGCGAATAGAATTCGATGTTCTTGACCAAAACCATTTCACGGTTGTCTGAAGGGAAGACCGCATTGTTGGTCACTTCTTCAAGCGTTTGGCTATAACCTGACGTCAAATACGAAAAAGCTTTAGCAGCACGCATTGGTGTATCTTTAAGACCAGGACGAGTAAGATCTTCGCCAACGGCAGTTAAAATGTTGGCGTAGGATTGCTGCATAGACATAAGACGTGTTCACTTACACAGATGTTGAACAAGGACGGCATTGTATCAGAAAACGATTACAATGCCGTATATTCAGAAAAAATTCCGATTATTGAGTAAATTTTGGATTCTTTTCTGCACGTTTAAGCAGAACTAAGACCGCGCCAGTGCCACCTTGTTTTTCAGGCGCACTGACAAAAGCCAAAACATCACGATGTTGTCTGAGCCAACTATTAACATAGGTTTTTAAAACAGCTTCAGGGCCTTTACCATGAACAATTTTAATGACGTTTTGATTTTGCTCTTTCGCCATCTGAATAATTTGCAATACAGCTGAACGTGCTTCTTCTACGGTACAGCCATGCAAATCAACTGCTTCAAACCAACGTAAATTTCCAGCTTTCAGATCTTCAAATACTTTATGTTGTAAGGTCGCAATTCGATAACTGAGACTAGCCTGACTGCCAACTGGATTGAGCATGGCTTGAGTATCAGACATCACAGTTTCATCAGTATGCATTGGACCTTCAGCAGCAGCACGTTTTGCTAAGGTTTGAGCATCCAATTTCTTTTTGGCTGGTTTCTCAATTTTTGCAATATTGCCATGATCAATTTTTTGAACACCTTGCATTTGCTGACGAAAGAGTTCTAAATCTTCCTCATGCTCTTGTTCAACCGTCTTTTCAATAGGTTTAGGAGCTTCAACACGAGGAGCAGGATTACTGATTTGTTTCTTAAACTGTTTCAGTAAATTAAATTGATCTTTTGATAAAGAAGAATCATGTTTACTCATAACGTGCTTGTGACTTTAAAGTGGAAGATGAATGAATGTGATTATAATCCGAAAATCCCTCAACTTTGTAGTGAGAAGTATTTAAGTTGATTTTAAGGTGTTGGATAAATTGGAGATAACTTAAGGGATAAAGCAAAAAAAAGAGATTGATTATTAATCTAATTTATTTTGAATTTGTTCTAGCTATTGTTGTTGGCATTAATGGAGGCAAGAATGGATTCGGAAATCCATTCTTATGAGATTGAATTATTTTTAGTCGAACAATTTACCGCAGAATATTAGAGTCAAATATTCTGAGGTTCGCCAAACAATGCGGTAAAGGCATGATCAGGACGAGGCTGTTTCATAAAACTTTCACCCACAAGGAAAGTGTGAATGTCATTTTCTTGCATCATGGTGACATCCGCTGAGGTTGCAATGCCGCTTTCCGTTACTAATAAACGAGATGGTGCAAGTTGTTTTTTTAGACGAATTGATGTGTTCAAATCAACATCGAAAGTTTTTAAATTACGATTATTAACGCCTAATAAACAACGATCTGATAATTTGAGAGCACGTTCTAGTTCATATTCATCATGCACTTCAACCAGTACATCTAAATGATGTTCAAATGCAGTTTTCGACATTTCCTCAAGTTGTTGATCTGAAAGACATGCAACAATGAGAAGGATACAGTCTGCATGCAATGCACGAGCTTCAATCACACCATAAGGATCGATTAAGAAATCTTTTCTTAGTGCAGGCAAATCACAGTGAGAGCGAGCAATATGAATGTTCTCATCGGCACCTTGGAAGAAATCAATATCTGTAAGTACTGATAAACAAGCTGCACCCGCTGATTGATACTGTTCAGCTATTTCAGCAGGATTGAAGTTTTCTCGAATAATGCCTTTAGAAGGAGATGCTTTTTTGATTTCAGCAATGACAGCAGGACGTTTGTGTTGTAGTGCTTGAGCAAAACCGCGAACAGGGCTAGCGGCTTGAGCGAGTTCTTCGACGTCCTTATAACTACGTTGTTTTAATCGTGCAGCAAACTCTTCTTGTTTACGGTCAACAATTTTGCCAAGAATAGTATTCGCGATATCTAACATAAGAATGTCCTGACTTAATTAAGCTTCATAATGTTTTATTGTTTTTGTGAATTCAGAAAGCACATCCATCTTTTCAAGTGCCTGACCACCATAAATGATGTCATGTGCTAATGCCACACCTTGTTTATAACTCGAAGTTAAACCTGAGACATAAATACCAGCACCAGCATTCAATGCAATCATACTGGCCGCTTTTTCACCTTTCGGTGATTTTTTCTTACCTAGTGCATCTTTGATCAGTGCCAAACTTTCAGCAGAGCTATCAACAGATAAATGCGTCAATGTTTGAGATTCAATCTCTACATCCTCAGGGAGGATTTCCCACTCAGTAATTTCACCATTTTTTAACTCAGCGACATAGGTGGATGAAGCAAGACTGATTTCATCTAGTCCATCTTTAGAGTGAACAACCATGACGTGCTCAGCACCAAGTTGCTTAAGAACTTCAGCAATAGGTCGACATAATTCTGTTGAGAACACGCCAATTACAAAGCGCTTTACACCAGCCGGATTCGTAAGCGGGCCAAGTAAGTTGAAAATGCTTCTGAAGCCCAATTCTTTACGAGGACCTGCTGCATACTTCATTGCTTTATGATGGTTTGGAGCAAAGAGAAAACCCACACCCAAATCGCGGATACAGCGTTCAGTCTGTGCCATATTTAGGTCGAGATTAATACCAGCTTGTTCTAATAGATCTGACGAGCCTGATTTTGATGACACACCTCGGCCACCGTGTTTGGCAATCGTTGCACCTGCAGCTGCAATCACAAAACTTGATGCAGTTGATACATTAAACAGGTTTTGTCCATCACCACCCGTGCCAACGATATCGACTAAGTATGGAAGATCACTGACATCAATCTTGATCGCATATTCACGCATCACACGTGCAGCAGCAGTAATTTCGTCAATACTTTCGCCTTTTAAACGCAAACCCATCATCAATGCACCGATTTGTGCATCAGTCGCTTCACCATCCATAATGGTGCGCATAACAGCTTCCATTTGAGGCTGTGTTAATTCAATATTTTTCGTAATGTTGTTTAATGCTTGTTGAATATTCATGTCTTGCTCTTACGCATAAATTTCTAAGAAGTTTTGGAAAATTTTGTGGCCATGTTGGCTGAGTATCGATTCTGGATGGAACTGAACACCTTCAACGGGAAGGGTTTTATGTTTCACACCCATAATTTCCTCCATAGAACCATCTTCTTCATTAGTCCAACACGTCACCTCTAAACATTCAGGTAAAGTCGCTTGATCAATGACTAAAGAATGATAGCGAGTCGCTGAGAATGGAGAGGGTAGATTGCTAAAGATCCCTTGATCAGAGTGGTACATGTCAGATAAACGCCCGTGCATGACTTTTTTTGCACGAACAATATCTCCACCAAATGCTTGCCCGATACTTTGGTGACCTAAGCACACCCCAAGCAGTGGAATCTTGCCTGAAAAGTGTTGAATCGCTGGGATTGAAATACCTGCCTCAGAGGGAGAGCAGGGACCAGGTCCAATGACGAGATATTTTGGTTGCCATCGCTCAATATCCTCCAAAGTCACGGCATCATTACGGACCACTTTTACTTCCTGATTTAACTCGCCAAAATATTGGACGATGTTGTAGGTAAAAGAGTCATAGTTGTCGATCATCAGAAGCATTTTAAGCTTAACCTCTTGAAATTTATAATTTAACTTAATTTAGCTTTGTTATTCACATTGATAAGATGCATCACAGGGTGTTGACTGCATCCTTGTCTAGTAACTCAAAGCGATTAAGTGGCAGTTATCATAGCAGATTCTTTTATCAGCGCAGGTTAAATTTTGGGGTTCAAAACATCAGCAATATTGATCACTTAAATCAAATTAATGTGTGAATGAATGGTTCTAGGTGAATAGCGGTAATAAATGAAATATTGATCTGAATCTAAAAGCTCATACGTGTTATTCATAAGTTTTTTTAATCATTGTGTTTGATGAGTGAGATTTGTGTTAAAAACAAACAAACAAAATGCACTCAGTAAATTTATAATTTATAAGATTTAGTCTCGCGGTCGTTCACTTTTACATCATTTATCTAAGATATTTAATTTTACTGAACTAATATGATGCACAAAATTTAGATTTATCATGGCTCGATGTGTATTAATAAAGTTATGATTGAGTTGGATTATTTGTCTTCCAAATAAAAATAAAATATTAAAATTTTTTATTTAATGATATATAAAACAATGTGTTAAACGCATGTGTCTGAAAATTTGATCCATTTTTCTAATTTATAAAAATTTATAAAATATATCGTTTGGTAAATTAGGTAATTAAATCCCTGAATAAACTTGACTTTAAGTTTAATAATTAAACGATCATGCTCTGAGATGCACCATTTTGATACAGGTTGTAAATAAATATTTTTTATTGCGATGAACTGTGCCTGAATATGGTGCATTTAGTTTTAAGCACAGTATAATAGTCGCAAAGCAAAGTGAATAAAGCTGTTAATCTGATAAGGATTTCAAGATTTTAGCTTTGCTTTTAAAAGTTGGTACGGTAATTGCTTTAAAACTACCAACTACTAACACGCACTAAATGTGCAACAAAAAATCATCGGAGCAAAATGAGCATGGCGAACAAGGTCCTACAACTCATCCAAGAAAGTGGCGCAAAATGGGTAGACTTCCGTTTTACGGACACTAAGGGTAAAGAACAACATGTTACTTACCCAGCAGATACTATCGATGAAGATACTTTTGAAGATGGTAAAATGTTCGACGGTTCTTCAATTGCTGGTTGGAAAGGTATCGAAGCGTCTGACATGATCTTACGTCCAGATGCTGAAACAGGTTTTATCGACCCGTTTTTTGCAGAGCCAACTGTAGTGGTGACTTGTGATGTTATTGAGCCATCTACTGGTCAAGGTTATGACCGTGACCCACGTTCAATTGCTCGCCGTGCAGAAGAATATTTAAAATCTACTGGTATTGGTGATACTGCTTTCTTTGGTCCAGAACCAGAATTCTTCGTATTTGACGAAGTTAAATGGGACATCGATATGTCTGGTGCTCGCCATACATTAATCGCTGAAGAAGCTGCTTGGTCTACAGGTAATTCTTACGAATCAGGTAACTCAGGCCACCGTCCACGCGTTAAAGGTGGTTACTTCCCAGTGCCTCCAGTTGATTCTCACCACGATATGCGTGCAGAAATGTGTGCGAAAATTGAAGACATCATGGGGCCAGGTCGTGTAGAAGTACATCACCATGAAGTTGCATCTTGCCAATTAGAAATTGGTGTGAGCTTCAACACAATGGTTCGTAAAGCTGATGAAGTACAACAGTTTAAATATGCTGTTTGGAACGTTGCTCATCAATATGCTAAAACTGCAACGTTTATGCCTAAACCAATGGTTGGTGATAACGGTTCTGGTATGCACGTTCATATGTCAATTTCTAAAGACGGCAAGAACTTGTTTGCTGGTGATGAATATGCAGGCCTTTCAGAAATGGCATTGTATTTCATTGGCGGTATCATCAAGCACGCACGCTCATTAAATGCGATTACTAACCCTTCTACAAACTCGTATAAGCGTTTAGTGCCACATTATGAAGCGCCAATTATGCTTGCTTACTCAGCGCGTAACCGTTCAGCTTCTATCCGTATTCCATACGTTTCTAGCCCGAAAGGTAAACGTATTGAAGCACGTTTCCCAGATCCAATGATGAACCCGTACTTAGGTTTTGCTGCATTGTTAATGGCGGGTATCGACGGTATTCAAAACAAGATTCATCCAGGTGAAGCTTCAGACAAGAATTTGTATGATCTACCTCCTGAAGAAGAAGCAAAAATTCCTACAGTTGCACACAGCTTGGATATGGCTTTAGAAGCTCTTCAAGCGGATCACGATTACCTTCTTAAAGGTGGCGTATTCACTAAAGAAATGCTTGATGCTTACATTGAGCTTAAAACTGAAGAAGTTCGTCGTCTTAATACGACAACTCACCCAGTTGAATTTGATATGTACTACAGCCTGTAATTCGTTCACGAATTTCGCTGTAAAAAACCCGCGCAATGCGCGGGTTTTTTTGTGTTTTGAGTTAAAATAAATGTAGTCAAATATGAGAAATATTTCATGGCAAAGCCACGTAAAAAGCACACGGGATTTTTTCCTTGGAATGATCCAAGTGACCACGAAAAAGGATTTAAGCTCAATTTTTCTGAAGTGACCTATTTGGAAGTTGGCAGAACCATGGAAGGCTATAAACAGGCACAATTTCTTGAACTGAGAAATCCTGATTTGGCTTTACAATTTGATTATCCAAATGAATTTTATATCAGTGCCGAAGGTTTTATTTTAGTAAAAACAGCACAAGGTAAATTTGAAGTGATTGCAAAATCAGACAATGCTTGAATGTGTTAGTCTGCGCCTAAAAAATAAGATTTATTCCTTGTGATCATCCAAGTCATATTTGAGTAAGTTTTCACGCTCATAAGGTGCATCCTCAGCAGGATATCTTAAACTTTCAATATTTTGGCTTTTGGCGATAGACCATATAACACTCTCCCCAGCGGGGATATTAGGGCTGAAATTCTGATATAGCGGATCAACATAAGCATCTGTTGCATTGATTATTGTCCACCCTTTGCTTTCTAAGGCTAAAATAATCTCGCCTAGAAACTGTCCATTAATCGCATTCGTGTGGAGTAACAATACATGCTGAGGAGAGCGTTGAAGGGTTTGCAATGCGAGTGAATCATAATATTCAGCTCGATCAAGAGGATGATCAATATAAGCACGCTTCAATCTTTTAATGTGTGACGTTTTTCCTGCTTTTGGATACGCTAGATATTTTTGATTATAAAACCAGTCACTTGCATCAATACTGACACCACCATGCTGGTAATGATTTTGTTTTAACCAGTTTTGGACTTGATCTCTTTTCGCAATATTATTACCTTCTTTTAGATAGGGATATCTAAAAATTTTCCTAAAGTTTTGTAAATCATGAAAAACCAATTCATTAATTTTAATGCTTTTGATGTAGTCTTTCGCCAAAACTTCAGGTTTATTTAAATTTTCGTGAAAAGCACTGTGATTGCCAACAATGTGTCCGTGTTTATCCCATTGACGTATTAAGTCTTTACCCGCATTGTCACCGATTTTGATGTAATTTGGGAAAATGATAGATTGAATATTTTTGTTTTTTAAATGCGCTAGTATTTGTTGATTAATGTGTGGAGCAGTAGGATCAATAGTTGCATTTAATCCATCATCAAAACTCAGTGCTAATTGACGAGCATGAGCTTGGGAAAGAAATAACAGTGATATAAATAAGTACAAGCTAAATTTAAGCATGTTTAATGAAGTTGTTTACGAATTAATGTTTATAGCATTTTTTTTGGGGGGTGCAGTATGAAATGTGTGAGTGTGATGCCTTAAACTAAACCATAGGTTTGGTGCATTAGTTCTAAAGCTTGGGTACACTTGAGAGTATAAAATAATGGTAGTCTGAAATATGCTTGAAAACCGTCAATTTAATCATCAGGAAAAATTAATGTGTCCTGAGTTAAAAAAATGGTTGTACGCCTCAGGCTCACTTACCCAACAACTGACAGATTTAGCTGATGGAACATTCAAAGTTCAACGAATCCAAGAACGATTTCAACGTTTAAATTTTCATGATGCCAGCTGGATGGGTGTATCACATCAGCATACTTCTTGGGTTAGAGAGACTCATTTATTTGGTTCTGAGTGTGAACCGTGGGTAAAAGCGAAATCTATTTTCCCAATTACCAGCCTTCAAAAAAAAGCACGTCTCTTTCAACATATTGGAAATCAGCCTATAGGTCGATTCCTGTTCCAACGCACAGAACCGCAATGCCAACGTCGCGTGATCTTACTTGAGGATGGATGGACCAGACAGAGCTGTTATACTTGGCATGGCTGTAAATTTATTGTCCAAGAAACATTTTTACCAGCATTTGAACGTTTTATAAAAACTCATTGAGCTAGACTTTATGGCAACCGCACAAGCAATCACCTGGCGCGAGCGTTTAAGCGCTTATTACTATTTATGTCGTTTCGATAAGCCAATTGGTACTGAGTTAGTCCTGTGGCCCACCTTATGGGCGCTGTGGATTGCAGCTGGTGGAATACCTGATGTAGTGACACTGCTTGCCATCGTATGTGGCACTATATTTATGCGTGCAGCGGGATGTGCCATTAATGATTTTGCTGATCGTAAAGTGGATGCACACGTAGAAAGAACTAAAAATCGTCCATTAGCCACAGGTGTGATTTCGGCAAAAGAAGCAGTTTGGGTGTTTATCGCACTGGTTGCTGCAAGTGCTTGTACATTGTTCTTCCTGCCTATTGAAACTTTTTATTGTGCTTTAATTGGGCTGGTACTTGCTTTCATCTATCCATTTATGAAGCGCTATACGCATTTACCTCAAGTGGTACTGGGGATGGCATTCTCATGGGGTATACCGATGTCATTTACTGCAATGGGTAAGCCTTTGGATTGGACGTGTTGGCTACTTTATTTCGGTAATTTGGCTTGGACTGTGGCTTATGATACTCAATATGCAATTACGGATCGCGAATATGATTTAAAGATTGGGGTTAAGTCGACGGCTATTTTGTTTGGAAAAAATGATATTAAAATTATCAGTTTATTGCAGGCGATGAGTGTTATTTTAATTGGTACTGCACTATGGCTTGAACACATACTTGTCCCTTTTGGATTAATCGCATTAGTGCTCGTGGTAGGTGATTTCATCTATCAATGGACCAAAACACGTGATAAAGATCCGCAATGGTGCTTCTGGGCATTTAGACATAACCGATGGGTAGGGGTGATGATCTTTATGGGGATTTTTATTGCATTAATTTAATCTTAACATTAAATAAAAATAAACTAATTAAGCATCCTAGTCGGATGCTTTTTTTTATGTTTAATTAAAAGTACTCATGGAGAGTGATAATAATGAATGGAAAGAATTATGAAGAGTACAATTAAAAAAACGGTTATCGCAATGTGCTGTACGGCAGCATTACTCTTAACGGCTTGTAATAGTGATGATGATAAAAATATTTTTCAAGAAAAAGTATTTGTTGCTGAGAAAGCTTATCAAAAAGATAGTCTAGAGCAAGCTTCCAAAATCCAAATTATGACTTATTTAATGCCGAATGTTCTGGGTCAGAAAACTAAGGCTACAGCAATGGTCATGTTTCCTAAGACTGCTCAGCCAGCAGCAGGATGGCCAGTAGTGGTATGGGCACATGGAACAACTGGTGTTGGAGACGAATGTGCACCAAGCAATAATGTACTCAATTCGAATTTTGAAATTTTAGCGAACAATCTTCTTAAAGAAGGTTATGTCATTGTAGCCCCTGATTATGAAGGTTTGGGGGTTAAAGGGATTCATCCTTATCTTCATCTATCTAGTGCTGCACAATCTGCGATTCATGCAATAAAGTCAGTTCACCAAGCATATCCATCACGATTAAATAAATCTTGGATGTCTGTCGGCCAATCCCAAGGTGGTCATGCATCATTAGGAATTGCACAATATGCCAATAATGATCCGTATTACAAAGGGGCTGTAGCGACTGCTCCAGCATCCAGTTTGGGTTACATTATTACCCAAGTCGCACCAAATGCCATTTCAGCGATAGAAAGTCAAAATAGAGATTTGGCAATCGCTATTTATTCAGAGCTATTAGCTTATGCTGCTTATACAGGTGTAGGGATTAAAGCATATGAACCTAGATTTTCATTAGCAACGATATTCCAATCTAGGTCTCAAGCTGTGGCAGAGAAAGCTGAGGGGTCGACTGGTGAAAATGGCCTATGCTTGATGCCATTAATTGATGAGTTTAGAAAAGACATTAAGACTTATTTGGAATCAAATTCAACACAAAAAGTAATGGACTATCCTGGGTTAAAGGTTGGCTTTGAAAATGATCCAGTGGTGAGTAGTTTTTTAAGTAATAATCAGCCTGGAACTCAAAAACTCATGAAACCGGTTTATGTGGTTCAAGGTGAAAATGACACCGCTGTCCCATATCAAGTAACACAACAATTAGTAAATCAGTTAAATGGATTGGGGACTCAACCTCCAATTGTATTAGATATTGTGGCAGGAGCATCGCATACACAAGCGATTGTTGAGAAAAATGATGAGGTTGTTGATTTTATTAAATCGTATTTACCGGTGCGCTAAACGTGACTATGTCAGCTAGGGTGTTGCATCCTAGTTGACACTTAAAGCTAAAGTTTTTTCTATGACTTTATTCTGTTATATTGCCTCGGACTCAATAACACAGGTTTTGTTGATGACTTCATCAAAAAAGAAATTCACCACTAAATTTATTTTATTGGCAAGTCTTGGTCCCCTTATCCCGTTGCTTATCATTGCGATCGCTTTTTTTGCAGTAAAGAGTGATGCAAAGAACAAAGCAGAGTACGATCGGTTACGTGCAGAACAAGCCGCGCGAATTGAAGCTAGAGAAAAACAAGAGCAGCTTGAGCAGAATGCTTCGTCTGTAGCAAAGCCTTTAAACTAATTATTTTTAGCAAGAATATCTTTTTTGAGGCTTTGAACACTTGGGATATCGTTATAGCGAAATACTCGATATCCTGCTTCATAAAACATTTGATCGCGTTCAGCATCTTCTTGTTCCTTACCAAGATGACTTGGATCATCGAGTTCGATAATGGCAATAACTTTAAGCTGATCATCCAGTAAGACAAAGTCAGTCACTTTTCGATTAAATTTAGCTCGAATCTTTAGACTGGGGTTTGTGATTAAAGCGCTAAAAGAGACTTGAGCAAGCACATGGTATTGCGGAAAACTCTCTTTTAATCTAAAAAACATTTTACTTTCAAATGCGGTAATAATGCGTTTGGGGTAAAAGCGTTGTGGCTTTTTAAATAATTGTTGAAAGATAATGGTGAGCAGGGCAAGGGTTGCAATAACACCAATAATTAAGAAAGTAATTTGACTGGATTGAAACACAGGAATTCGTAAATAAAAGTACATATAAGAAAAAACCCACTCGATTGAGTGGGTTTTTAGAATCTTGGCTCTCCAACCTGGGCTCGAACCAGGGACCTGCGGATTAACAGTCCGTCGCTCTACCGACTGAGCTATTGGAGAATCTGGTACGCATTCTATGAGTCAAATGAAGAGAGGTCAAGCCTTAACATTGAAAAATATTAGAAATATGAATCAACTGATTTAAATTTAATCTAAGTGAAACGATCTATAGCTTTTTTAATAAATGGACATACTCTGCTTTGCTTTTCAGTGGATTCGCTTTACGGCATAAACTCATAAGTTCCATAATGGTTTGTTGTGATGATTCCACATTTACCTCGTTTTGAATTTTTTTAATCAGGAGTATGTGTTCAGAGGATAATTCTGAAGTGCAGTGATACAAACGTTCATACATAAGTGTAGGGGCTATTTTATTATGTTCAGATTTTTGAGTGCATTGAAATATAAAGATGAGACTGCCAACAAGTAGAGACCAGAAAATCAGTGATTTAAGCCAAGGTGTATTCATTTTTAGACTTTTTTAGAAAATTAGAATAATTCTATAGCAAATCAGAAATTTAGGGATAAAAAAACCCAAGTCATTATGCTTGGGTTTTTAGAATCTTGGCTCTCCCACCTGGGCTCGAACCAGGGACCTGCGGATTAACAGTCCGTCGCTCTACCGACTGAGCTATGGGAGATTAGATTGGCTCTCCAACCTGGGCTCGAACCAGGGACCTGCGGATTAACAGTCCGTCGCTCTACCGACTGAGCTATTGGAGAATCTGATGCGCATTTTAGGGTTGAAATTACTAGTCGTCAACCAATTATTGTAAAGAAATGAATAGTTTGATTTATTAATACTCAAATTGATGTAAATAACAAAAAAACCATCCTAAAAGGATGGTTTTTTAAACGTAATAAGACGGTTAAATCTTATTTTTCTACGCCAGCTTCTTGACCAGCATATTTCGCGTTAGCGTAATCCCAGTTCACTAAGCTTTCTAAGAAAGTAGAAATATACTTAGGACGAGCGTTACGGAAGTCGATGTAGTAAGCATGTTCCCAAACATCGATCGTTAATACAGCTACTTTACCATGAGCAAGTGGAGTATCAGCATTTGAAGTTTTCATGATAGAAAGTTTACCATTTACTTCATCAGCAACTAACCAAGCCCAACCTGAACCGAATTGAGTTGTAGCAGCAGCAGCAAATTCTTCAGCAAATTTTTCGTAAGAACCGAAAGCTTCGTCAATTTTAGCAGCTAAAGCACCAGTCGCTTTACCACCACCGTTTTTAGCCATACAGTTCCAGTAGAATGTGTGGTTCCAAACTTGTGCTGCGTTGTTGAAGATACCCGCTTTAGAAGCATCACCAGCAGAAGCTTTGATGATTTCTTCAAGCGTTTTACCTTCAAGATCAGTACCTGCAATTAGGTTGTTTAAATTAACAACATAAGTATTGTGGTGTTTGTCGTGGTGGTATTCTAAAGTTTCTTTGCTGATGTGTGGAGCAAGATCTTCGTAACCGTACGGAAGAGCTGGTAAAGTAATCGTTGTCATGTTTTAAGTTCCTTGCATTGTGCTGGGTTTTACATCGAAGTGCACTTATTGTAATAGATTCTCACCATATTTTGCGCATTACTTATAAATAAGAATACAGAATAAAGCGTGAATTAATACGTATAAGCTCACTCCAATTTAAAACGCGTGGTTAAATCAATTTAAATAGGATTATTGAGTTCAACGTAATGATATTCAAGACCAAATTGTTCACAAATTGCTTGACCTAGTCGTTGAACACCATAACGTTCAGTCGCATGATGTCCACATGCGTAATAATGCACATCTAATTCTAAAGCTTGATAAAAGGTACGCTCACTAACTTCACCTGAAATATAAGCATCGCAATTTTGTTCGGCAGCTTTAGTGATAAAGTCTTGAGCACCGCCAGTACAAAATCCAACTTTTTGAATACTTGGTTTATCAGCCATCAAATGTATCGCATCATAATTAAGTTGTTGTGACACAAAAGCTTTGAACTCATCTGGTGTCATTGCATTTTTTAAATAGCCGATATTTCCAATGGGATGACGTTCACTCGGATCAAGTGCTTCAATTTGATCAAGATGAAGTAAATCTGCTATCGCAGCATTATTTCCCAAGCTAGGGTGGCTATCGAGAGGTAGATGATAAGCTAATAGTGAAATATCATGTTGAATGAGTGATTTAATTCGCTTGCCACGCATTCCTGTAATCGGAGATGGCTCACCTTTCCAAAAATAGCCATGGTGAACCAATAAAACATCAGCTTGCAGCTCGATTGCAGCATTAATAGCTGATTGAGAAGCCGATACAGCACAAACAATTCGCTTTACTTCTGTTTTACCTTCGATTTGCAGACCATTGGGAGCGTAATCTTTAAATTCATTGGCCTTTAGGGTCTGATCACACCATTGGATAATGTCGTTTAGCTTTGCCATAATGTTCTTAAGTCTGTGAAAATATAAAGATCAAAGCATATTTTTAATATTAACTAAAGCCGAACAAAACTATTTTCACAATTTTAGGTATATAAATTTTTTTTGATTACAATATGCAGTCATAAAATACTTTTGTCATCAATAAATTAAAATTCTCAGAGGATATTAAAGTGCGCCGGTCCTTTACATGGTTACCATGGGTGTTACTCATTATTGTCATTATTAGTTTTGTCACATGGCAAAAACTAAATCAACCAAAGCCTCAAATAGCAGCTGATGGATATAAAATGCCAGCTGAAAAAGTAGAACCTTTGGTGGATACGACACGTTCTGGGGGAGTAGTGTCATACAATGCTGCGGTAAAGGTCGCAGCACCTGCAGTCGTTAATATTTTTACAACACAAACTGTAAAAAAAGTGGATCATCCGATTTTAAATGATCCTGTTTTTAGAGAATTTTTTGGTGGTCAATTACCTGAACGTTTTGGACAAGAACCAAATGAAAATAGTTTGGGTTCGGGGGTGATTGTTCGACCTGATGGTTATATTCTGACTAATAATCATGTGATTGCACAGGCTGACCAGATTGTTGTGGCTTTGTATGATGGTCGTCGAGCAGAAGCCAAAGTAATTGGAACAGATCCTGATACGGATTTAGCAGTCATTAAAATCGAAATGGACAAACTGCCAGTGCTTCCTTTCAAACTGAGTGGAAATGAAGTTGGAGATGTTGTACTCGCAATTGGTAATCCATTTGGCGTGGGGCAAACAGTTACGCAAGGGATCATATCTGCGACAGAACGTTCGGGATTGGGTATAAATTTCTATGAAGATTTTATTCAAACCGATGCTGCTATTAATCCAGGTAATTCTGGGGGAGCACTCATTGATGTTGCAGGTAATTTGATTGGGATTAATACTGCAATTTTCTCGCAATCGGGTGGTTCTTTAGGAATTGGTTTTGCTATTCCTGCTAAAGTCTGCCAGCAAGTTCTGAATTCAATATTAAAAGAAGGCAGAGTAATTCGAGGGTGGCTAGGTATTGGTTTGGCGAATCCGACGCAACCCGATGTATTACAACCTCGTGAGAAGGGTGTAATTGTGAGCAGCGTCTATGAGTCTGGTCCTGCAGATAAAGCTAAGATTAAAGTCGGTGATCGGATCATGAAAGTAAATGATCAGGAGATCAACAATCCATCACAATTGATTAATTATGTTGCAATGCAATCACCGAATACCTCTGCAAAAATTGAGATTTTACGTGAAGGTAAGAGCATCAATACTGAAGTGGTTATTGGTGAACGACCAGCTGAAACCAGCGATCGTAATAGCCAGTATATTCCATTACCTCGTCGTTAAATTAACAAGCCCCAGTAATATGGGGCTTTTTTATAATTCTTAGATTCTATATTGTTTCATACCTTTGAATGAATCTGAATAAATCTGCTATTTAATAATTAAATACGGTCATGCATTCCTAAGTGACGGTGAGATAGAGTTTTAACACATGCAAAATTGAATTCACTCAACAATGATTAAACAGTGTACGAAACAAAAAAAGCCAGTGGTTCACTGGCTTTTTTTGAGAATAAAATTAGCTTTCCTGTTGAATACCCGCAACCAACCAATCTTGACTAGAACCTGCTGGTTTAACGAAATGCCAAACTTCAGCAAACGGTTTTGGAAGGCTATTTAAGTCTTCACTTACCGTACCCGTGAAACGAACGCTGACAACGTATTGACCATTTTCAGTCGCAGAATCAACAACCATAGCATTCAGATTTGAAAACTCAGCTACGTCTTGATCTTGGTTACCCATAATATCGTTATACATCGATTGATAAAGATCAGGCGTCAAATAACGTTGAATCTCAGCAATATTACTTGCCGTATTCATTGATTGAATATGGTTGAAGCGTTGGCGTGCAATGCGTAAGAAAGCAGCTGGTTCAGTTCCGTCAGGTAGCTGACTTCCACTAGACATTGTTGCTGCACCAAAAGGAGCTTGTGGTGCTTGACCAAATGGCGCTTGAGATGCAGCTGTGCCACCGCCCACAGATTGACCAAAAATATTGGTATTGTCATTAGACACTGAAGGGCGAGGTGCAGCAGTTTGACCAAACGGTGCAGATTGTGGACCTGAACTGTTTGGTGCATAAGGGTTGTTAGCCGCTAATTTTTTTTTTGCTCCGAATTTACGGAAGATGAAGAACGCAGCAGCAGCAATAATCAACAACCATACCCAACTTGGGATACCACCTTCTTCCTCAGGTTGTGCAGCAACTTCTGCTTGACTTGCTGGAACAGTATCATCATCTGCTAAAGCATTTGCTGCGACTGCACCAATTGCAGCACCAGCAACACCAGCAGCGACCATACCACCCACACCAGGACCAGACTTTTGAGGCGCAGTCGCTGGAGCAGCAGGTTGTTGGGCAGGAGTAGCTTGACGTGGTTGCTGATATGATTGGGTTGGAGCAGCAGAACGGCTCATACCATGGCTTTTACCACCACCAGCACGTTTTGCTTCTGCAAAAGGCGCTACCATGAGTGTCGCCATTAAAATACCCGCAACTAAACTACGCTGTCGAACTTCCATCTAAAATTCCTATTTTAAAAAGTTAATTTCACACTGTATTTATGCAGTCTTTTGGCTTAAATTTCAACTTAAACCTCAATTTTTTTCAGTATTCATACACAGTGTACAGTTAAATAAATTGATCAGCTGAATTAATGTTCATCCGCTAAGCTCATCGCTTCAGTTAAAGCTTCATGTAGACGGGCAACGGCGATAATGCGAACACCAGGAATATCCTTTTGTGGTGCATTCGCTCTAGGGACTATAATATATTTAAACCCGTGCTTAATTGCTTCCTTCAACCGTTCCTGCCCGTTAGGTACGGGACGAATCTCTCCCGATAATCCCACTTCGCCAAATACAGCCAATTGCTGAGGGAGTGCTTTTGCTCTCAAACTTGAAGCACAGGCCAATAAGACGGCGAGATCTGAACCTGTTTCAGTAATTTTTAAGCCACCAACAACATTCACATATACGTCTTGACCAGAAGTTTGAACACCACCATGTCGGTGCATGACGGCGAGTAGCATATTTAAACGGTTTTGCTCAAGACCCAATGCAACACGGCGAGGTTGACCATGCGCGTCATCTACTAGGGCTTGCACTTCAACTAAGAGTGGACGTGTGCCTTCTCGACTAATCATGACGATAGAACCAGGAATCGCTTCATCATATCGGCTAAGAAAGATGGCTGAGGGATTGGCAACCTCTCTAAGCCCTTTATCGGTCATCCCAAAAACACCCAGTTCATTGACTGCACCAAAACGATTTTTAACAGCTCGAATCATTCGATAACGTGAATCAGATTGACCTTCAAAATAAAGTACGCAATCGACCATGTGTTCTAAAACACGAGGGCCAGCTAAAGCACCTTCTTTGGTCACATGACCCACAATAAATAAAGCTGTTCCGCTGTTCTTCGCAAAACGTGTCAGAAGGGCTGCAGATTCTCGAATTTGAGAAACGCCGCCTGGCGCAGACTGTAAGGTTTCAGTGTATAAAGTTTGAATCGAGTCTAAGATCGCGACAGCAGGTCGTTCATGCGCTAATACTTCGCAAATACGCTCTACGCACGTCTCAGCCATCACTTTTAATTGATTAGTTGGAAGATCCAAACGATTGGCACGTAATGCAACTTGAGATAAAGATTCCTCACCAGTGACATATAGGGCGGAACTTTTCGCGGCAGCCATATGGGTTGCCGTCTGCAAAAGAATTGTTGATTTACCAATACCAGGGTCACCACCGATCAGTACAACTGAACCAGTAACAAGCCCTCCGCCTAAAACGCGATCAAATTCTCCAATCCCTGTTGCTAAACGTGTTTCGTGAGAAACTGAAACTTGATTCAATGTAGTGATTGATGCTGCTTGACCAGCATAACCACCTGCAATTTTTGGATTTGCACGATGCGTAATCGCAGGGGCAATAGTGACTTCAACTAAACTGTTCCATTCTCCGCATTCTGAGCATTGACCTGCCCATTTAGGATGATCTGCGCCACATTGTTCACAGCGATATACACTTTTTGCTTTAGCCATAACTTAATATAGGTTTTTTGATTTTCTATATACTGAGCATACTGAGTAAAGGTTACGAAAACAAAAAAATATTTATCAAATTTTAAAACAATAAGACAAGTCATGACGTGTGCTTTAACGAGATATTAAATTAAAGCAATCATGAATTGATTTATACTCATATCAAAAATCGACTGAGTTATTTGATATGCGTTTGTACGCTCAACATATTGATGCCATCGCACGCGAAATACAGCGTGATGTGCTGTTTATTCATTTTGAGAATTACACGGATGATCAGAATGAGGAAGAAAGTATTCGAGATCATGTGATTGCATGGCTTGAACAACATGAAATTGAATTTGTGCCATGTTTAGGTTTGTCTGGTGAGGATGAAATTGACAGCTATCTGGGTGACCTATATCTAGATATTCCTTTTGATGAGCAAAATAATCAGTATCAGCTGGTTAAAAATTATCTTGAAGATGAACAGGGCAATATGAAAATTGAACATGTTCTATTTTTTGTGTTGAGCTTGGAGGTTGCGGAAGAAATTGCAAAGGATCAAGAGGAAAAACAAAATTTGAACGATCAGAAATTTTCGTGAAAAGACAAAAAAAGCCTCATCAATGAGGCTTTTTGGGGGTTTGATTCTATTAATTTGTTTAATAAAGCTCACCAGATTTTCGTCGTTCAATAAAATCTTTAGATTCTTTTGCAATAACTCCAGAAAGTAACAATAAGGCAATTAAGTTGGGTGCTGCCATTAAACCATTGAAGGTGTCTGCGAAAAGCCAAACTAAATCAAGTGTGACGACACAGCCTAGAAATACTGAAGCAATATAAATGAGACGATAAATAAATACTGACTTTTCACCCAGTAAATAGGTGCAACATTTTTCGCCGTAATAACTCCAACCTAAAATAGTTGAATAAGCAAAAAAGATGATTCCGAACGTAACAACCCAGCCCCCAAATCCTGGTAGTAATTTGTCAAAAACACTAATGGTCAAAACAGCCCCAGTTTGATCACCGAAACTTTGTCCTGCCATGATGAAACCCATAACAAGAACAATACCCGTAATTGAGCACACAATAATTGTATCAATGAATGTACCTGTCATTGAAACTAGGCCTTGACGGGCAGGGTGATCAGTTTTTGCTGCTGCCGCTGCAATTGGCGCTGAACCCATACCTGCTTCGTTTGAGAATACACCACGGGCAACACCGTAACGAATCGCTGCACCAATCGCACCACCTGCTGCCGCTTCACCTGTGAATGCATAGGTAAAGATCATTTTTAAAGCAGGAACAATTAATTCAAGGTTATTGAAAATAATAATTAGCCCGCCAATGACATAGCCTAGAGCCATGACTGGAACAATAATTGAGGATGCTTTGGAAATAGACTTAATACCACCTAAAATCACCAATGCAGAGAAAATTGTAATAATGATGGCAGTGGTGAGCGTGCTTATACCCAAACTATTTTCTACTGCTAGTGCCACTGTGTTTGATTGAACTGAGCTACCAATACCAAAGGATGCTAATGTACCAAATAATGCGAAGAGGACTGCGAGCCACTTCCATTTCGCGCCAAGTCCTCGTTCAATGTAGTACATTGGACCACCAGACATTTCTCCTTTTTCATTTTTTACACGGTATTTGACCGCCAAAACACCTTCACCGTATTTGGTTGCCATACCGAAAAATGCAGTCATCCACATCCAGAATACAGCACCCGGACCACCCAGTACACAAGCAGTCGCTACCCCTGCGATATTACCTGTACCAATCGTGGCTGAAAGTGCAGTCATGAGTGAGGCAAATTGTGAGATATCTCCCGAGTCTTTTTTATCTGGGTGTTTCCCGAACACTTGTTTAAATGCCAATGGAAGCATCCTGAATTGCCAAAAAAGTAGACGGAATGTTAAGAAAACACCTGTCCCAACAATCAGCACCAGCATATAAGGTCCCCAGACTAAGCCGCTGAGTGTTTCCATGATTGATTGTATTTCTTGCATAAACTACCTTCTTATTTTCCTGATTGTTTTTTACATGCATGATCAAGCAAGGGATATGCCATACTTTTGCGCGATCAAACACATCATTCCTTTTGATTATTTTTTGCACTTATATTTTTTACATATAACAACAAGATTTTCAATATTTTACTCAAAATAAGATAAATAAATATGATGAATAATTGATCATTCTGGTGATATATAAGAAAAATGAATTAATACTTTAAACTAATTAGAAAATATTGATCGTGCTAATTTTCTTTTTGAAATCTGATTTTTTTCAGTTAAGTTGTGCCGATTAATATATTTGGTGAATTTGAAAATGTCAGATCAAAATATAAATTCGCCTCAGCAAAATGGTGAATTACAACGAAGTCTATCCAATCGACATTTGCAGTTAATTGCAATTGGAGGCGCAATTGGAACAGGTTTGTTCATGGGCTCTGGGAAAACAATTAGCCTAGCTGGTCCTTCAATTCTCGTAATTTACATGATCATCGGTTTCATGGTTTTTTTAGTGATGCGAGCACTAGGCGAATTGTTGCTTTCAAATTTGCAATATAAGTCGTTTATAGATTTCGCCACGGATTTAATTGGACCATGGGCAGGTTACTTTGTGGGCTGGACCTACTGGCTGTGTTGGATCACCATCGGTATTGCAGATTTATCGGCGATCATTTATTACCTTCAGTTCTTCAATAATGGGATGCCTTTTAGCCCTGAAGAAGGGGTAATGATTAGCATCGCTGCAATCGTATTTATTATGGGATTGAATCTTGTTACAGTGAAACTGTTTGGTGAATTAGAATTCTGGTTTGCTTTAATCAAGATTATCGCAATTGTTGTTTTAATTGGCGTTGGCTTTTGGATGATATTTACAGGTTTCACTTCTACATCAGGTGAAATCGCAGCATTTAGCAATATTTGGTCAAACGGCGGGATCTTCCCAACAGGTGCAATCGGTTTCTTGGCAGGCTTCCAAATCGCAATTTTTGCTTTTGTGGGTGTAGAACTGGTGGGTACAACCGCAGCTGAAACTAAAGATCCTGAAACGAACTTGCCGAAAGCTGTCAACTCGATTCCTATTCGAATCATTATTTTCTATGTTTTGTCGTTGCTGGTGGTGATGTCGGTTACACCATGGAATAAGATTGATCCGAATATTTCCCCATTTGTAAACTTGTTTAGTCAAGCAGGTATTGCAGCCGCTGCTATTATTATGAATTTGGTTGTATTGTCTTCAGTGATGTCATCGATGAACAGTGGCGTATTCTCAACCAGCCGCATGCTGTTTGGCTTGTCGCGCGAGACTCAAGCTCCTGAAGCTTTTGGAAGACTGAATAAGCGAGCTGTGCCAGCGAATGCCTTGTATTTCTCAGCAGTATGTTTGTTACTAGGGGCAGCACTGCAATACTTCGTACCGAATACGGTGGAAGCATTTACTTTAGCGACAACACTTTCCACCATTTTATTTATTTGTGTATGGTTGATGATTATTTGGAGTTATGTGGTGTATTACAAAACACGCCCAGAACTTCATGCCAAATCGAAATTTAAACTACCAGGTGGATTGGTGACATGTGCGATTGTTGCTATATTCTTTGTTGGCATGATTGGAGTATTGGCTTTAGAAGATGATACTCGCCGTGCATTGATGGTGAGCCCGATTTGGTTTGTTATTCTGATCATTGGTTATTTTGGTTTTTATAAGAAAAAATAAAAATTTATAAATGATTTGCAATTTAGGTCAAAAGAAACGTCAGTAATTACTGGCGTTTTTTTATTTCTGTTATTAATCTGTTGCGTTAAATACTTTGGTGAATTAGATGATCAAGGTATACTTCTATAAATTTTACTGATAGGTGTAGGTATGCGTATTTTGATCGGAGTTATCAGTGCAGCCGTTGTTTCAATCTTGGCTGGATGTGGTCAGACTGGTGCATTACAACTACCCAGTGATCCAAACTATGACAAGCGAGCACAATATTTAATTTATAAAAACAATGATCGCCCAAGTCAGGATCAAGCTGAACCTAAAGCAGATGCTGCACCTACTCAAGATTAATATTCATTTATTTTTTTTCTCCAGCGCAATTTAGAAAGGATACATCCATGAGTTTCCCTCGCATTCAAGGGGTTTTGCACGCAGAACAATGTTCATTGGATCAACTTGCTCAGCAATTTGGTACACCACTTTATGTTTATTCAAAAGCAACTTTTGAAAAACATTATTTGGATATGGATCGTGCTTTTAACTTTATCGATCACCAAATTTGTTTTGCAGTGAAGTCAAACTCAAATATCGCAGTTCTAAATGTGTTGGCGAAACTTGGTTGCGGTTTTGATATCGTGACTGGAGGTGAATTAGCACGTGTTTTACGCGCAGGTGGTGACGCTTCTAAAATTGTCTTCTCTGGTTTGGGCAAGTCTGAAGCTGACATTCGTCAAGCATTAGAAGTGGGTATTGCTTGTTTTAATGTGGAATCATATGCAGAGCTTGACCGTATTCAAAAAGTTGCAGCAGAACTTAATGTAAAAGCTCCAATTTCACTTCGGGTAAATCCAGATGTTGATGCCAAAACACATCCATATATCTCGACTGGTCTTAAAGAAAATAAATTTGGTATTCCTTCTGATTCGGTATATGAAACTTATCAGTATGCAGCAAGTTTAAGTCACTTAGATATCGTAGGAATTGATTGTCATATTGGTTCACAATTGACTGAAACTCAACCTTTTGTTGATGCGCTAGATCGTGTCATGAACATGATTGAAGCATTGAAAAAATTAGGGATCAACCTCAAACATATTGATATTGGTGGTGGTCTTGGTGTGACTTATAAAAATGAAGTTCCACCGACAGTTGAAGAATATGCAAATGCTTTACGTCCTGCATTAGAAAAACTAGGTCTTAAAGTGTATATGGAGCCAGGGCGTAGTATTTCGGCGAATGCTGGCGTATTGGTGACGAAAGTTGATCTTTTAAAACCAACCAATCATCGCAATTTTGCAATTGTTGATGCAGCAATGAATGACTTGATTCGTCCTTCTTTGTACGAAGCTTGGATGGATATCCAAGAGGTTAATCAAAATTCGCAAACTGAGAAAAAAGTTTGGGATGTGGTTGGTGCGATCTGTGAAACAGGTGACTTCCTCGGTAAAGAGCGTGAACTTGCGATTCAAGCGAACGATCATTTAGCTGTTTTGGGTGCAGGTGCTTATGGTTTTGTGATGAGTTCAAATTACAACAGCCGAGGTCGTGCAGCAGAGGTGATGGTTGACGGTGATCAAGCACACTTAATTCGTCAACGCGAAACGATTGAGTCTCTGTGGGAACGTGAGTCCTTATTGCCTTAAGGAGACAATAGATGTTGCTAGAATTTACTAAAATGCATGGTCTAGGTAATGACTTCATGGTGGTTGATTTAATCAGCCAACGTGCTTATCTAGATCCTGTCATGATTCGCCGGTTGGCTGACCGTAATTTTGGCATTGGTTTTGATCAGTTATTAATTGTTGAAACACCAGACCATCCTAACGTTGATTTCAAATATCGCATTTTTAATGCGGATGGTTCTGAAGTTGAGCAATGTGGCAATGGGGTTCGTTGTTTTGCCAAATTTGTTCATGATCGTCATTTAACCAATAAAACTAAATTCAAAGTGCAAACAAAGGCGGGGATTGTCGAGCCTGAGTTGGGTGCGAATGGATGGGTTCGTGTGAACATGGGGTATCCGAAGTTCTTACCGAACCAAATCCCATTTTTAGCAGAAACGCCTGCTGCTTTATATGATTTAGCTTTAGCGGATAATGAGACGATCAGCATCGATGTGGTTAATATGGGAAATCCGCATGCAGTGACCATTGTGCCAGACGTGTTAACTGCTGATGTTGCTAAAATAGGCCCTCAAGTGGAATCTCACGAACGTTTTCCTGAGCGTGTAAATGCTGGATTTATGCAGATCGTTGATGAAAAACATGCTCGATTACGAGTTTTTGAACGTGGTGTGGGAGAAACATTAGCTTGTGGTACAGGTGCATGTGCTGCTGCTGTCTCAGGTATGCGCCGTGGTTTATTGTCTAGCAATGTGGAAATCGAACTTGCCGGCGGTAAATTGCTGATTGAATGGAAAGAGGGAGATGTGGTTTGGATGACTGGTCCAACTGCAACGGTCTATGAAGGTCGTTTGGATCTACGTTATTTTCAATAAAACTTATTTCCTGACTAAAAAGCCCTGAAATTCAGGGCTTTTTACTTTATGATTTGTTGGAATGCCCACGAGTATTGATGATTAGGCATCGATTCAATAGAGAGAAAACCAAATGCAATATGGCGCAATGCAATTGCTGTCAATGTGGTTGAAAGAGAGAAAGATTCAAAATCAATCTGAGCATACGCTTGAGGCGTATTTCCGTGATGTGTCTGGTTTTATTGACTTTTGTTATGAAAAGAAAATTGAATTAAATCAAGTTGAAGCATCTGATTTACGAGAATATATGGCTTATAAGGTTGAACAACATCAACTCAACAGTGCAAGTTTACAACGTCATTTAACAGCCATTCGTCAATTCATGAAATGGGCTGTGGAAGGGAAATATCTATCGAATAATCCCATTCATGATTTTAAGTTAAAAAGACAGCCAAGGCCTTTGCCGGGTATGGTTGATGTCGAAACGATTCAGCAAATTTTGGATCAACCTGCACCTGAATCCTCTCAAGATCATCTCTTGTGGTTAAGAGATAAAGCTATTTTGGAGCTGCTTTATTCAAGTGGTTTACGATTAGCCGAAGTACAAGGATTGAATATTCGAGATATCGATTTTACACGACAATTACTTCGAATTACGGGTAAGGGAAATAAAACTCGGGTTGTTCCTTTTGGTTTGAAAGCGAAAACGAGTTTAATCGAATGGCTTAAAGTCCATCGTATCTGGTGTGGGGAAATTGAGTTAGATTCCCCAGTTTTTATTACTAAAAAAGGGAGTCGATTGACGAATCGACAGATTGAAAATCGAGTCAAATTGCAAGCACAAAGAGCGGGCGTAAATGTGGATTTACATCCTCACTTACTGCGACACTGTTTTGCTAGTCATCTGCTTTCAAACAGTGGTGATTTACGAGCAGTTCAAGAAATGCTAGGTCATAGTAATTTATCTACGACACAAATTTATACTCAGTTAGATTTTGATCGTTTGGCTCAAGTCTATGATAAAGCTCACCCTAGAGCCCAAAAATCTTAATCCTCAGTATTAAGTATATTGAATATACTTAATACTGTACTGAATGATAAAGTTATCTGTTTAAAGTGCTGGTGTGTGTATAGGTATCATACGTGCGGGATTCACTTTTTGGAATGCGACTGCGATTTCAAATAAAGTCGGCTCATCAAATTCACGAGCAATAAACTCGATGTTAACATTCATAGGATAACTACTGCGACTTGAGTTGACTGATTTAGCAGGCATAGATAATGCAGGAAAACCACTAAACGGACTTAGGCGATTATTGGTACCTGTGGTCGGGCTACTTCCTAAATTACCAGCGAACCCAGTAATAGAAGGGTAGGCTAAAGCGTCGTATTGTACGCCTTTACGAGTACCATCTAGTTCAACATTATTTAAAGCGCTGTTCATGCGTAAGCGCACGAATGGACTTCTTTCAGTGGTGTTGCGCTCATAATTCTCAATATATGAAGCACTTGTTGGATCAGAATTATAGCCACTGAAGTTACGGATCATTAGTTCACTAGCGAGTAAATCTTCATACGATTGGTAAATACTTCTTGTGGTCTTTAGATATTCTGTAAGTGATATTTTAAATTCAGCACTTGAAAGACTCGAATAACGTGTCAAAATTGTATTTAGATCGCTTATTGTAACTATTTCTACAGTCGCTCCTGCCTCTTCAAGTTTAGTAATTGCGTTATCCATTGCTTCTTTAACGAGATTGTAGTCTTCTTTCTGTTGAGTGGTTGAACCTTCGGAAGGGTAAAGTGCTTGTACTATACCAATACGCTTTCCTTCAAGACTTACAGTGTCATGAGGAACGTAGCTATTCGGTTGATTAATCAATTCGCGGTAAGCAGACTCTGATTTTAGAAGAGGAGAAGTGCGTGCAAATTCACTACGTTGATTTGAACTTAATGAGCTATCGAATCCGATCATTGCATCCATTAATTTTGCACAGTCAATAGCTTGTCTACACATTGGTCCAGCAGTATCTTGAGTTGGTGCCAGTGGAATAATTCCATCTTGGCTCAAAAGACGTAAAGATGGTCGTAAACCGACAAGACCCTGTACTGATGAAGGCACACGAATTGACCCTCCCGTATCAGTTCCTATTCCCACCATTGCAAAACTTGCAGATATGGCAGCGCCAGTTCCTGATGATGAACCACCTGGGCCTTTACTTAAGTCATACACATTTTTAGTTTGATCACCTAGAGTTGATTTTCCACCAAAGCCGAAAGCGAACTCATCAAGATTGGCTTTTCCTAAAATGATTCCGCCATTTTCTTTGATATTTTTTATGATATAGGCATCATCATGTGGAAAATTATCTTTTAATGCTACAGAACCTGCTGTGTTCGCCATATCTACAGCATCAATATTGTCTTTAGCGAGTACAGTGACACAGTGAAGAGGTCCTGAAAGTTTCGAATTTTTTGCAAATTGTTGGTCGAGCACTTCTGCTTCTTTAAGTGCATTTGGGTTTAAAGAAATAATGCTATTGAGCTCTGGACCTTGTCGATCGTAAGCTGATATACGATTTAAATATCCTTGCACAACATCAACACAAGATGAACCTTTGCTTAAAATCGAGTTATGCAAATCACTAATGGTTGCTTCTACAGGATTAAACGGGACAGGAGGCGGCGTGTTAGAATTATTTGTGCTACTTTCATTGTCACCACAGGCTGTTAAGAAAGTTGCTATCGTGACAACAAGCAAAGTTTTTTTAAATGTGATCATGTGCATTCCCCAGATTAAGTTCAAACTGGTTAAGCAATGAATGTGCCACTCTAGAATGAATGAAATTTACAGTTTTATGCTCCAGAAAATAGCTAATAACCATTGATATAAATAAAATGCGTTAATTTAATGCGAATAAAATTATTTGAAAAATAATGTATTGTTGGGATTGAGCTTTTGAAAGCTGCGCTTTTAAAAATAATTTTCCCTTAAACTTTAGCTTAAATTTTTCGAATTGATTTTTTTTAATACGATTTTTAAGGTATAACTTTAATAGATGGATTTAAGTTGTATACAAATTAAAAAATATTTTGCAGGAATGATTAGGTCAAGCCATGATTGACAATATTGATCAAAAGTATCAGCAACTCTCTTCAGCACAAAAAGACATTTTTGCAGGTTATGGTTTACGTCAGGTGAAACATTTTGTGGAAATCAATTTACCGATGATTGAGGCCGCTCTACCTAACAATGCCTATGTGCAGGGTATTAATACTGAAGGAAAAATCCAAGCGATTGATCCAATAGCATCTAAGACTTATTTGTGGATTTCTGATCAGCAATGGCAAGAAAGACCTATTGCAGATCAAGGAGTTGATTTGAAAGAAGACTTTATTGAAGTTTGGAAAATTTTTGAACTAGAACAATATCCTATTATTGAATTGAGTCACGTCCATCGTGATTACTTGGCGGCGCTCAATCAAGTTTGAAAAAAATCATTTAAAAAACAGGGCTAATAATTTTAGCTCTGTTACTTTATAGAAAATTATATTTACCCGTTTCCAACAACTCAATACATAAAGATAAAATTATTGATTAAATAACGTTCAATTTTGTTTCATATATTTATTCTGCTCATTCGATTCAGTCAAATTCTTTACACTTGTCTAGTAATTTTGATTTTTTTTGGAGAGGGGTAAATGATTAAATTTCATGAAAATAATATCCATGCCGCCATTTTTGATATGGATGGCACAATGTTTGATACGGAGCGACTTCGTTTTCAAACTTTGAAGCAAGCATCATTAGAACTCATTGGTGTCGAATTTACAGACGCATATTTATTATCTTGTTTGGGTTTAAGTGCTCGTAGTGCCGAAAAACTGGCAAATCAGCAATATGGTCAAGAAGTACCGTATGCGGAAATTAGAAAGCGAGCAGATCAGCTAGAACTTGAGCATGTAAGAAAATACGGAGTGCCGATTAAATTTGGACTCATGCAAGTTCTTGAACGTTTAAGAAAGTCCAATCTGAAAATGGCAGTAGCAACTTCGAGTCGACGTGAAATAGCTGAAGAGTATTTAATCAATGCCAATGTATATAAGTTTTTCGACATTATCGTATGCGGCGATGAGGTTGCTAATGGAAAACCACACCCAGAAATTTTCTTAAAAGCTGCTGAGCAACTGAACATTGATCCAACTTTATGTTTAATGTTTGAAGACTCAGAAAATGGAGTGATGTCAGCGTTTGAAGCGGGTGGATTAACGGTATTACTTCAAGATATCAAAGAACCTAATTCAACCATGCTCGAAAAAGCGAATTTCTTTTACGAAAGCATGCATGATTTTCTGGAAGATTTGAATCAATTTACACCAAAATTAAAAATGCCTGCTCTATTTGACTCTTTTCCTCAGACTTTAAATCAGCATGTCGTGGGGATACATGGTTTTGGGGCAATAGGTGGTGGCTACATTGCCCAAGTATTGTCTCATTGGGATGGATATACTCGACCAAAACAAATCTATGCTTCAACGCGGAATTCACTCTATAGAAATAGTGTGAATACTTTTGGTGGTTACAGTATTCGTTATGGGCAACACTCTCATGACGAGCGAATAGACAATATAACCGTCATAGATGCATCAAATATTGAAATGATGCAGCACATGTATATTGAATCAAGTTTAATTGCACTGTGTTTACCTGAAAAGGCAATCGAGCAAGAGGCTAAAACCATTGCTCAAGGGTTGTATGCGCGTTATATCCATTTTGAAGAACAGTTGAATCCTCTAACAGTTTTAATTGTTTTAAACAAAGTAGGCGCAAAATCATTAATTGAACAACAGATTTGTAGTGCTTTGCATGAAATTACGGATGCGAAGACAGTCAATATCATCATGTCGCAGCACTATTTTTGCGATACAGTAGTCAATCGAATGGTAGCGAAAATTACAGATCAAAAACTATTTAGACAGTTAAAAATCAAATACAATATTTTTAGACATGTGCAGGATGAGCATGATTTAGACGTGACGGATGTGGATGAAGGGACGCGTTTAAATGCTGAACAAGAACAATTGGCTACTCAGTATATTGACGATCTATACGAAAAATTCAAATCGGCGCATATTCTACAAAATCTAGAATTGATCTTATTTCATGCCGAAACAGATATGCCACTTTATGTGGAAAATAACAGTCCTTTATTGGCAAAAATGCGCCAAATGATTCTGGTTGAAGAGATTGAAGAGATACAGTTAATCAAAAATCGCATGTGGAATGGTGTGCATGCAATGACAGCATGGGCTGCAAGTTTTCGACAATATGAAACGATCGGGATTGCACTGTCTGATGAGCAAATTTCTAAATTTATGTTGGCAGTACTCCATGAGGTTAAAGTTGGATTAAAGGATCTACTACCACATCGAAAAGAAAATTTAGAATTGTTGGCGAAGAGTTTTATCGACTCTTGTGAGACGGCTTATAAAGACCCATGTGATCGAGTGGCACGAGACCCATATCGTAAGTTAGGTTTTGGTGAGCGGGTACTATCTTCATTGGCATACAATTTTCAACGTGGCAAGCCTTATCAGGAAATTTTCAAAGGGCTTGTATTGGGTTATGCATACGTTATATTGAAGCAAAATCAACGATTTGAAGATGTGATTCGGCATTTTGCTCAGCAACTTAGTCAAACTGAATTGGAACTTGAGGATCAATTGTATTTGCAGGAAGAGCTGAAACGGAGACTCAAAATTTGTGATCCTAAATTGAGTGAATCAGTGGATCAGCATGTACTTCTAGAAAAAATTTTGAATGAAAAAATCGAGGTTGAAAAAACTTAAAGCATTGAACATTTAACTTTTTAACTTGATCAAAATGGATAATCGGTCCGATCTGAAAAGTCAGTCGGATCGATTGCTTAATGGTATTAAATTGATTGCAGGGGCAGTTGATAGCTTTGTTTAATGATTTGACTGGGTAAATCCGTTTTCACACTGGTAATCCCATTTTTTTTGGTTAAGTGTTCTGACTGAAATTTACGATAGTTCTCCAAATCAGGTACGACAACTTTTAACATCGCATCACATTCGCCCAAAATAATATAGCACTCCATGACTTGAGGGAGTTCTTTCATCGCTTCAATAAAAGTATCGATGGTTTCAGCGTCTTGTCCCACCAACCAAATACGCGAAAATAGAATAAGTTGTAATCCGATTTTTTGAGGATCAACAATGGTTGTGTATTGCTGGATGACTCCAGCATCTTCGAGAATTTTTACGCGTCTTAAACAAGAGGATGGTGATAAGCCAATCTCTTTGGCTAAATCATTATTTTGAATTCGACCGTTGGTTTGAAGTTCATGAATGATACTTTTATCGATACGATCTAATTTAACTGAAATTGATTTAGATATTATTTTCATATATTAGAATTAAATTCTAAAAATTAAAGAATAAATAGAATATTTGAAATCCTATTTTATGTAAATTCGAAGATACTTTTTTTTCATTTTCATTAATGATGGAAGAAAGAAAATGTCTACCTATTGGTTATTTGCTTTGACAGTTATCCCTCTTATTTTTACGCCTGGTCCGGATATGTTATTTATTCTGTCACAGGTAATGGGTAAAAATGCGAAAGCAGGCGTTATGGCGACTTTAGGGGTGTGTTTGGGTTATTTCGTCCATTCTTTTTTAGTCGTTGTGGGTATTGCGGCTATCATTATTTCTTTCCCTATTATTTTTGAAACGATCAAATGGTTAGGAATCTGTTATTTGCTTTATTTGGCATTTAATTTGATTCGATCTGCGCTTAATCACAAAAATATTGAAATTAAACAAAGCCAGGTCATTAGTCCGATTCGACGCGGTTTTATAACATCCTTACTTAATCCTAAAGGTATGCTTATTTATTTTGCGATTTTGCCTCAATTTATTAACCAGCATACCTCTTCGATTATGGGACAGGGGATTGTCTTATCCCTAATCTTCATTGGATTATGCTTAATTATTTATTCATCATTGAGTTTTGTATTTGCATTTTTGACACAGAAAACAGGGATAAATGAAAAACGTCAAAAATGGATTGATGGTGGTTCGGGAGTGATGCTTTCATTGGCAGCAACATGGCTCATTGTGAATTAACATTAAAAAAGCGCAAACTGATGTTTGCGCTTTCTATTCAAATAGATTTAACTTTGGTTAAATTATACTCAAAAAGAATAGCTGTTATTGTAATTTTTGCTGTCTGTTATGACATTTTTTACCTCAAATTTGGTGACTCACGCCAACGCTTTTCAACGTAAAATAAGAGTCTACAGCATCAATTCAACTGATGTAGTTAATAAATTAAAAAAATATTAAAAATCAAAGTTTAATTTTTTACAAAAAATATTGAAAAGCTGACAAATTTATTAACAAAATAATTTCGTGAACGCTCCGTTCAACGAAAATTACGCTTTTTTACAGCAGTTTTGTGAATTGTGACTTGACCGAAATGCCAAACACATTGCAAGATAGGACACCTAAAAATTTTAAATGAAGAGTTATTATAACTTTTCTGAATATTTACTTCTGTTAAAACAGCCGAGGATTACATGAAGGCTCTTGTTGCTGTAAAACGTGTGGTTGATGCCAACGTTAAAGTTCGCGTAAAGCCGGACAATAGTGGGGTTGACCTTACTAACGTTAAAATGTCAATTAACCCATTCTGTGAAATCGCAGTGGAAGAAGCGGTTCGCTTAAAAGAAAAAGGAACTGTTTCAGAAATCGTTGTTGTTTCTATTGGTCCTAAAGAAGCGCAAGAACAAATCCGTTCTGCAATGGCGCTTGGTGCAGACCGCGGTATCCTAGTTGAAGCTGATGATAGCCAACTTGGTGCTTTAGAAGTTGCGAAGATTCTTAAAGGCGTTGTAGACGCTGAACAGCCACAACTTATCCTTCTTGGTAAACAAGCAATTGATGACGACTCTAACCAAGTTGGTCAGATGCTTGGTGCATTACTTGGTGCTGGTCAAGGTACATTTGCTTCAGAAGTTAAAGTTGAAGGCGATAAAGTACAAGTGACTCGTGAAATCGACGGTGGTTTACAAACTGTTGAACTTGCACTTCCAGCGATCATTACGACTGACTTACGTTTGAATGAGCCACGTTATGCGGCGCTTCCAAACATCATGAAAGCACGTAAGAAACCGCTTGATACTAAATCTCCTGCAGATTTTGGTGTTAATCCTGCAACTAAGCTTAAGACTGTTAAAGTTGAAGCGCCTGCTGAACGTAAAGCTGGTGTTCAAGTGAAGTCTGTTGATGAGCTTGTTGAAAAACTAAAAAATGAAGCGAAAGTGATCTAATACAGAAGGATAAAAATCATGAGTATTTTAGTAATCGCTGAGCACGACAACAAAGCACTTAACGGTGCAACTTTAAACGTTGTAGCTGCGGCTCAAAAAATCGGTGGTGATATCACTGTATTAGTTGCTGGTTCAGGCGCTCAAGCAGTTGCTGATGAAGCTGCTAAAGTTGCTGGTGTAAGCAAAGTTCTTTTAGCTGACGATGCTGCATATGCAAACCAATTGGCTGAAAATGTAGCGAAGCTTGTTGCTTCAATTGGTACAGGCTATTCACACATTCTTGCGGCGTCTACAACGACGGGCAAAAACGTACTTCCACGTGCTGCAGCACTTCTTGATGTAAGTATGATTACTGACATTATTGCAGTTGATGGTCCTAAAACTTTCAAGCGTCCAATCTATGCTGGTAACGCGATTGCAACTGTAGAGTCTGGTGAATCAGTTGTTGTTGGTACAGTTCGTGGTACAGCGTTTGATGCAGTTGCTGCTGAAGGTGGATCTGCTGCGGTTGAAGCTGCAACTTCTACTGGTGATGCGGGTATTTCTAAGTTCGTATCTGAAGAAATCGTAAAATCAGAACGTCCAGAATTAACAGCAGCTCGCATTGTTGTATCTGGTGGACGTGGTGTAGGTTCTGGTGAGAACTACCATAAAGTACTTGATCCATTAGCTGATAAGCTTGGTGCAGCTCAAGGTGCATCTCGTGCAGCAGTAGATGCTGGTTTCGTTCCAAACGATATGCAAGTTGGTCAAACGGGTAAAATCGTTGCGCCAGACCTTTATATTGCTGTAGGTATCTCTGGTGCGATTCAGCACTTGGCAGGTATGAAAGATTCTAAGGTGATCGTTGCGATCAACAAAGATGAAGAAGCTCCAATTAATGCAGTAGCTGACTACTGGTTAGTAGGTGACTTAAATACAGTGGTTCCAGAATTAGTTTCTAAAATCTAATTCCTGAACACAGTTTAAAAATGCTCTTGTGCAAGCAGTGAAAGCAATGTTTTACTGCTTTGTGTAAGGGCGTTTTTTTATGCAAAAATTTTAAAAGTACTCGACAATCGAAACTAGAGTATTTCATTTGTATGAAAAGTGATAAAATCCCAGTTTGCTTTTTCTTCTGTTTTTAATCATGCCCTTTTCCAAAGCCGCCCATATCCTGTTCATTAGTTTTCTGCTGATTGCGCTTTATCTTGGTATTTGTATTCATACTGCCTTGAATGCACCGCCTGAGGTGACTCAGTATTTATTTAGTGAGTCAGGCGCTTTTGAAGTCATGAGTCCATGGTTATGGTACTTGCTGGCAGTGCTGTGTTTGCTTAATGTTGAAATCAAACCCCATACCCGAGTATTTACGGCTATAGCAGCGACATTGTTGGGATTACGGGAAATGGATTTTCATAAGCAGGTGTTTGAAATGAGTTTTATCAAAACTAATTTCTATCGTAGTGCTGAAATTCCGCTCATGGATAAGCTACTCGGATTTATTTTATTGCTCGGCATTATCTTTGTCTTTCTGGTATTGGCGAAAAAATTGGTTCAAACCATACTAAGCATGAAAGATTCATTGAATATTGCACATTTTTTTATTTTCCTCACCATTGCCTGTGGCGGACTAAGCAAAGTGCTGGATCGCACGACCTCAACCCTGAAAGATGAATTCGGCATCCAGTTGGTGCTGCATACTCAAATCATGATTATGACCATTGAGGAAGGGGTGGAGATGTTATTGCCAGTTCTATTGATTGTGGCTGTGCTGAGCTATCGTAAAGTACTGAACCAGGCACAATAAAAATATAGAAAAAATTATGAAGATGCGCCAGTTGATTGGCGCATTTTTTTTGTACTAATGTATTTCTCAAAATTTTGGATATTGAAAAATCCTGTCTGGATGCGCTAATTTTTGGTTTTGAAATAACAAGAAAATGATCGCTAAAATGAAGATAATTAACAAGGTTAGGCTGAATATTTCGACACAAAAATACGGATTTGTGCTATAATTTGCGGCTGAGTTTTAGAATTTAGCTCCATAGATTTTGGGCTAATTTTTTGCAAGATTGATTATATAAATCGAGCAGTTTCTTCAAGCTGTTTGTAATAAGGAGTATGCATGAGCGTATCGGAAATTCGACCGATTGCCATTGAGGATGAACTGAAGAGCTCATATCTCGACTATGCTATGAGTGTCATTGTCTCTCGTGCACTACCAGACGTTAGAGATGGTTTAAAGCCAGTTCATCGCCGTGTTCTTTATGCGATGCATGAGCTTGGAAATGATTATAACAAAGCTTACAAAAAATCAGCGCGTGTCGTTGGTGATGTAATCGGTAAATACCACCCTCATGGTGACTCTGCTGTATACGAAACAATCGTTCGTATGGCACAAGATTTCAGTTTACGTTATCAGTTGGTTGATGGTCAGGGTAACTTCGGCTCTGTTGATGGTGACAGTGCAGCAGCGATGCGTTATACCGAAGTGCGTATGCGTAAATTAACGCATGAACTGTTAGCTGATTTAGAAAAAGATACAGTAGAGTGGGAAGATAACTACGACGGTTCTGAGCGTATCCCACAAGTTATGCCAACTCGTGTGCCAAATTTACTCATTAATGGTGTCACGGGTATTGCTGTAGGTATGGCAACCAATATGGCGCCGCATAATATGACTGAAGTGGTCAATGCGTGCTTAGCCTATGCCAATAATCCGAATATCAGTATTGAAGGATTGATGGAACATATTTCGGGTCCAGACTTTCCTACAGGCGGTATCATTTACGGTAAATCAGGTATTGTTGATGCTTACCGTAGTGGTAAAGGTCGTTTATTTATTCGTGGTAAGTACCATTTAGAAGAAGACCAAAAAACAGGTCGTACGACGATTGTATTCACTGAAATTCCATATCAAGTGAACAAAGCAAAAACGATTGAACGTATTGCTGAACTTGTGAAAGAGAAGAAGCTCGAAGGTATTTCAGAGTTACGCGACGAATCTGATAAAGAAGGGATGCGTATTGCAATTGACTTAAAGCGTGGCGAAAACGCTGAAGTAATTGTTAATAATTTGTTCCAAAATACTCAGCTTCAAAATTCATTCAGTATTAATATGGTTTGCTTGGATAATGGCCAGCCAAAGCTGATGAATTTAAAAGACATCATTGCTGCTTTCATTCGCCATCGTCAAGAAGTTGTAACACGTCGTACGATGTTCGAATTACGTAAAGCGCGTGAACGTGGTCATATCTTGGAAGGTTTAACGGTTGCTTTAGCAAATATTGATGCCATCATCGAAACCATTAAAACCTCTGCGAATCCGCAAGAAGCACGTGAACGTTTGCAAGCAGGGGAATGGTCTGCAGGTGGTGTAGTTGCTTTATTAGAAAAAGCAGGTTCAGTTTCTGTTCGCCCAGATGAGATTGAGGGTGAAGATCCTAATAAACCGTTTGGATTATCTGGCAATATTTATCGTCTCTCGCCGACTCAAGTGGGTGCAATTTTAGAATTACGTTTGCATCGTTTAACTGGTTTAGAACAAGATAAGCTGCATGCAGAATATTCTGAAATTTTGGCACAAATTGCAGAGTTGACAGCAATTCTTAATGATTTTGAATTGTTGATGAACGTGATTCGTGAAGAGCTTTCACTTATTCTTCAGCAATACGGTGATGAGCGTCGTACTGCGATTGTAGAATCTCGTGTAGATTTCTCTCGTGAGGATTTAATTCCAGAAGAACAAGTTGTTTTAACCGTTTCTCAATCAGGCTA
Organism: Acinetobacter sp. ANC_7513; assembly: GCF_056779915.1. NCBI lineage: Bacteria > Pseudomonadati > Pseudomonadota > Gammaproteobacteria > Moraxellales > Moraxellaceae > Acinetobacter > Acinetobacter sp. ANC_7513. The sequence goes on from NZ_JBWYIW010000001.1 coordinate 89,557, forward strand.
TGCGAAAACACAGCCACTTTCTGATTATGCTGCGCAACGTCGTGGTGGGCGTGGTAAATCAGCAACGTCTATGAAAGAAGATGATTACATTCAACATTTGATTGTGACATCTAACCATGCAACAGTTTTATGCTTTACCAATGTCGGCAAAGTCTATCGTTTAAAAGTTTTTGAAGTGCCTCAAGCTTCTCGTGGTGCAAAAGGTCGTCCTATGGTGAACTTATTGCCATTAGATGAAAATGAGACAATTACTGCTATTCTGCCAGTGATTGATGCACCGAAGAAATTTAAAGAACGTCTAGCCGATTTCCGTCAGTTTGTTAAATCTCATCAAGCTCAATTACAGCAAAACGAAATCATTGCTGCACACTATGATGCATTAGAAAAATCATTTGCTGATCTAGCAGATGGTGACGATCTATCGGACGAATTGCGTACACATCTGAAAGAGTTAGGAGTTGAATTATCAACTACAGATCTTGATGATGAAGTAGTAGTTGAATTTGCTGAGCTTGCAGAAAACTTACGTAAAAACTTCTATGTCTTTATGGCAACTGAATACGGTACGATCAAGCGAGTTGAACTTGAGCAGTTCTCTAATGTACGTTCAAATGGTTTACGTGCAATCGAGTTAGCTGGAGATGACCGTTTAATTGGTGTTGCGATTACTGACGGTGAACAACAAATTATGTTGTTCTCGAATGAAGGTAAAGCGATTCGATTTGCAGAAACTGATGTACGTGCAATGGGTCGATCTGCGAAAGGTGTACGTGGTATGCGTGTCACCATTGGATTGGCTCAAGCGGAAGAAATTGAAGATAATGATGTAGATTCAGAAGATGAAGATACGGATTCTAATTTCCTAAGCCGTATTGTTTCATTAGTCGTTGTTCCGGAAACAGGTGAAGTGCTTTGTGCTTCAGCAAATGGTTACGGTAAGCGTACGCCAGTGGATGACTTCCCGACCAAGAAACGTGGTGGTAAAGGCGTCATTGCGATCAAGACATCTGATCGTAATGGTGAGCTAGTTGGTGCGGTAGCGATCGATGTCAGCAAAGAAGTCATGCTGATTTCTGATGGTGGTACGCTAGTACGTACTCGTGCATCTGAAATTGCTCAGACGGGTCGTAATGCACAAGGTGTACGTTTAATCCGCTTAGGTGAAAACGAGACATTGGTTGGTGTTGAAGCGATTGAAGCTGTTGAGGAAGATGATTTTATAGAATCAGTTGAAGGTGAAGAGGCTTCAATTGAATCTAATGAATCAGTAGATACTCAAGAAATTGATACGACTGATAGCGATGAAAAATCTACAGATGAATAATTTGTAGGAATTAAAAAAGGACGCTGAAGCGTCCTTTTTTAATTAACAATAGTCTAAAAAAGAATTTTAATTAAAAATGAAACTCAAATTTAATTATAGCTTGCTGATTGTAATAACACTGTTTATAACAGCATGTAGTGAACCCTTTCATTTCAGCTGAATGAAGGAGAGAGGGGAATCTGAGGAATATTGTTCATAAACAAAACATTCAGCTGTAAATACTGATGCGCTTTATAATGGTGAGATGTTTTAAGTGTTCGCTTGAAATGAAAGACAATACAACGAAATAGTCATAATAAATTTTGTCAGATTGAGAGCTGTTGTAGTGAGCGATTTAAACTTACTAACTACGGTGTCTCTCAAAATATAGTAAACATAAATCTCTGATAAATGTAGAGCTTATTGAAAAAATAGCTTTAGTGTGAAAACAAGATTGAAATTATTTAAGTTGAATATACTGCAAGCTATGGTTATCTGTGGTTAAATGCCATCATTTTATTGTGTTTCACTCTGAAAGGAAAAATCATGCGCGCGTACAACTTCTGTGCTGGTCCTGCTGCATTACCTACTGCTGTATTAGAAAAAGCTCAAGCTGAGATGCTTGATTGGCAGGGTAAGGGCCTATCAATCATGGAAATGAGTCATCGTAGTGCAGACTACGTCGCTGTTGCTGAAAAAGCAGAAGCAGACTTACGCAAGTTGATGAATATTCCTGAGAACTACAAAGTGCTTTTCTTACAGGGTGGTGCTTCTCTACAATTCTCTGCGATTCCATTGAATCTATTAGGGAAAAATAACAAAGCAGATTATATCCATACTGGCATTTGGTCTGAAAAAGCTTTAAAAGAAGCAAAACGTTATGGCGAAATTAACGTGATCGAAGCTGGTATTAAAGATGCAGATGGTAATCTTGCAATTTCTGATGAAAGTACATGGAATTTATCTGCTGATGCTGCCTATGTTCATTATGCCGATAACGAAACGATTGGTGGTATTCAATTTAAAAATATCCCAACTACGGATAAACCACTGGTTGCAGATTTATCTTCTAGTATTTTGTCGGCACCAATTGATGTTTCAAAGTTCGGTCTTATTTACGCGGGTGCGCAAAAAAATATCGGTCCTGCTGGTTTAACTTTGGTAATCATTCGTGATGATTTATTAGACCAAGCAAAAGAAGAAATTCCGAGCATTTTGAAGTATTCAGCGCAAGCGAAGAATGATTCTATGGTGAATACACCGTCTACTTATGCTTGGTATTTATCAGGCTTAGTATTTGAATGGTTGCTTGAACAGGGTGGTGTAGAGGCAATTCATCAAGTGAACCAGCAAAAAGCTGAATTGTTGTATGGTTATATTGATTCAAGTGACTTCTATGCAAATCCAATTGCGAAAGAATATCGTTCAATTATGAATGTGCCATTTACATTGGCGAAGCCTGAACTTGAAAAGCAATTCCTGAAAGAAGCAGAGGAAAATAATTTATTAAATCTTGCAGGACATCGTTCAGTAGGTGGTATGCGTGCGAGTATTTACAATGCAGTGCCACTTGAGGGTGTACAAGCTCTTGTGAAATTTATGGATGATTTTGCGAAGCGTAATGCTTAAAAATCAGTTTGTAAAAAAGCCTGTCATATGACAGGCTTTTTTTTATGCACTAAAACGCAGATGAAAGTAATCAACACTAATTTATTAAAATGCTGGGATAAGATTGGTAAAGTGGAAAATAAAAGCAGCGAGGAAAACACCTAAGAAAAAGAAACAGTAAGCACCCTTGTCTACTCGAATACGAGGGCGTGCTTGTTCCATTAAGCCTGTTGATTGTTCCGGTATAATTTTCATCTAGGAGCCTAAATATTACTTTATAGTTAAATCCTATTTATTTGATGTATTTTTAGCATAAATATTCGCCTGAATCCATATATTTCCACGAATATATTGACCAATTTCGAAATTTTTATAATTCTCATCCTTAGTCGCGATACGAATAAGTGTAGCAGGTTGGTTTTCTTCTAAAATAAGTGTTACATCATAAAGTTGATAAAATTGATCGTTGAACTGCATTTGGGTCTTGCCAACCACTTTTCCTTGGAACCAGGCCTCATCTTCCTGACCCATGGTTTCACCGTACAAGTAAGCCACCATTTTCGAAAAATCGACCGTTACAGGTTCTTTATCGGCATCTGATTTAGGTTCCCAAGCATCAATCAGCTGCTGTAAATTATCTGGCGCTACACCATTGTGTTCACTCAAAATTTCATTTAAAGCACGATGGTGTTTAATTGAAGCTGGATCATCCACAACAATTTGTTCTTGATCAGCAACTTTTTCTAGCTCATAAGCCCACGCATTTAATTGGACTTTATAAGATTGATTTTTTTGGTATTGAATTTGGTTAACACTGTATAAGCTATCAAAAGCATAAACCACACTATTATCACTAACTTTTAATTGTAACACTGCTTGCGTGTTGGACTTACATGTAATGATGCGTTCAATCGTCGCGTTCAACGTATAAGGACTATCAAAAGTAGGGAAGGCTGTTTTGACTGCTTTAGGTTTATTGTCTTCTACAGCAATGACTTGAACCAATTGGATAGGTTGTTGTTTAGGTCCTTGAATTAGCCAAACATTCGGATCCATATCTTGTTCTTCAGCACAAATCCCCATCGGCATGACAGGTGCATTTAGTGCTTCACTCAACCATTTTGGAACCTGAACAGTCGGATCATCAGTTAACAGCGCCCAATGTTCTACATGGCTACCAAAGCTTTGATCTTCTATCGTAATAATTTCAGGTTTGTTTTGATTGTTCATATGCTCATTCTAAGATTGAGTGAATTACTTTATGTAATATCGAGGATAATTGATATTTTTCAAGTCTTGAATTGTTTTTTCTTTATGCAATCCAAAAGTTTAACGTGGCATAAATGAAAAAGAGCACCTAAGTGCTCTATGGGAATCATGAGTTAGAACTTAAATGTAACATCTGCAATGAATTGACGACCGATTTCAGGACTTGGTGTTGGTGTCACTGAGGATGTATTGGAAGAAAAATACTTATTTTTACGGTTAAGTACATTATTAATGGTTAAACCAAAAATAGTTTGCGTATTCTTTGAACTCGGTATTGTGTAGGTAGTACGCATATCCCAATTCAAAGCATTTTTCGTTTTGTATGCAGTGTAAGTGTCATATTTCATACCATCGAGTTCATAGACAAATTCAGTTTTACTGGTACTCAGGGTTTTTTTCATACCTGGTGTCCCTGCACGATAGCTAAGATAATGGTTAATATTTAAAGGAATATTATTAAAACCAATATTCCAATCTAGTCTAACTGTCCATGGAGTATTGAAATTATCAGTGGGTTTATCTTCAGCATTAATCAGTTTGCCATCATAATAAATTTGTGATGTACCTGTGTAGTAGTTGCTTTCATAGCTATCAAAATTACGATTTGTATCTGTCATATCGGCATTTAGGCTTAAATAATGCACAGAATTTTTAAATACAAGTGGTTTAATATTTTTTAAAGAGAAAGTTAATATTTCAGCTTCAGATTTTCCTGAGTTGTTATAAGACTTATTACCTTGCTGCTGGCGTAATTGGTCTTTGTTCTCTCGCTGAACATATTTTAAACCAGTATTGATGTTCCAAATATTGGTGTTAAAAGCAAATACAGATTCATCTGAAAACGGCGTATCCAGCTCTGACCTTGATTTGAAGGATGGCATAAACGTCGGGTCGAGTTCCCAATCTTCAGAAAGACTATTTCTCTTAAATTTTGTCTGTAATCGACCTCGTTGAGCTTGTAATTCGTTGGCGAATGCGTTTAAACCATAATAGCGATTCCAACCAGCCGTGATAAATAATTGATCATTGCCAAATGGCTTCAAAACAAATGAACTACGAGGTGCAATATTGGTGTTTTGAGTCAGTGAATCATAATCAGCTCGTAAGCCTAAACTAGATTGAATAAATGGATTAACATAAATTGAATCTTCGAGATATGCATGCCAACGATCTTGGCGTACATTGATTTGTCCTGCATCATATTTAAATCGTTGCGTTAAATATTGCCCGTCAATTGAATTACCTTCGTCACAAGCATCATAACGACGACCATCAGAAGTGTAACAGTTTAAGTTTTCAATATTTTTCGAAGCGATAGTAGTTGTGTAATAATTATTAGAAACTTCAGGTCTTTCCCAATACGCTTCATAATGACCATAACCTGCACCCATTTTGAATTGGTGTGATGAGTTCGCAAAGTTTATTGGTTCAAATAGGGCTTTGATTGAGTATTCGAGTTTTTTTTCTTCTTGTGATAATGCACCATAGTTTCCATAAGATTGCGTACTTAAATTCGGATTCCAATTCTTTGTTGAAGATCGAGCCCACACATACGCATCTTGCTCTGCCTTTCGCGAGTTTTTTTGTGTTTGAAAATTAAGTTTTTGTTCTAACCGAACAGCATTTAATTTATTTTTTAAATTGATATAAATACTTTGACTATCAGATATTTGTGTGTTTTCTGAGTTTAAAAATGTAGCATTGAAGTACTCACCTTTATTTTCAAATAGCTGAGTTCCTATTTTTAATGAGGTTTTATCTGAAGGTGTATAGAAGAGTTCGACACCATAATTGCTCGCAGCACGTGTTTGGTCTAATTCTGCTGGCTCAATAAAATTCGTTTTTAATGGAATTAAGGAATGTCGAAAAGAGCCAAAAGCATTGAAACCTAATTGGTCTGTGAGATTACCATACAGTGTTGCACTGACTCCTTGTTTAGTAAAGAAAGGTTGATTTTTTTCACTGTTGGAGGTTTCAAATTCCTGTTGGCTTTCTGGATCAGGAAAGTTGATTTTAGACCAAGAATCAGATGTATAATCATAGGTAATATTACCGTGAATTTTGCCTACCTTAGTTTTTGGTGCGCAGGTTTCTGCACTCACTACACCGCCAGTAAATTCACCATATTCAGCGCTCACATTGCTATCAAGCAGTTTAATATTACAAATCAGGTCTGCATTGACTGCAACAGCTTGACTAGAGCCGAGTAGTTCATTATTTGAGTTCGATGTTGTTGCACCCACAGGGTTAATATTATTGTTAATGCTCATCCCATTGATTAGAAATTTATTTTCATAGGGTAAACCGCCATTGATGCTAATTTCGGCTGGGCTAAGTTCACCTTGTTGTAAGCCACTTTTAAAATTATTACCAAATTGCACATTAGGATTTACTTTTAAAAAATCAGTAATGTTCTTAGAACTATTGGGTGTCTTGTCTAAGTCATCCTTCGTATAGAGGGTTTTTCCAACTTCTTGTTGCTCAGTTGCATTCGTTACAATTGTATTGAGTTTGATTGAATCATCATTAGCTGTTGAATTTATTTCTGTTTCATTTGCACAAACTGTAGTTGAGAGAATCGTAAGAATGGCTAAATTTAATTTTGAGCGTACAAATGACATGATTTAACATTGAGAGAATAAAAACGATAGCGATTATCATTTAACAATACTTATTTCACAATATTAATGAGAATAATTATCAATACTATATTCCGATTAACATAATATAAAAAAGCGATAGTTAAAAATTGGAACAAAAAGCCCCAATACTTTTCAATTAAGATCAATCCACAGGATGATCAAGATTTCTAAAATATTGGGGTATTTAAAGATTTTTACTCTGAAACGAGTGTTTCAAGTAAATGGGGCGCTAATTTATTTAAAATATAGCAGAATAATTCAGCTGTTTTCTGTGTGTCATACAAAGCAGAGTGGGCTTCTTTACCATCAAACTCGATGCCAGCTTGAATACATGATTTAGCCAAAACAGTTTGTCCGAACATCACAGCACTCAAAGTCACCGTATCAAAAACCGAGAAACTATGAAATGGATTTTGATTCTTAGTTCCAGTACGTGCAATTGCCGCTTTTAAAAAACCAAGATCAAAATGAGCATTGTGTCCAACTAGCACAGCATGTGTGCATTGTTGTTGTTTGCGTACCTCATTAATTGCTTTGAACATACGTTTAAGTGCAGACTTTTCATCTTCTGCCATCGCTACACGCATTGGATTAAAAGGATCAATGCCAATGAAGTCGAGTGAGCGACGATCTAAATTTGCACCTTCAAATGGATTGATGTGTGCATGATGCGCTTGACCAGGTACAAACTTTCCAGATTCGTCGTAAATGATTGGAATACATGCTATTTCAAGCAATGCATCGGTATCCGCATTAAAACCAGCTGTTTCCACGTCAACAACCACGGGTAGGAACCCGCGGAAGCGTTGACCGATGACAGGTAATGTTTCAGTGGTCACACTTTTCTCCATTGAATTGTTTTACCTGCATAAAGAGGAATGATCTGTTCGCCATCTAAATATTCAAGGCTTTCAGGAATCACTTGATCTTCTTTGATCAATGTAATGGTTTCAGTATTACGAGGTAAACCATAGAAGTCTGCACCAAAGAATGAAGCGAAACCTTCAAGACGTTCAATTTTACCGGCCTGATCGAATGCTTGAGCATACAATTCAATTGCAGTTGGAGCGCTATAACACCCAGCGCAGCCACATGCATTTTCTTTCGCATTTTTAGAGTGCGGAGCGCTGTCAGTACCTAAGAAAAATTTAGGGTTGCCACTTGTTGCGACTTCTAACAAAGTTTGCTGATGTGTCTGGCGTTTTAAAATTGGCAAACAATAGAAATGCGGTTTAACACCACCAACCAACATGTCATTGCGATTGAATAACAAATGTTGTGGTGTAATCGTTGCTGCCACGTTGCGATCTTGCTCAAGTACAAAATGTGCAGCTTCGCTTGTGGTGATATGTTCTAAAACTAATTTCAATTTTGGAAATTGTTTAAGCAGCGGTGCTAAAACTTCATCTAAGAAACGTTTTTCACGATCGAAAATATCAACATGATGATGTGTTACTTCGCCGTGGAGTAAGAGAGGAACTTGATGTTCTTCAAGTTGCTCAATGACGCTATACACTTTACGTATATCACTAACGCCATTATCAGAATTCGTGGTTGCTCCAGCAGGGTAAAGCTTAATTGCATTTACATATGGAGATTTTTTAATTTTTTGTACTTCTTCAGGAGAAGTATGATCCGTAAAGTAAAGCACCATACGAGGATCGAATTTTACATTTTCAGGAACATGCGCCATGATTCTTTCACGATAGGCATGTGCCTCTTCCACAGTTTTTACAGGTGGAACTGTATTTGGCATACAGATTGCGCGATGAAATTGCTTCGCCAAATCAGGAACAGTACGTTGAAGTGCTAAACCATCTCTTAAATGAGCGTGCCAATCATCTGGCTGGATTAAAGTGATCGTATTCAAGGCAAGTCTTACTGAAAAAATAACATAGATGATAATCGATATTGCTTGAAATTGATAACGACAAAAGCCGATAAAAGGGGTTTTACATCTATTTGTGCTGATTAATATAAAAATGAAGCATACGTTGGATGAATGAGTCATTATTCATCTAGGGAACAATGATAGATTTTCATGTCCAAATAAAAAACCGCGCTCAAAGCGCGGTTTTTTTAGGACTAAACTAAATCTTAGTTTTTGTCTTTAAGTTGTGGAACAGCAGAACCTGTACCTACAGCAAGTAAACCTGCACCAGTATAGATTCCTAACTTAGCGCGTGTATCTGTAATGTCTAGGTTACGCATGGTTAATTGACCAATACGATCCATTGGCGTGAATACAGAATCACCTTTTTCCATAGTTAAGCGTTCAGCTTCATATGTAAGGTTCTCAGATTCAGTGTTCATAATAGTGTAATCGTTACCACGACGAAGTTCTAAAGTCACAGTACCTGTGATTGCTTTAGCAACCCAACGTTGAGCAGTTTCACGAAGCATAAGCGCTTGTGAGTCGAACCAACGACCTTGGTAAAGTAAACGACCTAAACGTAAACCGTTGATGCGGTACTGTTCAATGGTATCTTCGTTATGAATACCAGTCACAAGACGTTCGTAAGCAATGTGTAGAAGTGCCATACCTGGAGCTTCATAAATACCACGAGATTTCGCTTCGATGATACGGTTTTCGATTTGGTCAGACATACCTAGACCATGACGACCACCGATACGGTTCGCTTCAAGAATTAACTCAACTGGATCTTCAATACGTTGACCGTTAAGTGCAACAGGGAAGCCTTCTTCAAATGTGATTGAAACTTCTTCAGGTGCGATTTCAACGTCTTCTTTCCAGAAAGCAACACCCATAATCGGTTCAACGATTTTGATACCAGCATCAAGATACTCAAGATCTTTCGCTTCGTGAGTTGCACCAAGCATGTTTGAGTCTGTTGAGTATGCTTTTTCTTTTGACATTTTATAGTCAAAACCGTTATCGATGAGGAACTGTGACATTTCTGCACGGCCACCAAGTTCATCGATAAATGTTTGGTCTAACCAAGGTTTGTAAATTTTAAGTGCTGGGTTCGTTAATAGACCATAACGGTAGAAACGCTCAATGTCGTTACCTTTATAAGTAGATCCGTCACCCCAAATGTTGACGTCATCTTCTTTCATCGCGGTAACAAGCATTGTACCTGTGACTGCACGACCAAGTGGCGTTGTATTGAAGTAAGGTACACCACCTGTAGAGATATGGAATGCGCCACATTGAATTGCTGCAATACCTTCTAATGCAAGTTGTAAACGGCAATCCACTAAGCGTGCTTTAACAGCGCCATAAGCTTCAGCTTTCTTTGGAATAGCATCGTAATCATCTTCATCTGGCTGACCTAAGTTTGCTGTATACGCATAAGGTTCAGCACCTTTTTGTTTCATCCACAATAGAGCTGCAGAAGTATCAAGACCACCAGAGAAGGCAATACCAACTTTTTTGCCTACAGGTACATTCTGTAAGATAGTTGCATTATCAGACATTGTTCATCCTAACGATAGAATATAGGCACCTAGAAAATTGGTAACCTGAAAAATATATTTCTTCAATTGTAGCACTTTTCATTGGTAATTTTTTTTAAAAAAAGATACGTGGTGCAAAAATATTAGAATAAGTAGCAATATTTCGTCGAAACTCAGAAGTAATAGGTAGTGCTTAATCTAATTCATGATTTCTTCTTGAAAAGAATACAGCGCATTTATGAAGATTTTTATGCATCAATTTATTTTATTGCAATTTTTCAAAGCGAACTTAGTGAAAAATATTTTTTGTAAGTGATTGAATATTAATATCTAATTTCATAGTTGGTAATTTATTATAGAAAAAGAAAAAAAATTGCCATAAACAGTTATGAAAAAAGAAGTATAGTTTTATGCAACAAGTTGCAAAGCCCATAAAATAAGGAATTGCCATGACAACTCGCTATGCAAATATATTAAAACCTCTCGATCTTGGTTTCACTACCCTCAAAAATCGTGTCGTGATGGGATCGATGCATACCGGTCTAGAAGATCGTTTTTATAATTATCCTAAATTAGCAGCATATTTTGGTGAACGTGCTAAAGGGGGCGTAGGTCTCATCATTACAGGTGGTATTTCGCCTAATCGTCAAGGCTGGCTCCTTCCAGCTGGTGGCACAATGAATACCTTAGGTGATGTTGCCCCACACCGATTAGTGACACATGCAGTTCATAAACATGGTGCAAAAATTTTAATGCAAATTTTGCATTCAGGGCGTTATGGTTATCAACCTTTTGTGGTTTCTGCAAGCCCAATAAAATCGCCGATCTCACCATTCAAACCACGACAAATGTCAGAAAAACAAATTTTGGATACGATTCAAGATTATGCGGCTACAGCAAGTATCGCGAAAAAAGCTGGCTATGATGGTGTTGAAATCATGGGATCAGAAGGCTATTTGCTGAACCAATTTATGAGTCGTCATGTCAATCAACGTACAGACCAATGGGGGGGTGAAATAGAAAACCGTATGCGCTTTGCAGTTGAAATTGTTAAGGCAATTCGCGCGAAAGTTGGCGAAAAATTTATCATTTGTTTCCGTTTATCTATGCTCGATTTAGTTCATGACGGTAATACAATGAATGAAGTGATCACGGTTGCCAAAGCGCTAGAAGAAGCGGGTATCACATTATTGAATACAGGTATTGGTTGGCATGAAGCTCGTGTGCCAACAATTGTAACCTCTGTTCCTCGTGCGGCATTTGTAGATTATACCGCAGAGGTAAAAAAACATGTGTCTGTGCCTGTGATTGCATCCAACCGAATCAATATGCCTGAAACTGCCGAAGCTATTTTGGCTGAAGGTAAAGCCGACATGATTCAAATGGCTCGACCATTATTGGCAGATGCTTTCTGGGTGAATAAAACGGCAACTAATCGTGTTGATGAAATCAATACGTGTATTGCGTGTAATCAGGCTTGTTTGGATCATACTTTCAAAAATAAACGTGCCACATGTTTAGTGAATCCACGTGCAGCCTATGAAACTGAACTGGTTTATTTAAAAACCAAGAAGCCAAAAAAAGTAGCTGTTGTGGGTGGTGGTGTAGCTGGAATGTCGGCAGCGACCGTTGCTGCCAGTCGTGGTCATCAGGTTACTTTATTTGAAGCCACTAATGATGTAGGGGGACAATTCAACTTAGCGAAAGTTGTTCCTGGGAAAGAAGAATTTCATGAAACCATTCGCTATTTTAAAGTCCAAATTGAGCGCACTGGGGTTGAACTTCGTTTAAATACTAAAGTTAATCGTGAACAGCTTGAGCGTGAAGGCTTTGATGAAGTGATTGTTGCGACAGGCGTTGTACCACGTGCATTGAAGATTGAAGGAAGTGATGCACCACAAGTTTTATCTTATGCAGAAGTATTAAGAGGTGCGCCTGTGGGTCAAAAGGTAGCAGTAATTGGTGCTGGTGGTATCGGATTTGATGTGTCAGAGTTTTTATTAAAACCTGAACATCAGCCACAGCCACAACCTTTGGCAGAATGGAAACGTGAGTGGGGAGTTGATCCTGATATTCAGTATGTTTCTGAAGGTGGTTTACAACCTGCTGAAGTGGATCATCCAGTTCGCGAAATATATTTATTGCAACGTAAGACAACGCCTTTGGGTATAGGATTAGGTAAAACCTCTGGTTGGGTTCACCGCGCCCAATTAAAAAAACATCATGTGAAAATGTTGCGTGGCGTTCAATACAAATCAGTGAGTGATGAAGGTCTGTGGATCGAAGTTGGTGGGCATGATCAATTATTACGAGTCGATACTATCGTTGTTTGTGCAGGGCAAGAATCTGTTAAAGAGATTATGCCATCAGAGACTGAAACAACTTTAGCAAAATATCACATTATTGGTGGTGCAAAGCTTGCTGCTGAGCTTGATGCTAAGCGTGCGATTCGTGAAGGTGCTGAAATTGCAGCCAAAATTTAATAAATTTGAATCATTTGGTGAAACTATATTCACTTGAATGGTTTGATTGTAATTTTTACTTGTCATGATATGAAAAGCTTCGTATTATGGCGCACATGGAAGCGTGGCAGAGCGGTTTAATGCACCGGTCTTGAAAACCGACGAGGGTGTGAGTCCTCCGTGAGTTCGAATCTCACCGCTTCCGCCAAATTCAAAAAGCCCTGACAAATGTCAGGGCTTTTTTCATTCTATATATTCAAGCTTTTTATTCGAGTGTTTAATCACCAAACTTATTTGGGATGACCAGTAACCTTTTTTTGAGTTGATCATCTTCAACCAGCCTGACTTCAGCATCTAAGTTATAGAGTTGATGAACTAATTGCTTTGTTAAAACATCTTCTGATTTTCCTTGTACAATGATTTGACCATCTTTCATGGCAACTAGAAAATCGGCACAGCGTGCAGCAGTGGCTAATTCATGTAGAACCATCACTATGGTTTTACCTTGTGAGGCTAGAGAGCGGACTAAATTTAAAATATCGGCTTGATGACCGATATCGAGCATACTGATTGGTTCATCTAAAAGAATTAAAGGAGTTTGTTGTGCGAGGACCATTGCGATCCATGCACGTTGACGTTGACCTCCTGATAGATTGCTTAAATTTTGATTTTTTAATTCGCTTAAATGGGTCGCAGACAAGGCGTCATCAATCGCTTTTTGGTCTTCGATGTTGAGTAGTTTAAACCAACCTTGGTGTGGAAAACGACCGAAGCGCACTAACTGCTCAACTGTCATGCCGTTGGGTGCAGTTACATGCTGTGGAAGTAATGCAAGTTGTTTAGCGAGCAACTTTTTACTGAGTATATTCAGTTGATTTTTTTCCCAAATGACTTCGCCTTGATCATATGGATGAATTTGAGCAATACATTTTAACAAGGTCGATTTTCCACAGCCATTTGGACCAATGAGGACGATGACTTGACCCTGCTGAAATTCAGCATTGATACCCTTCAAAACTTGATGATGATTATATCCAGCACTTAATTGATTGATGATTAAACTCATGTACGACTCATACTTCTAGAATGACGATATAACAACCACAACAACAGTGGACCACCAACCATGCCACTAATAATGCCTGCGGGAATTTCGACAGGGGCAAGCAAATTTTTTCCAAGTAAATCAGCACTTAAAACCATTAATGCACCAATACACATGGTTGGGAAAATCGGAAATAAATGATGAGGAAATGATTTAAATGCGATGATTGGTGCGGCAATAGCCACGAATCCAATGGGGCCCGCAATACTGACAGCGGTCCCAGCGAGAAACGCAGCAATAATAATGAGCATCAGTCTAATTTTAGGTAAGGGTTCTCCTAGACTATCAATGACAGAATCAGGGAGAACCATTGCACTAAATAGTCGCCGCCACAGCACAATCATACTGACAAGCAGCATGATAAAAATCGAAGTTGGTAGCAAGATGCTGTAGCTTCGACCAATCAAACTACCACTACTAAAAATTAAAATATTACTGGTGTGCATTACTGGCAGTGTCGCAAGGATAAGGTCAAAACTGGCTTTCATGAGTGTTGCAATTCCGACCCCGATGACCAAAATACGATACCCCTGTGTTCCTACGCCGCCTGAAGCAATTAAAATAAAAAAAACACAGAAGATCGCACCCACTAATGCTTGCCACCATTGACCTAACATACTAGAACTTGAGAGGAGAATGGTGAATGCCAAAGCAAGCACTGCACTGTCACTGATACCAAAAACATCTGGGCTCGCAAGAGGATTTTTGGTGATAATTTGAAGAATGAGACCAGATAAGGCGAGTGCAGCGCCAATCAATAAGGCTGCCAAAAGTCGTGGTAATCTAATCTTTTCAACGAGAAGTTGATGTGGAGCTGACGCATTGCCTGTCAATACATTCCATAGCGTATTCAAATTTAATGTGATTTCACCGTACATCAGGCTAAATAAACTAAGTGATATCAGTAGAATCGCAATGATTATCCAAGCCTTTATCACTGATTTTTGTTTTAAACGATTCAACAGAGAATACATATTATTTCTCCGCTTGAATGATATTTTGTAGGTTATTTTGACGTACCATCCATATCAAAATAGGTGCACCTAATAAGGCTAAAAGAATACTGACAGGGGCTTCGAAAGGTTGCACGACTGCACGTGCAATGATATCCGCGATCAGCAACAACAACATGCCAAATAGTCCGCTATAGATGAGTTGTTTCTGAATACTCAGAGCACCAATAGCTCGTGCAAAGTAAGGTGCAATCAAGCCTAAAAAGGCAATTGGTCCTGTTAATGCAACGGCACTTCCAGTTAATAAAACCACAGCTAAAATGCAGAATGCATCAAGTAGTTTCGTATTTAAGCCTAAGCTATTCGCCAGTTGATCACCAACTAAACTAAGACCTAGAGGGCGTATTACCAATACAGCGATGATGAGTCCGATCGCCATTAAAATTAGTGCAAGACCGAGATATTGAATATCAACGCGATTGAGCGAACCCAAAACCCAAAAACGATAGTCGTCTAAACCATTTTGGAAACTAATAAGAATGGCAGCCATAAAACCTTGGAATGTACTGGTGATTGCCAGTCCAGCCAAGACTAAACGTGTAAGTGAGCTATGATCTGTCATTTGACGAGGGGTGATTGCAAAGACCAATAATGCACTCACTAAAGCTCCAATCAGCGCCCAAAAAAATAGTCCGAAGGTATCCATTTGAAGAACAATGGCCAAAACAATGGCAAGAGATGCACCACTATTAATTCCGATTAATCCACTATCAGCCAAAGGGTTTTTAAGCAAGTTTTGAAGGATGACGCCTGAGATCGCTAAAGCTAATCCGACACTCACCGCCGCAATAGTACGTGGAATTCTAATTTCCAATAGGGGAGTGATTGGTTCTAAGGACCATTGACTTAATGCCTGAAGAATAAGTTGCAAACTGTCTGTAAAGTAGGGCTGACCAGCGCCGTACGCGATCGACAAAACAGCGCAACATAAAATAATCAAGCTAAGCACGATTCCCATCAGCGGGAATCGGTCAAGTACAGTTGTAGCATTCGTCAGCATGTTAATTATGGAGATGCTTCAATACATCATCAATGGCATGTCGAGCAGCATGTGGTCCACCTATGCCAGTCCACATAGATGCATCAACCACGAAATAATGCTTGTTTTTTGCAGCATTAAGACGTTGGAATTCTGGTAATTTTTCTAGTTCTGCCAGTTGCTTTTCCGAGTTTAGATGACTGCCAATGATGAGCCAGTCTGCATCAATTTGATCAAAACGCTCTCGACTGATTGGAGGCGTATGGCTTGCACCTGGTTGTTGCTGATGTTGAGGTCGTGTTAAGCCAATATCTTTTAAAATTTGGCTCGCAAATGAATCATTTAACATATAAACAGGTCCATTGGCTGTCCAACGAATGACACTGACTGATTGACCTTGTTGAGCATGTAATTTCTGTTGAGCTTCTTGCGCATATTGATCGTACGCTTCTAGAGCTTTTTGGGCTTGTTGTTCTTTGTTTAATAAATGAGCTACCTTTTTGAAACTGTCTTTCCATGGCTCTCCGCGTGCAAAACTGACTGCAGTGGGTGCAATCTGCTGCAATTGATTAATCATTTGTGTATCAATCATGCTTCCAGCAATAATTAAGTCAGGTTGTAACGTGAGAATTTGTTCCATGCTCGGTTGTCCAAAGTTACCGACGGAGGCGATCTGTTGTGTTTCATTTTTGAGGTAATCTGGAAAATGACTTTGACCTCGAACATAACTACTGCCTATAGGTTTTATTCCAAGTGCAATAGCACTATCCAAATCAAGCTCACTTAAAACCACAACACGTTGTGGCTGAACAGGAATCGTAACTTGACGACCTAAAGCATCTTCAATTTGTCGTGTCGTATTTATTTGAGATTCAACCGTCGCTTTACTGTCTCGTGAAGAAGGTTCATTCGACTGAGAGCATGCTGTGAAGAGAGTGACAGCACTCAACATAATTGCAATTTTATATTTCATATCTTTCTACATATTTCATTAAAATAATTCTATTCACTTATTCAATGCCATCCATCACTTGATGGCGTTCCTCATGATAAGCCTCTTCGTTGTGACCTTGCTTCCAATAAGGCACAGCATATAAATTGCTCTTGGGTAACTGGAAGTTTTGTCTCAGTATTTTACGAAGTTCAACCACCGTTGAATTTTCACCCGCCAGTGATACTGAAATATCTTTATTTTTCCAGTCTAAGTTTTGCAAAGAATGACGGATGTTATTATTCAATTCATGAGTGCTGTTGCACCAATGAAGCTTAATGTGTTCAGGTTTATTCAGATGTATTTGGTCTGAATCATCTTCAATCTCGATCCAAACTTCACCATGGGCGTCTTTTGGTAATTGTTCAAGAGAGGCAGCGATCATCGGGATTGCTGAAAGATCTCCAACAAAAATCCAATATTCTGCATCGATTTTAAAACGTGCTGGTCCTCCTGGACCAGCTAGACCTAATAAGTCCCCTGGACTCGCATGCTTCGCCCAATCAGCCGCTATACCAAAATCTTCATGTCTTACAAAATCGATGACTAAAAGTTGCAGTTCTTCATCGAAATCTCGAACAGTATATGTCCGAGTAATTGGTTTCTTTCCATATGGCCACGTAATTTTGCCTAAAGAATTTCGAAACGGGAGGTCAGGTGCTTGTTGATCAGGGTTCGGAAAAAACAATTTGATGTGCGCACCACCATCACATTTTGCATAACCTGTGAAATCTTCACTTTTAAACTTAATACGCTGTAAATGAGTGGAAATTTGTTCTGTTGAATGGACAGAAATATGTCGAGCTAGAGGAGGAGATTGTGTCGTCATTATTTAATCTTCTGTACTTATCAATGGAGTGAAGATCGTCGATACAGTAATACGTGCGTCAGTCGACAGATTTGAATGGTTATTAATCTAAATCAAACAAATTAAATTTGCAAATGATAATCATTATATTTAATAATCTTTTTGTGCCAAAGTGTAATCACAAAATATGAAGGTTAGGATATTTTGTAAAGCTTTGATTTTTAATGAAAATTAAATATATGCGGTTGTCTTATGCAAATCAATGAATCCCATGATCTATTAACTCGTGCACAACACAGTATGTGGAAAGGACATCATTATCATGGCAGTTATCCTTTTCATACGGCGGAGTGGTTGGTTATTGAGGGACCATTAGATCGAGAGCTTTTTCAAAAAGCAGTTTATCTCACATTAAAGGAAGCTAAATCGCTTCATTGGCGAGCTTTAGTTCAGGGCGAACACGTCTATCGAGTAGATGATGTGACGATACGGAAACCTAGCTTCGTTGATTTATCTCAGCTTGATGAAGAGGAAATTTTAGCGTGGGCTGAAAAAGAAATAGAACCAGCATTTAATTTAGAATCGGGTCATTTATATGATTATGTATTTGCACACTTAGGTGAGCAAAAGTATGGATTATTTTTTAAAGCGCATCACGTTGCATTAGATGGCTACGCTTACGGACTGATGATTAGCCGATTTATTGATTATTATCAATCTCTCAAAAATGGTACTGAATTAAAAATTAAAGGGTTCGATCATTATGAAAAGTTTATTGCAGAAGAACAGCACTACCTTTACTCTGAAAAAGCTAAAAAAGATTTAGACTTTTGGAAGGCTAATTTTTCGTATGAGAAAGCCCCTAAGAAACGACTTAAACAAAAATTAAAAGAACCATTTTCACAAGGGCCGCGTTATGAAGAGGTAATTGATTGGCCTACACAGATACAATTAAATGCGTTAGCAACTGAATTAAAATTGCCCAGTGCTCTTATCGTCATGGCAGTGATGATGAGTTATTTAATAAAACAGTCTAAAGATCCTCAACAATGCTTTGGGGTACCTTTTATGTCTCGGTTGGGTACTTCATCTATGCGTATTCCTTGCTTAGTCATGAATATCCTGCCATTAAGGTTGGGCATTACTGGACAAGAAAACTTAAAAGAAATCATTTTATTATTAACGAAAAGGTTTGCCGAAATTCGACCGCATCAGCAAAGCTATTTTGAGCAAATGCGATTTGTATTAGAAGATTTTGATCCCTATGAAAATATCTTGTTTGGACCTATTGTGAATTGGATTCCTTATCCTTTACCTGAACATTTCGAAGGGTGTAAGTTAACAAAAACAACCATATCCGCTGGCCCAATTGAAGACTTTGATACCGCGATTACCAATAAGTTTGTTAATGGTATTGAGCGTTTGTATCTCGCTGTTGACGGCCATAAAGAACTTTATGATGTGCCAAGTCTCAAAGCTTATTGGTATGATTTTATGGGGATGATGAAAACTTGGTTAGCTCAACCAGAACTTGTTTTTGAACAACTTCAAATTCACAAACCACTGCCAGAATAGTCTGGCAGTTTATCCTTTGAATGAGGCAATAGGGCTGTTACACGCCTAGAGTTGCTCCACCATCAACCACTAATTCGTGCATTGTGATTTGGCGTGCTTGCTCTGAAAGTAAAAACATCACGGCATTGGCAATATCTTCAGCCTCAGCAATCTTTTGCAATGGAATACCATTTCGGAATTGTTCTAGATTTCCGTTGACAATGCCTGCTGGAGGGCGATCCTCAGTCCATAGTTGTTTTTGCATTTGTGTAAGGGTTGAGCCAGGTAAAACTAAGTTACAGCGAATATTGTGAGGCGCGAGTTCCAACGCGAGATTTTTAAAATAGTGACTCACTGTAGCTTTGGTCGTTGCATACAGACCCATATTCATTCTTGGAATGAGGGCTGCATTTGAACTGATGCTCACAATCGCACCTTCTCTTTGCGGAATCATTTGGTGAGCGACCCAACGACTAAGTTCGGCAGGGCCAATGAAATTTATCGACAAATTTTCATGCCATTGTTCAACAGATGTATTTAATAAAGATCCAATTTCTAAGACCCCCACAGCATTCACTAACCCCGTGATCGTACCTTTAAAAAGTATCGAATTTTCAATGTGCTGAATAATCTCATTGGTCTTACGAATGTCACAGCTGATGTGGTCTAGATGGTTGAGTGATGCTTCAGGAATTAATTTAAAAAGTTCCCATTGATTGATGTCAACAATCCGATCAATTGCGATGACTTGATGATCCTTCTGCAATAGTTGACGACAAATTTCAGCACCAATTCCTCTGGCTGCACCCGTCACGATATATAAACCCATTTAAGTATCCTTTAATTTTATTAACAAATTGAAACGATAATCATTTTCAATTGGGAATAATAATTATTATATTGGTTGCGTTCAACTCCTAGAGGTTGTCCTTTTGTGAATGTTGAAAGTTTGATGCACGCAGTGTGAACAGATAATCGTGAGAACAAATATGTTGCCAATAGAACCGTCAGTTTTTCAAAATATGATAGGCATAAAAAAGGAAGAGTTAATTGAGGAAGATCAACCTGGCTTCGTGTTCGCAACGCCAACGGGGACCATTTCAAGTAAAAAGTTAGTTGAACATATCGAATTTGATCGAGCTTCTCATTTAAATTTTAATCAGCAGCAAGCACAGTGGCTCGAACAAGCAAAATCTGCACTACAAAAAAAAATCGAATTAACAGCGAATAAAGATCTTATTTTGGTCGGGAGCTTGCCTTTTGATCATCGAGATTTACCAGAAATCTCGATTGCGGAAGCAAAAAACACATTTGTAAATGAGCGCATTGATCAATCGGCTCAGTCTTCTCTTAATGATCAAGTGCAAGCGACTCTCATCCCAGCACAAGAGGAATACATTGCTGGTGTCGTTAAATTGGTTGAATTGATGAAGTCATCACCGCTAGAAAAAGCAGTATTGGCTCGGGCAATTGATCTTAAAACCCAACACAAAATTAATATTATTGATTTATTTTACCAGTTGTTGGCCTCTAATCCTGATGGCTATACATTTGCATTGGCCCAAAACCCAAAACAATCTGGTTGGTTTATGGGGGCAAGTCCAGAACTTCTCGTTGCGAAGCAAAATGATTATTTGTTTAGCCATCCAGTTGCAGGAACATTAGCACGTCATTCAGATCCAACACTGGATCAACAACAAGCTGAAAAATTGCTTGCTTCGCAAAAAGATCAGCATGAACACGCCGTAGTTATCGAAGCCATTGCAGATCAACTCGCTCCCTTGTGTAAAACGCTCAATATCCCAAAATCACCTTCACTGATTAAAACAGAGGCGGTTTGGCACTTGGCGACCAAAATTCAGGGAACGTTGAAAGATCCAGAGCAACATATCTTTGATGTGGTCTCAATTTTACATCCAACGCCAGCAGTCTGTGGACAACCAGCCCCTATGGCTCGCCAGTTGATTTCGGAACTAGAGCCTTTTAACCGTAACCTTTTTGCTGGAACCATGGGGTGGTGTGATGCCCGAGGGAATGGTGCTTGGGCAGTGAATGTACGTTGTGGGCGTATCTTTGACCATTATGCGCGTCTTTATGCGGGTGCAGGAATTGTTGAAGCTTCACAGCCGAACAGTGAACTGTCAGAAACCATCGTGAAATTTAAAACGATGTTAAATGCATTGGGTTTAGATTCTCAGCACTTAAATCATGGGGAATAAAATGAATGCGAATGTAAATGACGAGTCTTTACTCTGGGATGGCATCGTTCCATATCCAGAAGAATTCGTAGAGCGGTACATTCAAAAGGGATATTGGAAAGGTCAAACCATTTCAGAGTTTTTTCAAGAATCAGCCCAGAAATTTGCCAATCAGGTGGCATTGATTTGTGGTGATCGCCAGTATTCTTATCAAGAGTTGAATCAAAATATTGAACAATTTGCAGTCTTCTTGACTAAACAAGGCTATGGGCTGGCAGATGCTGTTGTGATTCAAATGCCAAATATAGCAGAGTTTTTTATTGCTTATTTTGCAGCTTTGCGAATAGGGATGCGACCAGTGATGAGTTTACCAGCACATCGTCATGCCGAAGTAAGTCATTTTATTCAGCAAACAGATGCCAAATTGTATATCTGTGCAGATAAGCATCTAGGTTTTGATTACAGATCCTTAGCGCAAGAGTGCCAGCGCAGATGTCCGACTTTACAGCAAGTGATTGTCGTTGGTGATGCAGGCGATTTTGATCCTTGGCCGAATCTTGCATCGTTTAAAAATCATATGGTTTCAAAGCCCAAAATAACGGCTCGCCATGTGGCTTTTTTTCAACTTTCAGGGGGCAGTACTGGCACACCGAAACTTATACCAAGAACACATGATGACTATTTGTATAGTGTTCGTGCCAGTACAGATATTTGTGAGCTTGATACAGCAAGCCGTATGCTTATGGTGCTTCCAGTAGCACATAATTTCAGTATGAGTTCGGCTGGTTCATTGGGTCTATTTTATGCAGGTGGAACACTTGTTTTAGCGAAAGATCCTTCTCCCCAAACTGCATTTCCACTCATTGAAGCGCACCATATTACGCATGTTGCTCTTGTCCCTGCATTAGCAGCAACATGGGCTGAAGCAGTTCAAAACGGCGCAACAAATATTTTTAATAAATTAACGGCCTTACAGGTCGGTGGAGCAAGGTTGCCAGATGCTTTAGCTGAAAAGTTGATTGATCAATACCAATGCCGATTACAACAAGTATTTGGTATGGCTGAAGGCTTGGTGAATTACACGCGTTACGATGATCCGAAAGAAGTCATTATAGGTACCCAAGGTTCCCGTATAAGTCCAGATGATGAAATAAAAATCGTCGATGAGGAGGATCACGAGCTGCCATTGGGTGAGGTGGGGCATCTTTTAACTCGCGGCCCTTATACCATTAGAGGTTATTATCGGGCTTCAGAACATAATCGAAGTGCTTTTACCTTAGATGGATTTTATCGCACTGGTGATTTAGTTCGATTAACGCCAGAAGGCAATATTATTGTTGAAGGGCGAAGTAAGGAACAAATTAATCGTGGAGGTGAAAAAATCGCGACGGAAGAAGTCGAACAGGTTTTAAATCAACACCAACAAATCATCTTGTCCGCCTTGGTTGCACAACCAGATCCAATGTTAGGAGAAAAAAGTTGTGCATTTATTCAATGGCGACCTAACAACCAAGATGCATCAGAAACAAGGCTGAAAATGCAAATTAGACAATTCATTCAAGCATACGGTCTGGCGACCTATAAGATCCCAGATCGCATCGAATTTATTGAAGAAATGCCTTATACGGCATTGGGCAAAATCGACAAGATACTACTCAGAAAACGCCTCACCGAAGACACGATTTAACGAAGGAAATAAAATATGGCAATCCCACGTATTGCAAGTTATCCCATGCCATCTGCTCAAGATTTTCCAGTTAACAAAGTTGATTGGACTTTAGATGCGTCACGGTCGGTTTTATTGGTACATGATGTTCAGCAATATTTTTTAGATTTTTACGATCAGACCCAAGCGCCCATTCCCACATTAATCCGAAATTGTAAAGCCCTTATTGATCAGGCACATGCACTAGGAATTCCAGTCTATTACACCGCACAACCTGGAGATCAGACTCAAGAACATCGTCAACTACTAACGGATTTTTGGGGTAAAGGTTTGTCAGCTGATCCAGCATTGACCAAAATTATTGATCCACTTCAACCAAAAAATGAAGACACTGTGCTGACAAAATGGCGCTACAGCGCATTTAAAAAAAGTGATTTTGAGCAGCAAATCAAACAAGCCAATCGCGATCAATTAGTGATTTGTGGAGTATATGCCCATATTGGTTGCTTATTAACAGCTGCGGAAGCATTTATGTTGGATATTCAAGCATTTATGGTGGGTGATGCCTTGGCGGATTTTAGCCGAGAAGAACATGATCTTGCACTAAAGTATGCGACTGGGCGCTGTGCAAAAGTCATGGATACTCAGACTGTGATTAACGCCTTAGGTCAGGGGCAATGATCATGAATGAATTAAGCATGCTTGAGTTAAAAAATATGGTCGCACATCAATTGAATTTACCTGTAGATGAAATTCAGCAGGAAGATAATTTATTTATGTTAGGACTTGATTCAGTCAGTCTTATGACGCTGGTTGGATTGCTACGTGAAAAAGGCTTTCAAATTGAATTTCAAGATCTGGTGGAGGAGCCAACGTTGAATGAATGGAGTGATCGTCTTAAATTGAATAGAGATTAATGTAAGACTAATGTGCATACCTTGAAAATCAACACATGCACAATCAACGGCCCTAGCCAAAGTACTTATAGCCAAAGGCCATTTTCGTTAAATTATTCGCTAACGTGAGTGGATCTTACATGCAATTAGAAAAATACTATTCTGATCAACAATGGAAAAAAATCCAAAATTTTGCCGAAACAAAGCAAAGCCCTTTTTTAGTTGTTGATTTAGATCAAGTGCAAACTCAATTTATTGAGTTGCAAAATAGCTTTCCAAAAGCCCATATTTATTATGCAGTGAAAGCAAATCCAGGTCGTGAAATTATTCATAAACTTGATCAACTTGGCTCATGTTTTGATGTTGCATCAATTTATGAGTTAGACAAAGCGCTTGAATGTGGAATTCATCCAGATCGTATTTCATACGGTAATACTATTAAAAAAGCTTCAGACGTTGAATACGCTTACCGAAAAGGAATCCGTTTATTTGTTACCGATGCGGAAGCAGATCTCGCACAAATTGCCGAATTCGCACCGAACTCTAAAGTCTTTGTCAGGGCAATGGTAGAGTCGGGAGGTACAGCAGATTGGCCACTGTCACGTAAATTTGGATGCCATCCAGATATGGCGGTTGATTTAATGGTGAAAGCTAGACAATTGGGTTTAATACCCTTTGGCGTGTCATTCCATGTCGGTAGTCAGCAACGTGATGTCACTGTATGGCGTTCAGCTTTAACGATAGTGAAGCAAATATTTATTACTTTGAAAGACCAATACGGTATCAGTTTACAATTAATCAATTTGGGTGGTGGTTTCCCAGCACATTACTTAGCTGATGTTGACAGTATTCAAAGTTATGCGCACGAGATTCAACGCTATCTTGATGAACACTTTGATGATCAGGTGATATTATTTTTGGAGCCAGGCAGATCGTTGGTGGGTAATGCTGGTGTGATTGTTTCAGAGATTGTTCTTATCGCCAATAAATCAGCACATGATGATAAACGATGGGTCTACACGGATGTGGGCGTCTTTAATGGACTAATTGAAACTTTAGGTGAGATGATCAAATATCCTATATACACACCTAAAATGCATTCAACACCTGAGCATTCAAGTGTTGTGCTTGCAGGCCCGACCTGTGATTCAACTGATATCATGTATGAAAAAGTGCCTTATCAGTTACCTAAAAACTTGAGCATTGGAGATCGACTCTATTGGTTAAGTACTGGAGCTTATACAACCTCTTATGCTTCGGTCGAATTTAATGGTTATCCACCTTTAAAAACGTTCTATTTAGATTGATTTAAGGAATGGTGCTATGTGGTTGGTAGTCAGTCGCTCAAGCTGCGAGCCACATAGCCTAACCCTCCCAGAAGCGTTATCATAATGCTAAAATCTTGATGGGTAGGCTCATGAAAATCGTTGCAGATGAAAATCTCGCATTCACAGATTATTTCTTTTCAGAATTTGGCGATATTGATAATAAAGCTGGTCGTACCTTAAAGCATGAAGATGTGGTCGATGCTGAAGCCTTATTAGTACGTTCTGTGACGAAAGTGAATTCTGCGCTCATTCAAAATACTGCATTAACCTTTGTGGGTAGTGCAACGATCGGCACAGATCATTTGGACATTCCAGCAATTGAACAACAAAATATTCATTGGTCAAATGCTGCAGGATGTAATGCCCAAGCTGTTTCTGAATATGTTATTACTGCGTTATTAGCTCTAAATCCTCATCTTCTAGATGCTGAACAAGATTTCACTTTAGCCATTATTGGGCTGGGTAATGTCGGTTCACGACTCGCACATATGGCGAAACTATTGGGATGGAGCGTCATCGGGTTTGATCCTTTTGTACAAAGAGAAAATATTCAGCAAGTCACTTTAGATGAAGTTTTTTCAAAAGCAGATGCAATTTCTATCCATGTGCCATTAACCACTTCAGGGATGCATGAAACCCGACATATGTTTAATGCTGAGACCTTAAAAAAGCTTAAACCATCTACAATTTTAATTAATTCTGCCCGTGGTCCAGTCATTGAAGAACAGGCTTTGATTGCAGATATTCGAGCAACAGGTCGTAAAGTTGTACTAGATGTCTTTGAGCATGAACCAGTCATTACGGAAGAGTTACTGGATCTTGTGCAATTGGTGACACCTCATATTGCGGGGTATAGTCTTGAGGGTAAAGCGCGTGGTACTCAGATGATTTATGATGCTTTTTGTCAGCATTTCGGCCATCAACCTTCCAAAAAATTCGAAACCCAATTGCCTACATGTGAACAATATTTTAACAATAGTGATCTCAAGCACACGCTGAAAACTCAATTAAATCATATCTACGATATCTTTAGAGATGATCAGAACTTAAGAGCATGCCTCAAAGATGGGAAAGTAGATCAAGCTTCATTTGATCAATTACGCAAAACTTATCCATTACGTCGTGAATGGGCTGCTCATGGAGGGCCTCAGGCATGACTGACTCTCTGAGCTATCTACCAACTTGCGATTTTGCTGCCATGAAAGCCAGAGCGAGGATGTATCAACAGATTCGCCAATTTTTTTTAGAACGTGATGTTTTGGAAGTGGAAACTCCAATTTTATCTCATGCTGGAGTAACTGATGTCCACTTGGCGTCAGTTGAGGCAAGCCGTCATGTACATGGTCATTTGAAAAAGCACTATCTTCAAACTTCACCAGAATTTGCCATGAAACGACTGTTAGCAGCAGGCGTAGGGCCAATTTATCAAATCTGTAAAGTTTTTCGTGATGATGAACATGGTCGTAAACATAACAGTGAATTTACCATGCTTGAATGGTATAGACCTGATTTAAGTCTCAAAGAGTTAATGTTTGAAGTTACAGATTTACTCAATGTTACTTTGGCACATCGTTTTGGCGAGATGCGACCTACGATTTTAAGTTATAAACATGCATTTATAGATCGCTTAGATCTCAACCCACTTAAATCCACATTAAAGGAATTAAAGGATTGTTGTAATCGTGTTGGGTTAAATCTAGATCTGGGTGATGATCGTCTAGGTTATATCGACTTGTTATTTTCGCATATGGTGGAACCGAGCTTAGGTTTTGATACGCCTGTATTTTTAACGGATTTTCCACCAGAACTTGCATCTCTTGCAAAAACTCGAGTTGATGAAGATGAGGAATTGGTTGCAGCACGTTTTGAGCTTTACATTGAGGGCTTAGAGTTAGCAAATGCTTATGATGAGTTGATTGATGCAGATGTATTGCGTTCTCGTTTTGAAGCTGATAATGCTGAACGCGAAAAATTAGGCTTAGATGTTATGCCAATAGATGAAAATCTCTTAGCCGCATTGCCTAAAATGCCAGAATGCTCAGGTATCGCATTAGGAATCGATCGTTTACTGATGGTGGCAACAGAGAAAATGAAATTAGAGCAAGTGATTACATTTCCTGCTGATCGCTCATAAGATTTTTTATCCTCAGGATAACGGACGATCTTGAGGAGCTAATATTTTGACAAATGTCGTGCTATACGCTTTAAAACCGTGATTTAAATAAAACTGATGTGCAGGTAATCGTTCAGCACGATTACCACTACTGACCACAATTTTTTGAATACCTTGTTGACTGGCTATATGTTCAACGTGAGCCAACAGTTTTTGACCAATCCCTTTATCGCGATGCGCCTGATCTACAATGAGTACTAGAATGCGAAAATACGGATCAGCAAATTCCCATGATATTTCTTCAACAAAACCAATATATACGACAACTTTTCCGTAATCGATAAATACTAGGGTTGTATAACGCTCCTGGGCTTCCAACCTCATCAAACGTTCTTTCATAACTTTTGTTTGAGTTGGATAGCCGATTTGGGTAGTCAATCCAGCGATCGCTGAAACATCATGGTTTAAATTTACAGGTTTAATCAGTATTCTCATGGCTATTGAAACATGATTTATAAGTATGAATTGAACTATGTTTAAATAATTTAATCTTTCATGTATTTTGTTTAGATAAATTTAATATTTTATCTTTTAATATTGGATTTAATTCATTTTTTCAACGTGAAGATTTAAAACAATAATCATAGGCGACTATATGTCTTTTTCTATATTTTTATCTTTTGTAATTTATACAATTGTGACATCCATAACACCTGGACCTAACAATTTGATGGTCGCAACCTCAGGAGTGAACTTTGGACTCCGTGCGACTTATGGACACATTTTAGGTGTAGCGATCGGTTTTGGGGTCATGGTGATTTTGGTTGGTTTAGGAATTGGTACATTACTGAGTCAAAATCAATTGGTTTACGAAATTCTAAAGTTGATCGGTATTGCTTATTTAATCTATTTAGCGATTAAGATTGCTCAATCAGGCTCAGTTGAATTAGATAAAACTCAAGCGAAACCCATTACTTTTTTGCAAGCTGCATTATTTCAATGGGTCAATCCAAAAGCTTGGATTATGGCAATGGGCGCGGTGACGACTTATTTAGCTGCAGGCAGTGAATTTTATTGGTATATCATTTTGGGCGTTGTGTTTGGTGTAGTCTGTATTCCATGCACGGGAGCTTGGGGAATACTCGGAGAAAAGTTACAAACTTTGGTGCGTACGCCACAGCATCTAAAAATCTTCAATTACAGTATGGCGCTATTATTAGTGGCTTCGATCATTAAGCCGATGATTGATTCTTTTAAATATTTTCAACAAGCATTCTTTTAAAATAGGATTACCTCCTGAGCTTCAGGAGGTAAATATTATGCATTTACAATGGATTGATGTTTTTCTCGGTGCGTTGCCAAAGCCTCGATTCTTTTTTGTATCAGCATTTCACCAATATCAGGGCCTTTGATCTCAGGCGGTAAATCAGATGCTTTAATTGAACGAACAATCTGTACTGCATCTAATACATATTTTGCTTGAGGATATTCACGGTCTTCAAGACCTAAGCGACCTTTGGCATCACATTCACAGGCTTGTACAAAAGCCTCAACACGTTCAGGACGGCGTAATACATCTAAACGTTGTAATAGACGCCAAAGTGTTCCTGGTTTTAATGTAAACGCCTGATGGCATTTAAGATGTTCTTTGCACACAGCAATTGCCAATTGTTTAGTTTGGGTCGGAACTTTAAGACGTTCACATAAATCAGTCACGGGCTGAACACCGCGTTCCTCATGCATGATATGGCGAGGTAAATCATCTTTAGGCGTGAGTGCTTTACCCAGATCATGCACTAATACCGCGAAGCGTACATCCATCGAATAGTCTGCTTTACAAGCTTGTTGTAATGACATCAAGGTATGAATACCACAGTCAATTTCAGGATGGTATTCAGGACGTTGTGGGACACCAAATAATGCTTCGATTTCTGGAAAGAGGATTTTGAGAGCATCACACTGGCGAAGGACTTCGAAGTAAATATCAGCATCACGTTCCATTAAGGCACGAGAAGTTTCTTTCCAAACACGTTCAGGCGTAAGCGCTTGCAATTCACCAGAATCAGCCAAATTTTTCATTAAGGCTATGGTTTCTGCAGCTACTTTAAAACCATACTGATGATAGCGAGCTGCAAAACGGGCAACACGCAATACTCGTAGTGGATCCTCTGCAAATGCATCAGAAACGTGACGTAAAATGCGATGATTCAAATCTTGATGACCATGATAAGGGTCGAACAACTCACCATCTTCATTCATGGCCATTGCATTTATGGTCAAATCACGACGAATTAAATCATCTTCAAGGGTTACCGAGGGATCGGTAAAAAATTCAAAGCCATGATAACCATGCCCAGATTTACGCTCAGTACGAGCGAGGGCGTATTCATCTTTAGTTTCGGGATGTAGAAATACAGGAAAATCTTTACCAACAGGTTGGAACCCTTGGTTTAAAAGTTGTTCTGGTGTTGCACCGACAACGACATAATCTTTTTCGTGATAGGGGTGTCCGAGCAACTGATCTCGCACTGCGCCGCCTACTAAATAAACTTGCATAAAAAACCTCTATTCTTAGCACCATCATGCATCAGAATAGAGGTTTTCTCAAGTCACAAAACGTGCCCTAAATGAAGGATTAGAGCGCGTTTTTTTCCTCTTCTTGAATTTCTGCAACAGTTAATGCAGTCATATTCACAACACGGCGCGTAGTTGCTGTCGGTGTTAAGATATGAACTGGCTTAGCCGCACCTAATAAGATTGGACCAATTGTTACATTATTTCCTGAAGTTGACTTCAACAGGTTGAATGAAATATTTGCAGCATCTAAATTCGGCATAATCAATAGATTCGCAGAACCTTTGAAGCGCGAGTTCGGGAATGCAAAGCTACGGATATTTTCATCAAGCGCTGCATCTGCATGCATTTCACCTTCAACTTCAAGCTCAGGTGCAATTTCAGAAAGGATTTCATACACTTTACGCATTTTTTGAGCGCTAGGATCAGTCTGGTCAGAACCAAAACTTGAGTGCGACAACAATGCTACACGTGGAGTAATACCGAAACGACGGACTTCTTCTGCTGCTAAAATAGTCATTTCAGCAAGCTGTTCAGCTGTAGGATTACGATTGATGTATGTATCTGCAATGAACAAGTTACGATCTTCGAGCATCAACGCATTTAACGTAAAGAAAGTGTTATGACCTTCTTTTAAACCAATGACATTGCTCACGAAATCTAAATGAATATCGTAGCTAGAATACGTACCACATAGCATACCATCTGCTAAGCCGTGACGTACTAACATCGCTGCAATTAGGGTCGAACGACGACGTGATTCACGTTGTGCATACTCAGGTGTTACCCCTTTACGCATCATCAGATTATAGTAATCATCAGCAAACTTTTCGTAATCAGGATTTGTTTCTTGATCAACGATAGTGATATTCACACCATTTTCTAAACGTAAACCTAATTTCTTAATATTCGCTTCGATCACAGCAGTACGACCCACCAAGATCGGTTTTGCCAGGCCTTCGTCTACGGCAATTTGAACAGCACGAAGAACACGAAGATCTTCACCTTCCGCATAAGCAATACGTTTAGGATCAGTTTTCGCTTGAGCAAAAATTGGTTTCATCATAAATGCTGAGTTGTAAACGAACTCAGAAAGACGCTGATGATACACGGAGAAATCTTGGATTGGACGAGTTGCTACACCAGAATCCATCGCGGCTTTTGCAACAGCAGGCGCAATTTCAAGAATCAAGCGTTGATCTAGTGGGCGTGGAATTAGGTAATCACGTCCAAATGATGCAGATTTTTCACCATAAGATGCAGCATCAGCTTCTACATGTGCCATACGAGCAATTGCGTGTACACATGCAATCTTCATTTCTTCGTTAATGGTTGTTGCACCTACATCAAGTGCACCACGGAAGATATATGGGAAGCAAAGCGCATTATTGACTTGGTTCGGATAGTCTGAACGACCCGTCGCCATGATGACATCATCACGAACTTCATGTGCATGTTCAGGCAGAATTTCAGGATCTGGATTAGCAAGCGCGAAGATAATTGGATCCTTCGCCATGACTTTGACCATTTCTTTAGTCAAAATACCCGCAGCTGATAGACCAAGGAACATATCTGCACCAGCAATTACGTCGCCAATCTGAGAACCTTCGATATCTTGAACATAGCGTTTTTTAGACTCGTCTAAACCTTCACGTTTTTTTGTTAAGAGTCCACGAGAGTCAGCAACAATGATATTTTCTTTTTTAGCACCAAGCGCACAAAGAAGATCTAGACATGATAGTGCCGCAGCACCTGCTCCAGAAGCGACGATCTTGATATCTTCAATTTTTTTGCCGTTCAATTGCAAAGCATTTAAAAGCGCTGAACCTACAATAATTGATGTTCCATGCTGATCATCATGAAAAACTGGGATATTCATACGCTCGCGAAGTTTCTGTTCAATATAGAAACATTCTGGAGCTTTAATGTCCTCGAGGTTAATACCGCCGAAAGTCGGTTCAAGAGCAGCAACAATATCTACGATTTTATCTGGATCATTTTCTGCAATTTCGATATCGAAAACATCAACGCCTGCAAACTTTTTAAACAGGACGCCTTTACCTTCCATCACTGGTTTAGAGGCGAGGGGACCAATATTACCCAAACCGAGTACTGCAGTACCATTACTGACGACTGCGACTAAGTTACCACGTGCAGTATAAAGCGCTGCTTTAGAAGGGTCTTTTTCAATTTCCAAACATGGCACTGCAACACCTGGGGAATATGCTAATGCTAGATCATGTTGGTTGACGAGTTGCTTACTCGGAGTAACGCTGATTTTTCCTGGCGTTGGAAATTCGTGGTAATAGAGTGCTTGCTGTTTTAAAGATTGATCGTCCATCTGAATCCCAGTTATTACAATGTTCCAGCCTTGCTGGTTTTTTGGTTATATCGGTTCGAATATACCACTAGTTGCACATTGATCACAGTTAAAAGTCGAAATTTCATACATATTTAGGACTTTGGTCTAGCCTTTATTTGATTTTTGAGAATTGATATTCATTTTGTAGAAATTGAGTGCTATCAGCGCTATTTAATGGTCTCGAAAAATAATAACCTTGGAAATAATCACAACCTTGTTTTTTTAAATATTCAATTTGCTCGATATCCTCAACACCTTCAGCAACTAATTTCATCCCCATCGTTTTACCCATTGAAATAATTGCATCGACAATAGCATTATTTTTACGAGTGCCAATCTTTGAAATAAAGGCGCGATCAATCTTGAGTGTATCAATAGGATAGTCGGCAAGATATGCAAGTGAAGAATAGCCTGTTCCAAAGTCATCTAAGGCGATTGAGAAATTTTTATCCTTAATTTGGTCTAACAAATCAAAAACATGAGATGATTTATCTAACAATGATGACTCGGTAAGTTCAAACTCTATAAACTCGGGTTTGAGTGAGTATTTGAGCACGGCTTGATCAATAAAATTGAGAAATTCCCCACGATGGATCTGTTGCGCCACGACATTAATAGAAATTTGTAACTTATCAAATCCTAATTCATGCCATATTTTAAGTTGCTTACATGTCTGGAAAATAACAAATTTTCCGATATCTGAGATCAGACTAGTCATTTCAGCAATCGGTATAAAACGATCTGGCATGATGATGCCATACTTTGGATGATTCCAGCGGATTAATGCTTCAAAGCCGCTCACTTGCATCGTTTTACTTTCTATCTTAGGTTGATAGTAAATTTCTAAGTCCTGATTTTTTATAGCAAGTCGTAAATCTCTTTCGAGCTCAATGTCACTGCCAAAAATGGATTCAGGCTTGTTGTCATAATAATAGGCTGTGCTGCCCCCTAGTTTTTTTGCTTCTGTTAAAGCGCTTTCCGCGTGACTATTTAAGCTACCAATTTGTCTACCATGATTGGGGTAAATTGCGATACCCAGTGAGACATGAATCATATGTTCTTGCCCATCAATGATAAAGGGTATTTCAAAGGCCTCAAGGATCTGATCGACGACTTGTTGGATCGTGTAATGACTATGATTTAAGTTGTAAATCATAGCAAAGTCATCATTATTTAAATATGAAATCAGAACAGCTTTAGAACAGGTATATTTCAGTCTTCGGGAAACTTCTTTGAGAACTTCATCTCCAGTTTGATGATTAATAAACTCATTAAAATGTCTAAATCGATCAATGTTGAGACGAATAATAGAAAAATGGCTCAGAATTTTAGATTTACTAATTAGATACTGGTGTAACTGTAAATTAAAATAAACACGGTTAGGTAAATCTGTAAGTAGATCGTAATTCTCTAAGTAGGCCATTCTTTCAAGATTTTGTTTCCGTTCAGTCAAATCTGAAATGATGCCTACATAATTTAAAATTCTATTTTTATCATCACGAACTGCATTGATATGCAGCCACAAGGTTAATATTTTTCCTGAAATAAATTCTTCAGTGACCTCAGCATCATATTGTCCGGTGAGTAACACCGTTTGAGTTATATCGGCGTGATGTTGGCTGAGTTGGGATGTGGAAGATTTGGTAATATCAAAGATGTGTTTTGAGATAATATCTTGCGGTGGGATATTGACCAATTCACTAAAATAAGGATTAACTTCTAAAAAACACAAGTTATTGTCTAAAACGAAAACCCCTTGGGCCACTTGATTAAATACATTCGAAGCTAATTTCAATTTTTCTTGTGCTTTTTTTTCACTTTCAATGTCTTGGAAAATACCCACCATTTTAAGAGGTTTATTATTTTCAGGATCACGTGTAATAACTCGACCAATATCTTTAATCCAAAACCACTGATCTTTTACTTTAGTTCTATAATGTGCTTCAAAACGTTCAGTATTTCCTCTTAAATGTTTACGGAGCTCTTTACGATAATTTTCTTGATCTTCTGGGTGAATAAACTCGTTAATTTGATCAGTTGCACTTTGGTAATGTAAAACCTGATTACCATATTTAATGCCTGAAATTTCAATGGTTCTTTTCTCAATATTCCATAGCCAAGATGAAATTCCAGCAGTTTCATGCGCAAAATCGAGGTTAGCTTGATGGTGCTGCAGTCGATCGTTGATCTTATTAATATCGTAGGTTCGTTCAATTACTTTTTGTTCGAGTAATTGATTATGCATTTGTAATTGGCTTTCAATTTCTTTGGATTTTTCAATCTCATTTTTTAGCTTTTCTTGGAGAAGTGATGACTCCATAAGATGTTTTCTAGATTCAGATAAATAGAATTTATTGTGACTATTTAATATTCCAAGACGGCGGTACATCTTATGGGTAAGGAGAGCGCAAATAAGTAATACACCAAACCAAATATTAAAGATTAAACTAAAAACATCAGGAGTATTATCTAAAAAAAGGAAATTGGAGAGGACTATGGCCGAAGCTGAAGGCAAAAAAACATAAAGGAAGTATCGTAACCGCTGTGATAAAAATACAATAGCAAAAGTATAAACAATAGATAACATTAACCCAGCTAAAGTCAACATATGTATATCTTTGACTTCTGGATTATGTTCGGGGATAAGCTGTAATACGGTATAAATACCAATAGCTAGACCAGCTCCAGTAATTAAGCAAACCAATTGTGCCCACATGTCTAAGTTAAAAATACTAATTTGATTAGATTTTTTAAAAAAGAGGGTAAAGCAAAAACAGATTAAAAGAATGGCGGTAAATATAATGAGCCAAATGGTATAAGGTATTGAAAAGCTTTTGAAATAAAAGAAGTAAATAAGTTGATTATAGATGCAGGCAAAGAGCACCCACGCTAAAAAAAAATGCAAATTAGAAGTCGCACTTTTGATCTGGCTATCGAGTACAGAGTTGGAAACATGCTCTCCCTGAACTTCACTCATAACTGGCAATACCTTAATTTTCTTTCTACTTTATTTGTATTATTTTTGAGTACGAACTTAAAAAAATATAAATTTAGCGCGACAACTCTTTTCTCATTAAAGTACTGTCTAATTGGAAGAAAATCAATTCTATTGTGAGTTAAATCACGGAATTTTGAGAAAATATTTATTAAAATTTGTAATTTAAGATCGATAAAGCAACCACTGGTGCAGTTTCTGTACGTAAAACACGTTCACCAATGCACCAATTGATAAATCCATGCTGATTTGCAGATTGGATTTCAGCTTCACTTAATCCACCTTCTGGACCAATGAGTAGCGTTATATTTGAGGAGGCATCATTTAACACATCGACCTCATCTTTATTGGGGGCTAAGACTAATTTCGTTTCAGGGAGTGTGCTATTTAACCATTGTGCCAAAGGGAGTGGAGCTAATATTTTTGGAACAATATTCATTCCACACTGCTCGCAAGCTGCAATTGCTACACTTTGCCAATGATCAAGTTTTTTCTGATCACGGTCGTACTTTAAACGCATTTCGCAACGTTCAGAGGTGAGAAGTTGAATTTCAGATACGCCTAACTCAACCGCTTTTTGAATAGCATAATCCATGCGGTCACCTTTACTCATTACTTGACCAAGTAAGGCATTAAAGTTTGGTGTGCGATTGGTTGGGTTAAATTCTTGAACTAGAACCGAGCCTGTTTTTTTATTGGCTTCAGTTAATTCAACTTGATATTCGCCACCTTGACCATTAAACAAGGTCGCTTTTTCACCGACTTGTGCACGTAAAACTTTGACCCAATGATGAAATACAGTTTCAGTCAGTTCAACTGTTGTATT
Source organism: Acinetobacter sp. ANC_7513 (assembly GCF_056779915.1). Taxonomy (NCBI): domain Bacteria; kingdom Pseudomonadati; phylum Pseudomonadota; class Gammaproteobacteria; order Moraxellales; family Moraxellaceae; genus Acinetobacter; species Acinetobacter sp. ANC_7513. The sequence continues at coordinate 125,666 of NZ_JBWYIW010000001.1, forward strand.
TACATTAAGGTCTGCTTCAATAAAAAAACGAGGCATCTGCATTACTCTAAAATCGGTAAAATAAAAACTTCTTTTATCTTCAGTCCCTACATCAAATAAGGTGAACCTAAGCTGTCGATAAAAGAAGTCAGGAGACTTATGCTAGACCGAGGTCTTTTACAAGTTGACGAGTTGGATCAGTGGTGTTCATCGTATAAAAGTGTAAGCTTGGCGCACCACCAGCAATGAGGCGTTCACATAGCTTCACAATCACTTCATGACCAAAGGCTTTAATTGAAGCAGTGTCATCACCATAGGCTGCCAGTTGCTTACGAATCCAACGAGGGATTTCAGCACCTGTACCATCTGCAAAGCGAATTAAGTTGCTTGCATTGGTAATTGGCATAATGCCAGGTGCCACAGGAATATTCACACCTTCTTTTTGAATGCGCTCTACAAAGTAAAAATACGCATCTGGATTAAAGAAGAATTGAGTTAAGGCTGCATTTGCACCTGCATTGGCTTTCTCACAAAAGCGTTTAATGTCTAAATCAAAGCTATCTGCTTGTGGGTGCATTTCAGGGTAAGCTGCAACTTCAATCTGGAAGTGGTCACCCGAATGTTCACGGATAAAGCGTACTAAATCCTGAGCATACGGTAATTCACCTAAGCCAACTTGACCGGAAGGTAAGTCACCACGTAGTGCAACAATACGGTCAATCCCTTGAGATTTGTATAAATCTAAAAGTTCAGCGATCCGTTCTTTGCTATCACCAATACAAGAGAGGTGAGGAGCAACAGGCGTGCCTTTGCCATTAAAATCAGCTAAAGTCGAAAGTGTACGTTCACGTGTAGAACCACCTGCACCATAAGTCACAGAGAAAAACTCTGGATTCAGCAACTGCAGTTCTTGGTGAACAACCTTAAGTTTTTCCGCACCTGCATCAGTTTTGGTTGGGAAAAACTCAAAAGAAATTGGAATCTGTTTAGACATGTTCAAATCCTTTGTACTTATTTCAGCAAAATAGAATTCAAAGAAAAGCAGGCTGTTCAGCCTGCTTGTTCAAAGATTAGTATTTATAAGCGTCAGATTTGAATGGACCTTCAACAGAAACCCCAAGGTAGTCCGCTTGTTCTTGAGTTAATTGAGTCAGAACACCACCGAAACCTGCAACCATTGCTGCAGCAACTTCTTCATCTAATTTCTTAGGAAGAAGTTCAACACGAATCGCTGCTTGTTTTTGGTCTTCAGGAAGATCAGCAAATTTCTCTGCGAACAAGTGCATTTGACCTAAAACTTGGTTCGCAAAAGAACCGTCCATCACGCGTGATGGGTGACCAGTTGCATTACCAAGATTTACTAAGCGACCTTCAGAAAGAAGAATGAGGTAATCATTTTCATTTTCTGAACGATATACTTGGTGAACTTGTGGTTTAACTTCAACCCATTTATAACCACGTAAGTAGTTGGTATCGATTTCAGTGTCAAAGTGACCGATATTACAAACTACTGCACCTGCTTTTAATGTATCAAGCATTGCAGCGTCACAAACGTGGTAGTTACCAGTCGTTGTTACGATTAAGTCAGTATTTTGAAGAAGGTCAGCGTTAACGTCTTCTTTGTTACCTGTTTGTACGCCATTCTTGTATGGAGAAACTACTTCATAACCGTCCATGCATGCTTGCATTGCACAGATTGGATCGATTTCAGAAACACGTACGATCATGCCTTCTTGACGAAGGGATTGCGCAGAACCTTTACCTACATCACCGTAACCAATTACAAGTGCACGACGACCAGATAACAGCATGTCAGTTGCACGTTTGATGGCATCGTTTAGAGAGTGACGGCAACCGTATTTGTTGTCATTTTTAGATTTAGTGACTGAATCGTTAACGTTGATCGCAGGCACTTTCAATGAACCGTCTTTCCACATTTCGAGAAGACGTTGAACACCTGTCGTGGTTTCTTCAGTAATACCGTGGATTTTTGCGAGTACTTCTGGGTATTTTTCATGAACAAGCGCAGTTAAGTCACCGCCGTCGTCCAAAATCATGTTGGCATCCCAAGGCGTACCATTTACATTAATTTGTTGTTCAAGACACCACATATATTCTTCTTCAGTTTCGCCTTTCCAAGCAAATACTGGAACACCAGAAGCTGCAATAGCTGCAGCAGCGTGGTCTTGAGTTGAGAAAATGTTGCAAGATGTCCAACGAACTTCAGCACCAAGCTCTACCAAAGTTTCGATAAGAACAGCTGTTTGGATTGTCATGTGAATACAACCCAAAATTTTAGCACCAGCAAGTGGTTTAGCCGCAGAGTAACGCTTACGTAGACCCATAAGGGCTGGCATTTCAGCTTCTGCAAGTTTGATTTCTTTACGGCCGTAGTCAGCAAGTGAAATATCGGCAACTTTGTAATCTGTAAATGAAGCATTAACCGCGTTCATCACGATCTCCTTATAAAAAACAAAAATTGATCATTATGTTCGCGGATGCCGTTGTTGGTCGATCTGAGCAGATTGACCGATCGTCGAGCCTGGCGCTTTTACATTTTGTACTTGTAAAACGTCGCAGCATCCCTCGACTAGCGGAGTATTGTACTTCTAAACTTGAGAATTTCCAATGTTAAGTTGGTTATTGGTGATTCAAAGTATTTCAATTAAATTGCGTCAACTTCAGATTCCGATGATATTAGAGATTTTATTTTCTGTGCTTTTTCAAAGTGGTCAAGTTTATGTTTCATGATCCACCAATGAGCTACTTCCATGAGTGCTTCGGGATCATTATTTTTATTTGAAAAGAAAGCATAAAATGACAAACCTACAGATTCTCCCTTCCGATCGATTTTTTCATCACAAATTCGAATAATTTTGTCTTTGATTGATTTATTCATTTTGGCAACGTATTAGAAATTTAATTTAAAATTTTTATCATTCAATCTATCAAGCTTTCATTAGTGTAATGTTGAGAAAATGTAGGATTGAATAATTTGGGCTATAAATAAACCGATTCCGAAGTTTAAGTGTGCCACTAAGCTATTTTTTATGCTGATCCATTGATTGGGCGTTTTACTCGCAAAGAAACCAAATCCAAGAATAGGTTGCATCACCAAAAATGGGATAATAGCAGTTGAAAGTCCAAATAAAATAGAAGATATAAAAGCTTCCAAAGTAGTATGTGAATTATCGATATAAGTATAAATTAAAGCGAAAAAAATACCGGTTATATAATGAAATACCCAACCCGTAATGTATTCAAATTTGTGTACAGGGGCTTCGGTAATATTTCTGTATACGTTTTTTTTATTTTTAACTAAAAAGAAAAACCTACCCAAATAAGCATAGTTAAATGAGGGGATTTTAAAAATCATCGCTCTTGCCCAACCAAAAAAATCCATAATTAAAGTAGCGCTTAGGCCTAAGGCTAAAATGTCAATTAAAATATTCATGAAAGGATGACTCTCTAATTTAAGTCATGCTAGTGTGCAACTTAAAGCTAACTTGAAGTCAAGGTGCATTAATGGAAATAGATATAGGTGATCTAGCTGATCGGACAAATACTTCAACTGCCACGATTAGGTTTTATGAATCAAAAGGACTTATTCGATCTATTGGAAGGAAAGGGCTTAGAAGACAGTATTCATCCCGAGCAATACAGAATATCTCATTAATCAAGATCTTCCAAAATGGTGGTATGACGCTGAGCCAAATTAAAAATATGGCAATTGATCATGAAAAAATTAAAATTAAAAGAGATCAAGTTAGGGAAGCAAAAAACGAAATCAAAGATAAAATTGAGACTTTAAATAACTTGCTCTTAATTTTGACACACGTTGAAAAATGTCCATACGATGACCATTTACAATGTCCAGACTTTTTGAAACTTTTAGATGAGTGAGCTTGAATTTTGTATTTAATTTCTTAAATTTTGAAGAAGATTATTTGTTATAATTGATAGCTCAATAAATAATATATATTTTTGATGGAAATTCCCGAAGAACTCGCTAACCTCGAAGCTAATGCTGGCATTTACGCCGTATGGATGCTCTTTCAACATCTTGGGTTAGACCCAGATATTGAACAACTAAAAGAAGTCTGTGGTTATGTAGAAGGTGATGGAACGACCACGATCGGTCTAGCGGTGGGACTTAAAAAATTTGGCTTAGATGTGGAATTTACCACAGATGAAGACAATGCACTTCAAGAGCAAGAAAAGCAAAGCTATTTAGAAGCTGAAAAACTTGCGCTAAAAATATCCCCCGCAATCAGCTATCAAGATATTCAAATCGCATTTGAAGCCAATAAATTCGTGATCGTGTATTACGATACTTTAGAAGGCATTGGTAATCATTCATTGGTATATGACATTAATGAAGAAGAAATTTGCTTTTTTGATAGTTTTGAAGCAATGCCGAAAAAAGTATTTGAACAGCAAAGGGCAGTAGACGGGATCTGTAGACAAGCCATCATCGCTGAAGTTAATTAATATCTAAAAGTAAGTTTCTATCTTATAGTGGGTTGCTATCTTAAGGTGTGTTATAGTTTCAAAAAGATCTAAAGTAGTTCAATAAAAAGCCTTCAATCATGAAGGCTTTTGAGGCAAAAAACGAGATTTATCTCAAGTGCTTGATTGAGCCTTTTCCTGCCAATAATCAGCTTTTTCCTCGTTGACATCCACACCTAAACCATGTGCATAGATGGCAGATAAATCACGCATTGCTTGAGTATCACCAAGTTCAGCGGCTTGAGTCACCAATTCAACAGATTTTTGTACATCTTTTTCGACCACATTACCACGACGGTAATAACCTGCGAGCTCTAAAATTGCAGCAGCATGTTGATGTTTACTAGCTTGCGTGAGCCAGTTAAAACCGTACTCAAAGTTTAATTTTGCATCTTCAGGATCTTCTTCTAAAACTTCTTTTGCATAATGGGTATAACCTTCCCCTAACCAGTACATCGCTTCGACATGACCCAATTGACCAGCACGTAAAGCCCATTCTTCTGCAAGCGCAATGTCTTCATCGTGTTCACTCGTCATATAAAGTTCAGCAAGTTCAAATTGAGCAGCGGCATTACCTGCATGAGCACGATTTTCGAGAGCAATCGGGACGGTAACACGTTTCGTCATAGTGGGATTCCATGGCTTCAAAGCGAAGCAAAAAATATTAAAGTTGTTCCCTGATTATACTGTAAAACTGATTCAAAGCTTGAATAGTATGGTTCGAGCCTATTTACTAAGATATTTTGTAGATGAATTACAAATTCAACTATAGGTAAAAGCTATAGATGAGCGACATAAATTAAGGTTTTTTGATGGAATTGAAGTAAAAGTGACAATTTCTTAAATTTCATAAGACCTTAGCATAACTTTTTCCTATGCTGAAAATCCTCTCTAATGCGAATATTAGAGGAGATTGACCATGTCACAGACCAACACTTATTCAGCAGATGTGATCGTACTTGGTGCAGGCCCAGTCGGTTTAACGATGGCGAACGGCCTTGGCCTTGCGGGCTTAAAAGTAAAAGTGATTGAGCAGCTCGATCAATTGATTGATTATCCTCGTGCAATTGGTATTGATGATGAATCTTTAAGAACAATGCAATCGATTGGCTTGATCAACAAAGTATTGCCGCATACCACTCCCGATCATGCGATGCGTTTTCTTACGCCTTCTGGCCGTTGTTTTGCAGATATTCAACCTAAAACACGTGAGTTTGGTTTCCCTCGTCGTAACGCATTCGTACAACCTTATGTTGATGCAGAATTATTGGAAGGTTTAGAACGTTTTGATGATGTGGAAGTACTTTTTTCTCGTCAACTTCAAAGTTTTAAGCAGACTGAAGATCAAGTTGAAGTTCAAATCCAAAATAAAGATAAAACAATTGAATATATAACTGCAAAGTATCTTGTGGCATGTGATGGCGGTAATAGCTACGTTCGCCGTATGTTGAATATTCCTTTTGAAGGTAAAACTGCACCAAACCAATGGATTGTTGTCGATATTGCAAACGATCCATTGGCGACACCACATATTTACTTATGTTGTGATCCAGTACGTCCATATGTGTCAGCGGCTTTACCACATGGTATCCGTCGTTTTGAATTTATGGTGATGCCAGGGGAGACGCAAGAGCAACTGAGTCAACCTGAAAACATGGCTAAACTTTTATCCAAAGTATTACCAAACACTGAAAATATCGATGTGATCCGAAATCGTGTTTACACCCATAATGCACGTATTGCCAGTAGATTTAAAGAAGGGCGTATCTTACTTGCGGGAGATGCAGCGCACATCATGCCAGTATGGCAGGGACAGGGTTATAACAGTGGAATGCGTGATGCGTTCAATTTATCTTGGAAACTGGCTATGGTCGTACAAGGTAAAGTAGATGCCAAAGTTCTAGATTCTTATCAAGAAGAGCGTCATGATCATGCCAAAGCGATGATTGATTTATCTGTTACAGCAGGCCATGTGCTGGCTCCGCCTAAAAAATGGCAAGGTACTGCGCGTGATGCTATTTCATATGTTCTAAATTACATTAAACCAGTTAAACAATATTTGTTGGAAATGCGCTTTAAGCCAATGCCACAATATAAATCTGGTATTTTGGTTGGACAGGTCAATAAGACATCGCCAATCGGTAAAATGTTTATTCAACCTAAAATGCAAGACAGCACTGGTCAGGTAAAATTACTGGATGATTTTATTGGTCAAGGCTTTGCTATTATTGCTTGGGGAGTAGATCCGACTTGGGGACTCACACCAACAAGTATTCAAAAATGGAAAGCCTTGGGTGTGAAATTTATTAAAGTCGTTCCACCTGAACAATTGAACACTGATGCTCATGATGATGAAATATTGACACTTGGGGATACAGAGCATGCGATTCGTGCATGGTTTGGTCGTACTCAATACTCGATGGCATTTTTAAGACCAGATAAATTTGTCGCGGGCTTAAGTATTCCTCAGACGAGCGAAGAGCTCAGTCAAAAGCTGTTTGATAAACTTGGCGTTTAATCAAAAAGTTTAAGACTAATCTAAAAGAAAACCTGCAAATTTGCAGGTTTTTTAGTTTTAAAATAGCGTTCAAAGTTTTAAAAAATATGACAATGAAAGTGTTGGCTTAGAATATTTTTCACAGTTTGCAAATGCTTACTTTGATCTTGTTTTCTGAAACTCAAATATAAGCTGATATTCGGTAAATCAATTTCAGTTGACTTAATTAAGACATTTTCACTGAGCAAGCTTTCAACATATTTTGGAACAATGGTCCAACCGACTTGCATCGCTACAAGATTAATATTCATTAAAATATTACTCGAGTATTGAGCAACTTGAATAGATGTATTTAGGGCTTCAAAAATATTTTGAATTTTTTGGAACAAAATCGGTGAGGCAGTTTCCTCGCTCATGATAAATTTTTGGGCAATTAAATCCTGTTTTGAAATACAGTCTAAATGCACATGGGCTGAATGACGAGGAATCAGCAAGATCAGGGGCTCACTGAACAATTCGATAGAGGCAATATGTTCATCATCGATACATTGGCGAGTGAATGCGACATCAATTTTTTGATCACGAAGTGCTTGGATTTGATGTAAACAGCTCAAACTATGAAATTGAATATCTAAATCAGGCTGTTGTGCACGAATAATAGGCATGACATAGGGAAAAATTTTCATTTCTGCCACAGGTAAAAAGCCAATATTTAATTTATTTTTCTTGGTATTCGCCATAATTTGAATCTTGTGTTTGGCGTCTTGAGCAAGTTTCAATATATGTCGAGCATCTTTTAAAAAAGTTTCTCCTTCCTCTGTGAGCGATAAGCTTCTGCTTTTACGAATCAGCAGGGATGTACCTAATTCCGCTTCAAGATCTTTAATTTGCTGACTTAAAGAGGGCTGCGCTATAAAAAGTTTTTCTGCAGCACGCGTAAAATTAAGTTCTTCGGCAACTGAGACGAAATATTTCAAATGTCGAAGTTCCATGCGTACCGATCCTTAATCGCCATAATAAATGAGGTTGATTATACGTTTGAATTGCTAGAACTTCAGCGTGATTCACGTTTAAAGCTAATTTAAGAAGAAAAAAACCGACCCATATTGAAATGAAATATTGGTCGGTTTTTATCAAGTAAAGTATTAAATGATTGAGAAGATCAAGCTAATGAATCCAATAAAGGATACGCCCAAAATGATTTTTTTTATTTGTGACTCAAAATAGGTCAGACAAAGTGCAACAAAAAGCGCAGCGAATGTCAGTACACCAACCCAATAACTCATCATATTACTGACTTGTCCTTTGCTCATGCAGAGGATAAGCCCTAACGACAGGAATCCCCATCCAACCATTGAGGCTATTTTCTGGTGTTTAATACTCAATGTTTGACCAAAAATTTGTTTTTGATGCTTTTGCATTGCACTGGCTAAACCTATAAAACCTAAAGTACAAACTGCCCAAATGAGGAGAAAAAAGCTCATGGTGATTACCCCTCTACCTTAGGTAAAACTTGACTCTTTTTTAATGGAGTTCCTTGATGATTTTGAACTTTGTAAAGTGCAAAATAAAAAACTACTGCTAAAACTATCATCGCCAGATCGAACGAAGCGATAACCCATTGTCCGTGAGCTATAGAACGCCATAAAGGTTGACCACCTGTGATAAAGTTTAAAAGCGGAAGTAAAGCAAAAAGCAGGGTAGCGAGACTCAGTAATTCAAGCCAAGCTTGGCGATGGGTGCGAAAAACAGCATAAACCAGTGTGAAGAGCCACACTATAAAGAATGTACGGATTTCCCAGTTTATACGCATTTCCATATCAACAGGGATAAAACGGTTTGCATAAAAATAAGCTGCACAAGCAATTGGTAAGCCGATAATCGCAGCGATGTTGGTAATCTCGACCGTACGATACCCAAAGGATTTATAACCTTGTTTCGCTTGTTGAGGTGCACGTTTGACGCACCATAAAATTAATCCTGTTGCGACCATTAGCGTGCCAACGATACCAGAAAAAAAGAGTATCCAACGTAAGGCTAAATCAACTCCTCGTGCTTCATGTAGAACAGTGACAACATTGTAAATGCCATTGGGAATAGAAGGATTTTTGAGTTGAGCGGAATCATCTGTAATGTTTTGACCTGTCACACCATTGAAGTCTAAAGTTTCATATACGCCACGATGAGCGATACTTGCGCCGTGTAAAGCACGTAACTCAATGGTCGCCTTCGATGTATTTGGTGCTTTAATTGTGATCGAACCAATCGGATTGTTTTTCCACTTCGCTTCAGCTTGAGTGAGGATCGGAGCAATATCTGTAAGTGGTGCAGGTTCAGCTTTTCGATCTTGGTTGCGCGTACGTCGACTTTCACCTCGATTCTTTCTCTCACCATCCATTTTGTTAGTATGTTCATTTGATGCTGACTGCGTACCACGAGCCTCAATTTCTGTACGAGCATTCATCATTGAGCGCTGATTTCCTTGCGGTTGATCAGTACGAGTCTGCCCTTGTGGTTCTGCTGGATTTTGAATTAAGGATTTTCGTTGGTCTTGTAGAAAGGCGCCACGATTGTCATAAATTTGCTGTACCCCCCATGGCATGATGGTAAACAATAATAAAAGTAAACCACTAAAAGTGATCATGATATGAAAGGGAAGTGCGAATACAGCTGTTGCATTATGTGCGTCTAACCAAGAACGCTGTCCTTTACCTGTTCTAAAGGTAAAGAAATCTTTAAAGATTTTCTTATGGGTGATGATGCCACTAATAATTGCAACAAGCATAAACATGGTTGCTATGCCCACAATCCAACGTGACCATATACGTGGCATTCCGTATAATTCAAAATGGAAACGATACAGAAAACTACCACCACGGGTTTCACGGGCTTCTAATACTTCACCTGTGGCACTGTCAATCGTCACACGTTTACCACCGCGACGAGCATTGGGATCTTCTCCGACATTCCGGATATTCAGTGTGGTGTAATTTTGACGAGCATTGGGCAATTGAATTCCCCAGCTCCCTGCATCATCATGATTATTCTGCAAATATTGCAGAGCCACTTGTGTCTGCTCGAGTTGAGATTGGCTTGGAATCGATTGGTGATACTCGGGCTTCATCCATGTACTGATTTCTGCTTGGAAAAAACTCAAAGTACCAGTTACAAAGATGGCATACAGCAACCATCCTAGTATCAAACTAGCCCAAGTATGTAACCATGACATAGACTGGCGTGGGCCTTCAGCTTTGGCATCACTTCTCATGAATTAGTTCCCCATGATTTTATAGATGAGAAATAAAGCAAGGCTAGGTAAGACGATGCCCAATGTAGCTTTTCTGGTTTTGTGAACCATAAAAACCCAAATAAACGCTGCACACTGTAAACAGAAAGCAATGAGCGTTGCTGACATCGCTGCGCTAGATTGATATGTGCTAAATGTTTGTGCAATCACGATAGCAGAGAGGGATGCAAGCAAATAACCTCCAATACCCGCCAATAAAAAACGATAGAGCACCATCAGGCGATAACTGATAGAAACTGATTTAGTAGTCTTACGAATTTTTTTTACTTGATTCCCAAGTGTTAACTCGCCTGGTAGTTCGAATTCTGTACTGTTCATAAAAGTAAGAAAGTGTGAGTGTATGTAATTATTGTAAATGATAACAATTATTGTTTATCTTTAGAATTATAAATTTAGCATTTTAGAAATAAATTTTTAATTGAATTAGCTTGGGCATGTTAATTGCAGAGTTGTAGTTATTTTTTATCGATAGGTAAAATTTATGACGTATCAAGTTTTTTACTGCAAAGCTAATCCTAATGCTCAATTTGTGTTGTTATCTTCAGGGTTAGGAGGGCATGGACATTTTTGGCATCCTCAATTAGATATATTGACTCGATTTTTTCATGTCATTACATATGATCAACAAGGATGTCATGCAGATGCTGCATTACTAGCACCAACTTATTCAATGACCGATATGGCAATACAAGTGATACAGATTTTAGAGGATCTAAAGATCGATGAATTCCATTTTATCGGTCATGCTTTAGGTGGGCATATTGGAGCGGAGTTAGCCGTTTTAATTCAAAATACAAAATTGGAAATGTTGAGTTTGACCAGTATTAATGCGTGGGACTCACTAGATCCACATACGCTCAAATGTTTTGAAGCTCGAGAATCGTTATTACAAAATGCTGGTGCAGAGGCATATGTTAGAGCTCAAGCATTATTTCTTTATCCACCTGTATGGATCTCTGTTAATATCGATCAAATACAACAAGCAGAAAATAATCAACTCCGAAACTTTCCACCAAAAGAGAATGTATTGAGACGTCTGAAGGCTTTAAAGGAATTTAAAATAACGAATGAACATATCACCGCACTTCAACGAACTCCAATTCACTTGATTGCAAATCGTGATGATTTCTTGGTTCCAGTACATAAGACTCTTGATCTTCAGAAAAATTTTGTACATGCACAATGCTCAATTTTTGATGTAGGTGCACATGCTTCTACTGTGACTGAGCCAGATATCACTAATCAGGCAATTATTCAATTTCTTCGATCACTCTAGCATTTGAAACTTTTCAATTGCATATAAAAAACCACGATTGAGATCGTGGTTTTTTTAATTATTTTACCAAATGGTATTTTTTGGAACATCTTGTGCACTTTTTTATGACGTTATTTAGGAGTAATGGGTATTGGGATTATATGATTAATTTATCATAAGGTAAAATATAAAATTATTAAGTTGTTGTAATATATAATAAAATAATAATTGGCACATCATTTGCTAAATATCTAATACAAGCTCTAAGGCTTAATCCTACTAAATAAAATTTAACTGATCGTTAAATTAGGAGTGTTAGATATGAAAATTGGTGTCTTTTGTCCGATCGGAAATAATGGCTGGTTACTCTCAGAAAATGCTCCTCAATACAAACCAAGTTTTGAGTTAAATAAAAAAATTGTCCAACGCGCAGAGCATTACGGTTTTGACTTTGCATTGTCTATGATCAAGCTGCGTGGTTTCGGGGGTAAAACTGAGTTTTGGGATCACAACTTAGAAACTTTTACGCTTATGGCGGGTCTTGCTGCAGTCACCAGCAAAATAAAAATTTATGCAACAGCTGCGACGCTAGTGATGCCGCCTGCCATAGTTGCACGCATGGCATCTACGATTGATTCAATTTCGAATGGTCGTTTCGGCCTAAATGTCGTCACAGGTTGGCAAGCGCCAGAATATACCCAAATGGGCATGTGGCCCGGTGATGAATATTTCGGAAAGCGTTACGAATACTTATCTGAATACGTACAAATTCTGCGTGAATTATGGGCAACAGGTAAATCTGATTTTAAAGGTGACCATTTCCAAATGGATGATTGCCGAGTTAGCCCACGCCCGCAAGCAGAGATGAAAATTATCTGCGCTGGTCAATCGGATACAGGTTTGGAACTTTCTGCTAAACACGCTGATTACAATTTTGTTTTTGGTAAAGGGCTTAATACACCAACAGCATATGCAGAAATCAACGATCGTTTAAAAGCAAAAACAGATTTTACGGGTCGTGATGTTCAAACCTACGTTTTGTTCATGATTATCGCTGCTGAAACAGACGAAGAAGCGATGGCGAAGTGGCAACATTACAACGATGGCGCTGATATTGAAGCGATCAACTGGTTAATGAATCAAGGCGGAAAAGATACTAAATCTGGTGCAGATACTAATATTCGTCAAATGGCTTCATCAGTATCACCAGTCAACATCAATATGGGAACGTTGGTGGGTTCTTACGAAACTATCGCAAAAATGCTAGATGAGATTAGTGAGGTGAAAGGAACTGAAGGCATTTTACTGACATTTGATGATTTTGTTGAAGGTGTTGAAAGTTTTGGACAACGGATTCAGCCGCTTATGAAATGTCGTGAACATGTTGTGGTTGAAGGAATGAGTTCAGAAACTGTGTTGGAGAAAATCGCATGAGTCATTTAGAAAATACCGTTGAAGCTGGATTTACTGTACAAGCGGGTACGGGTGTAAAACTCAAAGCCGAACCGGAAAATATTGTGCTTGCACCAGAGCAAACAGCACTAATCGTGATTGATATGCAAAATGCGTATACGTCAAAAGGTGGTTATTTAGATCTTGCTGGGTTTGATGTGTCGACGACAAAACCTGTGGTTGAAAATATTAAAAAGGCAGTTTCTGTAGCACATGATGCTGGTATTCAAGTGATCTATTTCAAAAACGGTTGGGATAATCAATATCGTGAAGCAGGTGGTATTGATTCACCAAACTTTCATAAATCAAATGCACTGAAGACCATGCGTAAGCGTCCTGAGCTACAAGGAAAATTGTTAGCAAAAGGGGATTGGGATTTTGAGTTGATTGATGAGTTGGTGCCAGCTCCGCAAGATATTGTGATTGAAAAGCCTCGTTATAGTGGATTCTTTAACACAGCGCTAGACAGCATGCTCAGAGTGCGTGGAATTCGTAATTTGGTTTTTGTCGGTATCGCGACCAATGTATGTGTTGAATCGACCCTCAGAGATGGCTTCTTTCTAGAATATTTTGGCGTGGCTTTAGACGATGCCTGTCATCAAGCAGGGCCAAAAGAAGCCCATGTCGCAAGTATGTACAACATAAAAACCTTCTTTGGATGGGTGTCGGATACAGAAAGTTTTGTCAGTAGTTTTGCAGATCAACCAACACTCGCTGAAAGCGCATAGATATTTATAAATTCTAAAATTAGGAAATAAGTCATGTCAAAAGAAGTCATTATTCCAGTGGGTTCAGGTAAGCCACTCGCACCGTATTCGCCAGCAACTAAAGCAGACAACATTGTCTATGTTTCAGGCACTTTGCCTTTTGATGAAAACAACAATGTAGTTCATGTTGGAGACGTAGCAGCACAGACACGCCATGTCCTTGAAACAATAAAGAAGGTCATCGAAACTGCTGGCGGAACAATTTCGGACATTACTTTCAACCATATTTTTCTGACAGATTGGGCAAACTACGCTGCAATGAATGAAGTATATGCCGAATATTTTCCGAATGCAGAACCAGCTCGTTACTGTGTTCAAACAGGATTAGTCAAACCTGATGCACTCATCGAAATTGCTTCAATTGCTCATGTTTAATTTGAAAGCTTTCATCACCCTATTATGAGTCCCTCACTGACTGCTTAGGCGATGAGGGATGGAGAACACTATGAATGCAAATGTGCAATCAATCAATTTACCCGAGGCAGTGAGTGCCACACTCAACATTGACCAACAGGTTTTTAGACAAGGAATGTCGAATTTAGGTGCAGCTGTCAATGTCATTACTACAGCTGGTCTAGCAGGAAAAGCTGGCTTCACAGCTTCAGCTGTATGTAGTGTGACAGATACGCCACCAACATTGCTGGTATGTCTAAATCGATCAGCATCTGTATTTGAAACATTTAAAAGTAATCAGGTTTTGTGTGTCAATACTTTAAGCAGTAGTCAAAAGCATTTATCGAATGTGTTTGGGGGTAAAACTCCAATGGCAGAACGTTTCGAAAAGGGGGACTGGTCAACATTAGTCACAGGTGCACCTATTTTAGAAGGTGCGCTAGTGAGTTTTGATTGTGAAGTCGTACAAAGTTTATCGGTAGGCAGTCATGATGTTTTGTTCTGCCATGTAAAGGGGATGAAACAGCAAGCGGGTGAAAAAGCCCTCATGTATTTTAACCGCGTATATTGCGAGCCAGTTCCAATGGTCTAAAACAGCATGCTTGATCAGGAGAAGGTCGATGAGCACAAAAGAAACATGGTTTCCAAAATTTAAACCTTTCCAAGGAAATCTAGACACGACCGCAGTTCAAGTAGATGAGTACTTGCCGCCAGGTAAAAGTATGGTATTGGGGCTGCAGCATGCATTTGCAATGTTTGGAGCAACAGTACTTGCCCCATTACTGATGGGTTTCGATCCGAATCTTACAATGTTTATTACGGGTATTGGGACAATATTATTTTTCCTAATGACTGGGGGGCGTATGCCGAGCTATTTAGGTTCGAGCTTCGCTTTCATTGGAGCAGTCATTGCAGTCACTGGTTATACCGGTGTTGGCTTAAATCCAAACTTAGGCTTAGCACTTGGCGGTACCATTGCATGCGGTATTTTGTACGCCTTGATCGGTTTGATCGTGATGAAAACTGGCACAGCATGGATTGAAAAGTTGATGCCACCAATTGTGACTGGAGCAATTGTGATGATCATTGGTTTGCATCTAGCGCCAGTGGCGATCAAAAGTGTCTCTGCTAATCAGTTTGATTCATGGATGGCTCTAATCACGATTATTTGTATTAGTGTAATCGCCGTATTTACTAAGGGCATGATCCGTAGATTGTTATTGCTCATTGGCTTAGTGGCTTCTTACTTTATTTATTTTTTACTCACCAATGTTTTGGGTTTTGGTACAGCGATCGATTTTACTGAAGTCAGTGAGGCAGCTTGGTTCGGTTTACCTACTTTTCATGCGCCAGTGTTTGAATTTAATGCCATGCTGCTTATTGCTCCCATAGCGATCATCTTAGTTGCAGAGAATCTAGGACATTTTAAAGCGGTATCTGCAATGACTGGACGTAATCTATCACCATATATGGGAAGAGGTTTCTTTGCAGATGGTGTATGTACGACCTTGTCTGCATCAATCGGTGGAACAGGAATGACAACATATGCTGAGAACATTGGTGTTATGGCGGTAACCAAAATTTACGCAACCACCATATTTTTATTTGCTGGCGTATTTGCAATTTTGCTAGGTCTATCACCAAAATTTGGCGCGGTTATTAGTACGATTCCTGTCGCATTATTAGGGGGAGCTTCGATTGTTGTTTTTGGTCTGATTACAGTGGCCGGTGCTAAAATTTGGGTGGACAACCGCGTAGATTTTACCAAAAACAGTACTCTGTTGATTGCTGCTGTCACCTTAATTATGGGGACAGGCAATTATAGTTTACAAATTGGCCATTTTGATTTGGGTGGAATAGGGACTGCAACATTAGCGGCTATTTTATTGAATCTTTTCTTAAATCGAGAAGATAAGAATGCGCAAACAGTAGAGCTCGAAAACGAACCGCATTCAGCAGAAGCAACGGCACTCCCTAACACTCAAATTTAAGGTGAAATTAAAAATGAAAATTGCATTTATCGGTTTAGGTGCTATGGGATGGCACATGGCGAGCCATTTACCAAAACTAGGATTTGAAGTTTTAGTTTGGAACCGTAATTTTGAAAAAGCAGAAGCACATGCACAAACATTTGGTACTAAAGCGACCTCTGTCGATCAAGCAGTGAAAGCAGATTTTATTTTCAGTTGCTTACCCACCAGTGCAGATGTCGAACAGCTTATTGCTCAAAATCCTCCGGTCAAGGGGAGCGTATGGATCGACTGTACCAGTGGTGTACCTGTAAGTGCTTTAAAACTTGCAAATCAGTTGAAATTTAATGGTGTTGAATATTTAGATGCCCCCGTTTCTGGGCAAACTATAGGCGCTGAAAAAGGGACATTGACGGTAATGGTTGGGGGGGATGTCGATGCTTATAAGCGTGCAAAACCGATTATTCAGACATTTGCAGGATTAATTGAATATGTCGGGGAGAGTGGTTCTGGATTTGCTGTTAAAGCAGTGAATAACACGTTGATGGCAACCCATCTATGGGCACTCGCAGAAGGATTGACGGTATTAAAGTCAAAAGGAGTAGATTTGAATAGTGCATTGAATTGTATTAATCATTCTAGTGGTAAAAGTTCAATGTCTGAAAATATTATGGCGCAACGTGTTCTGAGTCGTGCGTTTCCAAAAACCTTTGCCTTAGCTCTTTTACAAAAGGATATAGGAATTGCGACTGATCTAATTCAAGAGCAAGCGTTGAATTTGCCAGCGATGCAACTTATACAAAATCAGTATATGCAAATTGAAAAAGTGAAAGCTCAAGATTCTGATTTTTCAGCTGTGGTTCAGGTGCTTGAACATCAATCTAAAATTGAATTAAGTTAAATCTAGCGTCCAAATACCTTAAATACCGCTTAATGTAGATTAAGCGGTTCATCTATGAATGCTCAATGAGATTAGCTTTGTTGATATTCATTAATGACTTCTAACGCGGCTCTAAATGCTTCTTGTGTAGCTGGAGCACCACAGTACGGCAAGCTGTGCAAAAGAACCTCTTGGATTTCCTCAACAGTTGCGCCGTTATTTAAAGCACCACGTACATGACCTTTAAGTTCTGTTGGGCTTTTTTGGGCTGTTAAAAATGCAATCGTGATTAACGAACGATACTTGCGTGGTAAAATGCCTTCACGTTGCCAAGTTGAACCCCATGCATGCTCATTAATCCAATCTTGAAGTGGTTGAGTAAATGGAACTGTATTGTCTTGTGCACGTTTGACAAAAGTTTCTCCCATCACTTCTGTACGAACTTTTAAACCATTTTCATAATCTTGTTTTGACATTTTTTTCCTCATAAAAAAAGCGCATCTTGAGATGCGCTATAGCATAAATATTAAGCTGGGATTTCAATCGCAATCGCAGTTGCTTCTCCACCACCAATGCAAAGTGCGGCAACACCTTTTGTTTTACCTAAGCGTTTTAGTGCATGGATGAGAGTCAAAATAATTCGTGAACCTGATGACCCCAATGGATGTCCGAGTGCACAAGCTCCACCGTGGATATTCACTTTTTCAGGATCTAAATGAAAAGCATCGATCGCTGCCATGGTCACCATCGCAAACGCTTCATTAATTTCCCACAAATCCACGTCTTCAACAGTCCAACCCGCTTTGTTTAATACTTTTTCTATTGCACCAACAGGTGCGATGGTAAATTCTGATGGGTGTTGAGAGTGCGTTGCGTAAGCTTTAATCGTTGCTAAAGTTGAAAGTCCCTTTGCTGTTGCGAGTTCAGCAGAAGTCACTAAAAATGCTGATGCACCATCACTAATTGAACTAGCATTGGCTGCAGTAATTGTACCGTCTTTAGCAAATGCTGGGCGTAGCGTAGGAATTTTATCAATTTTTGCTGTAAATGGATTTTCATCTTGGGCAACGATGACATCGCCTTTACGTGAACTTACTGTAACAGGGGTGATTTCATCTTTGAAATAATTATTTTGAATCGCATTCTGAGCACGAGTTAAGGAGCGAATCGCGAAATCGTCTTGTTGTTCACGTGTGTAGTTTTTCTTATCTGCCATTTCTTGAGCAAGAATACCCATTGAATAGCCAGTTTCAGCATCTTCCAAACCTTCTTGGAACATGTGATCAATCACTTTGCCATGTCCCATACGGTAACCTGCGCGTGCTTTGTCCATGAGATAAGGTGCATTCGACATGGATTCCATTCCGCCAGCGACGATAATATTTACCGAGCCAGCTTTAATGGCATCTGCAGCTTGCATCACGGCTTTCATGCCAGACCCACAGATTTTATTGATCGTTGTTGCACCTACATGATCTGGTACACCTGCAATTCGCATCGCTTGACGAGCAGGACCTTGTTTTAATCCCGCAGGTAAAACACAGCCCATAATCACTTCATCTAATTGGTCTGCAGCAAGCTTAGATTGGTCAAGTACGGCTTTAATGACTTCAGCACCAAGTTGCGGGGCTGTTAAGCTTGAAAGTCCTCCCTGAAAGCTACCCATAGCGGTACGGCTACCTGCAACTAATACGATTTCTTGACTCATAGCGTTGATCCTTGTCCTGTAGTTTATATGATTCAAATGCGTGTCAATTTCATATGTTTAAAATTTAATGACAGCTATTTTATTAGTTGTAATCACATTATCATAAAAAATGAATAAAGATTCATTATTTTGTTTTCATTTAATTTCGCTTATTTTGATATTGTTTTCTATAACACCATAGTGGAATGAAATATAAAAAGTGGAATGAAAAATAAAAAACGACCCTTTAGGATCGTTTTTTCAGAAGCAATTGAGTGACTAGTATTGTGTAGAATTTGACAGAGCCTGAGCGTGAGGGTTCTCAAGTTCTAAACTCTGGTTAAGTTCAGTATCGAAAACATCAGTCAACATACTGTCAAAACGTTTAGCGTTATACGTAAGCAACTGATCAGCTTCAGCTTGAGTGATGAAATTCTCCTTAAGAGCAGATTCAATATGCTCTTCGAAAGTCAGACCTCTAAATTGGCCTTTAGATTCAGCCTTTTTAAACTTATTCCATAAATCCTCAATTTGAAACAACATTTGGAATGTAGACTCCATGCGTCCATTGACATCATCGGGATCAGTGCTATAGAAGACATGTTTTTTTAATTCATCGCGGAAAGCATTTTCCTGAAGAATTAGTTCACCTAATTTAAGTTTCAAGGCATCCGATGGTTGAGTAATAGGACGACCAAAAGGGAAACAAATAAGTTTGACTAAACTTGCGGCAATTTTTACAGGGAAGTTATCAAACAGACCATAGAACGCTTCTTGAGATGCATATAATGCTTTCTCAAGTGCGAGTTTAGCATGCAGTTGTTCAGCTTCAGTACGTTGACCATTTTCATAAAATTTAAGAATTGCAGTCGCAATAAATAAGTGTGAATGCATATCTGCTAATCGTCCAGACAGCATTTCTTTGCGTTTGATATCTCCTGCAAGGAGGCCTAAGCACATATCTGCGACTAAGGCAAAATTAGCACTCAAACGATTAATGGTTTTGTAGTAAGGGCGACTGAAATCATCAGCCTTTACTGAGCCTTCTGTTGATCCGCCTATAAAACCATAAACAAATGATTTAGCGGTTCGATTAAATGTATACCCCAAATGCTTATAAAGAATGTCATTAAAATCTTTTAATGCTGCATCTTTATTTTCGGCTTGTAAAAGTTGTAATTCTTCAAATAAATAGGGATGACAACGCATCGAACCTTGACCAAAAATCATCAGTGAACGACTCAGAATATTGGCACCCTCAACAGTAATCGAAACAGGGATCGCTTGGTACATGAGCGCCAAGAAGTTACGAGGACCCATTTGAATAGCACGCCCGCCCACAATGTCCATACTATGATTAACAATCTTACGCATGGTCTCAGTTGCGTAGTATTTTGCCATTGCAGTCATGACTGCAGGTTTACCCCCTTGGTTTAGGCCACAAGTGACTAGGTAACGGAATGCTTCAAGCATATAGGTATCGCTAGCGATATCACTTGAAACCTCTTGAACACCTTCGAATTTACCGACTGAAATTTTGAATTGTTGACGGATACGAGCAAAGGCGCCGACATTTAAATAACACATTTCACCTGCAGCGGTTGATAATGCTGGAAGAGAAATACCGCGGCCAACTGCCAGACATTCCATTAGCATACGCCAGCCTTTACCTGCATTTTTTACACCACCAATAATCCAATCCAGCGGAATGAAGACATCTTTACCATCCACGGTACCATTCATAAATGGTGAACCTGGATTATGGCGTGCTCCTACAATCACACCTTCATGATCAGCTGGTAATAGGGCACATGTGATTCCGTATTCAGTTTTGTTTTTATCACCTAGTAAACCTTCAGGGTCATATAATTTGAAAGCTAAACCGACCACCGTAGCAACAGGGGCAAGTGTAATCCAACGTTTGGAAAAATTCATTTTTAGGCCAAGAACTTCTTGTCCTTCAAATTGACCATAACAAACCACACCTGTGTCAGGAATTGCACCTGCATCTGAACCTGCTTCAGGGCTTGTTAAACCAAAACAAGGAATTTCTTCACCTTTTGCTAAACCTGGTAAATAACGATTCTTTTGATCTTCAGTACCGTAGTGTAAGAGTAATTCTCCTGGACCTAAAGAGTTAGGCACCATACAACTGACAGCAGTGGTAAGTGAGCGCGAGGCAATCTTACTCATGATACGGCTTTGCGCAAATGAGCTGAATTGTTTACCGCCGTATTCTTTAGGGATAATTAAACCCAGAAAACCTTTGGATTTAATAAATGACCAGACTTCTTCAGGGAGGTCTTTACGATGATGGTGAATATCCCATTCATCCAGCATCTGGCAGAGCTGTTCGACTTCATGATCGATAAATGATTGTTCTTCTTCAGACAGTGTGGGGTACGGATACTGATCAAATTTCTTCCAGTCTGGTGCCCCCATAAATAATTCTTTTTCCCACCAACTGGTTCCTGCATCTAATGCTTCACGCTCGGTACTACTCATTGTTGGCATTGCATTGGCTAGAGCTTTATAGGCAGGTTGTGTAATAAATTTCATCCTTAACGTATCAATACTGACAATCAATGAAATTAGGATAAAAGGAATACCGAGTATCAGCGACCAAGGGCTGATCAACGCAACTAAAATAGATACGACTGTGAGTGTGATAGCCCCAGAAGTTCTTGAGAATTCGAAATAAAAAATAGCCCAGAGTGTTATAAATAGAATAATTAAACTCAGTATAAAAAACATTATGAACTGCTCCATTTATGATTTGGTCATGGAGCCAATACCCACAGTAAATTTAATCAAAGCACAAACATCAGATCTACAGCGATATTGGATCATGAAATGTGAAACGAAAGCGTTGAGTTCTAAAACGGACGCATATTAATACTTATATTGGATAAGATTGTTTGAAAAATATTCAAAATTCAAGCTGAAGAGAGATAAGAAATGTGTCAATAAGTAATTGAGAATTATAAAAACCACAAACAAAAAAGCCCTCATACGAGGGCTTTAAAGTAAGAAGAATTATGCTTCGATTGTTTGAACAGTAATTTTCTTTGCAGGATCAGCTTTACGACGAACTGCTGGTACTGGTTCGCCATAGTATTGACGATCAGCAAAATAACTTGAACGTACCATTGGTGCAGCCCAAATATTTTTAAAGCCTAATTTTTGCCCATGTGCTGTATAGCGTTCGAACTCTTCAGGTGTGACGAAGCGATCAATTGGTGCATGTTCTTTCGATGGTTGTAAATATTGACCAATTGTTACGTAGTCAACATCGTGTGCTTTGAGGTCATCAAGAAGTGCGAGAACTTCTTCTTCAGTTTCGCCAATGCCTACCATCAAGCCACATTTAGTTGGAATATCTGGGCAGTATTCTTTAAACATTTTAAGAAGATTTAAGGAATGTTGATAGTCTGAACCTGGACGCATTGCTTTGTATAAACGTGGTACGGTTTCAATGTTGTGGTTAAACACATCTGGAGGACATTCCGTCATGATGCGTAATGCAACATCCATACGACCACGGAAATCAGGTACTAAAATTTCCAATAATGTATTAGGACTTAAAGCACGCGCTTCTTTAATACAATCAACAAAGTGTTGCGCTCCACCATCGAGTAGATCATCACGGTCTACAGATGTTATGACAGCGTATTTCAAACCTAAATTTGCAATTGTCTCAGCCATGTGGCGTGGTTCATCTGGGTCTAATGCATTCGGACGACCATGTGCCACATCACAAAATGGGCAACGACGTGTACAAATGTCACCCATAATCATGAAAGTTGCTGTACCACCACCAAAACATTCAGGAAGATTTGGACATGCAGCTTCTTCACACACTGTATGTAATTTTTGTTCACGTAAAGTTGATTTAATGCGTTGAACCTCTTCTGGTGCAGCCATTTTGACGCGAATCCAGTCTGGTTTACGAGGTGCTTCAACCGTAGGAATCACTTTTACAGGAATACGTGCAACTTTCTCAGCGCCACGAAGTTTTTCACCCTGTACTGGTTTACGGTTTTCTGACATATTCAACGATTCCACTAATGTGTGACGGGAGGAAATATTAAAAATAGGTCTCTTATTATAGCGAATTTATGCATAAATTGGGCAAAAACGATATTCATAAAATAAATGTGGCTATCAAGCAATATATGGTATTGAAATACAGCAAATGTATGCATTTTCAGTCATAATATAAGTTAGATAAATGAAGAGATAATTGTATAGGAGCATTGAATGCCGCGTAAGAAAGAGGTCGTGAGTGGAACCTTTGTCAAATATGATGCAGTCGTTTTAGGTTCAGGCCCTGCTGGTGAAGGTGCGGCAATGAAACTTGCCAAATCAGGCAAGCGCGTTGCAGTAGTTGATATGCGTGAACAACTTGGTGGTAACTGTACGCATGTAGGAACCATTCCAAGTAAAGCTTTACGTCAAACGGTTTCTAGCATTATCCGTTATCAACGTGATCCAATGTTCCAAAAAGTGGGTGATTGGAAACAATTCACCATGAAGCAAGTGCTTCGTAATGCGCATAAAGTGATCCAACAGCAAGTGGATACACACTCGCGTTTTTATGACCGTAACCGCATTGATATTTTCCACGGTCGTGCTTATATCCAAGATCAAAATACGGTGGTGATTTTCACGCCTGAAGGTGTGAAAGAAACGATTATTTTTAAACAGTTGGTGATTGCGACAGGTAGTCGTCCATATCGTCCTTCAATTTTAGATTTTAATCACCCACGTGTGTTTGATTCTGACAAAATCTTAGATCTAGATTTTTCAATTCAAAAAATCATTATTTATGGCGCTGGTGTCATTGGCTGTGAATATGCATCTATCTTTATTGGCTTAGATCACAAAGTTGATTTGATTAATACTCAGCATAAATTATTGAGCTATTTAGATGACGAAATTGCAGATGCATTGTCATATCACTTACGTGAACAAGGTGTATTGATTCGCCACAATGAGCAGATTGATCACTTAGAAACATTTGATGATCATGTGGTGTTGCATCTTGAAAGTGGCAAGAAAATTAAAGCTGATGCAATTCTATGGTGTAATGGTCGATCTGGTAATACAGATGGTCTTGGCTTGGAAAAT
Source organism: Acinetobacter sp. ANC_7513 (assembly GCF_056779915.1). Taxonomy (NCBI): domain Bacteria; kingdom Pseudomonadati; phylum Pseudomonadota; class Gammaproteobacteria; order Moraxellales; family Moraxellaceae; genus Acinetobacter; species Acinetobacter sp. ANC_7513. Next base: position 149,492 of record NZ_JBWYIW010000001.1, read on the forward strand.
GTCGGTATCAAACCAAACAGCCGTGGACAACTATCAGTGAACGAGCAGTATCAAACTGAGGTTGAAAATATTTATGCTGCGGGTGACGTAATTGGTTGGCCGTCTCTAGCTTCAGCTGCATATGACCAAGGTCGCTGTGCTGGCGCGATTATGAGTGGTGAACAAGGTATCCAACCCGTGGTTGATATCCCTACTGGTATTTATACCATTCCAGAGATTTCATCAATTGGTAAAACTGAGCAGGAATTAACTGAAGAAAAAATTCCTTATGAAGTTGGTCAGGCGTCTTTCCGTCACCTTGCTCGTGCACAAATCACGGGAGATACAGTGGGTGAGTTAAAGATTTTGTTCCATCGCGAAACCTTAGAAATTTTAGGTGTGCATTGCTTCGGTAATAATGCTTCTGAAATTATTCATATTGGTCAAGCCGTGATGAATAGTCCGAACAACACGATCAAGTATTTTGTTGAGACAACGTTTAACTACCCAACGATGGCTGAAGCTTATCGCGTAGCAACGTTAAACGGGATGAATCGCTTGTTCTAAGGCAACGTGATGACAAAAAACTCGCAAGTTCAGGCTTGCGAGTTTTTTATTTTTGCATTTAAGTTTGATCTTTAAATCACAAAATACAATAAAGCTCCATAGCTAACAAAGCTCGCTAATAAAGAGATGATGACAGGGATTTTTGATCTCAGTAAAAGAATGACAATGCCGATAAAAATAAAATCATAAATTGAGTGTAGATGTTTTTCAGCCATTTGAGCAATTAAACAGAGTAATAATCCGATGACCGCTGCATTAATAGCAGCGACGGCTGCTGCAATCTTTTTGTTTTTGACCCATTTTGACCAATAAGGGAGCGTGCCGAAAATAAGCAGAAATGAGGGCAGGAAAATTATACTGGTTGCAATCGCAGCGTTCAGTAAAGGCGATGCGCTAAATCCTAAATATGTGCCAACGTATCCTGCAAAGCTAAATAAAGGGCCTGGAATAAGTTGAGCAAATGCATAGCCTAAGTCAAATTGTTCCGCAGTGATGTGTTGAGTAAGCACAAAATCTTCATACATGAGTGGCAGGATGATATGACCGCCCCCAAAAACCATTGAAGCAGTGTGATAAAAGCTTTCTATATTTCTAAGCAAGCTTGATGAATAGATAAATTGCAGCGCAGGAAAAAAAATAAATAAAGCGACAAACAGGATGAGCCAGAGATAATGATATTTTGAAGATGTCTGAGTGGTTTTTAAGCGAGGTGATGGCTGAGATTTTCCTTTTTTTGTAAAAGCTAAGCCAATGAATCCAGACACTAAAATTAAGAAAATTTGACTATAGCTCCACTGTGTAAAATAAATAAAAAAAGCAGAACTCAGCATCAGGACATACTGCCAAATTTCAGTACAGAAGCTTTTGAACATTTGTAAAAAAGCCCAAATGACGACGGCTATTACAATCAAATGGATGACGTGAAAGAGTTCAAGAGGTACATCGGAAAAAAAATATTGACCAAAAATAGCAAATGAAGTCATTAGAATGAAGGCAGGTAATGTAAATCCTAACCAAGCAATAAAGCCCCCCCAATATCCTTTGGATAAATATCCTATCGATAGCCCCACTTGACTACTGGTCGGACCTGGCAACAATTGCGCTAATGCGACCAATTGTCCATATTCATGAGAGCTTAACCATTTGAGTTGATCAACAAAAGTGCGATGAAATAACACTAAATGCGCTGCAGGACCGCCAAATGAAATACATCCTAATTTAAGAAAAATAAAAAATAGTGCTGATAAGCTAACTTTAGGAAAATTATCTGATTTCATTTAGTAATCGTACGATGTTTTTGAACTAAGTCTAATAGGCGATTATGACAAGTATTTGAAATGAATGAAGGAGTGATGAGGGGTAAGCCTTATCTTGAAAATGATAAGGCTTGTGGATGTTAAATTAAGCAAAATTTCCATTTCTGAAATCATCAAATGCTTGCACGATTTCTTCCTGAGTATTCATGACGAAAGGACCGTGGGCAACAATGGGTTCATTCAATGGTTCACCACTTAAGCAAAGAATTTTCGCCGTACGATGAGCAAATATTTCGACTTGTGTTGATTTTGGGTCAAGATAAAGCGTTTGCATGGCTGTATAGATCTGACCATCAATCTCAACTTCTCCATCAAGGATGAAAATCAGATGATTCCAGTTTGGCATAAGATTTAATGGAAGGCGTGCTCCATGATTAAGTCTAATGTCATAAACATTCATGTTGCTAAATGTTTGAGCTGGTCCTTGATAAACAGTTGAGCCGATTTGATATTGACCAGCAATAACACGAATCTTGGTTTGCTCATCGTGAGATAAAACTTCAGGAATATTTTGCTCAGTCAATTCCTGATATCTCGGCTCAGTCATCTTGGCATGCTCTGGTAGATTTACCCAAAGTTGAACCATATCCAAAACTCCGCCAGTTTTTGCAAAAGTTTCCGAATGGTGTTCTTCATGCAGAATACCTTTACCTGCGGTCATCCATTGCACTTCGTTTGGACCAATTTTTCCATGATTGCCTTTTGAGTCACGATGCTCTAATTCGCCGTTATAGACAATCGTCACCGTTTCAAAGCCACGGTGGGGGTGTAAACCAACACCGCGTTGGTGGTGACTTGGAGAAAATCGATATTGACCTGTATAACCCATTACCAAGAATGGGCTGGTATGATTTCCTATTTCATGCATGGGTAACATAGAGTTTGTTGGAAAACCATCACCCACCCATGTGCTTCGATCGCTGGTATAGACTTTCTGAACTTGTGTCATTTGTATTCCTCTATATATCGTTCTAATCATGATATTGAGGTATATTGATGAGATTACAGGGCGATTCTCTCAACAGATAATTCCAAAAATGAAACAATTATGCAAAATTTAAATGATTACTACTATTTTGTGCAAGTCGTGAAATATCAAGGTTTTACTAAGGCAAGTGAAGCTTTAGGTATTACAAAATCTAAGTTGTCTCGTCATATTTCAGATTTGGAAAACCGTTTACACGTAAGATTATTGCAACGAAATACACGAAAGTTTGCCGTAACCGCAGTTGGTCAAGAATTTTTTGAATATTGTATTAAGATTTTGGATCAAGTGGAGGCGGCAGAAAATTTTGTAGAGCAAAGTTTGTCGAGCGAGCCTTCAGGTTTAATTCGAATCTCGTGTCCAATTGGTTTGGTCGAGTTTCCATTGGGGAATATGATTGCTAAATTCATGCAACATTACCCACGTGTTCAAGTTCATCTGGTCGCAACAAATCGTAAAATTGATCTCATAGAAGAGGGGATTGATCTGGCTGTTAGGGTGAGAAATTTACCACTTGAAGATAGCGACTTGATTGTAAGAGAGCTTGATGCTTGGCAACATGTTTTAGTGGCAACGCCTAAATTAATTAAACAGATTCATGAGCCTATCCATTTGGATAACCTTGCACAACTTCCGAGTATAGGTTTTCATGTCCCGAAATCGATTTGGAGATTTCAATCTAAAGTTGACACAGTTAGTCAATTTCAAGAAATAGAATTCTTTCCAAGACTCAAAACTGATAATTTTGCTGCCATGAAATCTGCAGTATTGAACAGTGTTGGAATAGCATCATTACCTAGAGTGTTTGTTTATGAAGAGCTTAATCAAGGCACTCTTGTAGAATTAGTCCCTGAATGGGAGTTGCCACGTGGCGTTATTCATGTTGCCTATACATCACGACAAGGCATGATGCCTGCCGTGAGGTGTCTATTAGATTATTTAATTGAGGAGTTTAAAAAACTGAGCTGTCAAAACTATGAAATTATATAAATTAATGTGCGCAAAAAGCTTGGTTAAAATATGTAAATAAATCAGGAGTGTTCATCCACAAAGTAATCGATAGACTAAGCAGAAGGATGACTCCGATGAATATGCTGATGTTGAGCAGATTGAAGCGATTAGTCATTGACGACATTCTCCTCATTAACAAATAAATGAATCAATACACCGAAGATACTGAGCGCAATACACATCATCCAAATAATATTGTAATTGCCTGTCATATCATGATTTAAGCCACCCAACCATCCTCCAAAAAATGAACCGACTTGGTGAGTAAAAAATACAATTCCACTTAGCATGGTGAGATACTTAACCCCAAACATATTGGCAACAATACCATTGGTAAGGGGAACGGTTGATAACCATAACAACCCCATAATGATGGCAAAACTATAAATCGTAAAGATCGAGAGTGGCAATGCGAGGAATAAAATGATGGCGATGCCACGTAGTCCATATAACCACATGAGCAATTTAGGTTTGGAATATTTATCACCCAGCCAACCAGCAGTGTAAGTTCCAACAATATTAAATAGCCCAACCAAGGCTAAAAACATAGTACCAGTGGTGGTGCTAAAACCATGGTCAGTTAAATAACCCGGCAAATGAATGCCCAAAAATACGACCTGAAATCCACAAACTAAAAATCCTAATGCCAACCAGATAAAAGGTTTGTGGTTTTTGGCAACTATGAGTATTTGTTTAAAACTTAAAGAAGGTTTAGCAATCGTATCAACTGTTTGAGGCGCTTGATACATTGGAGCTTTTAGCATCCAAGCCAAGGGTACAATTAATGCAATTAAAATCGCTGTGATGAGTAGCGCCGATGACCAACCAAAATTTTGTAAGAGTAAAAGTGTGGTTGGCAACATAATAAATTGACCAAAAGAGCCTGCTGCGCTGGCAATGCCCATAGCCATACTACGTCGACTTGGATGCGCTGCACGTCCGACAGCAGAGAGCAAAACAGAAAATGAAGTAGCTGATAAAGCCAGACCAATGATTAAACCTAGACTAAGATTGATGAGAAGCCCTGTTGAGCTAAATGCCATCATCACAAGTCCAATCGCATATAAAGCGCCGCCTACGGCAACGACTTTTTTACTCCCATATTTATCTGCTAGCGCTCCCGTAAAGGGTTGAACAGCACCCCATAATAAATTTTGAAAGGCAATTGCTAAACTAAAAACTTGATGATTCCAATTAAATTCATGACTCATTGGAACTAAATACAAGCCAAACCCATGTCTGACACCTAAGGAGAGTGCTAAAATAAAAGCACTCCCAATGAGCATAAAGATGAGGGGTTTTGAAAATTTGGTTTCTGACATGGTCAATCCGCTTAGCATTTTTTGTAATTTTAAAAGATCAGTAGCATCATGACGACAGAATAAAAATTTATCAATCAATAAAATTTAGTTATTAGAATGAATAAAGCGGCACTTGGCCGCTTTATGAATACTGATGGAAATTAGAATCGATAACCAATACCGGCATATCCCAGAATCGGATTAATTTCGATATCTGATTTTGCATTGATTAATTCACCAAGTTCAGCATCGTTTACGGTAATTGTTGTTTCACCTTTAAGATGCGCATAGGAAATTGATCCGACTGCAAACCAACGATCATTGAAATCATAAGTAAAACCAGCAGTAGCTACAGGGGCGAAAGCATCTTTAGCTTCAAGTTTAACTTTAGGATTCGCTGTACTTTCAATTCCATCAAGTGCTTTCCCAGCTTCACCTAATTTGATGTTCGCAATTTTATGACCTGCAGCGACTAGATCAGCTTCAAGGTTGGAGTTCATTTCCAATTCATTGAAGTATGCATACATCAAACCAAGTCCTACATATGGTCTAAATTTATTTACGCCTGTTTTGCCAAAATGATATTGGAATTCGAATGCTGGCGTCCATGCACGAGCTTCTGCAACCTTACCATGACCTGATAAATCAGTAATGAAGATGTCATCTTTTAAAGGCAAATCGTTTAGAATTGCACCAATCCCTGTCGGGGTAGCGATGCCTGAAAGTGGAGCATAAATTTGTCCTTTCCCCTGAATGTCGACTTTAGGTGGAATTCCAGCTTTCACTTCAAATGAAATATTGTCGGTGAAAAAATAGTTGGTCATGATTCCGAGTGTTGTGACATCATCTGCTTCAAGTCCAGTGCCTTTAGCTTCCCAGTTGTTTAATCCGTTGATTACTGCTTCACCAGAGGTATTTTCACGTAAATAGGTCTTGCCATCTTCTTTGTAGCTAATGAGATTTAAAACATCTGCAGCTACAGCAGTTTCGAGTAATTGCTTTTTAATTGCAGTTCCAGGAACGCTATCGTCAATGGCATTCAATACAGAATCGACTTGCACATTTCCAACCTTCGTTTTTTCACCCTCAGCTACAGCAGTGTTAATATTAATTGGTTGAGCTTTACCCTGAGGCATTACATGTAATGCACCCACTGAAACCGAAAAACGTTTAAAGCCGTCGCCATCTTTTAAACTAAAATAAGGTGAATCTGCATAACTGAAGACTGGAAAACTTAAAGCACTGATGGATGCAACTAAGTAAGCTAGTTTTTTTTTCATTATGGAACTCCATGTCCAAAACTGTAAATAAAGAGTGATTATTTTTGTATTTTTATTATCAAATTTATTTTTAGACACATTGTAGTAATAATTTGCCAATTGTGTTTGGTTTTTGTTTGATTACAAAAAAAAGAGGCAATTGCCTCTTTTCTTACTCTATGCGTTAGAAACGCATGCCAACCCCAGCATAGCCCAATATCGGGTTAATCTCGATATCAGCTTTTGAGTTGATTAACTCTTGTCCAGTATTTTCATTGACGACTGTGATCTTCGTTTCATTCTGCAAGTGGGCGTAACTAATAGATGCTACTGCATACCATGTATCATTAAAGTCGTAGGTGAATCCAACTGTAGCTATAGGTGCAAAAACATCAGTTGCTTCTAAATTAACTTTCATTTTTCCATTGGTATCTTTCTTATCGAGTGCTGCACCAGCATTTTGATTAATAATATTTTGGATCATATGCCCAGCGGCGACTAAATCTTTTTCAATACCTGGATCCATTTTTAGTTCATTAAAATAAGCGTACATTAATCCAACGCCAACGTAAGGGCGGAATTTATTAATCCCGGTCTCACCAAAACGATATTGTAATTCAAAAGCAGGGGTCCATGCTCTAGCTTCAGCAGCTTTTGAAGATTGTTCTAGATTAGTAATATGAATATTATTTTTGAGGTCTAAGTTCCCCGCAATTCCACCTAACGGTGCTGCAGTAGCTGAGAAGGGGGCTTTAATATTTCCAATACCTTTGATATCCACTTTAGGTGGAATTCCACCTTTTATTTCCACAGACAAATTATCTGTAAAGTGATAACTACTCATGATGCCAACTGTTGTAACTTTATCAGCCTCCAAGCCAGTATTCGGATTATCCCATTCAGCTAATCCATTAATATAGGATTTTCCACTAATAGCCCCTGAGACATTGCCTTGAAAAGCAGAAATTAATTTAACAATACCTTCTACTAAATAATTTGGTTTACGATCTGGGTCAAGGTTATCGATTACCGTTGAAGCATTAATATCCCCAACTTTTGATTCATAATTGTCATTTATGACTGTTTTGACATTAAAAGGTTGGGCCTTACCTTGCGGCATTACATGTAATGCACCCACTGAAATTGAAAAACGCTTAAACCCCTCATCAGAAAGGCTGAAATATCCTGACTCCGCATAACTCAGAGTAGATAAGAATGAACTTGCGAATAATGTAGGAACTAAAAACTTCTTCATTGTTTGAAGGACTCCATGTCCAATTTTTAGTTCATTTTATATTCATTAAATCATCTAAATGCAAAGCAGTTTGTTCACTTGAAATCAAATTTATTATCCTAATTTACAATTGTTAAATTATTGAAAAATATGATATAAGTTAGATTTTAAAATGTATACTAATTGTCTTATTTTTCCTATGTTAGTGATGGATTGGGCATATTGGGGTGTGGCTTCAATATGCCTCAAGTGTTTTAGAAGCGATAGCCTACACCAGCATAACCAATAATCGGGTTTACTTCTAAATCAACTTCCGATGAAAATAATGTTCCAAGTTTATCATCGTTGACTTCAATCGTGGTTTTACCTGTTAGGTGTGCATAACTAATAGAGGCAACTGCAAACCAGTTTTGATTGAAGTCGTAAGTAAACCCAAGCGTGGCTATTGGCGCAAAACTCAATTCGGACTCAAGTTTAACCTTGGGATTTGCTGTACTTTTTTTACCTTTAATTAATGCATCGCCACCGCGTCCATTTTTCATATTGGCAATCATGTGACCTGAATCAATTAAGTCTTTTTCAAGGCTTGGATTCAATTCTAATTCATTGAAGTATGCGACCATAAGTCCAAGCCCAACATAGGGTCTAAATTTATTGATCCCAGTCTGTCCAAAATGGTACTGCAATTCCCACATTGGGGTCCATGCACGAGCTGTCGCAATAGAGTTTCCATGACTCTCAAGATCTGTAATTGGCAAATCATTCTTCAGATAAATGGTAGGTAGGGAGATCAACCCTAAATTTGCATTGGCTTCAGCTGTAAACGGTGCTGTAATCTTACCTTTTCCTTGAATATCTACTTTTGGGGGGAACCCAGCTTTACTCTCGAATGAGATCTTATCGTTGAAATGGTAATTGATCATGATGCCAAGTGTTGTGACATCATCTGCAGTCATTCCAGAACCATCCATACTCCAACTTTCAATGCCGCTTACAGTTGAAGTTCCACTTTGACTGGCTGGATAAGTATCACTAAAAGCATCAACGATCTTCAAAAGTGCTTGCATACTTTGATTTTCTTTTTCTTTATCAGGATCTAAGTTCTCAAAAACTGTAGAAAGTGTAATATCACCATTTTTTGCAACTTCACCATTTTTTACTGCTGTACGAATTTTAGGTGCCTTGGCTTTACCTTGAGGCATAACATGTAATGGTCCGACTGAAATTGAATATCGTTTAAACCCTTCAGTTTCATCCAGATTAAAAAATGATGATTCTGCATAAATAGTTGTAGATGCAAAAACAATAGGTACGACCATGCACCAGAATGCTTTTTTCGTCATTTTGGACTCCCTGTCCGATTTTGTTGCTAGTTGTTGTTTTACATTCTTTAAGCGTTATATAAACATAAAATGAATCAGTTTGAAAAGCGTTTTTACTCATTTTTGTGATAAAAAATTTTTAAAAATCATGAATTTAAATTTTAAAAATCCAACATTTGTTAGGTTTGTTTGTTAATTTATTTCTTATTGAGTGACTTAGCAAAATAAAAAGTCAGATCAATTTAAATTGGTCTGACTTTTTTAACTTTATTAATTAACTAAAATTATTGAAATCGGGATAAATCCTCTTCAGGGCGAGCAGTTAATACCTCGACACCTGTTTTAGTGACTAAAACAGTATGTTCATATTGCGCAGATAATTTATGATCTTTCGTTACAACTGTCCATTTATCACCAAGAAGTTTAGTTTGCCATACACCAGCATTGACCATTGGTTCAATTGTAAAGGTCATACCTTCTTCTAAAACCATGCCTGAATTTGGTTGACCGTAATGAAGCACTTGAGGTTCATCATGGAAAACAGTGCCAATACCATGACCACAATATTCACGAACGACACTGAAACGCTCTGACTCAACATATTTTTGAATGGCATGACCAATATCACCGATCGTCGAACCAGGTTTTACCGTAGCAATACCACGATACATTGCTTCTTGTGCAACTTTGCATAAGCGATCTGCAAGAATAGAAGTCTCGCCACCTACAATGTACATCATGTTGGTATCACCATGAAATCCATCTTTAATCACAGTGACATCAATATTCAAGATGTCACCTTTCTTTAAGATTTTGTTTTCAGAGGGAATACCGTGGCAAACCACATGGTTTACTGATGTGCAAATCGTATGCTGGAATGCAGGACGACCAGGCGCAGCACCATAGCCTAGGCAAGCAGGAATGGCATCTTGTTTATTCACAATATAATCATGACAAATCGTATCCAATTCTAGTGTACTCACACCAGGCTTGATATGCGGTTTGATCATATCCAAAACTTCTGCCGCTAGTCGTCCCGCCACACGCATCTTTTCGATATCTTCAGCAGATTTAATTAAACGACGTGGTGCTTCATAAGTACTGTTCATGATCTTTAAAAACTTTTGGAAATTTGTGTGTGACTATGGTATAAATAGCCGCCCAATTTATCAAATGCTTTTCGTGAATAGATTCACTTAATCGGATGATATGTTGGTTAATAAAATCCGCACATATGTCGACACATTACTCTGGGTGCCCGTAAGGGTGGAGAATGCGGACATATGGAGGCCTAACCCAAACTTTTAAGGTAAAGAAAATGGCAGATTACAACGTAAGCATGCGCGACCTTCTTCAAGCTGGTGCGCACTTCGGTCACCAAACTCGCTTCTGGAACCCAAAAATGCGTCAATACATTTTTGGTGCGCGTAACAAAATTCACATCATCAACCTTGAGCACACTGTTCCTGCGTTAAATGATGCATTGAACTTTGTTAACAACCTAGCAAGCAAAAAGAACAAAGTATTGTTCGTTGGTACTAAACGTGCTGCTTCTAACATCATCCGTGAACAAGCTCAACGTGCTGGTCAACCTTATGTAGATCACCGTTGGTTAGGTGGTATGTTGACGAACTGGAAAACTCTTCGTCAATCAATCAACCGTCTTAAAGATCTTCAAACTCAGTCTACTGACGGTACTTTCGCTAAGCTTACTAAACGTGAAGCTTTAGAGCGTACTCGTGAAATGGAAAAACTTGAACGTGCTCTTGGCGGTGTTAAGAACATGGGTGGTTTACCTGACGCATTGTTCATCATCGACGTTGACCACGAAGCGATTGCAATCAAAGAAGCTAAGAACCTTGGTATTCCAGTAATCGGTATCGTTGATACTAACTCTAACCCAGATAACGTTGATTTCGTTATTCCTGGTAACGATGATGCGATCCGCGCTGTAACTCTTTACGCTACTGCGATGGCTGATGCGATTATTGCTGGTAAAGAATACGCTCAAACTCAAGCTAATGCGCAAGCTAAAGGCGAAGAAGCTGCTAAAGAAGCTCCTGAGGCTTAATGCGATTTGATGCGGATTTGTCATTTTTGCGACACGTAATCGTGGCATCTTAAGCATCAATCAAGCAAAACGGCCCAGATGATTAATTTGGGCCGTTTTTGTTAACAGATACATATCTCGACCGAATTTAGGAGAATAACATGACTGCTATTACTGCAAGCATGGTTAAAGAGTTGCGTGATCGTACTGGTCTAGCAATGATGGAATGTAAAAAAGCGTTGACAGAAGCTGGTGGCGATATCGAGTTAGCGATCGACAACCTTCGTAAATCTGGTCAAGCAAAAGCTGCTAAAAAAGCAGGTAACATTGCTGCTGATGGCGCGATTACAATTGCTCAAGAAGGCAATAAAGCAATTCTTTTAGAAGTAAACTGTCAGACTGACTTCGTTGCTAAAGACGAAAACTTTGCTGGTTTCTCTGCGAAAGTTGCTGCTGCTGCGCTTGCTGCGAATGTAACTGATGCTGCTCAAATTGCTGAATTGAAACTTGAAGATGGTGCAACTGTAGAAGAAGCTCGTATTGCGCTTGTTCAAAAAATCGGTGAAAACATTCAAGTTCGTCGTGCTCAAATCGTTGAAGGTGAAAACCTTGCAGTTTACAAACACGGTTTAAAAATCGGTGTTGTAGTTTCATTTGCTGGTGATGCTGCTACTGGTAAAGGTATCGCAATGCACGTTGCTGCGTTCAACCCAGTTGCTGTAAATGCTGAAGGTGTTTCTGCTGAGTTAATCGCTAAAGAGAAAGAAATTGCTGAAGCAAAAGCAATTGAATCTGGTAAACCAGCGAATATCGTTGAAAAAATGGTAACTGGTTCAGTTGAAAAATACTTAAATGAAGTTGTTCTTGAGCGTCAAATGTACGTTATCGACAACGACAAGAAAGTTGCTGATGTTCTTAAGTCTACAGGTACAACTGTTGCTCAATTCGTACGTTTCGAAGTGGGTGAAGGTATTGAGAAAAAAGCTGAACTTTCTTTCGCTGAAGAAGTTGCTGCTGCTCAAGCTGCTGCAAAATAATTGAATCAATTATTTTGAAAAAGAAAAAGCCCTTTAAGGGCTTTTTCTTTTTTTTATGAGTCTAAATGATATAAACTTTAGGATGAAATAAAAATATAACTTAGAGATCAATATGTCTCAGAAATCAAAAATGAGTATTGTTGCGTTAATTGCAGTGTTGGTCGCAGCATATTTCGGTGTCGATTTCAAACAGGATTTAAAACAGAGTAATGAGCACGCACTAAATCCTACAGATGCAAGTACTCAATATAATGATGCTAACCAACGAGAACTATCCTCTGCGGATAATGATGATGCCGCAAAAATAGCGACACTTTTTCAAAAAAAGATGAGTGATGTGCAAGTTAGGGCTTCTGGAGAAGTTGTTGCAATATTAAATGATGATAATGAAGGATCTAGACATCAGAAATTTATTTTAAAACTTAATCATGGTCAGACAGTTTTGGTAGCTCATAATATAGACTTGGCACCACGTGTTGAGAATATTCAAAAAGGGGATATCGTCGAGTTCTATGGTGAATATGAATATACCGACAAGGGTGGTGTAATTCATTGGACTCACCATGATCCTAAAAAACTGCATATTGATGGTTGGTTAAAGCATCAGGGTCGAAGTTATCAATAATTTTTATAAAAATAAATATATGAGATGAGCAATTTCATTCTAGATTTAAAATGCAGGCGTGATAGTTTTTATGCAATTTTATAGGCGTAATATCCAGAAAAAAGATGCAAGAGTCTGCTAATTATCTTCATTTCAAAGAATTGGGCGGATTGGAATTATTAAAAGCTCAATTTCAACGTAAGCAATTTTCAAAACATGCTCATGAGGGCTATTGTATTGGTGTCATTGAAGATGGGGCACAAAGTTTTTACCGCTCTGGAAAGCTTCATATCGCACCTAAAGGCGATATTATTCTGGTGAATGCTGATGAAATACATACTGGTTCATCCGCTGTGGAAACTGGTTGGAAATATCGAGCAATTTACCCAACACCTGAAATGATATTAGATCTGAGTCGAGATTTTTTTACAACCAAGAATGCAGTCCCATGGTTCTCGGATGCAGTGATTCATGATTTGGGTTTGGCGAGGCAACTAGTATTTTTATTCGATTTATTTGAGCAGGGCGAGGATACTTTGCTTAAAGAAAGCCTCTATTTGACGACATTGGCCAGATTGATCTATTGCTATGGGCGGGCGAAATTGAGTCCAATCAACACACCAGAAATGAGAAAAAAAGTTGAACTAATAAAAGAACTTATGAGTAGTTTTCCTGAACATGACTATTCTCTACACGAGTTGTCTGCATATGTAGATACAAGCCCATGGCATTTATTACGTGAATTTAAAAAACATACGGGATTGCCTCCACATAGTTGGCTTGTTCAAAGAAGAATTCAAAAAGCTAAACAATTGCTTAAGCAGGGGGTGTGAATAACTGAGGTTGCACAACTCACTGGATTTTCTGATCAGAGTCATTTAAATCGACATTTTAAAAGTGCAATAGGTGTAACGCCTAGACAATATCTTTTGAACTATTAATTTTCCTTAAATATGCGCCGCAATATTATTCAAGATCAATCATTACTCATCAGATGATAATAATCGATAAGTGAATCAGATTAAGATGTATTGATGAAAAAGATGAGTGATACAAAAAAGAATTTTATACATGGTGTGCTGGGTATTATGCCGTTGGCAATTGCAGTCATGCCATGGGGGGTATTGGCTGGCTCTTTGGCGATACAGACTGGATTGAATGCGATACAAGCTTTTGCAATGTCATTGTTTATGTTTGCTGGTGCTGCACAATTAGTGAGCTTAGGATTGGTTTCGGGGCAGGCTTCGCTGATGACAATCTATCTGACGATATTTTTTCTGACGAGTCAGCATTTAATTTACGCGCTTAATTTTCGAGATGATGTTAGTAAATTTCCACTATTTAAACGTATTGTATTTGGCTTTCTGCTGACGGATGAATTATTTGCGGTTGGAGTAAAAAATAAATCACAACGATCATTCGCATATTTATTTGGAGCAGGACTTTGTTTTTATATTTTTTGGCTGATATTTAGTTTATTTGGGATTGTGCTTGCTCACTTCATTCCTAATTTATCAAATTTGCATCTTGATTTCTCAGTCGTTGCACTGCTTATATTAATTATAGTGCCAATGATAAAAAATCTTACAATACTTGTTGGTGTTGTGATTACCATAATTTTTTCTTTAATTTTAGAAGCTTACCAAGTAAATGCAGCGTTAATTATTTCTGGTCTATGTGGAATGTTTGCCAGTGTGATAGTTGAAAAATGGCAAACAACAGAAGGGGATTAAAAATGAGCTGGATGCTTTTGCTGGGGTTGTCGATCATGATCTTTATTAATCGATATTTATTCTTGGAGCCAAGGGTAAATGTGCCACTTCCTAGAATTTTGAAAAAGATGTTGAAATATTCTGCGCCATGTTTGTTGACTGCAATATGTGTACCGATTGTGTTTTATGAAGCAGCAGAATTAAGGGTTATGTCGAGTAATCACTATTTATGGGCAGCAATATTTTGTGTACTGCTTGCGCTAATAAGTCAAAAAGTTATCAGTAATTTAGTTTTTACTTTACTGTTTTTCTATCTCATAAATTACTTAATTAGAGCATGAACATCGGGCTAAATTAAATTCTAATTTAACCCGTGCTGTATTTGCTAATTTAAGCGCTGATTTGGCGTGATTTCCAATTGGGTAGTATCTTATCTAGGTAAGCATCCATACACCATAGAGGGCCAATCAGAAGGAATTGGAGGTCTTTAAAGAAAGATGGCTTTTTCCCTTCAATTTTGTGCCCGTAAAATTGACCTATCCAAGCTAAAACGAACAGAGCAATATAGAATCCTTTCCCGAATGGAAGAATAATAATAAGCCAAGACATGACCAATAATAACGCTGCCATTGCAACCGAGAGTACAAGATCTAATCTTGCATAAAAAATGAGTGTTAACACCAGTAAAAGGGTAGTCAGTAATGCGCTGAAATGAGCGAGTATGCCAATGATCGAGAATAGAATCGTGGGTACGCAAATCCAGTGTAATGTTTTATTGGTTGGGTTTTGATGGCTATCACTATATTCATCTAACCATTCTGTAATTGTCTTCATCCTATTTCCTTCACTGATTATTTGAATTTTATTTATTCTATAAACGACAATATGACATAAGATGATAAATCAAGATTCTTTTTTGTATATTGGTCACATCAAAAAAAATTAAAAATAATAAAGCCACTCAATGAGTGGCTTGTCGTTAAATGCTTCGCTGAATCATGAGAACCTAAGAATTTGGACCATCCACACGTTCGATGCTTACACGCGCAGTACCAGCATTGGTAATACCAAGAGATTTCGCAGCACCGTAAGATAAATCTACAACACGATTACCATGAAATGGGCCGCGATCATTTACTTTAACAACAACGCTTTTACCATTTGATTTATTCGTTACACGAATATAGCAATTAAGCGGTAGGCTACGATGCGCTGCAGTAAGTGCATTCATATCAAATGTTTCGCCACTTGCAGTTTTACGACCGTGAAATTGACGACCGTACCAAGAAGCAACACCTGTTTGACTAAAACGACGAACAGTGTTTGAAGCAACATTATTAAGTTTATCAATCACTGAAGGCTCTTCAACAGGTACTTGAATTTTCGCTGCGATTGTTTCGCGACGAATTTTATCACCTGAACTTTCAGTAATTGCTAAACTGTTTAAATTCGAGAAGTGCGAATTGAAACTTGTAGAGTCTTTGCTAATCACGCGTGAAGCAAGACTTGATTGGTCAACATCATTATTCAGATAAGAGGATTGAACCAGCTCGGCATGAGTTTGAGACAAAGCCAAACTAATACCTAATATTGATAACATTTTCAGCGAAGCATGCATCGTTTAACTCCTTGGAACCCTAATTTAATTATCTAAGTTGCTGATAATTAAATTAAATGGTCTGTAAATTTACTTATGCAACTGCATTTAACGGTAGTGGATGATATTCATCCTGATACAAAAGTGTCTAGCTTTATTTTCACTTTAGTTACAAAAACGACAAATTATCACAAAAAATGGTTAATATTTAATCAATAATGTAACAAAATATGTAAAGTGTGCAAATAGTGAACTTAATCACAAAAATAATCATTGACTTTTGTGAAAATAAGTAGATTTATCTTTATCTACTCGCGATTTCCGTCCCTAAAAGCCACAGTGCAGTTGCGTACATTCGACTACGGTTATAGGTCGTAATGACTTGAAAATTAGGATATGTAAGGTAATAAGCAGGCCCATAATTTTCTTGTAGTTGAATCACATTGACCATGTCTAAGTCATCTATTTTAACAATAGGATTGAGTGGGCTAATGCCTTGAACTTTTAATGCACCATATGGGGTAGGTTGTGTTAAGTCTTTGGCTATGATGGCATCCGTATTATTTCCTTGGTAGCGTGCGGCAAAAGCAATCGGTTGATCTCGTTGCCAACCATGTTGAGCAAGATAATTTGCAATAGAACCAATTGCATCTACAGCAGAGTTTCTGAGATCGATATGACCATTACCGTCATAATCCACACCAAATTTCGGAATATTGCTTGGCATAAATTGAGGATAGCCCACAGCACCAGCATAAGAGCCAACGACTGAATTAGCTGGAATGCCGTCCTTATAAGACCATGCAATCAAAGCGCTTAATTCGTCTTGAAAGTATTGTGCACGTCGTTCATATCCAAACCCTAAAGTGGCTAGGGCATCACGTGTGATGAATGAACCTTTATTTGCCCCAAAACCTGTCTCTACGCCGAGAATACCGAGAATGATGGACTGGGGAACACCGAACTGCTGTTCTGCTCGATTTAAAGTGTCTGCATATTGATTTTTAAAACGCACACCACGTTGAATTGTACTTTCTGCTAAAAAATTTTTTTTATATTCGTACCAAGGCTTGCTTTCTCCTGGGCGATTCATAATGTTGATAATATTTGGTAGGTTTTTTGATCCATTCATGGCCCAGTCAACTTGCTCAGCACTCAAACCATAGGTCTGCATCGTTTTTAGTTTAAAATTTTGATATTGAGGATGTTGAGCGAAGTCATTGGCTTGAACAAAACTTGTGATCATAAACGCACTGAGTGCTAAACCAATACGTTGTAATTTAACATTAAAATTTTCAAATAACATAACAGCAGAAGATCCAATTATTATCGGTGGTAGACGCAAAGGTATAAGTGTTGATAAGGATTAAAAGTTCAACATCATTTGATTAATCGCAATGTTTATTAAGATAACATTAGGTCGTGATGGATTCACAAAAACCTACATAAAAAGTGTAAAAATGGATGAATTATGCCTTTTATTTATTCAATATTGATGAACTATTTTTAAAACATAAAAAAACCTAGCAGAAGCTAGGTTTTTGATTAGTCTGATTTATTCTTGAATAAATAGCGTGTCATGATATTCAGCTGTAGCTAACAATTCTTCTTTAGTAAAGTTAGGAATGAGCTTATCAATAGCAATATGAACTGCTTTGATGACCGCTGAAGAAGCGATATCAGACGCCTTACGTTTAATCATACCCAAATCTAAAGTCTTGTTAAAATCATTCATAAAGTGACGAACTGCAGCTTCACCGAATTGCTTGTATTGTTCAGACAGAACTGCACGATTGACATCATTGCCTGCACGTACTTCTGCAAAGCTATTTTTTAAGTTTGTCACTAGATCAGCAGGTAATGGAGCACCGACACGATAATTACCCTCTGGATCTTTGAATAAACTCTTTTCAGAGAATTCAATCGATTGTCTCACGACGTCATTTGGTGCTTTACCCAATAACTGTTTAAGTAGTACCGATACTGTTGATTTAATATAACCAGCAAGTTTTTCAGCTGTTTCTCGTTTGTCACTTGCAGGGAAACGACGTACAAGTTCAACTAAAATTGCATCGATAATTTCATCATTAATAGCGAGTGCAGTTTGATCACGCAAAGGGTAAAGTGGTTCGTTTGAATTTTTTTTCTCAATTCCAGTTTGAATATTCTTTAACAAAGATTCAGATGGAATAAAACCAAAATATGACATCGTATAACCTCAACTATTCTTCAATTTATTGTCGCGCCAATCGAATTGGGCTTGGCATCCATGCAAAGTCCGATACACGACAAGGGTTAATGTCTAAACCACCACGGCGTGTATAAGTCGCATATACCATCAACTTTTCAGGGTTAAAGTTTTCCCAAATATCTGCGTAGATTTGTTCAACGCATTGTTCGTGAAAGCCATTATGCTGACGATAGGAGATAATATAAGCTAAAACTGAACGATAACAAGGTTTTTTGCCACGATATCTTAAAAAAACTGTGCCCCAATCAGGCTGACCTGTGACTGGGCAGTTACTTCTTAATAAATGCGAATATAATTGAATTTCAACGATTTCTTCGGAAGACGCTGCATCGAGTTTAAGTAAGCTCGCATCAGGGTGGTTTTCAAGACGTTCAGGCTCATAATGGTCGATGCATATTCCTTCAGGCTGGGCAATATTCAACTGATCAACATCGAATAATTCAAGTCTGACTTCTGCATTGGCTGCTTTAGAAAGATCACGCTCGACTGTCTCAATAAACTGATTTTGAGATTCAAATTGAGCAAAATTCAGACTATTGAAATATAGTTTAAGAGATTTGGACTCGATGAGATAAGGTGATGAAGCAGGAAGATGCATTCGACCAATTGCAACTTGAGGAATCCCTGACAGATTCAACCAAGAAATTTCAAAAATATGCCACCAATCAATTCCTTGTTGAATACCATCTACATGTGCGTACTTCGCTCGTGCTTCTGCGCGAGCAATTGGAAATAACACCTCAGGTTGATATTCAGTTGGATAGTTGGTGTCTTTGCCTAAAAGAGATTGTTCAACGCTCATTATTCACGCATTCCTGAACCACGGGAGAGTAGGTGATAAGCGACCGCATATAGCACGGCGCAACACGCTGTGATTACTAATAAAGAGATAGATACATTTACATCGCTATGACCAAGAATTCCATAACGGAATGCATTGACCATATATACGACAGGGTTAATTAAAGATAGATTTTGCCAAAATGGGCTTAATGCAGAAATTGCATAGAACACCCCACCTAAATAGGTCAACGGTGTTAAAACAAAAGTGGGAATAATCGAAATATCATCAAATGACTTTGCATAGACAGCATTAATAAATCCACCTAATGCAAACAGTAATGATGTAATCAGGACGGTATAAATTGTGACGAACCAGTTGGTAATATATAAGTCAGTAAAAAATAAACTCATTGCAGTCACAATGATAGCAACCAATAAGCCTCGAGCAACACCACCAAGCACATAACCCCAAAGTACGGCATGTAAAGGCACTGGACTCATGATCAGTTCTTCAATACTTTTTTGAAATTTAGAACTAAAAAAGCTTGATGAAACGTTGGCATAACTATTAGTAATGACAGCCATCATAATTAGACCAGGTACAATGAACTGCATGTAGGTAAAGCCACCCATTTCCCCAATTCTTGAACCGACTAGATTTCCAAAAATCACAAAATACAGTGACATGGTAATTGCTGGTGGTAACAATGTTTGTGGCCAAATGCGCATAAATCTACGAATTTCCTTATGGATAATCGTATATAAAGCTACAGCGAGTTGGTTAAAATTCATTGCGCAGCTCCATCAAGATTCTTTTCGACCATTTTGACGAATAACTCTTCTAAACGATTTGATTTATTACGCATACTTCGAACTTGAATGTTCTGTGATTCTAGAAGTTGAAAAAGATCATTCATGCTATGTGCTTTATCAAGCGTAATTTCTAAGGTCACTGGATCAACCAAATTAAATTTCACACCAATAATGTCAAGTTGTATCGGTTCTATAGGTTCAGCCAAATCAAAAATGAAAGATTCTTCATTTAATTGATTTAAGAAGTTCTTCATGGTGGTGTCTTCTTTAATGACGCCACGATCAATAATTGCAATTTTGCGACACAGTACTTCTGCTTCTTCTAAATAATGTGTTGTGAGAATGATAGATGTACCTTTCTGATTCATTTCTGTTAAGAAGTCCCACATCGAGCGACGTAGTTCAATATCAACACCAGCAGTCGGTTCATCGAGAATTAACAGTTTCGGATCATGCATCATTGCTCGGGCAATCATAAGGCGGCGTTTCATTCCCCCAGATAGCATACGTGCTTGAGTAGAACGTTTTTCCCATAAACCTAATTTGGTCAGATACTCCTCTGCACGAGTTTCAGCAACTTTTTTTGGAATGCCGTAATAACCTGCTTGTGTGACTAAAATATCGAAAGTCTTTTCGAATTGCGCAAAGTTAAACTCTTGAGGGACTACACCCAAGCATTGTTTAGCTTGTGAAGGATGTGTATCGAGGTTATGACCAAAAATCTCGACAGTGCCTGCAGTTTTTTTTGTAAGAGAGCTGATGATGCCAATAGTGGTTGATTTACCTGCACCATTAGGGCCTAGAAGTGCATAAAATTCACCTTCTGGAACATCTAAATTAATTCCTTTTAGTGCTTGAAAACCATTTCGATAGGTCTTCGACAAATCCCTTAAGGTCAATGCATCAGTCATGAATATCTCGAATGGTGAAAAGTTGAGATATTGTGAGTGATCTTGAAAAATAAACCAAGCTTTGTAATCAGAATTCTCTGTTTTGATGTTGAAACGCTGTATAAAGCATGAGCACTAAAAATTGGAAAGATATATAGTTGCTTTACCTTAGAGTTTTTTTTGTTATGATGTGCGCACTTCCTAAAATGCGCTCATAGCTCAACTGGATAGAGTACAGGTCTCCGAAGCCTGTGGCGTGGGTTCGAGTCCCGCTGAGCGCACCATTTCTTTTATGTTTTTCAAACAAAACATAGTCTGTCAATTAAAATATTTTTAGTAAATTTTTATCAAAATTTAATGATTAATCTGAATTGTTAATCTGAGTCGATTGAATCGTGAGATGCGCCAATATTGACAAATGATAATATAATAATTCTCAAAATAAACATAAAAATGTAAAATTTGTCACATAAAATTCACATGGCTTATTTTAAATTTAAATTTCGGTATTGTCGTATAAATCACATAAATTATGAATAATTCAAATAAGCGGCACAACAATGTACGAAGAAAAAGTTCTGATCCAAAATCGAATTTCGTGGGCGAGTATTTTCGCTGGCGTTATTGTTGTATTAGCTATTTCAATTTTACTCTCATTACTAGGCGTTGCATTAGGATTTGCGCTCCTAGATCCACAATCTACCACTGATATTACAAATGGCTCAGGGATAGCAGTAAGCGTATGGACAATTATTTCATTGTTAGTATCGTTGGCTATTGGTGGATTTGTTGCAGGTCACTTGGCTCAAGCTGATGGTGCAATCCATGGCTTTATTGTCTGGTCACTTTCATTGCTGTTAGGTATCTGGTTTGGTGCAATGACCATTAGCGGCGCGGCTAAAATTACTGGTAGTGCGATTAGTTAAGTCAGTAGCGCTGCGGGTAGTGTAGCATCAGGAATTGGTCAAGGTGGCGTTAATTTAATTCAGATCGGAGTTCAAGCTTTTGAGGAGTTAGTTGCTTTACCAAAGCTTGAAAATAGTGATGAAAAGATGTCTGAAGCATTACGCAAAACAGGGATCGAGGAATTGCAACCCGAATTCTTAAAAGCGCAGGGTGAATGGGCAAAGGAGCAAATCAGGTTGCTGCAAAAGAGTTGGTGATTCATCCAGATAACAGTGATGCTATTATTCAAAAGTTATCAGAACAATTAAAAAATCGTGCACAATCTGTGACTGCTTCTATTAATAAGAATGAAGTCAGTGCTGCTTTAGCTAAAAATTCATCTCTAACTCCGCAAGAAGCGAATCAAGTTGTCAATAATTTCCTTATACAGCAGGATAAATTCTTTAATGATTTAGAGGCGAATATTCAATCTGCTAAATTGAAATATACTGAACTAAAAGATCAAGCACGTGAAAAAGCAGCTGATGCGACGAAAGCTGCTGCAAAAGCTGCTTTATGGTCATTTATTGGTTTATAGATTGGATTGATTGTGACGATTTTTGCTGGACGTTTCGGTGTAAATCATTCAAATAATCGTTCACGACATTTGGCTTAATTCTGAGCTTGAAGTTAGAATTAAAAGTCGATCCATTTGGGTCGACTTTTTTGAAGTAAGACTTTGTATATATTCGCGAAACTTATTCTTATCTATCAATAAAAAAATTCAATTGTATTTTTTTTATTCAGTTGTTGAAAAGTGTTAAAGTGACTTCACATCACGTATTGAAAGTATTAAATTAGAAATCACAGTAGGTTGTAAACATTCAACGCTACTGACGAGTTGGACGGATCAATGACAGTTAGTTGAGTTCAGTTGAACAATAAATCTAACACTAGCCTTCCAACATAAAGCCCGCGTAAAGCGGGCTTTTTCATATCGAAATTATGCTTTAAACATGACCTCAACATCATATTTTCGAAATTCACTGAGCAGTTCTTGAATGATCGATCCACCCGTTTGTTCTGAAGCATTGAGCAGGACTTCTTTATTTTCATGGCTATCAAAGCATTCTATGTAATTGATTTGCCATTGATGTTCTTGATCAGCTTGCTCAATGATAATACGTCGAGGCTGCAACGAGCCATCTGCTTGACGCGGAATAACATTGGTAATGGCGAGCTGGATTTTCTCCACCTGGTCATGGGCATGCAAGAAGGTGAGTACCCAATTTCCGACTTTTTTAAGATACATAGGATTATCTAAAGGATCAAATTCTAGAATTTGGCTGAGTTTAGACATAAGGCACCTATTTATACCGTTGTTGTATGATCGTATTAATATATTTATGACAAAGATGTTCTACTTCGCCTTAGTCTAACGGCGGATGAGGTGGGCAGTGTTGAATGAATAAAGATAATAAAAAATATTTAATTATCATGTAATTATATTATTTTAATTATTGGTGTAAATTTTAGTTTAATCGTTTAAAAGTATTAAAAAAAATAGTTAATTTCTCACTTTGAGCTTTAGGTTCAAAGTGAGAGTCATGAAATATTGCTTAAAGTGTATCAATTAAAGTTTTTTCTAAGGCTTTTTTCAAATAGGGATCCAAGTCTTCTTGTCTTAGTAACCATGAAACATAATCACTTGGAAGATCTACAATGGCTGTCCCACGATGTTTACCGAAGTTAATTGTACGAGGAATACGTGCATCTTCAGATACTTCATAGAGTTCTTCAGTGTTTTGAATACCCAAATGATGAATAATGTGCATTAAGATATTTGCAGTCAAAATAATATCTGCGTCAGCTCGATGGGCACCTTTTAACATCTCTCTAGCTTTGCTACTGCCTTTACTAATCATATAAATTAAAGCAGAAATGTTGTGTGCTTCTGCATGAGGCCAAACTAGTCGAGAAAGAGCGAGTGTACAGATGGCTTTAATATGACTTGTTTCAACGCCGCATTGCTGAATAGCTCGAATATCATAATCAATATTATGACCAATAATATACGTCGTTTCTTGAGGTAACTCGAAGGTTCTGAAGTTGGGTTGATCTACTAAATCGCTTTCAAGAATATGATGAACCGCCATTGCAGCATAGGAAATTTTTTCGTCACCAATGCTATATAGTTGGTCAAAGATTTTTTCGCGATCAAGACTTAATTTGCCTTGTTCAATCTGAATAGGAGCATATGCAATTTCTATGGGCAAACCGTTTAATGTATGGGTTTCAGTATCCAAGATAATGGCTTGCATGCAAATGTCCAAGTAAATGATAAAGATGTAATTAATTTAACATTTTCAAATCTGAGCTCACAGTAATAAAGTCAATGAATTGTATAAATTATGCTGAATTGAACAAATTATGGGAATTATTTAGATCAGGTGCTCATTTAAAGAAATTTCGTTTTCTATGATATTGACGCTGCAAGTTTAGACTGTAGGTTGTTAAAAATAATTTTTAAAAATGAATAAATTTAAAAAGAATAGTCATAATTCAGATATTTGTTTTTAATAGTAATAGAGTAAACACACAAGAATTAATCAAATTTAATTGCAAACTCTTTAAACTTCATTCTCGAAATTTAACAAGTTCATGTTACAATACGCGCCAATCTTAGCACGGCTTAAAAGCCCTACATTAATAGGACCTCGCTAATGTTTGCCAATATCTCTATTGCTGACTTTGATCCAGAATTAGCTCAAGCTATTACGAGTGAAGATGCTCGTCAGGAAGCTCATATTGAGTTAATCGCTTCAGAAAACTATTGCTCTCCAGCAGTAATGGAAGCTCAAGGTTCAAAACTCACTAACAAATATGCAGAAGGCTACCCAGGCAAACGCTACTATGGCGGTTGTGAATATGTAGACGTGATTGAACAATTGGCAATTGACCGTGCTAAAGAACTCTTTGGTGCTGATTACGCGAACGTTCAGCCTCATGCTGGTTCTCAAGCAAACTCTGCAGTTTATCTAGCGCTTCTTAACCCAGGCGATACTGTTTTAGGTATGAGCTTAGCTCACGGTGGTCATTTGACTCACGGTGCTAAAGTTAGCTTCTCTGGTAAAACATATAATGCGATCCAATACGGTTTAAATCCAGAAACGGGTGAAATCGATTACGAAGAAGTAGAACGTTTAGCTGTAGAACACAAGCCACGTATGATTGTTGCAGGTTTCTCTGCTTATAGCCAAATCGTTGATTGGCAGCGTTTCCGTGAAATCGCAGACAAAGTAGGCGCTTATCTATTCGTTGATATGGCTCACGTTGCTGGTCTTGTTGCTGCTGGTGTTTATCCAAGCCCAGTTCAAATTGCTGACGTAACTACTACGACGACTCACAAAACACTTCGTGGCCCACGTTCTGGTTTAATCCTTGCGAAAGCAAACGAAGAGATTGAGAAAAAACTTCAATCTGCTGTATTCCCAGGTAACCAAGGTGGTCCTTTAGTTCATGCTGTAGCGGCTAAAGCAATCTGCTTCAAAGAAGCAATGGCTCCTGAATACAAAGCATATCAACAACAAGTTGTGAAAAACGCGCAAGCAATGGCTGAAGTGTTAATCGAACGCGGTTATGATGTTGTTTCAGGTGGAACTAACAACCACTTGTTCTTGTTGTCTCTCATCAAACAAGACATTACTGGTAAAGATGCTGATGCTTGGTTAGGTGCGGCTCACATTACTGTGAACAAAAACTCTGTGCCAAACGATCCACGTTCTCCATTCGTAACTTCTGGTATCCGTATCGGTACTCCAGCTGTAACAACTCGTGGTTTCGGTGAAGCAGAAGTACGTGAACTTGCAGGTTGGATCGCGGATATCTTAGATTCTAAAGGTGATGAAACTGTCATTAACGCTGTGAAAGCTAAAGTTGAGACTGTATGCGCTAAATTCCCAGTTTACGCAAAATAATCTTCGACTTGAGAAAAGCCCCCTCAAGGGGGCTTTTTTATTGAATGTTGGAATGTCAAATCTGTCATTTTTAGATAGTTCTGATATAACTGATGTATCTATTAATTATTCAATTGTCGTTATACATTTGAATTGGAGCAGAAAATGAGCCATCCAAATATTATTATTTCTGAACAGGATTTAAATCGTTTAGAAACCATGTTGGAACATCAGAAGCAGGTAACTCCAACGATGGAGCATTTAGAAAATGAGTTGGCTCGTGCTGAAGTCGTACAGCCTAAAGATATCCCTGCCAATGTAGTGACGATGAATGCTAGAGTACTGATAACGGTTGCACCGTCCACTGAATCTACAGAGATTGTGCTGGTATATCCCCATGACTTTAAAGGTGAAAGGGGGCAGGTTAATGTGATTGCACCTATTGGTGCAGCAATCCTAGGTTTGGCGGAAGGACAAGAAATTGAATGGCCTCAGCCTGATGGGCAAACAATGAAAGTGAAAATTGATAAAGTGCTCTATCAGCCTGAACGAGAGGGCATATATCTTTAACTAAAAAATAAAGCCTCTTGTGGAGGCTTTAAAGTTTATTATTTCATCGTGGTTTGTTGCATATATTTATTTAAATAAGTTTCGCGTATTTCTTTGCGCTGCTCGGCAGTCGTCGCGTTCATCATTTTTTTACGCAAATCATTTCGTTCACTTGAGCTCATCTGTTGCCAAGTTTCGCGCATTTGTATTTTTTCTTGTTCAGGCAGTTTAGTAAACCAATCCATTCTTTGTTGTAGAACAACACTTTGCTCTTCAGGAATTTCTTTCAAATTTTGATAGCGTTTAATCAGTGCTTTTTGTTCATCTTCAGAAAGCGATTCCCAAGATTCATTAAGTTCAGAATTACTGTCTTTCGAGAAGATCCAAAAACGTTCATAGCCTGCAAAACTGGTTTGTAAAAAACCTAATGTGCAGAGTGCAATCGCTAAGCCTTTAGCTGCCATGAGCTGATTTATCCTCACCAAAAACAGATAACATTTCTAGATCTTCCATCATTTGCGGAGAAAGTTTAGGGGTGACAATCACTTGTTGTGGGCTTGGAGCTTCTTCCAAATCAAATGCATTTGGAAGTACCACAAATCCTGTGATCGCGGCTGCTAATGCAAAACCAGTAACTTTCCAAGTCATCAACTGAGAAAATAACGGTTTGTCTTTAATCTCATCGAGTACATGCTCCATCACGACCGCTTTATTGCGATGTTTTGATGCCAGTACATTCAATTTTTCAGTCACTTGTTTCGTAAATTCATCATGATTCATCCGATGATCCCCCGTCATTTGGGTTTAAGTGAGACAAAGCAGATCTTAAGCCCTGTATAGCTCGATGGTAATGGGTCTTCACACTGCCTTCTGAACAATTCATGATTTCGGCTGTGGTTTGTGTGTCAAACCCTTCCCATGCTCTCAACATAAATGCTTGTTGTTGGCGAACAGGTAACTTAGAAATTGCATTTTGAATCTCCTCAACAGCCATCTCTTGTGCAAGAAATTGCAGCGGATTAGGTGTTGATTCATCCACAATATTGATGGTTTCGTCATCATCTTCATCGTGGTTATTTTTTTTAAATAACGAGAATGGAAAAGCCCGTCGAGATTCTTTACGACGCCAATCCTGAAGTTTGTTATTTAAAATGGTATAGAAAAGGGGATACCACTCTGCAGTGGATTTATCAGCATATGATTTATGCAAAGATATAAAAGCTTCTTGGACTAAATCCATGGCAATGCCATTGTGTCCTTGAGTTGCGCTTTCCATCATCACCAATGCACGCCCAGTGACGTCTTGCATAAAATATTTAAGACGTTGTTCTGCCGTATTCAAAAGAACACTCGAATCTTCAGGCTTGACTTTTTTTGGTGCTAAATCCATAGAGATGGAAAATCCCGTCATTGGGTACCCACCATTATTTTCTAATCGTTACTTATATAACGTCAAAACATAATGGTAGGTTGACAATCTAAGCAACTATTTTTTAGCAGTTTAATAGATTTTTTTATTTTCAGTGACTTCGTTAATATATTTTAACGAATCATATCCGTTGGCGTACCATTTCAAAGAAACAAATCGATCCGGCAACTGCAACGTTTAATGATTCTTGACCACCCGGTTGGGGAATGGTAATTGCTGAAGCATGCGCTAGGGCATATTCCGAAACGCCTTGACCTTCATTGCCCAGTACCCATACGCAAGCTTGAGTTAAGTCTTTTGCATATAAACTTTCTGATTCATGTGAGCTCGTGACATACACGGGAATTTTGAATTGAGACAGCACATCTTCAAGCGCAACGTTTTCATAGGTTTTTAATGAAAAGTGCGCACCCATTCCTGCTCGTAATACGCGAGGAGACCACAAAGATGCTGAACCTTTGGTGCAAACAACTTGTTCAATACCTGCAGCCGCAGCTGAACGAAGTAATGTACCCACATTGCCTGGATCTTGAACATTTTCAAGAATTAAAGTGTCTTGAGTGTAATCTAGAGCATCACGTTGAGTTGGTAAATCTACAATCGCTAAACATGCTAAGGTGGTTCCTAGCGTGCTAATGTCTTTATAGAGTGATTCACTAATAACAAACACTGAACCTGTATAGTGTTGTGCGATTTCGTCAAAATCGGCGTGTTCCATTGCTTTTTCAGTGGTAAAAATCGAATTCAGCTTACGATTTTTTTCTAACCAAGCTAAGCACAAATGTGTGCCTTCAAGAACAGTTTGGCCTTGCTTTTTACGGTAACTATTTTGATCAATTAAACCACGTAAATGTTTAATTTTCGGGTTGTCTTTAGATTCTAAAAAGATAATGGCCATTCAGTTTGACTTCCATGAGAGCCTAAATCAATAGGCTCTCAATTGTAAAATTATTGATGATAAGCAGTAACAAGCTCAACTTCATTTTTTGAACCAATAACGACTGGTACACGTTGGTGAAGTTCAGTCGGTTGGATTTCCATAATACGCACGCGACCTGTTGTCGAAGCACCACCTGCTTGTTCCATGAGCATACTCATTGGATTTGCTTCATACATAAGACGTAGACGACCTGCTTTCTTAGGATCTTTGGTATCGTAAGGGTATAAGAAGATCCCACTACGGCAAAGAATACGGTGGATATCACCCACCATGCAGGCAACCCAACGCATATTAAAGTCTTTTTCACGTACAGATGTTTTACCCGCTTGTAGCTCACCAATATAGCGTTGAACAGGTTCTTCCCAATGACGTTGGTTTGAAGCATTAATGGCGTATTCTTTTGTATCGGCATCCACTTGGATATTTTCAGTCGTCAACAGGAATGTTTTTGACTCTGGATCAAATGTAAAGAAAACAGTACCTGCACCAACGGTTAATGCCATCATAGTTGATGGGCCATATAACACATAACCAGCTGCGACTTGTTCAGTGCCTGCTTGAAGGAAATCTTCTGCTTGTGTCACTGAATTTTTGGCAGGTAGGATAGAGAAGATGGTGCCAACACACATATTGATATCGATATTACTTGAGCCATCTAGTGGGTCAAATAAAACTAAATACTTACCGTTCTCTTGTGCTGGTGTAAACTCATCGAGTTCTTCAGAAGCTAAACCGCCTACATTTGCGTTGTTCTTTAGCGCATCAATTAAATAGTCATTTGAAATAACATCTAATTTTTTTTGCGCTTCACCTTGTACGTTTTCATTACCAGCACTACCTAATACACCCGCTAAGGCACCCTTTTGCAATGCTGAATCGATGGTTTTACACGTTTCAGCAATTGTTTCAATTACATTAGAGAGTTCAGGCGTTAGATTTCCTTGTTGTTGTGCAAGATATTGTGACAAGGTGAGGTATGACATTACAGGGACGCTCCTAAAAGCTTTAAAAGAATAAAATTTGGATCTTGGGCTATTTTAGATGAGTTCAGTGCAAAATAGAAATTATCCTGCGTTATTTGTGGTGATTTTGCACTTGCCAGAGTTTTAGAACATGGTATGTTGATAGGAGGATGATTTTAAAAGGAGCTTTAAAATGAGCATTCAAAAGTTTGAAGCAACTCCAACGCCAGGTGAGGCAATCGACTTAAACGAAATTAGTTCAGAGAGTTCCAAGGAAGCATGGAAACAGTACGAGGCTAAACCTGAATATAAAGAGTTTAATAAGCATGACATGATTGAGTCTATGCAAGTGCCCATGCCAGACTCGCAAAGGTCTTAAACCTGATATAAAAAAAGCGCTCGAATTGAGCGCTTTTTTTGCATTCATTAGCGAAGAAGTGGTGGCACTGCTTCATAATTGAGTTCTACACGACGGTTTTCTTTCCACGCAGCTTCATTATTACCTGTATTAATTGGCATTTCTTTACCATAACTCACAGCTTCGAGTTGGTTTGGATTTACACCATTTGTAACTAGATAACTTTCAACTGCTTTGGCACGTCGCTCACCCAAAGCCATATTGTATTCACGCGTTCCACGTTCATCGGTATGACCAGTTAATGCGATTTTAGAGTTTGCATTTGCCAATAAAAATTGTGCATGTGCTTGGAGGGTTTGATAGTCCTCAGTAGATAGCTCACTGCTGTCATAATCAAAGTGAACAACACGTTTAGCCAAGAAAGCTTTATTGGCTTCAGTTACCCCTTTAGCAGAACCACCCGTTAAGTTTTGAGCATTTAATGCTGCATCTTCACTGAGACCAGTCGTATTCACAGAGGTTGATGTTGATGGTGGTGTCATCGTAGTGGTATCTGTAGTTGCTGGTTTACGGCTTGCGCAACCCGTCATTACTAAACTTACAGCAATGAGTGGAAGAGCAAACGTTTTAATCGCGTTCATGTTCATCTCCTTGAAAGATTAAAATTCGATTATTTAGGTGCCCAAGCAGGTTCACGAACTTCACCTTGTTCGCTAGGTAAATTCATGCGGAAGCGACCGTCTGTAGACATAATCGATAACAATCCACGGCTGCCTTCACGTGTCGCATACACGACCATTTGACCATTTGGTGAAAAGCTTGGTGATTCATCTAAACTGGTAGGCGTTAAAATGTTCGTGATTCCAGTTGAGATTTCTTGAATTGCTACCTTATAGTTGCTACCAGAAGGGCGATGTACTAAAGCAACATATTTACCATCGGCACTTAAACTGCCACGTGCGTTGAATGCTCCGCGGAAAGTTAAACGTTTTGTTAAACCATCAGCAAACGTGTAATGGTAGATCTGTGCTGAACCACCACGGTCTGAGGTAAAGATAAAACCTTTACCATCTGGGGTATAGCGAGCTTCTGTATCAATTGCTGTATTATTTGTCATACGCTTCACTTGGCGCGTATTTAAATCCATTTGATAAATTTCAGGGTTGTCATGCATTGAAGCAGTGAACAACATGCTTTTACCATCAGGGGAAAAACTTGGCGCACCGTTTAAGCCACGGAAGCCAGCTAATTTTTCACGTTGTCCAGTCGCTAAATCTTGAACATAGATCGCTGGACGTTTGGTTTCGAATGAAACATAAGCGATTTTTTTGCCATCAGGCGTCCAAGCAGGGGATAAAATTGGATCGCGCGAACTCAATACAGT
Organism: Acinetobacter sp. ANC_7513; assembly: GCF_056779915.1. NCBI lineage: Bacteria > Pseudomonadati > Pseudomonadota > Gammaproteobacteria > Moraxellales > Moraxellaceae > Acinetobacter > Acinetobacter sp. ANC_7513. Next base: position 180,666 of record NZ_JBWYIW010000001.1, read on the forward strand.
GCGTGGTTGTTCGCCGTCCGTATCTGCGATTTGTAAAGTGTAGCGATTATCAGGAGTCGCAGGATTTCGCAAAACATAAGCGATGCGACCACTAAAGTCACCAGGAATACCTGTTAATGCTTGGTAAATCGCATCACTGATCATATGTGCTGCAGATCGAATGCGCGATGGTGGTACAGTTAATAGTTCATTGAGCAAATATTGTTGTTTTTGGACATCATAGAGTTGGTAATGAACAGCCAATGAACCATCAGGATTGGTTTTAACTTCACCATTCACAACATAAGGTACGCCTGCAGATTGCCAAGCAGCACCATTGGCTTGATTGATGGTTGCTGTTGCAGGTAAATTTTTAGATGAACTGGTAAAGCGACCTGAACGGTTTAAATCTTGCTCTACAACAGGGTATAAGCGTTGATCACCTACGAATGGCACGATAGCAATTTTTGGTGCTTCTTCAGGTGCTTTGGCAATTTCAAGATGAAGCTGTGCATAAGAGGTCGTAATGAGAGCAGGGCTAAATGCTGCCAAAATTGCTAAACCGAGAAGATGTTTTGAGATCATTTTCATGAGAGGTCACGTACTCAAGATACTAATTTTTCGAATATTCTAGCTTTTTAGCATATAGCTCCGTACCGAATCTATATAAAGCGTGTAATTATCCGCAATTCATGAAAAAACCTTTCGACGAATCGAAAGGTTTTTTATTATTTCACGGTGAATGAAGAAGTGAAACTACGAGCTTCACGCCTTGCATCAGGATCGGATGGCATCGGATATGGTGCTGCTGCACGAACAGCCTGTTCGACACTGGCTTTGACATCTGGATCTGATGCATTGACGATGACTGAAGTCACAGAACCACTGTCAGATAATGTCACGCGTGCTGTCGCTTTTTGACCTGAAGAGCCTATTGGCATTCTCCAAGCACCTTTAATTTTTTGCTCAAAGTCTCTTTTTGCTGAAGAAGCGATGCGTTTAGATTCAGCTTTTTTGTTGGCTGCTTCTTGTCTAGCTTTTTCAGCGGCAGATTCTCGAGCTTCAGCTTCGGCACGTTCTCTGGCTTCGGCATCCGCTTTTCTTTGTGCTTCCTGACGAGCTTTCGCATCAGCTTCCGCTTTAGCTTTCCGATCAGCATCTTGTTTGGCTTTGGCTTCAGCAGCAGCTTTAGCTTTCCGATCGGCTTCTTGTTTGGCTTTAGCATCGGCCTCTGCCTTAGCTTTTCGATCAGCTTCTTGCTTAGCTTTGGCTTGAGTTGCCTCAGCTTTAGCTTTCCGATCGGCTTCTTGTTTGGCTTTAGCATCGGCCTCTGCCTTAGCTTTTCGATCAGCTTCTTGCTTAGCTTTAGCTTTTCGATCAGCTTCTTGTTTCGCTTTTAAAGCAGCATCAGCTTTCGCTTTTTGTTGTTGTTCCTGTTTTGCACTTTGCTCTTCTGCTTTGGCTTTTTGGGCGGCCTCTTGTTTAGCTCTAGCATCGGCCTCAGCTTTAGCTTTACGATTCGCTTCTTGAGTCGCTTGACGTTGTGCTTCAGCCGTTGCTTTACGTTCGGCTTCTTGTTGAGCTTTAACCGCAGCCGCTTGCTCAGCTTTACGGTCGGATTTTGGCTCTTCAACTTTTGGTTGAGCTGGAGGAGGTACAGCAGGTGCAACAGGAATCACTGGTGCATTTTGAATCGGCTCATTGGTCTGTTGAACATTTTCTTGAACGTTCTGGTGCGCTGTATCTGAATGATCAGATTCAACCAATGGCGTGGGTTCAGGTGGTACTAGATCCTCAGGTTTCACTAAAACTGTTTTAACAGTTTTAGTTGGCTCAGGAGGTTGAGTCAATCCAAGAAACAATAAGCCTGTGATCGCAATCACATGGACCGCAACAGTGAATCCGATTGCAATTTTCTTTTCTTTTGAAAAGCGGGAGTTAGATTCTTTCATAGCTTATTGAATCGGTTTGGTCAGCAAGCCAACTTGATTGATCCCTGCATCTTGTAAGTTAGACATGAGCGTCATCACCTCACCGTAAGGTCGAGTATTATGACCATTGATGACGACACTAAATTGTTTATTCTCACGTTCAGCAATTTGTTGTGCATCACGAAGTGTCTGTTGTAATTCCTGCAAGCTCAGTGGATTTGGTTGGCTACCCTTGTATTCTAAAAAGTATTGTCCTTGTTGATCTAAAGTAACCATAGCTGGTGCATCCTTAGATTCAATCGGTACACTATTTGCTTCAGGTAAATCAACTTTTATGCCACTTGTGATCATTGGTGCGGTCACCATAAAAATCACTAAAAGTACTAACATGACATCAATATAAGGAACTACATTCATGTCACTGTTAAGTGGCTTTTTGATGCGTTGGAAACGCCCTGAACGACGAACGGCCATTTATTCAGCTTCCTGTGTAGAACCCACAGAACGACGTTGTAAAAGCGCCACCATTTCTTCAGCAAACAAGGAACGATCTGAGTAAATTTCTTCACTTTTGGCCGTATAGTGGTTGAATGCAAGTACTGCAGGAATCGCAGCAAATAAACCAATGGCAGTCGCAATGAGGGCTTCCGCGATACCTGGTGCGACAGTTGCTAGCGTCACTTGATCGACTTGGGCTAAGCCGATAAAAGCATTCATAATGCCCCAAACAGTACCAAATAAACCAACATAGGGCGCAACTGAACCAATACTGGCAAGTGCACTGAGGCCTTGCTCCATACGGCTCTGATCTCGGCTTAAACCCACCCCAAGAATACGCTCTGTGCCATCAATGACTTGTGCTGTTTCAGCTTTGGTTTTTTTGAGTTTGAGAAACTCTGCAAAACCAAGATAAAAAACATCTTCCAAGCCTTCACGCTTAGAGTTGACTTGTGCATTGTTATATAAAGTGTTGAGTTCTGCACCAGACCAAAAAATCTTTTGAAAATGATCATCACCTTGGCGAGCTTTTTTAAACGTCATATGTAACTTGGCAATAAGGTACCAGCTAAAGAGTGAAGCTAGTACCAACACCAGCATGACCAGTTGTACGACTGGACTCGCTTGAAGAATTAAATCTGTGACGTGAAGTGAAGATTCGAGTTGTGTTGCCATAGTTACATGTGCCAATCATATTTTTATGCGTGGGCTAATTCTTTTTCGATTAGATCACGGATTTCATTTGGAATTCTCAGCGGTTTCATTTCGGCGCTAATACACGCCAATTCTACTTCCCCTGAAGCTAGCATGATTTCACCACGATAAATATTTTGTTGCAATACAAAAGACGTTGCTTTACACGAAACTACACTTGCTGTAACAGTAATTAAGTCATCCATTAATATTGGACGTGAATATTTAAGCGCTAATTTATGCACGACAAAGTTGTAATCTTTTTGATGCCAGTAATGTGAAATCCCTGAAGCGCGTAACCATTCTGTACGTGCGCGTTCCATAAAGCGAATATGATTGGCATGATAAACAATGCCTCCTGCATCTGTATCTTCAATATACACTCGGATTTGAAATTCAAATTTGTTCGCCATACAGGTGTTCCATTACTTTAAATAGTCCAGTGTTTTGCAACATTCTTGACAAAGAATGCGAAACGCTGATTTGTACAATGTTTGAAAGGCTTGAAGTTTAGCACTCCATTTTTACAGACCAATGGCACAAGATTTCAAAAATAGCTGTAGATTGGGCGAAATATTTTAAGATGAAAATGCAGATTTAATTGAATTTTAATCATGTTTGGCATAGGGATTGATTAAATAAATTCACATGAAATTTATAGTTGGATTTGAGTGCATGTTAAAAAAGTTAGCTTTATCGATTTCGATTGCTACATCAATATTAAGTTTTTCGACTTTTAGTTCGGCTGAAGATTTTAAAATTTTAAAACAGATTGAAAGCAAGCCAATTTTACTAAAAAAAGGGGAATATGCTGGACACTATTATATTCCAAGCACACTCAATACTATTCAATGGGGTTATCTACCGAATAAAGATACTAAGCCAGTTTTAACGGTTCCATCGGGGAGTCATGTGACTTTTGATACAGTGTCACATGAAGGTTTATTAGAGGATCAAGGGCGTGATGCTGAAAAAATACTTTACATCTAAAGGTGTTAAAAAAGAGCACATTTTAGATGAAGCGAAATTGATCACCCGCTCTAATTTAAAGCATGATTTCCATAAAGATGGTCCACACATTATTACTGGTCCGATCTACGTTGAAGGTGCAATGCCGGGAGACGTGCTTAAAGTTGAAATATTGAAAATAGAACCACGTGTTCCTTATGGTGTTATTTCGAACCGCCATGGTAAAGGTACATTGCCTGAATTCCCTAAACGACAAAAACATGATCATGCTTCGCCAGAAAATCCAGATGCTTATGGCAATGTTTCAGTATTTACACCCATTGCGCAAAAAAAGAGGGTGTATGGGAGGGGGTGATTCAAACAGAATCTGGTAAAGCGATTCGTTTTCCATTAAATCCGTTTATGGGAACAATGGGTGTTGCACCAAATACCAGCGAACCTGTTCACTCAGTTCCACCCTCATTTTATGGTGGAAATATTGATATTAATGATTTAACTGCTGGGGCAACCGCTTATTATCCTGTTCAAGTTCCAGGTGCATTATTCTACACAGGTGATAGTCATTTTGTTCAAGGTGATGGTGAGGTTGCATTAACTGCTTTAGAAGGTTCAGCGCGTGCAACGTTTAAAATTAGTGTGTTAAAAGCGGGTAAAGATTATATTCCAGGTAAGCAACTTTCTCAGCCATTAGGTGAAAATGATCAATTTTGGATTACACCTGGCTTAGATGAAGATTTGGATGAAGCAATGCGCAAATCTACGCGTGAAGCAATCAATTTCTTAGTAAATGAATATGGCATAAGTGAAGAAATTGCATATGCTTATCTCAGCGCTGCGACTGATTTTGAAGTTTCTCAAGTTGTAGATAAAACCAAAGGCATCCATGCGATGATTCGTAAAGCAGATTTTAAAGAGTTCGTCGAGCAGAAATAAATTATTGAAATAAAAAAATCCTCTATCAAGGAGGATTTTTTTATGATGCTTAAGATTTGTTATTCCAATCTTGTTGAACTTGTTGTGCATTAGTCGGATAGTCCATCACAAAACGAATGTGGCTTTCAACGCCAGTTTTTAATGTCGCATCATCTACAATAAATTTAGGGTTATGATTGGGTGCAGCCTTACTGATCTCTTGATCTTGAGGTGTTGCACCAATGAAAATGAACAATGAAGGCATAAGTTGACCATAATAGGCAAAGTCTTCACTTGCGCTTGCATTGTTTTCAAGCACATGTAATTTATCTTCACCGTGAACTTTCGCAAGTGATGGCGCGATGAGTTGAGTTAGCGTTTTATCGTTCGTGGTAACGGGGGCATAAGCGGCAATTTCTACTTTGGCTTTTACGTCATTTGCATGAGCATTATGTTCGATCAATTTCGGTAAATCCTTGAGAATATTCTGGCGGACCTCTTCATTATTTGATCGAATCGTGCCAACCATATTGACTTGCTCTGGTATCACATTTCCTACCGTTCCACCTTGGATACTGCCAATACTGATTGCCCCCATACCTTTGGTTAAATCTGCACGACGGCTGATCAAACTCTGCATATTACTAATCATTTGAGATGAAGCGTAAATGGGATCGCGTCCAAGCCATGGCATAGAACCATGAACTTGTTTTCCACTGACCTGAATGCGCAAGTGATCTGCACTGTTTAAAATAGTGCCATCTTTATAAAAAATATGACCACTTGGCATACCTGCCATAACATGCATACCGAAGATCACTTCAGGCTTAGGATTTTTTAAAGCCCCATCTGCAATCATCTTACGTGAACCAATTTGATCACCATGGCTAAAGTTATCAATATCTGCTCCACCTTCTTCAGCTGGTTGGAAGACAAACACAACAGTACCTGCAATTTTATCTTTATTTTCCGAAAGCACTTTTGCAGCGCCGAGTAACATTGCTGTGTGAGCATCATGTCCACAGGCATGCATCACTGGCGTTTCTTTACCTTGATAGATTGCCTTTGCCTTACTCGCAAAAGAAAGTCCTGTTTTTTCCTCAATCGGTAATGCATCCATATCTGCACGTAATGCCATCACTGGGCCAGGTTTTGCACCTTTAAGAATTCCGATTACACCTGTTTTGGCATAGCCTGTGCGGACTTCAATTCCATATTTTTTTAATTCTTTTTGAACCAGAGCCGAGGTTTTAAATTCCATATTGCCGAGTTCGGGATGTTGGTGAATGTGCTGTCTTAATTTGATGGTATGTTGTTCAACAGCGTTCACACCGTCATCAACCCAATCTGCAAAACTCAAGGTTGAACAAAGGGGCAAGATGGTACAAGCAAAAAATAGCCTAAGTGAGATCATAAACTCAATGTCCTAAAAATCCTAAAGTTTTAGGAGCTTCTCATTCACTTCTGATGGTTGCAAAACTTAACAGGTATATCGAAATACATGAAAAGTATAGTGACCATGAAGCATTGATTTTTAATGCTTTATCCATAGATTTAAAGTTGTTATTATTTGTAAATTATTCATTTTAAATAATTATTTTAATAGTTGTGGGGGAGCTAATGGGCGTTGAAGAAGAACTAAAGCATAATCAAGATGTCATGATTCAACTTCCATGGACTGTACCTCAACAACCTTTATATACGGCGAGTATTCAAATTGATCCTGAAACGCAGAAAATTCCTTTGGATTTGAATGTAAGCTCAACTGATACGACTGCAATTTGGTCTTTTATGATTGCAATGGCGATAGCTTTTATACTAGGAATTTCAGCGACAATCATTGCAATTTGGTATGGTGTCAGAAGTTTTAAATTAACTGAAATGTCTTTTAATACAGTAGTACTAGAAATAAAAAGTTCACAACAAATTGCTTTTAATCTAAATCAAAAATTATTTGAGCAACAAAGAGAGTTAGGAAAACAAGAATTTCAGTACACTAAGCAACTTAAATGGGAAGATGAGATCATAAGTATTACATCGGATTGTCTTAACTCTTTAGCTAAGTATATTCAAAAAGTTATGATATTTAAGGATAATTTTGTTAATTTTCCTGTAGCTGATAAAAGTGATTATTCAACATTAGTTGGTTCAAAATTAAAAGAAATTTTAGACGTTACAGAAAATACTAATGCTTGTTTAACTAAACTAAATTTATATTTTAGTGTTGGGCATGAAAAAGAAAAAATAATTTCTCAACTTGGGAAACTTTTGATCATCTCAATAATGCATTTTAACAATCAATTAATAAAACAGACCGATACCAAAGACATTTATGTGAGTAAGTTTATTATTGAAGAGGGTTTAATAAGAAAAGTTAATAAGATATTAATAGATGCTAGAAAGTGGGATGAATCAAATGATTTATTATCCTTGACTGACATTGCAAATTTGGGTGATCAGTTGGCAGATGAGTTTAAAAAAATTCTCAATAAATAAGCAGCCTAAGCTGCTTTTATAAATCACTTCTCTTTCGGTTCAGGTGGTGTCATCCCAAACTGCAAATACGCCTGATTTGTTGCAATACGACCACGTGCGGTACGCATCACATAACCTTGCTGAATCAAGTAAGGTTCAATCACATCTTCCAGCGTGCCTGAATCTTCTGCCATTGCCGCTGCTAGAGCTTCAACACCTGCAGGACCACCATCAAAACGTTCTAATAACATGGATAAATAACGGCGGTCGAGTGTATCTAAACCATCCTTGTCCACATTCAACATATCAAGCGCACGTTGCGCCATTTCTTGTGTGACCTCACCTGTACCTTTCACTTGAGCATAGTCACGTACACGACGCAGTAAACGGTTTGCGATACGAGGCGTACCACGAGAACGACGAGCCACTTCCTTCGAACCAGCTTCAGTGATTGGAACATCCATCAGATTTGCAGAACGAGTCACGATATGGGTCAAATCTTCAACTGAATAAAACTCTAATCGCTGGACGATACCAAAACGATCTCGAAGCGGAGAGGTCAATAAACCGGCACGAGTAGTCGCAGCGACTAAAGTGAATGGCGGTAAATCTAACTTAATTGAACGCGCAGCAGGGCCTTCACCAATCATAATATCCAGTTGGTAATCTTCCATTGCAGGATAAAGGATTTCCTCGATCACTGGAGAGAGACGGTGAATCTCATCAATAAATAAAACGTCACCTTCTTCTAAGTTAGTGAGCATTGCTGCCAAATCACCAGCGCGCTCTAACACAGGACCTGAGGTGGATTTGAGATTGCCACCCATTTCACGCGCGATAATATTGGCAAGTGTGGTTTTACCTAAACCCGGAGGACCAAAAATCAAGGTATGGTCTAAAGCTTCACCACGTCCACGAGCTGCACCAATGAAAATTTCCATCTGCTCACGCACAACAGGCTGACCAATATAATCATCTAATGATGTTGGTCGAATGGCACGATCAAAATGATCTTCTGGTTTTTCAGAACCACTGATAATACGGTCTTGCATAATATGAGATCTTATTTATTCATCGATTTTAAAGCAGCACGGATAATATCGGATGCCTCAGTGAAGTCACCTTTAACGGCATTGACTAACTTTTGTGCTTCTAGTGGCTTGTAACCTAATGACTGTAAAGCAGCTTCAGCCTCAGCGACAGCAGAGTTACCCGTAAACTGAATTTGCGCTGTTGTAGAGTTTGATGTGGATGGCTGAGCTGCAAGCGCTTTAAAGCGATCTCGAAGTTCAATCATCAAACGCTCTGCAGTCTTTTTACCAACACCTGGAACTTTGACTAAAGTGTTTACATCTTCATGTTCAACGGTATGAATGAGCATGTCTACGCTGAGTGTTGAGAGAATACCCAATGCCATTTTGGGACCAACGCCGTTCACTTTAAGTAAAGTGCGGAAAATACTTTTTTCTTGTGCGTTGGAAAATCCATACAGTAATTGGGCATCTTCACGTACAGCCAAATGCGTCCACAATGTGACTTTTTGTCCTTTCTGTAATTGGCAAAATGTTGAAAGAGGTGTATCAACCTCATAGCCAACACCATTTACATTCAATAAAACTGTTGGTGCTTCCAAAGCAAGCACTTCACCAATAAGACATCCAATCATTCAATTATTTCACTTATTTGTCGATGTTAAATTCACTATGTCAGCATAGTAGTGTTCATTGCTTCAGAACGCAAAATCAAAAAACACTTTATGCTCTTTTCCTGAACACTAAATTTAAGGTTTATAAAAATCCAACTTTATTCCCTTGAAGTTCCTGTGCCAAATGATAAGCCTGATGATCCGAAAATTTTGAGATCACATCTAAGACTTGCATGATATTGTCATAGTGATCATCACTAAAACGTACACCTAAGCCTGAGATAATAGACAGTAAACGTCCTTCCTTAAAATTATGAATTTTATTGGGGGTCGTAAGCGGAATAAAGGCATCTAGTATGTGCTGTAAGCTTTGATGTGCAATGATTTCTAAACCAGATTTTTGAGGATGCTCAAAGATTTTTTCCCGCGCTAAATTCTTTGCACAATCAATTCCTGCTTCGATATCGGGCGAGCAATATTGGAGCAAACTACCTTTAAGCTGTCCTGACAAAATTTCAAAATGATGTTTAGCAAAAGCGGAAGTGACTTCATCAACCAAGCGTTTCATCACACGACCACGCAATGCTGCAATCTTTTGTTGCCACGTGGTGTATGGCATTGCAAGTTCAGCAGGCGTGCCATAGTCACCGAGCAGATTTAAAAAAATAGGTTCGACTTGCTCATAGCTGAGCATGTTAAGAATAATGCCATCTTCTAAATCGATCAGGGCATAACAAATATCATCCGCAGCTTCGAGTAAATAGGTGAGTGGATGGCGACAGAAATGATATTCACCATATTGTATAAGACCTAATTGGTGACCAATTTGTTGCAAAATTTCTTTTTCAGATTGATAGCAACCAAACTTAGCTCGTTTACTGGCAGGCGTATTTCCCTGAGAGTCAATGGTTTTAGAAAGCCATGGGTACTTTAAGTAAGCTCCTAAGGTTGCGTAAGTGAGGCGCATTCCACCGTCATTAGGGTGATAGTCAATTTTCGTGAGTAAACGAAGACCTTGAGCATTGCCCTCAAACTGGCGAACATCGGCCTGCTGTTCAGGGGTTAAACTCGATAAAAAATCGCCGTGTGATGCATCATCAAACCATTCACGAATAGCGTACTCACCTGCATGACCAAAAGGAGGATTACCAATATCGTGTGCAAGACAAGCTGCTTGAATAATTGCACCGACATCTGCAGGAGAGATCCACATAGGTAACTCATCACGAATTTTTTCAGCTGCCAGCATTCCCAAAGAGCGTCCGATGCAAGAAACTTCAAGGGAATGTGTTAGACGCGTATGAATGCCATCATGTTGAGTCAGGGGGTGAACTTGAGTTTTACGGTTAAGTTGCCTAAAACTCTGAGAAAAAATAATACGATCGTAATCTTTATGGAAGGGGCTACGTGCTTGTTCTGTATTTTGTTTTGAACTACCAAATCGAACTGTTGATAACAGTTCCAGCCAACGCATTTGAGTCATTTATCATTATTCATCATTACTGTATGGAACCATCATGCCAAAAAAATAGTGAAAAATATATGCTGACACGACATAATTTGGCGCATTAAAAATGCATTTCAGAAAAGTTTAAGAAGTAAAATAATGAGTATTAAGATATTGATTTTAAGAATTATTATCCTAATATAATTCAATTTCTTCACTTTCAAATCATATAAGAGTCTCTAATTGATTTTAAAGATAGATATCAATCATGAGATGATGCGTGGATGCTCATCGGTTCGATAATTTTTTATCGAGATAGTATGCATAATGTATCTACTTTTTATGCCGATTGTTGATCAAATTGATCCTACGATTGGCATAACATTTCAATAAAGCTATTGAAATTTGTCTATTTTGACCTCATGTTATCCTCATAAAGATGAATTATAGAGATGTGAATTTATATGTTATTTCATTTGCCGAAACTTCCTGCCGAAATTCGAGTCACTCACTTAAATGCGCGTATTAATGAACAACGAAAAAAAATTGCGCAAAGTACTGCATCTAAACTTGAACTTCTGCAGTTGTCTCAGCAGTTTTCAAAAGAAGCACGCACGCGTAAAAAGAATAATCAGAAAGTATATGTAATTGATTTTAAAGGTGACATGGCAGCTTCAGCTGTAGAGAATCTTCGTGAAGAAATTACTTTGATTTTGGCGACTGCTAAAGCAGGGCGTGATCGTGTCGTAGTTCGTTTGGAAAGTCCAGGTGGGATGGTACATGGTTATGGACTTGCGGCTGCTCAACTGGTGCGTCTGCGCGATGCTGGTTTTCATCTAACCATTTGTGTTGATAAAGTCGCAGCAAGTGGTGGATACATGATGGCATGTATCGGTAACGAAATTATTTCTGCTCCATTTGCAGTGATTGGTTCAATTGGCGTTGTTGCTCAAGTGCCTAATTTTAATCGTTTACTTAAAGAACATAATGTTGATTTTGAGCTTTATACTGCGGGTCAATATAAACGTACCGTGACCATGTTTGGTGAAAATACGGAAGAGGGTAAAGCAAAGTTTGAAGAAGAGTTGCAACAAACGCATGCATTGTTCAAGCATTTTGTTGAAAAATATCGTCCACAGTTAAATGTTGAAAAAGTAGCAACAGGTGAACATTGGTACGGTCAAGATTCATTAGATTTGAATTTGGTTGATAAGCTTCAAACCTCGGATGAGTATTTATTAAGTTTATTGACAGTGCATGATGTTTACTTGATTCAAACTCGCCGTAAACCTACCTTAGGTGAGAAATTAGGACTGCAAGCGGCACAAATGGCGGACAGTTTGATTCCTGCTGTGATGAATAAAGTTATGGACACTTTAGTCAAAACTAATGCGAACTTAGTGCAACTACGTGATCCTAAATTTTAAATTCGATGAAATAAAAAAAAGCTAATCTAATGATTGGCTTTTTTTTATGATTTATCATTTCTATGGTCGAGAGTCTAATTTTCGATATAACATCACTATTCCTGTGATCATGGACCCAAGTGTTGCGAACAGCATATCTTTATGGGCATCCCAAATATCACCTTGTTGACCATTATAATTTTCTGCTGCCTCAGGGGAAAGATTAATCGCAATTAACCATTCAATCCATTCGTAAATGAGACTGGTGGCCATGACAAACTGAACCACAATAAGAAAAAGTACTCGTTCAGATAATTGGGGTAAATAGAATTGAATGATCCTCAGGAAAAAAGGATAGAGAAGTAGACCATAGGCAAAATGGACCAAGCGATCATACATATTTCGCTCCCAACCCATCTGTGCATTTAAATCTATGCCGAAGTTGTGCATCAACCATTCATTATAGGGAACATACGAATATAAATAGTGTGCCCCAAGAATATGAATGATCAGAAATCCAATATAGAGAGAAAATGCGATAAAACTCAAACCAACTTTCTTTTGTATATAGATCAAAAACACCAGCATTAAAGCTGTGCCAAGTTGATGTAAGCCATAAGAAGCATATTCAAGAGGCTTTATACTTGCCAAGATCAGCACCATTATGAAAATGAAGAATACGAGGTGGTGTTTAGGAGTAAATTTTTTGTAGTGCATTTTGTTATATGTTGATTTGATTAATTTCTTCATATGATTGTAATGGATCAATCCTGAGAATAAGCTGCAGATCGCATTATTTTTATAAATCGCATTATTTTTATAAATAGTTGTTTATATCAATAGCTCATTGCAATCAGGATGATGAGTTAGAATATGATTTATTTTGAGTTTTTATTATGACGGTTTCAGCTGCTTTTCTTGCACAGCAAAATGCATATTTTCATTATGAGTTTGAAGAGCTTACTCTGAATGACTTTCCTGAAGAGATCTCAGTATCACTCCGAGGAATGATGTTTAGGCATGACATTCAATATGCTCAAGTGACTCATTATATTTACTATAGCGATGTTTTAACTGGTGATGAATTAGAAAAGCTCAGAACTGACTTTATACGTTACTGTCCTGATGAAGCATGATTTTTATTGAAACATTTGATGAGTCTCATACAAAAAAGCGAAGCCTAAGCTTCGCTTTTTTATTCAATGCTATTTAGATTTTAGCAATCAAATCTTTAATTTGTTTCGCTTGCTCAGCAGCATTACCTGTATAAGATGCAGGTGTCATTTCAGCAAGACGCGCACGATCTGCTGCAGGAACAGCTTCTAATTCGTTACCATTCACAAAATTCACCATCATTTCGCGAGTCATTGCTTGACCACGAGTAAGGGCTTTAAGTTTTTCGTATGGTTTTTCAACGTTATAACGACGCATTACTGTTTGAATTGGTTCAGCAAGAACTTCTTGAGCATTGTCTAAGTCTTCAAGAATACGGTCGGCATTCAATTCAAGTTTGCCCACACCTTTCAAGCAAGCTTCAAATGCGATCAAGCTTTGTGCAAAACCAACGCCCATGTTACGAAGAACAGTAGAGTCAGTTAAGTCACGCTGCCAGCGAGAAATTGGAAGCTTTTCACCAAGGTGAGCAAGGACTGCATTAGCAATACCCAAGTTACCTTCAGAGTTTTCAAAGTCGATTGGGTTCACTTTGTGTGGCATTGTTGAAGAACCAACTTCACCTTCTTTTAATTTTTGTTTGAAGAAACCAAGAGAGATATAACCCCAAACATCACGGTTGAAATCGATAAGGATTGTGTTGAAACGACGAAGCGCATCAAACAATTCAGCCATGTAGTCGTGTGGCTCAATTTGAGTTGTATACGGGTTAAACGTGAGACCTAAAGATTCAACAAATGCTTGCGAGTGAGCAGGCCAGTTAATTTCAGGGTAAGCAGAAAGGTGAGCATTATAGTTACCTACTGCACCATTGATTTTACCTAGAAGCTCAACATTGTTGAATTGTTTGATTTGGCGTGCAAGACGGTATGCCACGTTTGCCATTTCTTTCCCCAATGTTGTTGGGCTTGCAGTTTGACCATGTGTACGAGACAACATTGGTTGATCAGCGTGTTTTTCTGCAAGTGCAACAATTGAGTCCACGATTTGTTGCATAGACGTAGCTAGTACTTCACGACCGCTTTTCAGCATGAGTGCATGAGACAAGTTGTTGATGTCTTCAGATGTACAAGCAAAGTGAATGAATTCACCCGCATTTTTAAGTTCATCAATGTTTGCAATTTTCTCTTTTAAGAAATATTCAACCGCTTTTACATCGTGGTTGGTTGTGCGTTCGATTTCTTTGATACGGTTAGCATCGTCTTCAGAGAAATTTGCAACGATTGCATCTAAAGCTGCATTTGTTTCGTTAGAAAAAGCTGGCACTTCAGTAATTTCTGGGCGATTTGCAAGTGCTTGTAACCAGCGCACTTCAACAGTCACACGAGCATGGATTAAACCAAACTCAGAGAGGAAAGGGCGCAAAGCATCACATTTGCTTGCATAGCGACCATCTAATGGAGAAAGTGCGGTTAAAGCGTTCATAGCAATTCCTTAAACTTTGGAATGAAACGTAAAACAGAACTCGATATACATCAGGTTAAACCACCTGAAACTGTAAACGAGCGAGATCTTGAATATCTTTCAGTAACTTGCGTTTGGTGAAGATCATGCTCCATGAACTTCCACCTGACTGACGCCATAAATGCGCCATCTGTAAACCTGTAAACAATGAAGCACGAATACGATTGGTGTGCGAAGAATCCTTAAAAGCTTCTGCATTGCCTTTCACCATAATGCGAGGATTAATCTGTCCTGCAGTTTCGACATAGGTTTGAGCAAGGTTTGCAAGAATACTTGGATGTAGATAATTATGATCAAAAAAGGAGAGTTGTTTTAGTATTTTTTCTTGTGATTTTTCAATAATTTCAACGAATTTTGGGTTGCTATATACTTTCTTTTCTAAATGTAATAATGCCATTGCATAGGACATTGGAAGTTTTGCATTGGCAAATTTAGGTATTCTTGATTTTGGTGCAGTATTGAATGGTTGGGTGATGCTACTTTCTAATGTTTTTAATCCCAGAGAAATATCTGCAAGCTGGTTAAAAAAATCTAAGGTTTGACAATTCTTATTGGAAGTAGGGCGAATATTTAAACTCGCCTTAATTAATTGTTCTAAATAGAAGTTACCGTTTTCGCCAATATTTTGTCGACCTGCAATGGCTGTCATATGTGTCAGCTGAGTCGATTGAAATACTGCTGCCAAAGCCAAAGCTCTGTTTTGACGATCATTCAGAGTCTGAAGCTGCTGGAACGGTAACTCTGTCATGCCTGAAAATTCCTTTAAATAAAATCAGGTTTAGGCGCATTAGTATGATGAATCACACCGCCACCTAAACAAACTTCATCCGCGTAAAACACAACGCTTTGTCCTGGCGTAACAGCACGTTGAGGTTCATCAAATTCTACACGTACACCTTGCGGTGCATTTGGGTCATTAAATAAGACACATGCTTGATCAGGTTGTCGATAGCGAGTTTTCGCTGTGCAACGGAAACCATTTTCTGGAATCTCTTGCTCACCTGCAACCCAATCAATCGCTTCAGACCATAACATGGTACTTTGCATGAGGGGATGCTCATGACCTTGGCCAACAACTAAACGATTGCCTTCGATATCTTTGTGTAATACGAACCAAGCACCTTCTTCAGCGCCTTTCATTCCACCGATACCAATACCACCACGTTGACCGAGCGTATAGTACATTAAGCCGTGATGATCACCAACCTCTTTACCATCTTCAAGGACAATTTTACCCGGTTGAGCAGGTAAATATTGCTTCAAGAAGTCATTAAATCGGCGTTCACCAATAAAACAGATACCTGTAGAGTCTTTTTTCTTCGCTGTTACAAGACCTAAATCTTCAGCAATTTTACGAACTTGAGGCTTTTCGATCTCACCGACAGGGAACAAGGTCTTGTTAATTTCACGACCATGAACGGCATGTAGGAAATAAGTTTGGTCTTTGTTGTTATCCACGCCACGGAGTAAAGGCGCATATTGCTCACCTTTAGAATTGGTCATGGTTTCACCGCGACGAGCATAGTGTCCTGTTGCGATGAAGTCAGCACCTAATTTCATGGCATGATCGAGGAATGCACGGAACTTAATTTCTTTATTACATAAAATATCTGGGTTTGGGGTGCGCCCCGCAGCATATTCAGCCAAGAAGTGCTCAAATACACGATCCCAATATTCCATTGCGAAGTTGGCTGTATGTAATTTGATGCCGATACGATCACAGACGGCTTGCGCATCTGCAAGATCATCCATAGCCGTGCAGTATTCTGTGCCGTCATCTTCTTCCCAGTTTTTCATGAAAAGACCTTCAACTTGATATCCTTGTTGAAGTAATAAAGCCGCAGAGACAGATGAGTCTACACCACCTGACATACCGACGATGACACGTTGTTGCATAGGATTAGGCATCCAAATTTGAAATTAAGGGAGAATTTTGGTGCTCATAAACGAGCGATAAAGGAAATTTTTGTCCTGATTGGGCATCTTGAATGGCTTTGATGACCAATGGGCTACGCGCGCGAGCCGTTTCTAATAGCTCATCTAGGCTCATCCAAACTGCACCTACGATACCTGTATCTAATGTTGCATTGGCAAAATACTGTGTTGATTTTGCTAAAAAACAGAAGCGGTAATAGGTACGATCCGGAAACATAGGTGGGGTATAGGTGTATATACCCAATAAATCTGTGACTTCAACTTGGTGACCTGTTTCTTCCATGGTTTCACGAACCGCGGCTTGAATAAGGGTTTCACCAGCTTCTACATGACCTGCAGGTTGATTAAAAACGGTGTGCATGACACCTTCCGTTTGTTCTTCTACAAACAGATATTTACCATCTTTTTCAACCACTGTTGCAACAGTGACGTGAGCAGTCCAAGCGGTCATAAAAAAGCACCAGATGAAGGGAAGGCATATTGTATAAAATTTTGAGGTGTGTGGCTATGATGGGAGGGGATTTCTTTGAAGGCGTTCTATCTTAAGTTTAACTAAGAAGTTCTTTGGATCAATAATTTAATAAAGGGCGTGGAACATGAAGAATCAACAAAAAAGCCCAATTTAAGTAAATTGGGCTTTTGAATGTAATTTAAGATTATGATTTATATGAAATAAAAAAGATAATTTCGCATAAGGTGTATTATGTTAATTTTAGGGGAATTTAAAAATTGAAAGAATAAAGAAGCGAAGTGCCTACATGGATCTGTTTTAATAAAAATAACAATTTATTACCCTATGATTTCAAATCTAAAGTTTTGATTCTACAAATAATTTTAGAGATTGATTCATGTATTCAAAATCTTTCCTTATAGATTTCAAATTATTACGCATCATAGGTACAAGTAGACCACTAAATGTCTCAGAATGTATGAGACAAGTGCTGCCATCTTCTTGGGAGCAAAGTTTAAAATGATGCTCACCATCTAAAAGACCAGAGATTAGAAAGTGACCTAGCCAGCTTAAAGACTGAGCATTTTTAACTTCCAATAGTGTAGGCTTAAATTCCATTGCTTTTTGCTTAGTTGGTTGAATCCTAATCTTTAGTTTTTCACCTATGTTTAACTTTCCTTAAACTTTACGGATAAAGGGATTCCAACTCTCATACGATTTAAAATCAGTCAGTACCTGCCAAACTTGCTCCGGTGTCGCATGAATATCAATATGTGTAGTTATCTTTAAAGAAAGCATAATTTACCTCGGGTATCTAGAATGGCGATTCTCTGCTTATAAGCATAATTTAGTAGGGTTATTTTTTGCTGACAGTAATCCTCTTTATGGCAGACACATTTTCAAATGTCTCATCAGGTGACAATTTCTTTAAAAGTCTTTCTGTGCTGTAACCCCATGAAACTGCACCGAAAGCAATTCCTACCGATCTAGCTGCCTCATAATCGGTAATCTGATCACCTATATAGATAGTTTCTGAGGGTTTATAGCCTGCTTTTTTTAAAAGCTGCTTTAACCTAGATGCTTTTCCAAAAAAAGATGCACCACATTCAAAGTAATTAAAGTATCGACAGCTTGAACCAAGAATACGGGTCACATTTTCGTATCCATTTGAAGAAACCAGGCCCACTGTAATTCCATGTTCATTAAGGTGGGAAAGCATTTCATCGGTATGGTCGAATAGAGGAATCTTTGAAGGATTTACCTTCATGAGTTTTATAAAATTCTGAGTAATCGCAGGTAGTTTCCATACTGGTATTCCAAGAGTTTTCATTAGCTCTCGGGAAGGTATTTCTCTAAAAGATTCCACTTCATCTAAATGAATCTTCTTGAAAGAGTGCATGTCAGCCAGATGATTTATAGTTGAAACAAAGAAAGGAAATGAATCTGCTAAGGTTCCATCAAAATCGAAAATAACCAACTTATATAGTGTAGTTGGATAAGTTTGTGATAATACCATTTAATCTACTTTCTCTATATAAAATATTTTGAAATCATAAACTTGATGACTACCCCGTATTATGGGATAGCCACACTACTTTGATTATTTGAATAGAGGTAAGCATGTACTAAGCACAACGCATCAAAGCTGCTACTGCTTTTTCTAAAAATTGCAAAGTGGTAGGTTTGAGCCAGGTTCCCTCGGCAAGACTTGGTTCATTTTGCATGGCATTGCGAATCTTCGCATGTGTCGCTGGATTTTTGCCTGCGTAACCCTGTAACATGGAGAGCCATTGCTGTGCTAAACATTTTGCTTGTTCACTGTCAGGTTCAATCCCAGCACGAATGGCCTTCTCCAATCCAATCAATAACTGGGGCCAATTTTTCATCTCACGTACATAATGTTGCTTCATAAAAGCAAATTCCTGCTCGGATAAATAACGTGCAAAAACGTTCAGCTTACTCTCGGCAAATGCTTCAAGTAGAAACTCAACCACTTCCGGACGCACACCCAATTTTTCCTGAAATGCCGATTCAGCTGAATGCATGCTATTCAATTTAGCCAACCATTCAGGATTAGCAGCCGTATTCTGTTCGAGGGTCAGCATCCAGCGTGAAGCCAGGTTTTGGGCAGTTTCACTACTAGAAGATTCTCCGGCCTTAAAGAGTGCATTGGCTTCGATGACAAGCGCTTCCCATTTTTTTTGTTGTTTACTATCTGCCTGTAAAAAAGTCAGTTCTGCAAGTTCCTCTTTTGTAAAATATTGTTCGTACATAGACATAAGCTCCAATGTTTTTAGCCAATTGTCCAGTTCCAGCTCTTCACCATTCATCAGTTGATTTTTGAGACTGCTCAAACGATAGCGCAGTTGAGTCTGCTTAATGATCATCTGATCGATTGCCTGAATCTGCCGATCAATTAATGGGGCGAGTGCAAGGTTTGGACTATTAAGAACCGCGCCAATTTCTGCCAATGTCATTCCAAGCCCTCGCAATGCCTGAATTTGGTATAAGCGAGTAATATCTTGACGACTGTAAAGTCTATAACCGGCGTCGGAGCGGGCCGAAGGCTGAAGTAAACCGATATCATCATAGTGATGAAGGGTACGAATAGTTAACCCTGTTCGCTTCGCCAATTCACCGACTTGTAATAACATCTTTTGACTCCTTTATCCCTTAGGCATGTTTTATGCTAGAGGCTAACGTTACGTGAGGGTCAAGTATCTAAGCTATAAAAAATATTTATGGTAAATAATTTACATTTTTGATGTTTTATTTATTTAGGTAGTAAAATTTTTTATATTCCATACATTTCCATCTTCCATTTAACATAATAGGTGTTATGCGAATTCAAAATTATTTATAATTTCCCGAAACCTTTACATAATTCTGCGCTGAATACGGCAGAAACGCTTTTTCTTTATCAGTCAGTGGACGCACTTTTTTCACTGGGCTACCCACATACAAATAACCACTTTCCAAAACTTTATTTGGCGGAACAAGCGAACCTGCACCAATCATCACATCATCTTCAACAACGACGTCATCTAAAATGATCGTACCAATCCCGACTAAAACACGATTACCAATCGTACAACCGTGTAATTTCACATGATGACCCACGGTGACGTCCTCACCAATAATGAGCGGTGAGCCTTCAGGTTTATCCGCTTTCTTATGACTAACATGCAACATGGAATGATCTTGGATATTGGAATTTTTACCAATCCGAATAAAATTAACATCACCACGGATCACAGCATAAGGCCAGACCGAAACATTCTCAGCCAAGACAACATCACCAATCACTAACGCAGTTGGATCAATATAATTTGTTGTATCAAATTTTGGGTAAGTCTCTAAGTATTTGCGGATATTTTCAGTCATAAAAAATTGCCTGTTTTTATTCATTATAAACAAAAAAGCACCCAAAAGAATTTGAGTGCCTTTATATCTTTAGTCAAGCTGTGACTTAAAACAAATTACTAAAGAACTGTTTGATATGATCAATCATACGCGAGAAGAAACCAGCTTCTTCAACAGCTTGCAAAGCAACAAGCGGCTTCTCCGCAATAACTTTGCCGTCAAGTGTCGCTGTTAATTTACCTACAACTTGCCCTTGTTGAAGAGGGGCATTTAAGTTCGGTTGAACCGCGATTTGAGTCTGAATGGCATTTGCTTGACCTTTTGGCATAGTCACGTTGAAGTTCTCAGCAAGCCCCACACTCACTTGATTAGATTGACCAAACCAAACTTTAGAAGTGGTCAACTCTTTGTGAGCGGGTTGAACACTGACAGTTTCAAAGTTTGCATAACCCCAAGATAACAAATCACGTGTTTGTGTTGCACGTGCTTGCATTGATGGAGCACCAAAAATCACTGAAATTAAACGCATTGGGCCACGTTTAGCTGAAGTCGTTAAACAATAACCAGCTTCAGAAGTATGACCTGTTTTAAGACCATCTACACTCGGATCTGTATATAGCAACGCGTTACGGTTACCTTGCTTGATCCCATTAAAAGTAAACTCTTTTTCAGAGTAAATAGGATAATACTTTGAACTGTCATGAATGATGTGCTTCGCAAGGGTAGCCATATCTTTCGCTGTAGAATAATGACCTTCAGCAGGCATACCTGTTGAGTTCATAAAGTTCGTGTTGGTCATGCCAATACGCTTTGCTTCTTGGTTCATGCTGTGTACAAATGTACCTTCATTACCAGAAATATGCTCAGCCATCGCCTTAGATGCGTCATTACCAGATTGAATGATAATCCCGCGTAACATTTCCAATACGGTTGCTGTGCCGTTGAGAGGTACATACATACAAGATTCTGTACTACTACCACGACACCAAGCAGACTCGTTCATCCGAACTTTTTCATCTTCCGTGAGTTCACCGTTCAACAACTTTTGTTCAATAATGAAACTGGTCATCATTTTGGTCATTGAAGCAGGAGCAAGTTTTTCATTTTCATTTTTACTTGCGAGAATTTGACCTGTTTCATAATCCATCAAAACGTAAGACTTGTTATTGAGTTCTGGTGGTGAAGATAAAACAGTTGCTGCATAAGTAAATGAAGGTAATAGTAATAATGCAGCAATGGCGCTTTTTCGGGTCATTCTATGTAGTTCCAATCTTGTATGAACGCAAAAATCAGCTTTGCATTCTAGGACAAAGCAAAGCCGACTTCTAGCAGTGGAGTCGGCTTATTTCAATCGAATTGTAACTATTTCGTGCTCTATTTAACTGAAGACTGATATTTTTTTATATCCTCGCACACTTGTTGATTTGCTTTATCTCCAGCGTTTTTCGCATCTTGTCTCGCTTGAGCTAATGCTTGCTGATAATCCTGTTGTTTAATTAGATTGTTCAGCGTGGTTTGAGGTGAATTTTCGTTAGGTAAATAGTCTTTTAATAGCTTTTGATAGCCTGCTTTAAACGCCGCATCTTCTTCCACTAAACTTGGGCATGATTCTGAAAAGACATAGATTGCAGCGAGTTCATCTTTAGTCACTTTTTGTTGAGTAACTTCGATATTTTCTTTTAAGTCTTGAGCATTGGCGAAAGTGAAACTTGAAAATAACATTGAGCTGCTGATAAATGCGGTTGAAATCAATTGTAAAAAACGGTTTTGCATAAATGACTCAAAAATTAGTAAGTTAGTTATAAGAATAGAATAATCTTTTTTCGTGTTTAAAAAATAGAGAAAGTGTATTAATGCTGTTGGAACTCAGAAAGTAAAGAAGAAAAGTTCAGGTATGAACAGGGGGATGACTACATGCCGAGTTTTCAAGATTAAAGGGTAAGCAGATTTTCAAGATTAAAGGCGTTTAAAACCTCAACATCTATGCGTGTGCTCATTGTTGTGTTGGGGGATTTTGATTAGGCTATCGAACAGATGGGATTACATGAATTGAGTGAATTGTTTTGAATATTTTGATTGCCAACGATGACGGTGTGTTCGCACCAGGAATACAAGCATTAGCACAAGCATTAAAACCTTTGGGTCGAGTAGTCGTGGTTGCTCCAGAAAGTGAGCGGAGTGGTTTTTCAAGTGCATTAACGCTTGATCGTCCATTGCGACCCGTGCAAATTTCAGAAGATGTATGGGCAATTAATGGCACACCAGCGGACTGTGTTTATCTGTCCATGAATGGTCTATTTGATTTTGAATTTGATCTAGTTGTAAGCGGGATCAACAGTGGTGCGAATTTAGGCGATGATGTGTTGTATTCGGGTACAGTTGGGGCCGCGTTTGAAGGCCGACTCATGAAACAACCTGCAATCGCAGTTTCATTGGCTGGTCCAAATGTTCGTTCGTATCAAGATGCTCAAGATTATGCACAAGCTGCAAATTGGGTATATGAATTTATTAAAAATGGTGTGCCTGATTTACCACCGCGTCATATTTTCAATATTAATATTCCAGATACGGCTGAAATAAAAGGGACATTGGTGACTTATCAAGGAAGAAGAAAACAAACGAAACCGATTACCACACAAGTTGACCCGAGAGGCCGTCAAGTTGTTTGGATTGGTTTGGCTGGAGAGGCCGTAACAGATCCCGAAAAAAGCCAACTGGGTTATCAGTCAGACTTTTATGCCATTGCAAATGGATATGTCAGTGTGACACCGATCCAAATGGATGCTACCAATTATCAGGTGTTGGCTTCACTTGAATCTCAGTTAGGGCTTTAATTGAACGACCACAGGTAGGATGTGTTATAACTTTGTGAAAAATATATTTGAAACGGTGAATTTAGCATTAATTTTGCTACTCTTAAGCCGAATTCAGTCTTTTTTAATCTTTTGTCAGAGAGGGAAATCATGCTTTTGGCCAGACCCAAAACAGTTTTGAAGTTGTCTAAACCATCTATTCACTCAGCATTGATCGCGGTTGCTGTCGCTTCTTTTCTTGGTTTGTCGGGCTGTGCATCGAAACCCCAAATCCACAATTCTGCTCGTTATGCGGTCGCTCCTGACTTCTATACAGTTCGTTCTGGCGACACTTTAAGTAAAATTGCGGCACGTTATGGATTGAGCTATTTGAGCATTGCGGAGATGAACGATATTGCACCGCCTTATCGCATCTATGTAAATCAATCTTTAAGATTAAAACCCTCTGGCAATCGACAAGTGACACGTTCGACCACGCGTCCTTTGACAGCGACTGAAACTCAGATTCAACGTCAAACCATTCAGTTACCAACAAAACCAGCTGTGGTTACGCCACCACCACAAACCACACCAGTACCAGCGGTAACTGCTGCAGTACCGACGACTTCGACTAAAGCAACTTCATTACGCTGGGTGAAACCTTCGAATGGTCCAGTCATTGAAAACTTCAATGTGGCAAGTAATGTCAAGGGATTACGTTTTGGTGGCAATGTTGGTGATCCAATTTTTGCAGCAGCTGATGGTCAAGTGGTTTACGCTGCTGATGGTTTAAAAGAATATGGTAATTTGGTGCTCATTAAACATATTGATGGTTATATCACTGCGTATGCGCACAATAACCGGATGTTAGTGAAGAGTGGGCAAAACGTAAGTGCAGGGCAACAAATTGCAGAAATGGGCTCGAGTGGTGCAACCCGTACGATGCTTGAGTTTCAAGTTCGTTTAGATGGTAAGCCAATCAATCCAGCAAATATTTTGCCAATCAACTGAAGATATTTAGTGCAATTTAACAATTTCTTCGTATAATACAATGAGTTGCTTTTGTTAATTTTTGTTAATTAGAGAAGCATCTCATAATTTCAGAGGGAAATTTATGTTAGATCAACTTCGCTCGATGGGCGTATTTGCATGTGTTGTTGAAAAAAGCTCTTTCAGTGGTGCTGCTCGAGATTTAGGCATTACGACGAGTGCGGTTAGTCAGCAAATTCGTTCACTAGAACAAGAAATGGAAGTAACACTTCTGCACCGTTCCACAAGAAAACTAAGTTTAACGGAAGCAGGGCAGGCCTTTTTTCATAGCTGTCAAGAAATGCTTGCTGCAGCAGAGCGCGGTAAAATTCGAATTAATGAGTTACGAGACGATTTAGTTGGTGATTTACGTATTGCAACAACGCCAGAACTCGGTGCAACCCATGTAGTTCCTGCGTTGTCGCATTGGATTTCGGCACATCGTGGTTTAACCGTTCACTTTGAAGTTGAAAATCAATTTGTCGATTTGATTCAAGAAAGAATCGATATTGCAGTGAGAATGTGTTCTCGCGTGGATGAGTCTAATCACTTATCTTGTCTGCCGCTTGCACGTGTGGATCAAGTCTTGGTGGCTTCACCAAGTTATTTGAATCAAAATGCAGTTATTTCAAGACCTGAAGATTTAGCACAGCATGATTTGATTCCAGTAAATATTGTAAAAAATCAGCAAATGATGACATTTGAACACAGTACATCGCGTGAATTGGTAAATGTGTCCATGGAAAATCGTTTACAGACAAACAATGTTTATGTCGCTAAATCACTGTGCCAAAATGGTCACGGCATTGCGCGATTATTATATCTGGATGTGCAAAAAGAATTAATGAATGGCACATTGGTTGAAGTTTTACCTGAATGGAAGTTACCTGCATACACTTTGAATGCAATGACATTAAAACGTGAACAACAACCAATGAAAATTCATCGCTGCCTAGATGCTTTAAAACAATATTTCAGCCAGTTGCCTGGTGGTCGAGTATTCCAAGAAGCATCTTAAGTGTTCTTCTTAATAAAAAAGCCGCAATATGCGGCTTTTTTATTGATCTTGGCTTAAGCCAAAAAGTTTTTAATCGCTGGAACTAAGCGTTTTAATAAATCATCAGCTTGTTCTTGATTCATATTCAACGCTGGCAACAAACGAACGACATTACCTGCGGTGACATTAATAATTAGATTGTGCTCTATGCGTGCAATATCCACCAACTCTGCGCATGGTTTTGGTAATTCAATACCAATCATCATACCAAAGCCGCGAACAATAACGTTTTGATCTGCAAGTTGTGTACGGAATTGATCAACTAAGTATTGGCCAATTGTTGCTGCATTTTCAACAATATTTTCTTTTTGCATCAAATCGATAATCGTGTAGACAATGCGCGAACCTAATGCAGTACCACTATAAGTTGATCCGTGGTTACCTGCAGTAAGAATACCTACACCTTTACCTTGAGTCATCACTGCACCAATTGGGAAACCATTACCCAAGCCTTTAGCTGTCGTCATGACATCAGGAATAATATTGGTATGTTGATACGCGAAATATTTTCCTGTACGACCGTTACCTGTTTGAACTTCATCTAGCATCATCAACCAATTATGTTGATTACAGATTTGACGAATTTCTTCAAGATAACTAAAACCTTGAGGGGCAGTATTTACACCACCTTCACCTTGGATCGGTTCAACGAGAATCGCGACGATATCTGGATGGTTGATTGCTGCTTCTTCAATTGCCTCAATGTCGCCAAAAGGTACTCGGATAAAACCTTCAACGAGCGGGCCAAAACCTTCTTGTACTTTTTTATTGCCTGTCGCAGAAAGTGTTGCCATTGTACGACCATGGAAAGAATGATCAGCTACAATGATTTTCGGAAGAGCAATACCTTGCATATGACCATATTTACGCGCAATTTTAATTGCACCTTCATTTGATTCAGCACCACTATTCGAGAAGAAAATTTCTTCCATACCAGATACTTCAGCTAACTTTTGCGCAGCTGCAGTCTGCCAAGGTACTTCATAAATATTACTGGTGTGAATAAGCGTCGCCGCTTGTTCTGCAATTGCTTCTGCCAAAACTGGATGTGCATGACCTAGACCACATACTGCAATGCCAGTCAGCGCATCTAAATATTCTGTACCTTCAGCTGTATAAAGATACGAACCTCGGCCACGCACAAAGCTGATCGGTTGACGGCTGAATACAGGCATCAAATGAGATGGTTGATCAGTTTGAACTGGAGCGAGGGTGATATTGTTCATGTCTAACTCGTATTTGTTAGGTGGAAAATAAAAGTTTATCTAAGCAAAATCTGCTTAAGATTAAAAGCCTAATTGCAAATTAAACTGGAAAAATTTACCAATCCATACTCTTTACGGCGGTTTTAGGTATAATGCAGGCAGAATAGTTGAGGATTTAATCAATGACTGAACAAGTGCGTGATACAGAAGCGTTAATTCGTGATCAAATTGCAAAACATGCAGTTCTTCTTTATATGAAAGGCACACCACAGTTCCCACAATGTGGTTTCTCTGCACGTGCAGTTGAAGCATTGAGCCAAATTGGTCGCCCATTTGCTTATGTAAATATTCTTGAAAACCAAGACATTCGTGCGACTTTGCCACAAATTGCAAACTGGCCAACATTCCCACAATTATGGATCAATGGTGAGTTGATCGGTGGTAGTGATATTATGCTAGAAATGTTCCAAACAGGCGAATTAAAAACGCTCGTGGAGCAATATAGCCCAGCGCCTGAAGCTTAATTTGAGCGCAATAAAAAAAGCACCGATGGGTGCTTTTTTTATTTTGAAAACTTCAAACTAGTTTGAAGTTTCATCAGCGAGTTGAGAAGGTTGTTCTTCAGCATTGATCGCTTTATCTTTTTTAGCTTTGTCTTTTTTCTTCTTTTTTTTCTTTTTCTTTGGCTCTTCTTCAATTTCAGCGCCATCTTCAATGGCTTGCCAATATTCTAGCTGCTCCATGACAGCAGCGTAAATTGATCCTTTGGAATAGCGACCTTTTTTATTTAATTCTCCGACAGGACGCGCCATGAGAATCTCAAGTGCTTGATCAATTGTGTTGATGGCATGAATATGGAATTGACCGGCCTCGACAGCATCAATCACATCTTGACGTAACATTAGATGCTGCATGTTTTGACGTGGAATAATGACACCTTGTTTGCCTGTTAAACCTTGAAGTTTACATGCATCAAAGAAACCTTCGATTTTGGCATTGACGCCACCAATCGGTTGTACTTGACCCAGTTGATTCATTGAACCCGTAATCGCCCATGACTGATCAATCGGCAGTTGGCTGATCGCAGAAATTAAAGCGGAAAGTTCTGCAACGGTTGCACTATCACCATCGACTTGACCGTAACTTTGTTCAAAAGCCAAAGCGGCAGAGAAGTGCAAGGTTTGTTCACGTCCGAAATGTGCTTTCAAGAAAGATGACATTAACAGTACACCTTTAGCATGAAGTGAACCTCCTAACTCCACGCTACGTTCGATATCTAAAATATCGCCGCCACCCTGATACACTGAAGCAGTCAATCGTGATGGTAAGCCAAACTCGACATCTGCGTAGTGAATCACAGACAAAGCATTAATCTGACCGAGTCGATGACCACGCGTTTCGATAAGCTGTGTACCACGAGATAAATCTTGCCAGTACAACTCTCGTAAATAACCTAGACGATATTGGCGGTGTTTGAGCGCAGTGCCGATATGTTCTGCTGTCACCATAGTTGCATTAGATTTGGATGCATGGTGATGAGATTCATGAATCAGATCACCTAAAGTTAAGGCATGTAGTGACAACGAACTCTGATCCTCTGCTTGACGACTTGAGTCGGTCAGTAAAGCAGCCAAGGCAGAACGATCAAATGGAAGTAGTTTAGAGGATTGAACATAGTCTGCAATCAAATGCATATAAGCTTGTTCATTTTCGTCATTACGTTGTAATGTGTCAGTAAAATCAGCTCTGATTTTAAAGATACTTCCTAACTCAGGCTCCACCTCCAGAATCTCATAATAGATTTCTGGTTCAGCCATTAAAATGACTTTCAATTGTAATGGAATCGATGCTGGCTCAATTGAAATGCTGCCCGTCAGCGTTAGCATGTGCTCTAGAGATGAGAGTTTAATTTGACCAGACTTAATCGCTCGTTTGAGTCCTTGCCATGCATAAGGTTGTTCTAAAAGCTGCTCAGCCTCAAGCATTAAAAAACCACCATTGGCACGATGCAGTGCACCAGGTCGTATTAAAGTGAAATCAGTGCTGATAGTGCCATTTTGCGTTAATTGTTCAACATGGCCAAGTAAGTTGTAATGTGTGGGGAAATCTTCAAAGATGACTGGTGCCCCAGAATTTGGCTTGTTGCTAATGACTAAATTTGCTTGGTAACGCGCAGGGACACGGTTAAATAATGCAGGTGAAAAATCACTTTCTTCCTGTTCTAGTACGGTTTCCACATTGTCGATAATATCTTGAGCATATAATTTTAAGTATTGTTCAAGATGTTTGATATCTGGAAATTTATTTAAAATATGTTCCATGCGAGGAATAATGACTTGTTTGGCAATGTCACGATTCAACTCAGACACCATATCACGTGCTTCATCTTCAAGATCACCAATTTGTAAACCTAAACGCTCAAGCTTTTTATCCATATAACGGATATTGGACGCAATTTCAGAACGTTCTTTGCTACTCAGTGCATTGATGTCATCTTGAGACATCTCTTGAATTTTATTGTCTTTAATATGAACAGGGATAAAGCAGTGTTCTTCATTACGACTGATCAACTTTAAATCAAGCTCTTCACCTTCTTTGGTGAGCTCAATCAAAGCTTGTTGTTGTTCATGACCTGTCGTTAAACGAATTTTTTCTATCCGATTGTGATACGTTTCAGCACTAAAACGACGTTCGAGCTGTTTGAAAATGGTTTGCCATGTTTGATGTAGCGTACTTTGAAACTTTGCGCCTTGTCCTGCAGGAAAGTTAAGCGCAATTGGGTTGCGTGCATTTTTGAAGTTGTATACATAAACCCAATCATCCGGTGTAGGCATATCTTTGGCATGTTGTTGGAGTAAGCGCTTAATCATGGTGCGTTTACCCAACCCTGCCGTACCCACAGCAAAGATGTTATAGCCTGAGTATGGAAGGGCAATGCCTGCTTCTACAGATGCTTTAGCACGATCTTGTCCTAAAAAATTATTAAGAGGCTTGATACGTTTTGTAGACGCAGGAATATTGTCATAATTTGGAATATGCGTCAGTTGTTCTGGTTTGAGTGCTGTTGCATTCAAGGTGTTTTGCGTGGCTTCAAGTTCAAATACGGATAGGAGCTTGTTTTGCGAGTTTTGTTCTAAGTTTGTGGATGTCGTGGTTAAAGCTACTGCGGTGGAACTAATTTGATCGTGTCTCTGGGTCACAGGTGAAATCCAAAACTATAATTTACATTTGATAGTTTAAGGTATACAGGTTTAGCCAAAAATATCAAGTTGAGATAGATCAAATTGATGAAATACTCGGTGAAGTTTGCGTAAATTATATTGAAACCAAGCGCATTACAGAGTTGAATAGCGAGAGTACTTTTCACTGAAAATAACAACGCAATGACATCACAATCTTCGTCACCAGAATCAGCTGGATGGACTTCGGCATTTAAAGCCTTTCTTGATCGACGCGCGATCATTATGCTTTTTTTGGGTTTCTCATCAGGTATCCCAATTTTTCTGATTTTTTCAACTCTATCTTTCTGGTTGAGTGAAGCCGGTATTCAACGTAGTACCATTACCATGTTTTCATGGGCAGCCTTAGCTTATGCCTTCAAGTTCATTTGGGCACCTTTGATTGACCGATTACCATTACCTTATTTAACAAGGAAATTGGGTAAACGACGAGGGTGGTTGTTGGTTTCACAGATTTTGGTTGCAATTGCTATTTGTTCAATGGCATTTACTGATCCGAGTATTCATGGAGGAAGTGTAGGGCCATTTTCAAGTTTAACGTTCATGGCGATATCCGCAATCTTTCTAGGATTCTCATCAGCGACACAAGATATTATCGTGGATGCTTATCGTATTGAGTTGACACAAGATACGAGTGTTCAGACGGTTATGGCTTCGACCTATAACGCAGGTTATCGAATTGCGACCATTGTAACTCAGCTCGGTGCATTACTCTTCGCTGCATCACTTGGTACAGCCATGGGTAACTATATTTATGAGGCGTGGCAGTCCACCTATTTACTCATGGCTGGATTGATGATGATTGGGATTGTGACGACTTTAGTGATTCATGAACCGGTAGTAAATCAAGAACCTCATCAATATCAAGCAAAGGATTATTTTCAGTTATTTATCGTCTTTGTGATTTCAACAGTAGTTTTCGTTTGTGGGTTTCTCCAATTTGGTGCTTGGATTTCACAGTTACATATTGATGGTAATTTTTTGTCATTTATCGGGCAAGTTTTACGTTTCTTCGCGAGTGTGGCGTTGGCTGTGCTAGTCGTATTTGGATTAATCCGAGCAAAACTCATTGATGAAAAAATAGTCGTCGAGACATGGCTATCACCGATTTTAGATTTCTTCAAACGTTATGGTTTGAAAGTTGCGTTAGCTATTTTATTACTCATTGGTTTTTATCGAATTTCAGATATTGTCGCTGGAGTGGTTGCCAATCTTTTTTATCTTGATTTGAATTTTGATAAAGAAGAAATCGCTTGGTTTAACAAGTTTTTCGCCATTTTTTTTGTAATTTTAGGTGGCTTCCTTGGAGGCTTATTAGCTCAGCGTTATAACATTATGAAAATGATGTTGGTGGGCGCTATTGTTGCCAGCACGACCAATCTCATCTTTGTGGGGCTCGTAAAATCTGGACCAACGATGAATCAAGTCTTGGTACAAATGGGAGGTCAACAGCATCAAGTGACTCCTGATGAAGTGGGGAACTGGTCTTTAAAGCTCCCTGCATCTAATTTTGCTGAACATCATAGTATTCAAGTGTTATCCACCCCTGATGGTTATGATAAAGCCCTGAATGTTGAAATCCCGCTTCAACGCTATTCGAGTCAAGATGATTCTCAGATTTTCATCCAAGCCATTGGAGGGGATAATGTTCTCTACCAAGATGAGTTAAGCAAGGATGTCATTATTCGCGGTCAACTCTCGAACTTAAAAGCTGACAGCACACTACAAACATTGAATATTCGTATTTCAAATCAGCAAGTGATACCTGCGAAGTTGGATCAAAATAATTGGAGCGTGGTCGTCCCGGGAGACAGTCTAAAAGACCACAATAAATTTACGGTTCAAGCGGTTGTGCAGCATGCAGGTCAGGCGCATGAATTAATCCAAGATCATATTTATAAAACAGTTTCAGCGATCCAACCGAAGTCACGTATGACTTTATCTGATCTTCCAGCTGTTCAAGTTGATAGTGATCAAATAGTCGAACTCAAAGGTAAAGTGGTTGTCCCTTATAGCAAGGTGTGGCTGGTGATGGGCATTGTATTTGACAATCTCGCATCAGGACTTGCTGGTGCAGTATTTATTGCATTCCTATCAAGTTTGACTAGCGTTTCATTTACAGCAATGCAATATGCAATTTTTAGTTCATTGATGTTATTACTTCCAAAGATGATTGGTGGCTATTCAGGTACAATAGTGACAAACTTCGGTTATTCATCATTCTTCTTTATGACTTTTTTAATGGGTTTACCTATTTTGTTACTTGTTATTTGGGTGGCGAAATTGTTAAATCAGTTGAAAAGTACATCTTTCAATCAATAGGTAAATTTTATGCGAATGTTACATACCATGTTACGTGTAGGCAATTTAGAGCGTTCATTGGCGTTCTATACTGAAGTACTCGGTATGACTTTGCTTCGTAAACGCGATTATGAAGAAGGTCGATTCACTTTAGCCTTTGTGGGTTATGGTGATGAAGAAAACAATACTGTTCTTGAGCTAACGCATAACTGGGATACAGACAGCTATGAGCTGGGTAATGCGTATGGTCATATTGCGATCGCAGTGGATGATGCGTATAAAGCGTGTGAAGAAATCAAAGCACGTGGTGGTAACGTTGTCCGTGAAGCTGGACCAATGAAAGGCGGCGTAACCGTAATCGCTTTTGTGGAAGATCCAGATGGTTACAAGATTGAACTTATTCAACAAGACAGTAACGCGAGAAATAATTAAATTTCACTCGCTGATTGGTGAGTAAAATTTTAAAGATAAGCCCAATCAATGTGTATTGGGCTTATTTTCAATTCAGATAGAATAAAAAGAGGGATATGGGGTGCTAAAGCTCTTAGCGTTAGATCGTTTCACGATATTGCTGTTTGTTATGGTGATTTTAGCGTCAGTGATGCCAATTTCAGGTGTTGCTGCTCACTATTTTTCTTATTTCACCACGATTGCAATTGCAATCCTATTTTTTTTACATGGTGCAAAGTTATCACGTGAGGCGGTGATTCAAGGCATTAAACATTGGCAATTACACAGTTTGGTCTTTGCACTGACGTTCGCAGTTTTCCCAATTCTAGGATTAATAGCTAAACCTGTATTGCTACCGCTACTTGGACAAGAACTGTATTGGGGCTTCTTGTTTATGTGCTTTTTACCCTCAACAGTTCAGTCTTCTATTGCATTTACTTCTGTAGCAGGTGGTAATGTCGCAAGTGCTGTGTGTAGTGCTTCATTCTCTAATATTATTGGTATGTTTATCACTCCTATATTAGTGACCTTATTTATTTTAGGTCAGTCTGATCATGGGTTCGATCCAACCAATGCGATAGTCAAAATTATTCTGCTCTTATTGGTTCCATTTATTCTGGGACAATTATTGCGTCCTATCGTTTTTCCTCTGATTCAAAAAGCCCCGAGCATTGTCAAAACTTTTGATCAAGGATCAATTCTTTTGGTGGTGTATGGCGCATTCAGTAGTGCAGTCGTAGCAGGTCTATGGAATGAAGTCAGTGGGGTGACCTTAATGTGGTTAATTATTGCATGCTCTGTGCTTCTGACTTTGATTATGCTTTTAGCCTATCACGCCCCAAAGTGGTTTGGATTTAATCGTGCCGATCAAATTGCTGTATTTTTTTGTGGTTCTAAGAAAACACTCGCAAGTGGAGTGCCTATGGCGCAAATTCTTTTCATTGGACAACCTATGGGGATGATCATATTGCCAATTATGATTTTCCATCAAATCCAATTAATGGTGTGCGGAATTATTGCAAATCATTGGTCCAAGCAAATTGAAAAGTCTTAAAGGAAAAATTCGCTATCTGAAATAAAGTGGCGTATAATGTCGTCCACTTGTTGTGCTTAGCTCTGACGGAAGCCGTCTCGGTGGGCCAAAAGAATGGTCTGTTGTGGTGTTGATCTGCTGTATTTCAGCCTTTCCTCTGCGTCTGTTGTAATGGATGAAGAGAGTGATCAATTGCGATGACAGCTAAAGCCTTCTTAACTCTATGGAGAATCGACCATGCGCGCCGATATTCACCCAAAATACGAAAAATTAGTTGCTACTTGCTCTTGCGGTAACGTAATCGAAACTCGTTCAGCTGTTGGTAAAGAAACACTTTACCTAGACGTATGCTCAGCTTGCCACCCATTCTATACTGGTAAGCAAAAGAACGTTGACACTGGCGGTCGTATCGACAAGTTCAAACAACGTTTTGCTGGTATGTCACGTTCTATCAAACGTTAATACCCAAAATAAAAAAAACAGGCGTTCAGCCTGTTTTTTTATGTCCAAAATTTGGAATTAACTTTGATCTTGAACATTCATGAGCTGATCCAATTTACGCTGGTAATAATCACCTTGTAAAAATCTCACGTCGACATTCCACGCGTTGGCAAAGCTATTCATATCATTGAGATTTTTGAGTAATAAATTGACTGATCGATGACTATTGAAGTATTCAATCGCTTGTTTAAAACGTTCAATACCTTCTTCAGTATTTAAATCATCTGTGAATTCTTCATGCAGCGTGAAATTCTGAATATTGGCAACTTTGAGAATGAGATCGCTACATTTACTTAATCCAAACTCGCAAACGGCAATATCTGCACCTTGTGCTCTCAATACCTCAATCGCAGGCAGAATTTCATTTAAATGTTGAGCAATGTATTTTTCTTTAAACTGTAAAATCAGTGGTTGAGGTGCTTTTGCGCCTACAATCATGAGCAGTTTTGAAATTAATTCTGCCAATTGATGATGCTTTAAAAGAACATGGTGTCGTAAATTAATAATCAGTTTAGCTTCAGGATATTGTGTTAAAAAATTGTGCAGTTGCTTTGCTGCTTCAACCAAAATCCATCGGTCAATTTTAATAGACAACTCAGGGTCATCCACCAATTCTTCAATATCGTCCAATTGAATCCATTGGTTTTCAAAAATAAACCCACTGCTTACTTCATAGGTATTAAGACTAGTGTCTTCTTTATCATAGATTTGTTGGAACTTTAGCGTAATTTGATCGCGTTCAAGAACTTTACGAAGATGTACTAGGATATCGCCGTGAACTTCGTCTGACTGTACAGGTTCTTCAATTGCTTGAAATACAAATTCTGTTGAATGATCAGGCTCTACTTCAGAAGAAGGTGTATTCAACTGAATAGAGGTCGGCTCATCTGCTTGAGTAACTTCAAAATGAATCTCTTCAATTTCTTCAAGCGTTGTCTCTAAAGCAGCATCATTGCTCAATAAATTGGGTAGGGGTGTGTTATAAGCATTTGCAATGAGCTGTTCAAAATTATCTACATTTAAATCTGACAGTTTGAAGAGACTATAACCAATTTTGACATGCTGTTGATAGGTTTGATCTCCCAGATTGACGAGCCTAGGTTTTTCAAGCGCATGTAGTGCAGAGAGTCTTGATTTTAGAACTTCAATCGTTTCAGCTTGAATGATAGTGGCATACAGGGCTGTTTCAATTTTAAATACAGCGCCATTGGTCTGTTCGAGAATAAAGTCTGAAAGTTTGCCGAAATAGCCTTTAAAAGTATCCCAATCAGAACTCAAGATATAGTCTGGACAACTGGCTAAGCTGAAGATGACCAAAGCATTTTCTTGAGCAGGGTGTTCTTCAAGATGTTGTAAAATTTTTGCCAATGTTGTGTGTGGTGCAATTCTACTGTCTTGGTGAGGTGCAGTCTCAAGTTGAGAACTAAATGGTTGATCATCCTGTTGAAAATGCGTTGAAATCGTAATTTCAATGATTTGATTTTGATCTGTAGGATTACATTCAATTTGGACTGGATTTTGATGTGTTAACTGTGGATTAAGAGAAATCAGTTCAAAAGGTCCATACTCAAATTTACCGAAAGCTAATTTTTTAAATCGTGCTTTAAAAGATTGAATATCCTCAGGTTGTATTAAATCAATGAGCGGGGATCCAATAACGTCATCAAACGTGTTGAAGCCAAATAAATGCGTAAACTCATGGTTGCATTCAACGACAATCCCTTCTTCTATGATTGCAACTGCTTTTTTATGCTCTTCGATCCAATTTTGTTTAATTTGAACATTGTGTTTCAGTTCATCCGTTAATTGCATCTGATTTTTTTGTAAGCGACTAAAAGCCAATGCTCGAATAATTTTAAGTAAACATTGTTCAGGTTGATCAATATTTAAAACATCGTAGATGCCCATCGAAATGAGTTTTACTTCAGACATTTCTAGCGCTTCTGGAGCTAGATAAAGTGTTGGGGTAAAAGCTTTATCAGAATCTGCAAGCAGTCGAAGAAAATGAGTTAAGGTCAGTTCATAGGCACGACCAAACAGAATTAAATCCCAATCTAAATGAAGTTGCTTTTCAAGACTCACTTGATCATCGAGTAGCACTGCTTCTACCTTGTACTCGCGTTTTTCGAGTAAAGAGATAATATGGTTATAACGAATCTGATTATCATCGACAATGAGTAAGCGCATTCCAGATTGCTTTAATTGTGTTGATAGAAGTAGGTTTTTCACTTCAATGCTTCCCATACGTCTTGAAAACGATTTGATTCAAGGTTTTGATGTTGTAAAAATTCATCAATCAGATATTGCTGCTCATCATTAAATAATTCAAATTCAAATTGAACAAAACTTTGTGTGATGAGCATGGTCTTTATCAATTCTACTTTGATATCTTGATCAGTTAAGCGTAAATAAATAGATTGTTGTTCTTTGAAAAACTGTAAATTTGGCAAAATAAGAGAATGCTGTGGAGCATCAATCTTCAAGGTATGTACAAATAAACATGGATGATAATTAAAAGAACTTCGATCTGTATAAACTTTTGCGGCGCAAGGGTGGATGTCGGGTCCAATCACTTCAAGCCCAAGTTCATAGCTTTTTTTAACAGATTGTTTGATCCAACGAATTACACCACCTTTCCATTTGCTGTTCACTCCCTCATTGATCAGGATAAATTCACCAGTTCTTAAATTTGGAGGTGCTTCTTCTTCTAACCAACGTACGCGATAACCATTTAAACTGATATCTAAAACTTGAGCCGCATGGATTTGACGTGTCTGTTTATCTAGAACCTTGTTTGATTTGTCTGTATAGGCATCTGGGTAGTCATTTAAATATGTAAATGCAAACTCGTCTTCTGATTTTGATTTAGGCGGTGTTAGTCGTAAGGTTTCGCTAAAAGTTTTGGTTTTAGAGAGATAATAATGAGCGGTAAGTAAACTGAAACAGAGTTGTAACTGAGCGGAATGTTCATAACGTTCATGTCGGCGTTCAATGGTCGAGCCTAAAACATTTTGTACATGAAATTTAAGAGGCGCAGTTAAATATGCTTTCTCTTTCTTAGATAAATATTCATTGTCCTTTTGAATGGTTAAGTTGACATGCTCAAGCAACGATTGTGTCGCCACGAAAATGTTTGGTTTAAAACTCTCATGGTGTTTTCGGTTGTAAACTGGCGGATGATCTTTAGTGGTATCAATGACGTAACGAGATAAAGCGGTTTCGCGTGGTAAAACTTGCACTAATTGTGCCCAATCCGCTGTGCATTGATAGAGCGCGTAGATCTCAGAAGGACGAATTTGGTGAGTATTAAATATTTCTAATAATAAGACTTGGGCATAGCACTGTTGAATATTTTTTAAAGCGTGATGAGTGCCTTGCAATAAATTAATATTGACCGTGTGTTCTTGGTTTTTTAATGCCAAATCATACAGATAATGGGTCATTAACCATTGCTTAGACAAGGCAGAACGATAAAGCATCTGTTGTTGTACTAGCAATAAACCCAATTGTTGAAGAGCGTAATAACTGGAAAGGAGTCGTGCAGTTTTCAGATTACGCTTTTGAGCAAACTTCAAAATAGAAAACTTTTGTTGTTTTAGCTGCATTTCACTGCGCTGTGCAATATCTATGTAGATATCAGCAAATAATGTTCTCAAGCGAGTGGTTAATTCAATAATATCTTTGTTACGGTCAGATAGAAAAAGACCTTGATTTAAAAAGTTTTTTTCAAGTCTCTCTAAAATATTTTCGATCAAAGGGTGTAGCGCTTGAATAAGATCAAAGCGCAATGTTTCCGAACATTTGAGTTCAGCGATTTCATATAGGGCTTTCAACACCGCTTCAGAGGTGTCACCTAATTGCATAATTGAAAGTTGAGATGCCCAAAAACCTAAGTCATGAACATTTGCATTTGCAAAACTCAGTTGATCTCGAGTCAAGGCAGTAGGATAGTGAAAAATTTCTGAAATCTGAGCCTGAAGCATGTGAATGAGTCTCTAAAAAGTGGCAACTCCATAAAGCGGTGTTTTATTCTGTTCTCCCGCAATTTCTCTAACCAGCTTTGGAACCAAGTATCCAGGCAACCTTGCCAAAACCTCTTTATAGATTGAATCAATAGATTCACTTGGTAAATCAAAATGCTGAGCACCTTTCACTTTATCCAACACATGTAAATAATAAGGCATCACACGCGCATCAAATAATCGATGACTTAGATCAACCAAAATATCAGGATGATCATTAATACCTTTTAATAACACAGCTTGATTCAACACCAAAATATTTTGTTGTGAAATTTGCATTAATTTCGAAGCGGTAAAGTCATCAATTTCAGTAGCATGGTTTGAGTGTACCACTAGAATAATACGTAGCCTACTGTTTTTTAACAGAGAAATAAGTTCATCATCAAGCCGATTTGGGATAACGATTGGAACTCGAGAATGAATACGCAAAATTTTAAGATGTGGAATTGAACTTAATCTATCGATCCAAACGGCAAGTTTACGATTTGAAAGTGTTAGGGGATCCCCTCCGCTTAAGATCACTTCATTGATTTCTGGATGAGCGAGTAAGTAGTCTTGTATTTTTTTCCAGTCGTCATTTTTAGGTAAATTTTCTTGATATGGAAAATGACGTCTAAAACAATAACGACAATGAACAGCACATGCACCTGTTAAAGTCAGTAAAAAACGTGACTGATATTTATGTAATACACCTGGAATTAAATTGGCAGCCTCCTCATCAAGGGGGTCTGTCACAAAATCAGGATGTTCATTTAATTCCAGATGATGAGGGAGTACTTGAAGTAACAGTGGATCATCAGGATTAGATTTTTGCATCTTCGCGACGAAGGCGCGAGGGACTCTTAATTTAAATTGGGCTGATGCCAAAATTGCACCATGTATTAAATCTTCAGGTTGCAATTCCAAGAGTTCAATGAGCTCATGTGGGTCAGTGATTAAATCGCTGAGTTGATTTTGCCAATGTTGCTCTTGATACAAATAGTGGGTCATACAGTTTAAATTTAGAGGGAGATGAAAGGCTTCATTTTAAATCAAAACCCATTGAAAAACTCAGTTGTGTCCTGATTAAGCCTTCTTTATTGAATGTTGGGATGAAAATACTCAAGCCTAAAGATGATCAAATTAAGTCTACAACAGTAGTTCTGCATGGAACTTAGACAGCTTAAACGTTGTATTTCGGAATTTATCATTGCGGCAGAGTAGGTTGGTCATTTAGAATACGCAACATAAATGCATGTGCATGTGGCATATCATGCACCTGTCAGACTTGCTAAATGACAGTGTAGCAGCCCATCGCATTAATAGATTAAAGTTAGTAAGTTTGGAGTGAGCCTCTCATGGCCTATTATTCTACGAACGATTTCAAGTCTGGCCTTAAGGTAATGCTTGATGGTAACCCATGCTCAATCATGGAAAACGAATACGTTAAACCAGGTAAAGGCCAAGCGTTCAACCGTGTTAAATTACGTAACCTTAAATCAGGTAAAGTATTAGAAAAAACATTTAAATCTGGTGATTCTTTAGAAGCAGCAGATATCGTAGAAGTAGAAATGGACTACTTATACAACGACGGCGAACTATGGAACTTCATGGATCCTGTGACTTTCGAGCAAATTGCGGCTGATAAAGTTGCAATGGGTGATGCTGCGAAATGGTTGAAAGACGATTCAAACGAAAAATGCACAATCATGTTATGGAATGGTGTTCCTTTAACAGTGAATGCACCTAACTTCGTGGTATTAAAAATTGTTGAAACTGATCCAGGCGTACGTGGTGATACTTCTGGCGGTGGTGGTAAACCAGCGAAACTTGAAACAGGTGCTGTAGTACGTGTTCCATTATTCGTTCAACAAGAAGAAAGCGTTCGTGTTGATACACGTACTGGTGAATACTTAGAACGTGCATAATGGTGTAAATTTATACTATTATCGAAAGGGATGATGACAATCATCCCTTTTTTAATGCCAAGGTCTAAGGTAAAGAAGAATTATTGAGGAGTATAGTCGCAAGGGAAAACAGCAGTAACACGAATAATAAAATTGAGCTGATTGCAAATACGAAATAATGAGGGTTTGATATGGATCAAATACAACCGAAGTCATCCATGACTTCGAAATTGATTTGGATTATTGTGGCCATAATCGGTGCAGTATCCTTTGGAATATTAGCGGTTAGTCGTGGAGAACATGTCAACGCAGTTTGGCTCGTACTCGCTGCAGTCTGTGTTTACAGTATTGCATATCGTTTTTATAGTTTATTTATTGCTAATAAAGTATTCGAGTTAAATGCTCGGCGTTTAACACCTGCGCACCGTCTAGCGGATGGTCTAGATTATGTGCCTACAAATAAAAGTGTTCTGTTTGGTCATCACTTTGCTGCGATTGCAGGTGCTGGTCCGTTAGTTGGGCCTATTCTTGCTGCGCAAATGGGTTATTTACCAGGAACGATTTGGCTGTTAGTCGGTGTTGTACTGGCAGGTGCAGTCCAAGATTTTCTAGTTTTATTTATTTCTACACGCCGTGACGGACGTTCACTGGGTGAAATGGCAAAACAAGAACTGGGTTCATTTGCAGGAATTATTGTGATGCTTGGCGCATTAGGGGTAATGATCATTATCCTAGCTGTGCTTGCACTCGTGGTGGTTAAAGCATTAACCAATAGTCCATGGGGTGTGTTTAG
The DNA here is from genome assembly GCF_056779915.1 of Acinetobacter sp. ANC_7513. Lineage (NCBI taxonomy): Bacteria > Pseudomonadati > Pseudomonadota > Gammaproteobacteria > Moraxellales > Moraxellaceae > Acinetobacter > Acinetobacter sp. ANC_7513. The sequence continues at coordinate 221,315 of NZ_JBWYIW010000001.1, forward strand.
TATTGCCGCCACCATTCCAATTGCATTATTTATGGGCGTATATATGCGATATATCCGTCCAGGAAAGATTGCCGAAGTTTCAATCATTGGCTTTGTACTGATGATGCTCGGTATCATCTACGGTGAAAATATTGCTCAACATCCTTATTGGGGGCAATTATTCACTTTATCGGGTACAGAGTTAACATGGGCATTGATTATCTACGGTTTCATCGCTTCTGTATTACCAGTATGGTTGTTATTGGCTCCACGTGATTATTTATCGACTTTCTTGAAAATTGGCGTGATTGCAGGTTTAGCATTGGGTATCGTATTTGCGATGCCTGAATTAAAAATGCCTGCAATTACCCACTTCGTAGATGGCACGGGACCTGTATTCTCTGGATCACTTTTCCCATTCTTATTTATTACCATTGCCTGTGGTGCAATTTCAGGTTTCCATGCATTGGTTTCATCAGGAACTACACCTAAGCTCGTAAATAATGAACGCGATATCCGGATGATCGGATACGGCGGTATGTTGATGGAATCATTTGTCGCAATCATGGCGATGATCTGTGCAACGATCTTGGATCCAGGCGTTTATTTTGCCATTAACTCACCAGCTGCGGTGATAGGAACGACGGTTGAAAGTGCCGCAGAGGCGGTACGTAATTTAGGATTTGTGGTTACACCTGAAGCTTTAACACTACTTGCTCAAGAGGTTGGTGAAAGCACAATTCTTTCTCGTACTGGTGGTGCACCGACGTTTGCGATTGGTATGGCGCACATCATCACTGAAATTTTTAATAGTCGTGAAATGATGGCATTTTGGTATCACTTTGCAATATTGTTTGAAGCGCTATTTATTCTAACTGCTGTTGATGCAGGAACACGTGCTTGCCGTTTTATGGTTCAAGATACTGTGGGTATCGTTGTCCCATCGGTTAAAAACTCTAAGTCGTTTGTGGGCAACTTGATTGGTACTGCCGTTGCAGTCGCAGGCTGGGGTTTCTTTGTATATCAAGGCGTAGTTGATCCACTGGGCGGTATCAATAGTTTGTGGCCATTATTTGGTATTGGTAACCAAATTTTAGCTGCGATGGCGCTGATGCTAGGTACTGTCATTTTGTTCAAGATGAAGAAAGAAAAATATGTGTGGGTCACCATTGTTCCAACGATTTTCCTATTCATTACAGCGATGACTGCTGGTTGGCAAAAAATCTTCCATGAAAATCCAAAAATCGGATTCTTGGCACAAGCAGATCGTTTCAATGCGGCTATTGAGCGAAACGAAATTTTAGCGCCTGCGAAATCAATTGCGGAAATGCAAACTGTTGCTTTATCTAATCAGATTAATGCTGCGTTGTGTGCATTCTTTATGATTGTTGCCGTGGTGATGTTATTTGCTGCTATTAAAGTGATTCGTCGTGCTTTAGCAAATCCGCAGCCAACGGCTCAAGAAGCTGAAGCAATTTATACTGATCAAATCCCTGCAGGAGAGACCAAATGAGTTTGAAAGAACAAATTCGTCAAAAGCTAGCATTGGGTAAAATCATTAAATTCACGATTTTGGCTCAGCCGAAGAAGTTTTTAATGTTGAATGGAATCAAAACAGTTCAACTGATTTGGCAGCGGCTACAACAAAGTTTTCGTTTAATGGTGGGTGTGCCAGATTACCAAAACTATGTAGAACATATGAAAAAGCATCACCCTGACTTAGAGCCAATGGATGAAAAAACTTTTCATCGTTATTGTGTCGATGCACGCTATCCAAGTGCAGCAGGCGGTATGAAGAAATGTCCATGTTAATTTTCTAGCTTTACATAAAAAACGGCACTGAGGTGTCGTTTTTTATTTGTCTTAATTGTATAAAACCTGACAAATTTATTGTTCTGAAACTCGTATACTCTTGATCAATAACAAAGGATAAAAACATGAAAATTGGAATTTATGGTGCTGGGTCGATTGGGTGTTATATCGGTGGAAGAATGGTCGCAGCAGGCCATCAGGTGACATTTTACTGTAGAGAAAGAAGCTATCAAAAATTAAGCCAAAATGGGTTGGAGCTCAGTGATTTAAACGGCTACCATCATAAGCTCACTCCAGATCAATTAAGACTTACAACAAATCTAGCAGAAGTCCTAGACACGGACTTAGTCATGATTTGTGTAAAATCAGCAGCGACAGAGCAAGTGGCATCTGAAATACGAAGTTGTGACACAGTCAATAAACCGAGTCTCATCAGTTTTCAAAATGGGGTGAGTAATGTTCCACGGTTAAAAAAAATGCTGCCAGAATCGGAAATTATGGAAGGAATGGTTCCATTTAATGTCGCAGAACTCAAACCGTCTCATTTTCATCAAGGTTCTGATGGAATATTAATGATAAAAAAATTTGCAGAAAATAATCAGCTAAAAATAGTGTTAGATGCGGCGAAACTACAATTTGAATTCCGTGATGATATGTTAGAGGTACAGTGGGCTAAAGTCTTATTCAACTTGAACAATTCGATTAACGCTTTATCTGGTCTAACTTTAAGAAATCAACTTACTAATCGAATGTATCGAAAGTGCCTTGCTCAGGCACAGTTAGAGACGCTTCAAATTTTAAAGCAGGCAAATATTCAACCCGCACAATTAACGCCTGTACCAGCGAACATTATTCCTCATATTCTTCGACTTCCTAATTGGTTGTTTAAGTTGATCAGTCGCAAAATGTTAGCCATTGATCCACTAGCTCGTTCATCTATGCAGGATGATCTGAATTTAGGGCGCACGACGGAGGTTGATTGGATTAATGGTGAAGTGGTCAGACTTGCCAACACACTCGGGGTGAATGCACCGATCAACAGCTATTTTATTGAACAGATCAAGCTGGCGGAAAACAATAATTCAAGCCTTCAAATTGGACCTAAAGAGATGCTCACACAGTTGAAGCTTATTCAGCATTAAGTTTGATACTGATTCTTTAATACACTGATTATTAGAAATATTTGAGAAAATAAAAAAAACCTGTATGGTAGAAATATATAGTTTTGGAAATGTAGATGATGATTTGGGGAATGAAGCAGAGTGTTCAATCAAAAGATATTATACAGCCTGAGTTAGAATCTCAGATTCAATCATTTACTCCCAAAATTTCATTATTTCTAGAACAAATCAATCAAATTGTTTTGGATAAAAATACGCAAACTGAATTGGCTTTATGTAGTTTAATTGCAGGTGGTCATATTTTATTTGAAGACTTACCTGGATTGGGTAAGACCACATTGGCCAGTAGTTTGGCATCATTATCAGGTTTATCATTTCAAAGAATCCAATTTACCAATGATATGCTCGCCAGTGATGTAATTGGCGTGAATGTTTTTAATCAAAAAGAGCATCAGTTTGAATTTAAGTACGGACCTGTCTTTACCCAAGTTCTTTTGGCAGATGAAATTAATCGCTGTAGTCCTAAGACACAGAGTGCATTGCTAGAAGCGATGGAAGAGGGCTACGCCACGATTGATGGACAGCGTTATGCTTTACCTCAGCCTTTTTGGGTGATAGCGACTCAGAATCCACTCTTTCAAAGCGGGACTTATGCACTACCAGAGTCTCAGTTAGACAGATTCCTCATGCGGTTATCTCTTGGCTATCCATCTCGCCATGCAGAAAAAATACTTCTTCAACAAGAATCACGTGCAAAATTAATCGCACAGTTGATCCATGTATTTAATGAGACTGAAATACTAAGATTGCAATCCTTGACTCATCAAGTCCATTTAAGTGATGCAATTCAAGACTATTTATTGGATTTGGCTGCGGTAACACGAAAAAGTTCGCATGGTTTATCGACGCGTGGATTATTGGCTTTAAAACGAGCATCACAAGCGAGAGCGATCGTGCATGCCAGAGCCTTTGTCATTCCTGATGATGTAAAAGCTGTATTTTCAGCAGTATGCGCTCATCGATTAAACTTGAGTGAGGATGAGACGGTCTCCCTAATGAATCAGGTTAAATTGATTTGAGGGTATGCAGGTGACCAGTATCTGGAAGCAATGGTTAAAAAAAAGATTTCGGTTTGAGCAGAGTAAAAAAATTGGTCAACGCGATATTTTGATTTTTATTTATCAGCAAGGTTTCTTATATCTTGTGTTGATTTTGATCACATTTATTGCGGGTATTAACTATGCCAATAATTTGATATTAGGTTTCTGCTTTTTAATTAGTGCGATCTTATGCATTAGTTTTTATATCACCTTTAAACAATTGCATGGTCTTGAGATAGACATCATTACTGATGAAGTCGGACAGGTAGGGCACTCGATTTTATTTAAAATCTACTTGAATCAACCTTATTCATATTCACGTTATTTATCGATCTCCATCGATTCTGAGACACAGCACATTCACATTGACCAAAAACAGTCTGAATGTGTTATACCGATTCATGTTGATCAACGAGGACAGTATAACTATCCCGATATACACATTGCTTCAGTGTATCCATTTGGACTTGTTCGAGCTTGGACTTATATCTTTCATGGTCGACATGCATGGATTGCGCCACAAGCCAAAATAAATCCGAATACAAGCTTTTCAAATGAATTTGTATTGGATCAGGAAAAAGATGAGTTTAAAGAATTAAGAAGTTTTCAGGTCGGCGACTCATTACAAAGTGTATCTTGGAAGCAGGCTGCTCGTGGACAAGGTTTGTATATTAAAGTTTTTGAAGAGCATCAAAAGGATCGATGTGTTGATATTCATTATCATCATATGCCGTCAGTCGAGCATGAAGAAAAGCTCAAATATATGATGGGTGTGGTGGAGCAGTGTGAGCAATTACAAATTCCTTTTAAGCTGGTGTTACCTCATGCCGAACTGAATCAAGGATTTGGAGCTGAGCATATCAAGCAGGCTAAAATTCTGCTTGCTCAGGCATAAAGTGTGAAATAGAAAATAGGTTTAGATATATGGTACATCCTAAAGTTTCACAATCCATGCTATTGAGTTTGGCACTCATTTTATTTATCCAGATTATTTATCTACCTTATGCTTTAATTTTGGTGCTCTGTATTGAGCTTATATATTTATGGCATATTCAAAAAAGTAAAAAAAATGTCTCCAAAGCAATAAAATTTAGTTTTACAGCAATTGCACTTGGCGCGATTTATCTGCATTACCATACTTTTGTTGGTGTTGAGGCTGGGGTAGCATCGCTGACAACTTTTCTATTTGCAAAAGCATTAGAAACCCAAAAAAAACGTGATTTGATCATCGTTTTTAATTTTGCCTTATTCGTGGCGGCAAGTACGTTTTTATACAGTCAAACGTTGTATGTTGCTTTGGGAGTGGTACTGTGCTTAGTGAGCTGTTTTGTAGGACTGTATAGAATTCAAACCGCGGAGTTTCTGTCCACTCCTGAAACTAAAAATGGCTTAAAGCACGATGTCATTCATGTCGGTAAATTCATCGGATTGGCAATTCCTTTTTTTATATTGCTCTTTATTTTTTTCCCACGATTACCTCCGCTTTGGCATATCCCGATTCAACAAAATAAGGGGATGACAGGAATCAGTGATTCCATGTCCCCAGGTGACATTGCTGAGCTGTCTCAGTCAAATGAATTAGCATTTCGTATTATTGGTGATATCACAAAATTACCGCCTCGTTCAGAAATGTATTGGCGAGCTTTGGTTTTAGATCAATATGATGGTCAAAAATGGACGAGTCATGGATTTAATAGAGGGTTAAACGAGTTAAACTCTTATCAACTTTCTAATTTAAATCAAAAAGTTGAATATCAGTATTTGGCTAAAGATCCTTCTGTAGAATGGATTATGGGATTAGAGCAATCTGTACCTCAACAACGAAATTATTATCTCCGTTATGACGGTGGTATTTCAGCTCAACGACCTATTCAAACGGCTCAACCTATAAACTTAGTTTGGTTAGGGCGTGGGATGAAAATAAATCATGAACTTAGTCAGTTTCAAATTCAGTATTACACCCAGTATCTCCATCAGCGTGATATCAAAAGTCAAAGTTTAGCGTGGGACTTATTTATTAAAAGTGGAGAGCAGCCAGAGCGTTATATCCAGCAAGTTTTAGACTGGTTTAAGCAAAATAGCTTTCAGTATTCTTTATCTCCCGGTGTTTTGAGTGGTGATCGGATAGATGCATTTATGTTTAATTCACGACAAGGATTTTGTGAGCATTTTGCTTCTAGTTTTGTCATGATGATGCGTTATGTCGGTATTCCTGCCCGAGTCGTGACTGGTTATCAAGGAGGTCAATTTGCGCCAGACCAGAAAAGTTGGGAAGTGAGGCAGTTAGATGCACATGCTTGGACTGAAGTATATTTTGGAGGTCAATGGCAGAGGATTGATCCCACTGCAATGATTGCTCCTGAACGTATTGATCAGGGAATGCAAAATTTAATTCAAAATAATCAAACACTCTACTCTGAGAATACAAATTGGTCAGTTGCAAAATATCCTTTTTTGACAAAAGTTCGCGTATGGAGTGATTACGCAAGTTATCAATGGCAAAGTAAAGTTGTTGGATATAATGCTGATCAACAGCAGAGTTGGATGACAAAATTTGGAATTCATTCAGTTGCTTCAGTGTTTGTGATTATCCTTGCAGGCTCACTAATCATATTAGGATGTTATGCGCTATGGATGTTGAGAAAAAAGAGAAAACACTATTCACAAATCGATTGGGTACTTCATGTTTTCAATAGAAAATTAGGACTTCACAATCGCCGTTATTCTTACGAAACGGTTCGACAATGGTTGGAAAGAATTTCATCACCTTTAAGTCAAAATGATAGAGCTGTTTTCCTCGAAATTATCATTCTGTACGAGCACTTAAGTTATTCACAATCGAGTATTTCTAAACAAGAGTTCGCAAATTTTAAGTCAATGATTAAAACTTGTTCATATCTTTTGGTTAAATATGAAAAAGGCTTGTCAGCCAAGTGATTTTTGCATAAGATGCGAAGCATTCTAGGTGTATAGCTCAGTTGGTTAGAGCGCTACGTTGACATCGTAGAGGTCTCCAGTTCGAGTCTGGATATACCTACCAAGATTAAAAAAAAGGGCTTAAGTATTTTACTTAAGCCCTTTTTTCGTAAGCAAGATATTACTTCTTTATTTAAAAGTAAAGTATTCGTTATCACTTGCTCTATCAAGAAAAATTGCGTTTCAAAAATCTCTAAATTTGATATTAAATTATATATTTTAAGTATAAATACCCAAAATGCTTTAATCTAAATATTGGGTATTTCCGTAATTTATTAATATACCCGTACATTAACACTTACAATAACGTCCGAAATGTACGCTTTTGCCATCCTGTTTAAATATGAGACACGTATAATGTTCATATTACAGGGAAGTTGAGATCAACGTTCATTACCAGTTCTTCACTTTTCATTCAGAAGTAATGAAATTCATACAGTATTATCAAACTAAAGATGGATACTATTTTGTATGTTATTTCATCAAAATAGCGTACTAAAAGCTTATTTCATTGACTGAAATGCGACGAAGAACGATACTCTCAACGTTTTAATTTAAGCAAATCGGTTCTAAGAGACTGGACCAAAAGTTCGGTGCTCTGTAACTCAATCCAAAGCAAGGGGCTATATATGGCTGGTGGAAAGTCAACTATCATCTACACACTGACCGACGAGGCGCCATTACTGGCGACTTACTCACTACTGCCGATCATTGAGACCTTTACTAAGCCTGCTGGTGTTGAGATTGTAAAAACTGACATCTCAGTTGCAGCACGCGTGCTCGCTGAATTCTCTGAATACCTTAGCGAAGAGCAGAAAGTATCAGACAATCTTGCAGAATTAGGTCGTCTTACACAAGATCCAGACACAAACATCATCAAACTTCCAAACATCAGTGCATCTGTAGCTCAGTTGACTGCATGTATCAAAGAGCTTCAATCAAAAGGCTATGCAATTCCAGATTATCCTGAGAATCCTACGACTGAAGAAGAAAAAGCACTCAAAGCACGTTTTGGTAAATGCTTAGGTTCAGCAGTAAACCCAGTATTGCGTGAAGGGAACTCTGACCGTCGTGCGCCTGCTGCTGTTAAAAACTATGCGAAAAAACACCCACATTCTATGGGTGAGTGGAAACAGTGGTCACAAACTCACGTTTCTCACATGGATGAAGGTGACTTCTATCACGGCGAAAAGTCTATGACTTTAGATCGTCCTCGCAATGTGAAAATGGAACTGATCACCAATTCTGGTGAAACCATCGTTCTTAAAGACAAAGTTGCACTGCAAGACGGCGAAATCATCGATTCTATGTTCATGAGCAAGAAAGCACTTTGCGACTTCTATGAAAAAGAATTAGATGATTGTAAAGAAGCGGGCATCTTGTTCTCTTTACACGTTAAAGCAACCATGATGAAAGTTTCACACCCGATCGTATTCGGTCACTGTGTGAAGATTTATTACAAAGAAGCGTTCGAAAAACACGGTAAACTGTTCGACGAACTAGGTATTAACGTAAACAACGGTATGGCTGGTCTTTACGAGAAGATCGAAACTTTACCGACTTCTTTACGTGAAGAGATCATCGAAGATCTACACGCATGTCAAGAACACCGTCCCGCTTTAGCAATGGTGGATTCAGCAAAAGGTATCACTAATTTCCATTCTCCAAACGACGTGATCGTAGATGCTTCTATGCCTGCAATGATCCGTGGTGGTGGTAAAATGTGGGGTGCTGACGGTAAGCCTTACGACTGTAAAGCAGTAATGCCTGAATCTACATTTGCGCGTATTTACCAAGAAATGATCAACTTCTGTAAGTGGAATGGTAACTTCGACCCACGCACAATGGGTACTGTACCTAACGTTGGTCTAATGGCTCAAAAAGCTGAAGAATACGGTTCACACGACAAAACATTCGAAATCGCGCAAGCTGGTGTAGCTAACATCACAGATATCGAAACTGGCGAAGTTTTAATGTCTCAAAACGTGGAAGAAGGTGATATCTGGCGTATGTGTCAGGTGAAAGATGCACCGATCCGCGACTGGGTAAAACTAGCTGTAACACGTGCACGTAACTCTGGCATGCCAGCAATCTTCTGGTTAGACCCATACCGTCCACACGAAAACGAATTGATCAAGAAAGTTCAAAAATACTTAAAAGATCACGATACAGATGGTCTAGACATTCAAATCATGTCTCAAGTACGTGCAATGCGTTACACACTTGAACGTGTTGCTCGTGGTCTAGATACAATCTCTGTAACGGGTAACATTCTACGTGACTACCTCACTGACTTGTTCCCAATTATGGAGCTTGGTACTTCTGCGAAAATGCTGTCTATCGTGCCTTTAATGGCGGGTGGTGGTATGTACGAAACTGGTGCAGGTGGTTCAGCACCTAAACACGTACAACAACTTGTTGAAGAAAACCACTTACGTTGGGATTCTTTAGGTGAGTTCCTTGCACTCGCTGTTTCACTTGAAGAGCTTGGTATTAAAGAAAACAACCCTAAAGCTAAACTTCTTGCGAAAACATTGGATGCTGCAACTGGTAAATTACTTGACAACGACAAATCTCCATCACGTCGTACAGGTGAGTTAGATAACCGTGGTAGCCATTTCTATTTAGCGAAGTTCTGGGCTGAAGAATTAGCAGCTCAAGACGAAGATGCTGAATTAAAAGCGACATTCTCTACTTTAGCGAAGACTTTAGCTGAAAATGAAGAGAAGATCGTTGCTGAACTTGCAGAAGTTCAAGGTAAATCTGTTGATATCGGTGGTTACTACGCAATCGATCCAGAGAAAGTAAATGCAGTTATGCGTCCAAGTGCAACTTTAAATGCTGCTATTGCAAGCATCTAATAACACTTAAGTTGAACTGAATTTCAGTTTGGTGGATTAAATAAGCTGGTACTTCGGTACCAGCTTTTTTTTGTTAAAATTTTTGTAAATAAAACACTGATAACGCCCAATTAGAGAGAGCTTAAGGGGAGGGGCAAAAAAACTTTCATTCAATTTGCATGCATTTCTGATTACAATGCGTTTTAATTTATTTTTAACTTATCTAGCTGTTTGGATAAGTTCTGTAGGTGCCCGCATGGAAATCAAAGTCAATTATCTCGACAATCTTCGACAGGAAGCAAAGTTCGACGATTTCACGGTTATTGCCGATCAACCTATTCGTTATAAAGGTGATGGATCTGCACCAGGCCCATTTGACTATTTTCTTGCGTCTTCAGCATTATGTGCAGCTTATTTTGTAAAGGTGTATTGTGCTGCACGAGATATTCCTACAGAAAATATTCGATTATCCCAAAATAATATTGTTGATCCAGAAAACCGTTATAAACAAATTTTTAAAATCCAAGTCGAATTACCCTCAGATATCTCTGAGAAGGATCGACAAGGTATTTTACGTTCAATCGACCGTTGCACTGTAAAAAAAGTCATTCAAACAGGTCCAGAATTTGTTATTGAGGAAGTTGAAAGCATTGATGCGGATGCTCAAACTTTACTTATGCCAAATATTGCCAAGGAAAATGTGACTGTTATTCCGGGCAAAGATTTGCCGCTTGAAGAAACGATTGCCAACATGTCTGCAATTTTGGCGGGCTTAGGGATGAAGATTGAAATTGCGTCTTGGCGGAATATAGTGCCAAACGTATGGTCTTTACATATTCGCGATGCACAAGCGCCAATGTGTTTTACCAATGGTAAAGGTTCAACGAAAGAGAGTGCCTTAGCATCTGCATTAGGCGAGTTTATTGAACGTTTGAATTGTAATTTCTTCTATAACGACCAATTTTGGGGTGAAGAAATCGCAAATGCTGAATTTGTGCATTACCCAGATGAAAAGTGGTTCCAACCAGGTCCAAATGGTGAATTGCCATCAGAAATTTTAGATGAATATACACTTGAAATTTACGATCCCGAAGATGAGTTATTAGGCACACATCTGTACGACACAAATTCTGGCAATATTGAGAGAGGTATCTGTTCGTTACCATTTGTGCGCCAGTCAGACGGTGAGATTGTATATTTCCCTTCAAATTTGATCGAAAATTTGTATCTGTCAAATGGTATGAGCGCAGGAAATACCTTGGCTGAAGCACAAGTACAATGTTTATCTGAAATATTTGAGCGTGCGGTTAAGCGCGAAATTTTAGAGGGTGAAATTACCCTGCCAGATGTACCTGAACATGTTCTAGCAAAGTACCCAAAAATAGTTGAGGGTATTAAGGGACTTGAGGAGCAAGGTTTTCCAGTGCTGGTCAAAGATGCTTCATTAGGTGGGAAATTCCCAGTCATGTGCGTGACATTAATGAATCCAAGAACGGGTGGCGTTTTTGCATCATTCGGGGCTCATCCAAACTTTGAAGTTGCATTAGAACGCAGCCTAACAGAGCTTTTACAAGGTCGTAGTTTTGAAGGTTTAAATGACTTACCACGTCCTACTTTCAATAGCCATGCCCTGACAGAACCAAATAACTTTGTGGAACACTTTATTGATTCATCGGGCGTTGTATCTTGGAGATTCTTCAGTTCGAAATCTGATTATGATTTCGTAGAGTGGGATTTCACCAGTCAGGGTGAAAATACAAATGCTGAAGAAGCTGAAAAGATGTTCAATATCCTAAAAGAGATGGGTAAAGAGGTTTACATGGCTGTATACCAACATTTAGGTGCAACTGCATGCCGAATTCTAGTGCCAGGATATTCTGAGGTGTATTTGGTTGAAGATCTGATTTGGGACAATACCAATAAAGCTTTAGCCTTTAGAGAAGATATTCTTAACTTACATCGTTTAGATAATGAACAGCTCGAAGCTTTGCTAGAGAAACTTGAAGAAGTTGAAGTGGATGACTATACCGATATTATTACCTTGATTGGTGTTGAATTTGACGATAATACGGTGTGGGGTCAGTTAACTATTCTTGAATTAAAACTATTAATTAACTTAGCTTTGGAAAATTTCGAAGAAGCGAAAGACCAAGTAGAACAGTTCTTACAATACAACACCAATACTGTAGAGCGCGGTTTATTCTATCAATGCATGGATGTCGTTTTAGAAGTATTGTTAGATGAAGAAATGGAAATTGAAGACTATGAACCGAATTTTAGACGTATGTTCGGTGATGAGAGAGTTGATGCTGCAATAGGCTCAATCGAAGGTGATGTGCGTTTTTATGGATTGACGCCAACCAATATGCAACTTGAAGGTCTCGATCGTCATTTAAAACTTATTGAGAGCTATAAGAAGCTTCATGCTGCCAGAGCACGTTTTGTTTCTCAACAAAACTGATCGAATGAAAGGCCACTATGAAGAGTGGTCTTTTTATTTTAAAGATCAGCAAATCGATGCATCTAGTTAGAGTGCTCAATTTTTTATCATAAAATGAAGTTGTTATGAAAAGTACTGATAGTATTTATTAAAAATAGTAATTTATTGATATTTAAGGGAAATAATTCTATTTAACTGGTATTATTAGCTAAATGCATTATCATAGTGCATGACGAGTTAACTTAAGGCGAGCATTATGAATTTCTTGAAAAAAAAGAATAAAGCAAGTTTCGTTTTCTTTATTATTACTGCGTATTCCTGTTTGGGCTTTGGATTAGGTTACCTAATTTGGGAATACCTCCAAATGAAATAATGTTCATATTGATCGGTAAGAGTGCAAATTTAGAAAGTATACACTGTTAGCAAGCTTAATTTACTCTACCATTTAAAATTAAATGATCTAAAAATCATCAGTGATTTTTTAAGGGGTATATTTAAATTTATATTTTTTAACGTGATTTAAATAAAGATTAAATTTTAGCGTTTTATAACCTATGACTGTGTATTCAGCCCTTCAAATTCAGTCTATGTTATAATTAAAAATATATCCCGATAGATCGAATTGTCTAGCGACTGTTCAATTGATAGATCATCATATCAAAGCTGCTTTATTGCAGCTTTTTTAATTGTGCTTCAATTTATCGGAAATGTCATTTTGGTACATTTATTGAATGCGTCATCTGAGCTACATTTGCCAATGAATCATTGAATAAATGATCTAAATAATTTTTACGACTCGCTCGATCTTAAGCAGGGGCTCGACAATGACAAATCCAAATTCTTCAGCGGGTTTGCTTGAACGCTTATTTAAACTAAGCGAAAACAAAACAACTTTTCGAACTGAAATGATTGCAGGGATGACGACATTCCTGACAATGTGCTACATCATCATTGTCAATCCAATGATTCTGTCTGAAACAGGAATGGATCATGGTGCGGTATTTGTTGCGACATGTTTGGCAGCAGCAATTGGTTGTTTTGTCATGGGTATTATTGCCAATTACCCAATCGCATTGGCTCCGGGTATGGGCTTAAATGCATATTTCACCTATTCGGTATGTTTAGGAATGGGTGTGCCTTGGCAAACCGCTTTAGCTGCGGTATTTGTGTCTGGTCTGGTCTTCATCGCGATCAGTATGTTTAAAATTCGTGAAGCTATCGTGAATGCCATTCCAATGTCTTTAAAATTGGCTATTGGTGGTGGTATTGGTTTATTCCTAGCATTAATCGCTTTGAAAAATGCTGGCATCATTGTGGATAATCCTGCGACTCTAGTGGGTTTAGGTGATTTAAAACAACCAACCGTTCTCTTAGCCTTATTCGGTTTTTTGATGGTTGTTGTTATGCATCACTTTAAAATACGTGGTGCGATTATCATTAGTATTTTAGTGCTGACTGCAATCTCAACATTCCTAGGATTGAGTGAATTTAAAGGTGTGATTGGTCAAATTCCTTCAATTGCACCAACATTCATGCAAATGGATTTTGAAGGCTTATTTACCGCAAGTTTAATCGGTGTAATTTTTGTGTTCTTCTTAGTTGATCTATTTGATTCAACAGGAACGCTGGTTGGTGTTTCACATCGTGCTGGTTTACTCAAAGATGGTAAATTACCACGTTTGAAGAAAGCTCTGTTTGCCGACTCTTCAGCGATTGTTGCTGGTGCTGCATTAGGTACATCATCAACGACACCATATATTGAGTCTTCTGCGGGTGTAGCAGCAGGGGGGCGTACAGGTCTTACAGCGGTAATAGTTGGCTTACTTTTTATTGCTTGTTTGTTCTTAGCACCGTTGGCTCAATCTGTTCCTGGATTTGCAACTGCACCAGCCTTACTCTTTGTAGGGGTATTGATGATTCAGGGTATTACACATATTGATTGGGATGATATTACTGAAGCGGTTCCTGCTTTCTTAACGATCGTGTTTATGCCGTTCACTTACTCAATCGCTGATGGTATTGCCATGGGCTTTATCAGTTATGCGTTGGTGAAGTTACTTACAGGTAAAGCATCTACAGTACCATATATGGTATGGATTATCGCAGTATTATGGGCGCTAAAATTTGCAATGTTTGGCGGCTAATTTTTAACAGTTTTTAAAAGGGTGTAAACTCAGTTTGCACCCTTTTTATTTTTGGTTTCATGAGGAGTAGCAATGAACCGTGTTGAGTTAATTAAAGCTTTACCTAAAGCTGAGCTTCATGTCCATATTGAAGGGACATTTGAACCTGAGTTGATGTTTGCCATTGCTCAGCGCAATGAAATTGCAATCCCATATCAATCAGTTGAAGAAGTCAAACAGGCTTATAATTTTCACAATCTGCAATCATTTCTAGATATTTACTATGCAGGTGCGAATGTATTAATCAATGAGCAAGATTTTTATGATCTTGCATGGGCATATTTTGAAAAATGTGCAGAAGATCGAGTGGTTCATACTGAAATGTTTTTTGATCCGCAAACCCATACGGATCGTGGTGTGTCATTTGAAACGGTAATTAAAGGCTTAAAACGAGCTTGCCACGATGCTGAGGTAAAATTAGGCATCACAACGCATTTGATTATGTGTTTCTTACGTCATTTGAGTGAAGAGGCAGCATTTGAAACACTTGAACAGGCTTTACCTTACAAAGACCAAATTATTGGGGTAGGGTTAGATTCAAGTGAAGTTGGGCATCCACCTTCTAAATTTGAAAGGGTATTTGCAAAATCACGTGATGAAGGATTTTTGGTTGTTGCTCATGCAGGTGAAGAAGGTCCAGCAGAATATGTCTGGGAAGCTTTGGATTTACTTAAAGTGAATCGTATTGATCACGGCGTACGCTCTGAAGAAGATCCAAAGTTGTTGGCACGTTTGATTGCTGAAAAAATGCCTTTAACGGTTTGTCCATTATCAAATTTAAAGCTTTGTGTTGTAGATGATATGGCAGATCATAATATTCTCCGTTTGTTACAGCAGGGTGTGCATGTAACCGTCAATTCAGATGATCCATCTTATTTCGGTGGGTATATGAATGATAACTTTATTGCGATTGCTGAGGCCTTAGATTTAACAAATCATGAATTAAAGCAACTCGCTATAAATTCATTTGAAGCATCGTTTATTTCCGATGTGCAAAAACAAAAGTGGAAAGATAAAATTCTCGCAATTTAAAACAGTTAAACTTGTTTATATGAAATACTGGAAGGTGGGGGCAAAATCCCACCTTTGGTTTAATATGCTTTAAACAATAGAGCCGAATGTGATGTTGAAATTGAAGTCTTTGTTTTGCTTGAGTCTGCTAATGTTGCCCGTAGTTATCGCGAATGCAAATACGACATTGACACAGCGTATATTAAAGCCTGTCATCCAGTATCAATGTGAGCGTGAAGTCGACCATTCAAAAATATGGAAAATAACGACATATTTAATGAATGAAGAAAACAAAAAGAAATTAAAATTAGAAACCTGTGATTGTGTATCAAATCATGCTTTAAAAGATATTCCGGCTCAGGAACTTGCCAAAGCAACAGTTAACGAAGATATCAAGCAAGAAGTCATTCGAAAAGCCATGTTGAATAGCCTAAAAGCATGTGTGATTAGCTCTAAATCTCACTCAGAAATTTAGAGCCGTACTCAATCAATCTTTAGGTTGTTTGGTCATGCTGTCTAAGACATGATCTTTATCTATAAAGTGATGCTTTAATGCCGCAGCAATATGTCCGAGTAAAAGTAAACCTGCAGCCCAAGAAATCCAAATATGAAGTGGTTTTACAATTTCAGTTACTTGAGGATTCTCACCTATTAAAGCGGGTAGATCAAATAAGAATAATACTGGTGCAGGGTAGCCGAGACTCCAACTCCATAAGCAACCCGTAATTGGTAAAGCCAGAAGCATAAAATAAAGTCCAAGATGCCCTAAATGTGCGAGTCTTTTCATGAGGGGAGACATTGTCTCTGGTAACTCGGGTGCAGGATGAGTGTAGCGCCAAAAGATACGAACCACGACCAGAAAAATAATTGTGGTTGCAATATTTTTGTGAAGCGTGATGACGTCACCTTTGAAGCTACCATCTACTTCATAACTTAAAAAATTGCCGCTATAAAAGCCGATCACCCACGCCGTGATAAAAATAATCGCCATGACCCAATGCAAGACTTGAGCTGTACGTGTGTAATATTTGGATTTATTATTCATGATATAAACTTATGATTGAATTTCGCACATAATAATTTAAGCATAAATTATTTATAAGTATTGAAATGGGACACAGTGTTGAAAATATGCAACGGAATGCGACTTATAACTGAACATATAGTCGGGAAATACAAAAAATCTATTTCTTCATGATGTTACATTAGGCAAAATAGCTCAATTCGTAAGATGATAAGGACAATACTGTGAAAAAATTAATCGCTTTACTCGCACCAATGACATTAGTGCTCGGAGCTTGTGCTACAGGTACAACAGGGACATCATCACCTGCCGCAAATACCACTCAACAGTTAGGTTCGGCTGCACTTAAAATTGCGATCAATGCAAAATGCACAACTGAATTGAACAATATTTCTGCTTGGAAAACTGCAACGAAATTAATGACTGCAGAGCAGAAAGAAAATATCCAAGGTGAAATTTGTGGATGTGTAAGTGAAAAAGCTCCTCAAAGCGTAACTACGGTTGATTTGGCTACAGCAGCGATTGATCCAACAGCACGTGCAACAATCGTCAGCAATATCGTGACTAAAACTATTAATGAATGTGTAGCTGAAGCTGTACGTTAATTTTAAAGATATATGAATAGGCTGATTTTGATCGGCCTATTTTTTTAAGGATAAATTAGGAAAATGATGTTGATTGCTGGTGCTGATGAAGCAGGGCGCGGTCCACTGGTGGGATCGGTCGTTGCAGCTGCTGTAATTTTGGATCCTAACAATCCGATTCTTGGGTTAAATGATTCTAAAAAACTCAGTGAAAAGAAACGTGAAAAATTATTTATAGAGATCAAAGAAAAAGCACTAGCTTGGGCTATCGCTGAAGCGAGTCATCACGAAATTGATGAACTCAATATATTGAATGCTTCGTTGTTGGCAATGCGTCGTGCCGTTGAACAATTGACTGTGCAACCACAACATGTATTGGTTGATGGTAATAAAATTCCCCAAGGATTGAGTATGAGTTGTGATGCTGTAGTTGGAGGAGATGCATTACATCCAGAAATTTCTGCTGCCAGTATCCTGGCTAAGGTGACACGTGATCATCAAATGTTAGAACTTGATGCTAAATATCCTCAGTTTGGTTTTGCAAAACATAAAGGCTACCCGACCAAAGCTCATTTTGAAGCTATTGCACAGTTTGGCGTGGTTGAAGAGCACAGGCGTAGTTTTGGTCCAGTACGCAAATCATTGGGACTTTAAACAGCTTAAACACCAAAAATTTAAAGCGGCTAAATTTAGCCGCTTTAGTCACAAAATCATTTCTAATCAACGATTGAAATCATTTTGAGTGTAATTCTCTTCTTCGTAAGAAGGTTGGTAATCTTGGTCAAGATGTTGCAAGTGCTCATGCATCGCACGTTCATGCTGAATTCGTTGATAGATTTCTTCACGATGTACAGATACTTCTTTAGGCGCATTCACACCAATTCGCACTTGGTTACCTTTTACACCAAGTACAGTGACACTGACTTGATCCCCAATCATTAATGTTTCACCAACACGACGGGTGAGAATCAGCATGTTTATCTCCTTGCTTAAACGCTAAACCTGCGATAGTTTTTTCAAAAAGTGAAAATAACAACCTCGGCACCACGAAATATTTTAATAGATAAATGTGACGAATTTAACCATTCGCACAGGACTATTGAAATTATCCCATAAACCTCTAGACCTAATATAACAGAGCCACTATAGGAAAAACTATAGTGGCTCTGAATATTTCTTCATCAAGTATGCATTGTTTCTGCTAACTCATGGCAGAAAATTAAGCACGTGCGCTAGACTCACCATGTTCGCGGTCAAGACCAAACGCAGTGTGAAGTGAGCGAACAGCAAGCTCTAAATAATTTTCTTCAATAATAACAGAGATTTTGATTTCAGAAGTTGAAATCATCAGGATATTGATGCCTTCATCAGCAAGTGCTGTAAACATTTTACTTGCAACACCAGCATGAGAGCGCATACCAACACCTACGATAGATACTTTTACAATATCATCACGTGTTGCAACTTCACGAGCACCGATTGCTTGAGCAGTTTCTTCAAGAATTTTTTTAGCTTTAGCAAGTTCGCCACGATTGACTGTGAATGTGAAGTCAGTTGTACCATCTTCTTCAACGTTTTGGATGATCATATCCACTTCGATATTAGCATCACCAATCGGTTTTAAAATTTTAGATGCAATACCAGGAAGATCAGGCACACCTAAGATAGTTAATTTAGCTTCGTCACGGTTAAATGCGATACCAGAGATAATTGGCTGTTCCATGTTGTCTTCCAATTCAGTAGTGATAAGTGTTCCGACGTTGTTTTTAAATTCTTCGTCAAATGCGCCATCATTTTCATTGTCGAAGCTAGAGAGTACGCGTAAAGGGACTTGATATTTACCCGCGAACTCAACAGAACGTATCTGTAAAACTTTAGAACCAAGAGAAGCCATTTCAAGCATTTCTTCAAAAGAAATACGATCAACTTTCTTCGCTTTTGGTGCAACACGTGGATCTGTTGTATATACACCATCCACATCTGTATAAATTTGGCATTCATCCGCTTTGAGTGCAGCTGCTAATGCAACACCAGAAGTATCAGAACCACCACGACCCAAAGTTGTTGTGTTTCCATTAGCATCAAAACCTTGGAAACCTGCAACAACGATGACACGACCAGCATCTAATTGTTCAGTCATGACATCTGTATCAATTGATTCAATACGTGCTTTTGTGAATGAGCTGTCAGTTTTAATACCAACTTGGCGTCCAGTCAAAGATTTCGCTTCCACACCGATAGAGTTCAGTGCCATTGCTAACATTGAAATCGTTACCTGTTCACCCGTTGAAACCATTTGGTCTAATTCTCGTGGGTCAGGGGTGTCGGTAATGGCTTTCGCTAAAGCGAGTAGGCGATTAGTTTCACCACTCATTGCTGATACAACAACCACAACCTTGTGGCCGTGATCATGCCAACGCTTTACACGACGAGCAACATTTAAAATGCGCTCAGGAGTACCCATTGAAGTACCGCCATATTTTTGAACGATTAATGCCATAGTTGTTCCATATAAACCATGACCTTGAAGAGTTGTTCAAGGTCAGTTACACAAAAGGTGAAGTTTTATTTTGCAGCTAGCCAAGCAGTTAATTCTGCCATGACAGAAGCAAACTTCTCGTTAAGTGGCGCGCCACCTTGTGCCAAATCAGGCTTACCACCACCTTTACCACCTAGCTCAGTTGCTAAGTGTTTGATGATGTCACCTGCTTTTATAGAAGCTGTGAAGTCTTTAGCTACAGATGCGATCAAGCTCACCTTGTCACCCTCTACACCTGCAAGGACAATCACAGCATTTTCTAATTTTGATTTCACGCCGTCGTGTAGATTGCGAAGTGATTTCGCATCCATACCTTGAACAGTCGTGATTAACGTTTTGCGACCTGCAATTTCCTTAACTTGGCTAAGTAGTTCAGCCGCCTGTAAATGTGCAAGTTTTTGATTCAATTGATCAATTTGCTTTTGTAAGCTTGATGCTGTGTCCGCTAAGGCTTCAACTTTCTCAATCGTTTGATCTTTTTGTGCTTTCAATAAGCCATTAATCGTGTTGATGTCTCGATCAGCTTTTTGAGCCACCTCAATTGCTTTCGTACCTGTAACTGCCTCAATACGACGTACACCTGCAGCAACACCGCCTTCAGAAGTGATTTTGAACAGACCAATGTCACCTGTACGTTTTACGTGAATACCGCCACAAAGTTCGATCGAGAAGTTTTTCTCTTCAATGATTGAACCCATAGAAAGTACGCGAACTTCTTCGCCATATTTCTCACCAAACAACATCATCGCGCCTTTAGCTTTTGCAGATTCGATGTCAAGGAGTTCGGTTGTTACAGGCGTATTGGCAATCACTTCAGCATTTACCAGACGTTCAATTTCTTGAATCTGTTCAAATGTCACGGGTTGATCATTGGCAAAGTCGAAACGTAACACGTCAGAAGCAACCAATGAACCTTTTTGTTGAACATGTGAACCCAAGATTTGACGAAGTGCAGCATGTAGAAGGTGAGTCGCAGAGTGGTTACGTGCTGTTGCTGCACGAATGTCTGCTTTAACTGTTGCTTCTACATTTTGAGTAACTTTAAAGTTACCCATGGTCACGATACCTTGGTGAACGAACGCACCACCAGATTTTTTCGTGTCTTGAACTTCGAAAATACCTGTATCGTTTTTAAAGATACCTGTATCACCAATTTGACCACCGCTTTCTGCATAAAAAGGTGTTTGGTTTAGAACGATTAAAGCTTCATCACCTTCAACGACTTCATCAACTTGTTCGCCATCTTTATAGATTGCGATGATTTGACCCTCACCAGCAGTAGCATCGTAGCCGTCAAACTGAGTTTCGCCTTCAACTTTTACAACGCTGTTGTAGTCGATTGCGAATTTACCCGCATCACGTGCACGTTGACGTTGTGCAGCCATTTCTTTTTCAAAACCAGCTTCGTCAATGGTTAAATCACGTTCACGTGCGATATCCGCTGTAAGGTCAGTTGGGAAGCCGTACGTGTCGTAAAGTTTGAATACCACTTCGCCTGGAATTACAGAACCTTTTAAGTTCGCAAGTTCGCCTTCAAGCAATTTCAAACCTTGTTCTAAGGTTTTAGCAAATTGCTCTTCTTCTTTTAAAAGTTGCGCTTCGATACGCGCTTGTTGTGCTTCAAGTTCAGGATAGGCAGCGCCCATCACCTCAATTAAAGGCTTTAACATTTTGTGGAAGAATGAACCTGTCGCACCCAATTTGTTACCGTGACGTACTGCACGACGGATGATACGACGTAGTACATAACCACGGCCTTCGTTTGAAGGGTTTACGCCATCAGCAATCAAGAATGAACATGAACGTGCATGGTCAGCAACCACTTTTAAAGACGCAGGGTATTCAACTGGTTTGCCTTCAGCTTGTGCTTTCGCTTCAAGTTCAGCAGTATCTAAACCAATAATTTCAGCTGCAGCTTTAAGCAAATGTTGGAATAGGTCGATTTCGTAGTTTGAGTTTACGTGTTGTAAAACTGCAGAAATACGCTCTAAGCCCATACCTGTATCTACTGATGGCGCTGGAAGAGGGTGAAGTACGCCATCAGCAGTACGGTTAAACTGCATGAATACGTTGTTCCAAATTTCGATGAAACGGTCGCCATCTTCTTCTGGTGTACCTGGTAAACCACCCCAAATGTGATCGCCATGGTCAAAGAAGATTTCAGAGCATGGACCACAAGGACCTGTGTCACCCATTGCCCAGAAGTTATCTGAAGCGTATTGACCGCCTTTGTTGTCGCCGATACGGATAATGCGAGACTCATCTAGACCGATTTCTTTGTTCCAGATGTCGAATGCTTCATCATCAGTGTGATAAACCGTTGCATATAATTTGTCTTTAGGTAGACCTAACCATTTTTCATTGGTTAAGAAATCCCAAGCGAATTTAATCGCGTCACGTTTAAAGTAATCTCCGAAAGAGAAGTTACCTAACATTTCAAAAAACGTATGGTGACGAGCTGTGTAGCCCACGTTATCTAAGTCGTTATGTTTACCGCCAGCACGAACACATTTTTGTGATGACACTGCACGTACATAATCTCGTTTTTCTAGGCCTAAGAAGCAATCTTTGAACTGGTTCATACCAGCATTTGTAAAGAGCAAAGTTGGGTCGTTGGCAGGAACTAGAGAACTCGACGCGACACGTGTGTGGCCTTGCGATTCAAAGTAACGCAAAAATGCTTCACGAATTTCAGCTGATGTCATAAAACGAGTACTCACAACCAAGTCACTCCATTAATTCTGTATTGGCAAATAATATGTCTGGGAAATAAAGTGCGAATTCACAAAAAAATTCACCCCAGCATACCGGGCTAAAAGTTTAAAAACGCCAAATTATAACGGAATTTGCCACCTGTACCAATGATTTTAAAGTGTTTTAATGACAATTCTCTTTAATTCTGATTTTAGGTGAAATTTTAATCATTATTGGTGTTGAGATCATTTTCAAATGCTTAAGCAGCGTATCTCGCACGAAGATCAATCAAAAATATTGAGTAGTCATAAGACCATTATTTATTACTGAATATTTTAGAAATACTTTAACATAGAGCTTTCAAGAACTTGTATTAAAGAGTTGAAGGTTACATATGCAGCGTATCGCAATTAATGGATTTGGACGAATCGGGCGAAATGTTTTAAGAGCTTGGTTTGAAAATCCAAAACAATTCAATTTTGAAATCGTTGCGATTAATGATGTGGCTGATGTAGAAACTTTAATTCATTTATTTAAATATGACACCACACATGGAAGATTTCATGGGGAAGTGGAGTTGAGTTATGTTGCAGAGCAAGTATTTCTCAATATTTATGCCTATCAAAAAAAATTATCTATTGAAGTCCACTGTCAAACAGAACCTGATCAACTGCCATGGAAGCGTTTAAACGTTGATGTTGTTTTAGAGTGTACTGGTTTATTTAGATCTCGAGCAGAAGCGACACGCCATCTCAATGCTGGCGCTCAACGTGTGATAATTGGGGCTGCACCTTTTGATACGGTTGATGCTGCAATTGTCTACGGGGTAAATCATACAGAGGTTAAAACTACGGATCAGATTATTTCGAGTGTTTCATGTACGACACAAGCATTGGTTCCTCTGGTCAAAATTATTGACGATGCCTTTGGCATAGAAAGTGCGTTAATGACAGAAATTCATGCTGTTACAGCGGATCAATCCGTTTTAGATCATGTTCACCGCGATTTACGTCGTGCGAGGGCATCTGGGCAAAACATTATTCCAACGACTTCATCTGCTCTAGGTGCAATCAAACGTGTCATGCCAAAAATGGAAGGGCGAATAGACGGTTACTCAATTCGTGTTCCTACCATTAATGTGGCAGCTATTGATTTGACATTTATAGCGCAACAGCCAATTACAGACCATCAGTTAAATGAAGCGTTAATTTCAGCAGCACGAGAGCAATTTTCGGAAATTATGTCGGTAACAGATGAGCCTTTAGTATCATCTGACTTTAATCATTCTCCGTTTTCACTCATTGTTGATTTAACTCAAACCATGGTGGTCGGGAAGCAAGCTAAAGTCTATGCTTGGTATGATAATGAATGGGGATATACCAATCGTTTACTGGATTTATGTCATTCATTTCCAGATCAGTCATGAAACTGAAATGCTGTGTCTTTTATAAAGGCTTAAGTCTATAACATAGATCAACTGCTAGTGCGTTCAGAATTACCAATAGAAGCTTATGAATAATCTAAAATTCCGATTTAATTATTTAAAAGTCTGATGCACATGGGGGTTGATCGTGATAGACTAGGAGAAATCGGGTGTGTTCCCGATTTTTTTATGCGGATTTGTTCCGCGCTGACAGAATTTAGGTTTACAACATGCCCATTTCAGAGACATGGTTATTACCTGATGGTGTAGCTGATGTATTACCAGAGCAAGCGCAAGTTATTGAAACTTTGCGTCGTACCGCGTTAGATTTCCTCGCAGCTCGAGGTTATCAATTGGTGTACACGCCATTTATTGAATACATCGAATCTCTATCTTCTCTTTCAGAATCGAATCAAGATTTAGACTTAGCCACATTTAAAGTAATCGATCAACTTTCAGGTCGTTTACTTGGTGTGCGTGCAGATATGACGCCTCAGGTGGCGCGTATTGATGCACACGTGTATCCAGTTGAAGGTGTTGCACGCTATTGCTACGCTGGAACGGTACTTCATACCAAACCACAAGGTTTCAATACCACACGTGCGCCTTTACAGCTCGGTGCTGAGTTGTTTGGTTCAGACAGTATCGATGCTGACGTCGAAATGATCGATGTTATGTTGGAATTATTAAAAAATACAGGTGTAACTGAGGCGATCCATTTAGATATTGGACACGTTGGTCTATTCCGTAGCTTAGTTAAACATGCAGGATTGAACAAAGCTACAGAGTCGCATCTATCTGATTTATATCAGCGTAAAGCATTGCCAGAACTTGCTGAATATACGCAACAACTTAAATTCGGATCTGATTTTTATTCGCTTGGTCGTTATGCAAGTGATTTAGTCGCTTTAAAATCACATTTAAGCCAAGAAATCTTAGAAGATTCGGCATTCCAAGAAGCATTTAATGCAGTTCAAAGCACACAAGATGCGATTCAGCAACGTTGGCCAAATCTGCATATTGGTATCGATGTAGTAGAGCTTCGTTCATATCACTATCACACTGGCTTAATGTATGCAGTATATGCACCAAATCGTGCTGCGCCATTAGCTCAAGGTGGACGTTATGATGGTATTGGTGAGCATTTTGGTCGTGCACGTCCAGCAACTGGCTTTTCATGTGACTTATACGCTTTAAGCGCTGGTCAATTTAAAGCATTGGAAGTGATCGTTGCACCTAAGGGCAATAATGCTGACCTAGTCAAAGCAATTCAAGGATTACGTGATCAAGGTAAAAGCGTTGTGCAGTTGCTTGGTCAAGATGAGTTGAATTCAGTACCTAACGCGACTCACCAGTTGGTGAATCAAGCGGGTGAGTGGAAACTCGAACAGATTTAATCACCTGATTTGAATACTAAATTTCAAATCATGTTCTTCAATTTTAACAGCATGATGCAATGAGGCTATTATGGGCAAGAATGTTGTGGTACTTGGTACCCAATGGGGCGACGAAGGTAAAGGTAAAATCGTTGACCTGCTCACAGATCAAGCGGCTGCAGTTGTTCGCTATCAAGGTGGACACAATGCAGGTCATACTCTCGTCGTAGGTGGTAAGAAAACTGTTTTACACCTCATTCCATCTGGTATTTTACGTGAAAACGTACTTTGCTTAATTGGTAACGGTGTAGTGCTTTCTCCTGAAGCGTTAATCAAAGAGATGACGATTCTTGAAGAGCAAGGTGTGCCAGTTAAAGAACGTTTACGTATTTCTCCAAACTGTCCATTAATTTTGCCAAACCATATTGCATTAGACCAAGCACGTGAGAAAAAACGTGGGAATGCCAAGATTGGTACAACAGGTCGTGGTATTGGTCCAGCGTATGAGGATAAAGTTGCACGTCGTGCGGTTCGTGTCGCTGATTTAGTGCGTGGTGGTGATCATCTTAAAGCATTGCTTGAAGAGTTACTTGAATACCATAACTTCCAATTAACACAATTCTACGGTGTAGAAGCGGTTAAGCTTGAAGACGTGCTTGCGTTATGTGATCAATGGCGTGAAGTTGTTGCTCCACTGGTTGTTGATGTTACTGGCGAATTGCATAAATATCGTAAGAATGGTGACAACATCATGTTTGAAGGTGCTCAAGGCTCACTTCTTGATGTTGACCATGGTACTTATCCATACGTAACATCTTCAAATACGACTGCTGGTGGTGTGAGTTCTGGTTCTGGTCTTGGTCCATTACACCTTGACTATGTATTGGGTATTACCAAAGCTTATACAACTCGCGTAGGTGCAGGTCCATTCCCAACTGAGTTGGTTTATGATGCTGCAAACGATGTTGGTGATGCAATTGGTAAGCACCTTGGTACTGTAGGTTCAGAATTTGGCGCATCTACTGGTCGCCAACGTCGCTGTGGTTGGTTCGATGCTGAAATCCTTCGTCGTTCAGTAGAAGTAAACTCACTTTCGGGTATTTGCTTGACTAAACTTGACGTTCTTGATGGTTTAGAAGAAATCAAAATCTGTGTAGGTTATGAAGCTGCAGATTCGGGCTGCGTAGGTTCTTCTGATGCACTTGCATTTGAAACTTTAAAACCAATTTACGAAACAATGCCTGGTTGGACTGAGTCTACTT
The DNA here is from genome assembly GCF_056779915.1 of Acinetobacter sp. ANC_7513. Lineage (NCBI taxonomy): Bacteria > Pseudomonadati > Pseudomonadota > Gammaproteobacteria > Moraxellales > Moraxellaceae > Acinetobacter > Acinetobacter sp. ANC_7513. The sequence goes on from NZ_JBWYIW010000001.1 coordinate 247,679, forward strand.
TTGGTGCTAAATCTTTAGACCAATTGCCAGAAGCAGCAATCAACTATATTAAGCGACTTGAACAGTTAATCGAATGTCCAATCGACATCGTATCAACTGGTCCAGACCGTGATGAAACGATTATTCTTCGTCACCCGTTTGAAGCTTAATTAAAAGTTTTAAAAAAGCCCTGTGATATCACAGGGCTTTTTTTGATCTAAACAACGACCAAAGTTGTATAAAAATTGGCTGTGCTGAATCTTAGAGATTGTTAAAATCGAATGTATAAAATAATAGAGTGTGCAGGATGCATAAAAATATTTCTGGAACAATGTTTTATTCGTTGTTATTTGCAATGGGGGGGGCACCCACGATTGCGATGATGATAATTCGATCTCAAACAGTAGCCGAAGATGTGGTCTACCAAGTCTTTATTGGGCTGTCGATTATGATCGCTTGCATATTGGTCCCTATTATTTTAATTCAGAACACCTATTTATTTTTTAAACGTAAAGATGAGAAGCTTGAAACTTGTTTAAAACCGTGGAGTCAAACATATCTCGTGCTTAATATTTTTTGTTTGGTCTTTTGGATCAGCTATCAATTTGTTTACTAAATTACATAACAAATAAAAAAGTGAAGAAAAATGAGATATTAAGCTTAGTTGAGTTTGTCTATAATTATGAACAAGTACTTTCAAGTAGATTGGAACATTATAATGAAGAACAAATTATTGCTCGGTCTTACAGCATCTGCGGTGATCTCGATTTCAGGGTGTACAACATTTGCGGATATGGCGGGTGCGGACTCAGCGACATTAAATGCAGCTGCTGCACAAAGTTACTCGCAAGCCATTGATACAGCTCGCAGCAAGGGCTTATTGGATACAAGCTCAAATACCTATAAGCGTATTACCAATGTCTACAATCGTTTGCGTCCATATGCTGATCAAATGAATCAAACGGGTCAGCCATTCCAATGGCAGGTATCTGTAATTAAATCAAGTGAATTAAATGCTTCTGTCATGCCGGGTGGTAAAGTTGTTTTTTATACAGGTATTGTGGAACGTTTAAATTTAACAGATGCTGAAATTGCGGCCATCATGGGACATGAAATGATCCATGCTTTGGAAGAGCATGCAAAAAGTAAATTGGGTGCTCAAGCTTTAACTGACTTGGCTTTAGGTGTTGGTTTAAGTGCAGCTGGGGTAGGTCAAGGTGGCGCAGCAGTTGCACAAATTGGTTCTCAACTGGGTGTAGGGTTGCCTTATTCACGTAACTTGGAGAGCCGTGCTGATCAGGGTGGATTAATGTTAATGGCTCGAGCTGGTTATAACCCACAAGCAGCGATTACATTATGGGAGAAAATGGCTAAAGCAAGTAATGGTGGCAATGCATCTTTCTTATCAACACACCCTTCAAATGCTCAACGAATTGAGGCGATGCGTAAAAACTTACCTGCAGCTCAAGCGATTTATAACCAAAGTCGCCGTTAAAAGAATAAAGCTAAAAAAGGATGCGTTAGCATCCTTTTTTTTATATTCACCACTTAGTAAATTGTTATCACAGTATGGCTTTGATTCAAATGTATTGAAATCGAATTTATTAGACACTTAAGGTGCTGGATTTGGCTGTTGTTTATGGATGATCTCAATTTCCTGAAGTATTTCTGCTGACAATGACACATTAAAAGCATCAATATTTTCTTTGAGTTGATTTAAATCGGTTGCACCAATGATTGTGCTGGTCACGAAGAACTGCTGCTTAATGAAAGCTAACGCCAATTGCGTTAATGTCAGTCCATGTTTTTCTGCTAAGAGGGCGTATTGTTCAGTTGCCCATTCACTTTCAGGATTACTATAACGCACAAATCTAGAGTATAAGGTGACTCTGGCATTTGCAGGTCTCGCACCATGTCTAAATTTTCCTGTTAAATAGCCAAAAGCGAGCGGTGAATAGGCCAGTAAACCGATGCCTTCAAATTTAGCAATCTCCGACATGCCGATTTCATAGGTACGATTTAATAAGTTATAGGGGTTTTGTACAGAAACAAATTTAGACAGCCCTAACTTTTCAGCTAAATGTAGAAATTTCATGGTTCCCCATGGTGTCTCATTGGAGAGTCCGATATAACGAATTCTACCTCTATTAATTTCCGCTTGAAGGGCAGATAAGGTTTCCTCGAGTGGTGTGATATCTAGTGTACTGTGAGCATGGTGATTGGTATAACCCAATTGACCAAACATATTGGTTGGGCGTTGAGGCCAATGCAGCTGATAAAGATCAATATAGTCAGTTTTTAAGCGTCTAAGATTTGAGTCTAAGGCTGAGCTGATGTCGCTGGCAGTATAGCGAGTTGTGCCGCCTCTAATATTGCTACCACCTTGACCTGGACCTGCAATTTTTGAAGCAAGAAAAAGTTGATCACGTTGGCCGCGCTGCTGAATCCAATTGCCGATAATTTCTTCCGTCGCTCCTTGAGTTTCGACTTTAGGTGGTACTGGGTACATCTCTGCAGTATCCCAAAAATTTAACCCCCGCTCGAGTGCATATTCCAGTTGTTGGAAAGCCTCGGACTGGCTATTTTGCTCACCAAAGGTCATTGTTCCTAAACAAATTTCGGGAACGTGTATATCTGTTTGCCCAAGTCGATTAAATTTCATGCTCAACATCCTTGCTGTATTTTTTAAGTTGATATATTTAAATCATACCTAATCTAAGATTCAAAACGTATGTAAAATAAATTCGAAAGTTTTCAGAAAAAAGGCAATAAAAAAGCAAATCGTCAGATTTGCTTTTTTGAATGTAGATCAGATGAAAATTTATTCATCATCATTGTTGTCAAAGTCTTCTTCAACAGAATTTACTGCTTCTAATGATGAATCAAAAATTAAGATAGCTTTACCATCAGTTTCAATCATGCCTTGTTCTTCAAGTGTTTTAAGAACACGACCAACCATTTCACGTGAACAACCTACAATACGACCAATTTCTTGACGAGTAATACGAATTTGGCGTCCATTTGGAAGAATCATTGCTTCAGGTTGAGCTGACAAGTCGATTAAACAACGTGCAATACGACCCGATACATCAATAAATGCTAGGTCAGTTACTTTTCGAGTTGTATTTTTTAAGCGACGAACGAGCTGTGCGAACACCGCATAGCTAAGATCTGGATACTGCTTACTTACTTCATGGAAGTTAGCATATGAAATTTCAGCAATCTCACATACATCACGTGTACGTACTTCTGCAGTACGCTGAGGATTACTTTCAAATAATCCCATCTCTCCAAAAAAGTCCCCTGGGTTTAAATAGGCTACAACAATTTCACGTTCATCATCTTCACGTAAAATAATTGAAACCGACCCTTTTAAAATTAGATACAGAGATTTCGACTCTGAGCCCGCATCAATAATTGAAGTTCGTTTTGGAAATCTATTGATGTGCGCACGCTTGAGCAAAGCTTTGACAGATTCAGGTAATTGACCTGGCGACAAAGCATCTGTACTAAGTTGTGAAAAATTAGAAGTCATGCTTTTTAAATTCCGATTTGGATAGTAACTAGATCTTTAGACCTAAATAAACTTGCCACGTGAAGCATAAGAGGTGAAATTCCTTATCAGCTCAATATATGCTAGTGTACAGTCCTAAGTAAATTTATAGTTTTTTTTAGGTAGTTGCAATGCATACTAGCGTACATTGGTTAGAGAATGTTGCTTTTGAAGCAAAATCTGAAAGCGGTCACCAAATTATCATGGATGGTGCTGAAGCTTACGGTGGTGAAAACCGTGGTCCACGTCCGATGGAACTCATTTTAATGGGGCTTGGTGGGTGTGCTTCGTTTGATATTGTGACCATATTAAAAAAATCTAGACAAGATGTGACTGGTGTTCAATGTCAGTTGAAAGCTGAGAGGGCAGACACGATTCCTGCGGTTTTCACGAAGATACATTTGCATTTTGTGGTTACAGGAAAAGCAGTTAAAGAAAAGCAAGTCGCTAAAGCGGTTGAGCTATCTGCAGAAAAATATTGCTCAGCAAGTAAAATGCTTTCAGATGGCGGTGTTGAAATTACACATGATTTTGAAATCATTGAAGCCGAAGCTTGATTTTATCGAGTTGAAAAAAGCAACCTTAAGGTTGCTTTTTTTATGTAAGTTGAGCGAATCAATTTTACTCTTGTACCCATGGCAGATTGTGAAATCGCCAGCCATTGTAAGTACCACGATGTGAGTTAGGGTCTAAATCACCTTCAAAACCTTGATCGATATTGTATACGTTCGTGAAACCAGCGTTATACGCCACACTCGCTGCTGCAGCAGAGCGCTTTCCACTACGGCACATGAGCAAAATGATGTCATATGCATTAACAAAAGATTGTAACTTCTCTAAAAACTCTGGGTTACGTTCAAGTGAGATGCCTGTCAGCCAAGGAATATGTTCTGAATGTTCGACATAACCTACAAATTTTCGCTCTTCATGTGTTCTGACATCAATAATGATCGCTTGCTGGGATTGAAATAAAAGCCACGCATCTTGGGGTTTTAAAGAGCCTGCAAAGAGGAGTGTATGATCTTCTACATTTTTTTTTGCTTCAGATAAAATAAATTTAATTTTATCTTGATGGACTTTATTTTCTGAGAGATTTATAAAATGATTCATGTAAGTATGCCTGAATGATTAAATCATCCGTTTATGGAAAACGGTGATTATTATAAGTTTTATCTATATTCTTTAAATAAATATAAAATTAATTGTTTATCTTATAAATTCATATTGAATGATTTTGCACAACATGTACCGATTAGGTCGATATAAGTTCGGCGTACTCCTATGTGATGATTTGAGAACAATAATCACCGTTTACTGAGAATATATTTTCTTTGTCATATGTAGTGAATAGTAGATAAATATCATAATCACCATGAAAAAATTGTGAAGTGGTATTGAAAAATGTATGAGCAGCACAAATATTATAATTATAATCTATCTTTATTTTTTAAATAATTGAAATTTAAGAAAATAATTAAAAAACCGACTTGAAATATGACGCTTCTCACCCATTAACTAAGCAAGTACCAAATTTGTTGTGAGGAAAATAATAATGCGTTTTGAAAAATTTACAAATCGCTTACAGCAAGCCTTATCTGATGCGCAATCTTTAGCAATGGGCAAGGATCATACAGCGATTGAAGGCATCCATATACTATCGACACTGCTTGAAGAGCCATCAAATATGAGTTTGTTGCAGCAGGCAGGGGCGAATTTACGAGAATTGAGCACAAAGTTGCAACAGGCGCTTGCTGATGCACCAACACTTGCCCATCCAACTGGGGATATCAATCTCAGTCCAGATGCGGTTAAAGCGCTTAACTTGGCAGATAGTTATGCACAAAAATCGGGTGATGAGTTTCTTTCAACAGATTGGGTGTTACTTGGTTTAGCAGAAACAGGTGCAACCAAAACTATTTTAAATGCGGTTGGTGTTCAATCCGCAGGTTTAAAAGCGGCGATAACTAAAGTTCGAGGTGATGAAAAAGTCATGAGTAACAATCATGAAGATCAACGTGATTCATTAAACAAATACACCATTGATCTCACTGAGCGAGCACTTTCTGGCAAGCTTGATCCAGTGATTGGGCGAGATGATGAAATTCGTCGAACAGTCCAAGTTTTATCACGCCGTACAAAAAATAATCCTGTTTTGATTGGTGAGCCGGGTGTTGGTAAAACTGCCATTGTTGAGGGTTTAGCACAGCGTATCGTTAATGGAGAAGTGCCTGAAAGTTTAAAAAATAAACGTGTCTTATCACTTGATCTTGGATCGCTTTTAGCTGGTGCAAAATATCGTGGTGAATTTGAAGAGCGCTTAAAAGCTGTATTAAAAGATCTTGCTAAACATGATGGTGAAATTATCCTCTTTATCGATGAGTTGCATACTCTAGTCGGTGCAGGTAAAGGCGACGGTGCAATGGATGCAGGTAACATGTTGAAGCCTGCTTTAGCACGTGGAGAATTACGTTGTGTAGGTGCTACAACATTAGATGAATATCGACAATTCATTGAAAAAGATGCAGCACTTGAACGTCGTTTCCAAAAAGTATTGGTTGATGAGCCTAGTGTTGAAGACACGATTGCGATTTTACGTGGATTAAAAGAGCGCTATGAAGTACATCATGGTGTTAAAATCTTAGATTCTGCCATCATTGCTGCAGCTAAAATGTCGCATCGATACATTACAGATCGTCAACTACCAGATAAAGCGATTGATTTGATTGATGAAGCGGCATCTCGAATTAAGATGGAGCTTGATTCAAAACCTGAGTCTCTAGATAAATTAGAACGTCGTCTTATTCAACTGAAATTACAGCTTGAGGCTGTAAAAAAAGATGAAGATGCAGGAAGTAAAGCTGAAGTTTCACACTTAGAAAAACAAATTGCTGAAGTAGAGAAGGAATACAGCGATCTTGAAGAAGTGTGGATTTCTGAAAAACGTTTAGTGCAAGGCGATCAACAAACTCAGGCGGAGCTTGATCAAGCACGTATCGCGATGCAAAAGGCACAACGTGAAAATGATCTAGCTGAAATGGCACGACTTCAATATGGAGTAATTCCTGATTTGGAGAAACGACTCAGTGAAGAAGCATCTGAAGAGAAAGTTGAACCTAAATTATTGCGTAATAAAGTGACGGACAATGAAATTGCCGAAGTTGTAAGTGCAGCTACAGGAATTCCTGTAGCAAAAATGCTACAGGGTGAGCGTGAAAAATTACTCAGTATGGAAACATTTTTACATAACCGCGTCGTAGGCCAAGATGAAGCGGTAGTTGCAGTTTCTAATGCTGTACGACGCTCACGTGCTGGACTTTCAGATCCAAATCGCCCAAGTGGTTCATTCTTATTTTTAGGTCCAACAGGTGTCGGTAAAACTGAGTTAACTAAAGCTTTAGCAAACTTCTTATTTGACAGTGACGATGCCATGATCCGTATCGATATGTCTGAATTTATGGAGAAACATTCTGTTAGTCGTTTGGTGGGAGCACCTCCTGGTTATGTTGGTTATGAAGAGGGTGGTGTGCTAACTGAAGCAGTACGCCGTAAGCCTTATAGCGTGGTGTTATTTGATGAAGTAGAGAAGGCTCATCCAGATGTATTTAACATTCTGCTCCAGGTACTTGACGATGGTCGCTTGACTGATTCGCAAGGGCGTGTGGTGGATTTTAAAAATACAGTGATCGTCATGACTTCAAACTTAGGTTCAAATGAAGTGCGCGAATTAGGTGACATGGCGACGGAACAAGATGTACGCAGTGTTGTGATGGCTGCTGTTTCTGAGCATTTTAGACCAGAGTTTATTAACCGAATTGATGAACTTGTAATCTTCCATGCACTGAAAAAATCGCAGATTCGAGGTATCGCGGATATTCAGTTAGATCGCTTACGTGCTCGTTTGGCTGATCGTGATTTAAGTTTGACTGTAGATGACACTGCTTTCGATGAATTAATTGAGGCAGGATATGACCCAATCTATGGGGCTCGACCACTTAAACGTGCTATTCAACAAAAGGTTGAAAATACATTGGCTCAAAAAATCTTGGCGGGAGAATTTTTGCCAGGAGATACAATTGTTATACAAAGCACTGATGGAAATTTGAGTTTTAGTAAACTTAAATTAAATTAGAATTTAATAAACAAACTTAGAAAACCTGAATTCTTTCAGGTTTTTTTTCATTTAAGTGATTTAAAAATAATAAATTTATTTTTTAATAAAATTGCTACTCAAATCTATTAAGTATAAGATTGCACTCAATATTTTTGTGAATAAATGTTTAATTTGTTTATTGATTCACAAAAGGAATTCATTGTTTAGCTTAATGGGATCAATATGCTAGAATTAAAACGACTCCGAAAATTAAAAAAAGAACCTTATAGTGAGTTTGTTAAGGTAAAAGATTTAAAACCCCGTGATATTGAAAAGATGTTCAATATTTACAGTAACTATTATTCAAATACAGTCTTTGAAATTTTTGAAAGAGACCTTCTGGAAAAGACTGGTGTGTTTATCATTCGAGAACCCAAAAAAGATTTTTTAGTGGGTTTCTCAACTGTAATGGAGCGAAATTTTACCGTGAATGGTAAAACTGCCCATGCTTTTTTTAGTGGTGATACCATTATTGAGGAGGCGTATTGGGGTAGTCGAGCATTACAACGTGCGATGTTTCGTTATGTAATGACCTTCAAATTACGTCATACGGGTGTACCGATTTATTGGATGCTGATCTCAAAGGGCTTTAAGACCTACTTACTTCTTGCAAATAATTATTATCACTATTATCCAAATCCAGAAAATAAAGATGAATATTTAAAAGATTATGTTGAAGCGTATTGTCGTGAGTATTTTGCAGAATACTATGATGATGAATCAAAGCTGATTGATTTTGGAGAAAACTATCAGTGTCTGAAACCTGATGTGGCCCCAATAACAGAAGAAATGCGCCAGAAAAATCGTAAAATTGAGTTTTTTGAGGAATGCAATCCATCTTGGGTTCAAGGTACTGAATTACCGTGTATTGGTGAGCTGCGTTGGGTTGATATTTTGCAAACAGCGGTAAGGTTTGTGAAAAAATCATCGCTCAAAAAAAATAAGTCGAATCTGAATAAAGATAAATTATCTAAATCGGCTCAAACCAAAGATCAAGATCAAGATCAAGATTCTAAGGTGGCCTAATGTCTGTGATATTTGCAGCTCATCAAGTTTTAAATTTGGCCTGTAAAAAATCATTTAAAGACTTTTATCAATACGCTGATCAATTGGAAAAAGTTCAGCGTGATAAATTAAAAGTTATATGTGATGATCCAAAGATGGAATATGAGTCGTTTGCTCAACATTTTCCAGTAACACGTTATGCTGATTGGAAGCAGAAAGTTGAAGCATCACGTAATCAAGGCGTAAATTTACTTAATAAAAGTAAAATTATCCGATTCCAGCCTACAAGTGGTTCAAGTGAAGCACTCAAATTTATTCCATATACCCAACAATTTTTAGGTGAAATAGATCAGGCGATTGGTTTATGGCTCACGAGTTTATATCGTCGTTATCCTGAACTAAAACGTACAACACACTATTGGTCTGTATCTTGGTTGCCTGAAAGCCAGCGTCAACTGACGACCACTCATAATTTAAATGATGATAGTGCCTTACTTTCTTTTTCAAAACGAATTTTAACTCAAATTACGCAGGCCGTGCCTGCTGACATTGCTTTGGCAGAAACTGCTGAAGATGCGATGTTCGCTACGGCTGTATATTTAGTCAGAGATGAAAATCTCGGCATGATTTCAGTGTGGAGCCCAACTTTTGCACTGCAACTGATCGAAATTATCCAAGAAAATAAGAGTGAAATCGTTGAGGTTTTATCGACTGGTCAGTGGAGTCGTCAAAGTTTAGATTTTTTAAAAATCAAAAAATCAGTAAAACGTAGCCAGATTCTAGAACGATTAGATTTGGAAGATCCGACTTGTTGGAAAAAATTGTGGCCAAAGCTATTTTTAATTTCATCTTGGGATACCGCAAGCGCACAGCACTGGGCACAAATTTTAAAAACCAAAATTAAGGGTGTAAATTTTGAAGGTAAAGGGCTTTGGGCCACTGAAGGCGTAGTGACTATACCTTTAGATGATCATTATCCCTTGATGTATCAAGCTCATTTTTATGAGTTTCAAGATTTAGATACTCAGCAAATTTACCCTGCTTGGCAGCTTAAGCCAGGTCAAATCGTGAGTCCGATTATTACGACAGGTTCTGGCCTAAAACGCTACATTATTGATGATGAATTATTGGTTGATTCTTTTTATCAGGGCATTCCGTGCTTTAAATTTCTTGGTCGAAAGATGACAGTTGATTTGGTCGGAGAAAAGATTGATCAATCTGTTGCTTTGCGTGTGATCGATACATTTAAACAAAACGGTTTTTTACCCATTAGTTTACTCGGAATAGAACAGACTGAATCGAAACCTTATTATGTTTTGCTTTCTGAGGGTAGTGTGAGTGGGCAGCCGTCCGATCAACAGTTAGATCAATTGCTAAAACAAAATTTTCACTATGAGTTGGCACGTAATTTAGGGCAATTAGATGAAGCACGCGTGATGCATGTGGAAGATGCATGGCATGAATATAAGACAATCGCAATGCGCAATGGCATGATTGAGGGGAATATCAAGCCAGAACCGTTGAAGAAAATGAAATTTATTTAAGAATTTAAAAATGACAGAGCAAAATTTACTATATCGATCAAAAACCTCGCCTGAATTTTATCTACGTTATGCTGCGGAGCAAGATGATCCTCAATTGATTGAGCTGATTTCTGAAAGTATGCCGAGTAACGGTATGGTGATTTCATTTGAGCGGAAACCGAGTTATTTTCGTGCTACACATGCACAATATAATAAGCCTGAAATTTTGGTTGTCGTACATCAAGATCAGCCTGATCAAATTATTGCCATGATGAACATCGGTTGGAAATCGTATTGGATCAATGGCGTCACTGAACAATTACGCTATGTATCAGATTTACGAATCAAACTTACAGCTCGGGGTAAAAAAGCGTTTAATGTATTTATGGAATACATTTTTGAATGTTTCCCTCGTGAAATTATCTTTCAAAGTGTGATTTTAGAAGATAATAAAGTAGCTCGTAATATGATGCATCGTGAAAGAGAAGGATATGCTTTACCTTATATCTTTGATTCGATGACCACTTTTACCATTTCTAAGGTGCCTAAGTTTAAGCAGTCTGCTGAACTTCGCCTTGAAACAATGACCATAGATAAGATTGATGCGGTCAATGGTTTTATACAAGAAATGGCTTCCCATTATAATTTTTTACCTGATTATGACTTTAGACAGTTATTGGAAGCTAATCATCCTTTTTGGTATGGGCTGAGATTAGAAGACTTTCATTTAGTGCTCAATTCAGATCATAAAATCGTAGGTTTATTTGGTTTGTGGGATCAAAAAGATTTCAAACAAACTAAAGTGGCGAGTTATTCTACAACGTTAAAACTGTTAAAACCTGTCTATAACACTTATGCTCGAATTACTGGACAGTTAACGCTTCCCGAAGAAGGGCAATCCTTTGATTATCTCATGACGCATAGTTTCCTCTGTGATCCAAGTGCGTTAGACGTACTAAAGTTTATGCTGACCAAAGTAAATACATTGGTGAAAGCTCAGGGTAAAACATCATTTTGTGTGACTGTGGTTGAGAATGACCCACGTAAGCAAGTTCTAGAGCAGTGTTCATCACATAAAATGAAAGCAGTTCACACGCTTCATAGTTATGAAAGTAAACCCTATGACGTGATTGATCGTTCTAAATACTCTTACTTTGAAGTGAGTCGTATTTAAGAATATGGTGCGTTCATCGGAATGCGAGTGAACGCACTTGATTAGCTGTAATTAATAAATATATAAATAAAATTACAATAATAATTCTCGAGATAAAAAATGGAATTCATAAGTGTTACTTTTCGACGGTCAATTTTAATTTCTTGCATGCTGATGTGTGGTTTTCAATGGGCAACTGCACAGCAATTAGAAGAATCTGAACTTATCGAACAGCAAGTGATTGATCAGAATTTGAATGAAAATTTAGTGCAAGAATTAAAAAAAGAAGTATCACAGAGCGCTGAGGTACAAATACAAAATCAACAACATTTGGCTCAGACTCAAGCAGAAGAATTTAATCAGAAGCAATTGGTTTCAAATGCAGTTTCTGATTTTGAATTGAGCAAAAAAGCAGATCCTGAGCAGATTAGCAAAACCATTAAACCACTGACGTATTATCTTTATGATACGCTACCACGTACTGTCTATGTTTCAACAGATCCAACCATTATTGTGACAAAGGAATATTCATCTTCAAAAAATTTAAGAAAATAAAAAAGGGCAAACGAATTGCCCTGTTTTTTATTAGTCAAGCTCTCAAATCATTAGGCTTGAAGATGTCTAATTTTCCATGAACGGTGAATTTTAGTATTACGTTTAAAGTCTAGACCAATTGTTTCATGGGTGAGTTCTTCAATGTCATAAAACGCTTTGATTTCGTCGTCTAATTCAAAACCACGATAGTTATTTGAGAAATACAGCGTACCACCAGTGGTTAAACGATTCATTGCACGTTTAATCAGGGATAAGTGATCACGTTGAACGTCAAACGTACCATGGAATTTTTTAGAGTTCGAGAACGTTGGCGGATCGATAAAGATCAAGTCATATTGTTCATGACCTTCTTTTAACCATTCAAAACAATCACTGGCAAAGAACTGGTGTTGTTGGTCAGCATGATCAACCGTTAAACCATTTAAGACAAAGTTTTCTTTAGACCAGTTCAAATAAGTATTTGAAAGGTCGACACTGGTCGTGCTCGCAGCACCACCTAACGCAGCATGTAAACTTGCAGTTGAGGTATAACTATATAGATTAAGGAAATGTTTACCTTTCGCTTCAGCAGCGATGCGTAAGCGAATTTGGCGATGATCGAGGAAAAGACCAGTATCTAAATAATCTGTGAGGTTAACCAAGATTTTCGCTTTGCCTTCTTGAACGATAAAGCGTTTAGAGGCAGTACTTTGTTTAGTGTATTGGTTTTTACCTTCCTGACGAGCACGAGTCTTGATAAAAATGGCATCGCGACCTAAACCTGTGACAGCACGGATTGCTTGTAAAGCAAGATTAAAACGTTTTTTCGCTTTTTCAGGATCGATTGATTTTGGTGGGGCATATTCTTGAACATGCAATCGGTCACCATATAGATCTACGGCGACATTGAAGTCTGGTAGATCAGCATCATAAATTCGCAAACAATAGATATTTTCTTTTACAGCCCATTTTTTCAAATTCTGCATATTCTTTTGCAAACGATTTGTAAAATCTTCAGCACCTTCAATTTTATCGAATTGAAGTGGTTGCCAATTGGCTAAGAAAGGTTGTGTCACAACAGGTGGCTTAATCTTACCTGAGCGAATATAAATAGGTAGCTTACCATTCATTAAGCGAAGCGTTTGAGTTTCGCTAAATGCCAACACGTCTGCTTGTTCAATTTGAGCTGCAATAACTGCGGCAGTTTGGTTGGCAAAGTTCTTTTGAAGTAAGCCAGATAGACCAAGATAGAATGAACGGCTAGAGCCTTTATCACCAAGACGCTCACCATAAGGTGGGTTAGTGACAACGACCACAGATTTACCTTCTGCCTTAAAATCTGGCCAATCAGAAAGGGTGCGCTCTTCTATTTGAATTTGATCTAGCAATGCCTCAAATCCTGCAGCGCGGATATTATTTTTGGTTGCTTTTACTGCTTCCCAATCTGCGTCAAAGGCATAGAATTTTGGAAGCGGTTTTTCTAAGGCAACTTTGTGACGTTCCGCAGCTTCACCTTTAATTTGCATCCAAAGATCATGATCATGACCATTCCAGCCATTAAAGCCGAAACGACGAACCAAACCAGGAGCACGGTCAGTTAACATCATCAAAGCTTCAATAATGAATGTTCCTGAACCACACATTGGATCAAGAACAATATCTGGATTCTTTTCAATTAATTTTGCATGTTGAAGGATGGCTGCAGCCAAGTTTTCTTTGATGGGTGCATCAGTCATATAGTGGCGATAGCCACGTTTATGCAATGAATCACCAGACAAATCTAAACAGAAAGTATGTTCTTTCTTACCAGCCAAAGCATAAATGGTTATTTCAGGTTGTTTGATATCGATGCTTGGACGTTTACCGACAGCCTCCATGAAGGAATCTACGATACCGTCTTTTACACGTAATGTGGCGAACTGGCTATTGACCTTGATCTCACGTTCAACATGTAAACGCACAGCAAATGTACTTTGAGGTGCAAAAATAAGCGACCAGTCAAAACTATTTGCACCTTCGTAGAGTTCTTCAGCTACATCGCGTGCATCGTGAGTAAATTCTACTTCAAATGTATGGATGGGCGTCAAAACACGTGATGCAAGACGAGACCACATACAAATGCGGTAGGCATCAGCCAATTGACCTTTGAAAACCAATCGCCCAGGGAAACGTTCAACGTTTTGTACTCCTAAACCTTCAATTTCTTCTTGAAGTAAGGTTTCAAGCCCATCTGCACAGGTAACCCAATATGTAGAAAGACGAGGTTTAGAATTCATGAACATTCCCAAAGACAAATAAAGCAATCGCATATTTTAACTTATTTTTGATTTTAAAACTGCTTTAATACGTTGATCCAACCATTTTAAAAATAATTTAAATTTAAAGATTGATTGAAACTGGTTGATATGGCCCCATAAAACTAAAAAACACTAAAAGATAAAAAAATATGCTGGCTTTAATTTTCTCTATGTTTACCTTTTCATTATCGATGTCTATCTCTCCTGGACCTGTTAATTTAACTATTCTCAGTAGCAGTATGAACTTTGGTGTCCGAAAAACTTTTGCTTTTATTTCAGGTGCTACCATTGGATTTACTGCTTTACTTGCAGCAGTTTGCTTTGGTCTATATCAGATTATTTTATTGTATCCGGTTCTTTTGGATGCTATTGCGCTGTTAGGAACGGCTCTATTGGTTTGGATTGGCTGGAATATTTTAAGTGCTAAAGGCGAGAAAATTCAAACGGATCAACAAGATCTAGAGAAAATTCCAAATTTTACGCAAGGTGCTTTAATGCAGTGGCTGAATCCAAAAGCTTGGATTGCCGCCGTTTCAGGTACAGCCCTATTTTCAGCTTCAGAGAATAGTGTTTCTTTAGCGCTTTTTGTTTTGATTTATTTTATGGTCTGCTATGTCTCTTTATGGCTTTGGGGATATGCAGGGGAAAAATTGGCCCAGTTTCTTAATGTGGGAAATCGAGCAAGAATTTTGAATAGGGTGATGGGAAGTCTTTTAATCGTGATTGCTATACAGATGTGTCTCACTCATTTTTTAACATATCCATAAAACTATGAGTGGATCATTTATTAAAAATTTCTAATTTTATAATCTAACTCACTATTTCAGGAAATTTGATTGAACAGATGTATCAAAATAAAGATAAACAAGCTTTTATGTAGGAGTTAGGAGCCTAATTTTGAGGGAATTAGAAGATTTCAACGGAATACTTTTGGTTAAATTAAGTTTCTGAAAAATTTTATGAAACGTCATAAGTCGTGATTAAGTTAGATATTGATCAGCTGCAGTGTGGGTCACTGCCAAATCATTTTAGAATCTGTATAATACGTTGACTTAACGTATAAGGAATCTCTCATGCACTTCGCTGCATTGCATACACCGAGCCAGATTCAACTCAACCAAGATGGGAATCTCAAACACTTCCTCACCATCGAAGGCCTTTCAAAAGAAACTCTTACAAAAATATTGGACACTGCACAGTCCTTTTTTAATGACCAAAATCAGCTCATTACCAATAATATGCTTGAAGGCAAAACGGTAATGAACCTGTTTTTCGAAAATTCGACACGTACACGAACGACATTTGAAGCAGCGGCAAAACGTCTTTCTGCCAACGTGCTCAATATTGATATTGCTCGCTCAAGTACTTCTAAAGGCGAAACACTGAGAGATACACTGTGGAATTTAGAAGCAATGGCGGCTGATATCTTTGTGGTTCGACATTCTTCATCGGGTGCTGCACATTTTATTGCGAAGGATGTTTGTCCAACTGTTGCGATTATCAACGCGGGTGATGGACGTCATGCGCATCCAACACAAGCAATGTTGGATATGCTTACGATTCGCCGTGAAACCAATAAAAAATTTGAAGATATTTCCATTGCAATCATTGGGGATATTAAACATTCACGAGTTGCACGTTCTGATGTGGCTGCATTGCAAACATTAGGTTGTAAAGATATTCGTGTGATTGCGCCGAATACGTTACTTCCTTATGGCTTCGATGAATATGGTGAAGGTGTTCGCCTATTTAACAATATGGAAGCTGGGATTAAGGATTGTGATGTCATCATTACTTTACGTATTCAAAATGAACGTATCGATTCACCTGCATTATCTTCACAAGCTGAATTTTACAAAATGTATGGTTTGAACAAAGAGCGTTTGGCTTTGGCCAAACGTGATTGTATCGTGATGCATCCAGGGCCGATGAATCGTGGTGTTGAGATTGATTCAAGTATTGCAGATGGTCCTCAATCAGTGATTTTGAATCAGGTGACCAATGGTATTGCGGTGCGTATGGCAGTTCTCGCGCTGGCGATGCAGGGTCAGTTACAAGAACAAGGTTTAATTGAAGCAGTTGCGGTATAAGGAATCAGTCATGTCTATTGTTAAAGTCGAAAATGTACGCGTCCTAGATCCAATTGCTCAAACTGATCAAATACAAACTATTTTTATTCAAGATGGAAAACGCATCGAAGCGACTTCAGATGTGCATGAAAGCATCGATGGGCAAGGCAAATGGTTGATGCCAACGATGGTTGATTTGTGTGCACGTTTACGAGAGCCAGGTCAACAACAACATGGAACGTTGAAATCTGAAGGTAAAGCAGCACGTGAAAATGGCATTTTACATGTATTTACCCCACCAGATTCAAAACCTATCGTTCAGGACAATGGTGCTTTAATTCATGGTCTTGTTGAAAAGGCAATGTTAGATGGCAGGATTTACCTTGAAGTGATAGGTGCACAAACACAAGGGCTTCAAGGAAATCAACCAGCCAACATGGCAGGTTTAAAAAAGGGTGGTTGTACTGCTGTATCAAATGCAAATGCACCTTTTGCGAATGACGATGTGGTGCTTCGTACGCTTGAATATGCTGCAGGTTTGAATTTAACTGTCGTATTCTATGCTGAAGAGCCTCAAATTGCGAAAGATGGCTGTGTGCATGAAGGCTTTATTGCTTCACGCCAAGGTTTACCAATGATTCCTGCTTTGGCAGAAACGGTCGCGATCGCAAAATATCTATTAATGATAGAGGCGACAAAAGTCCGCGCACATTTCGGATTACTGTCTTGTGGTGCTTCGGTTGAGTTAATACGTATCGCGAAGGAAAAAGGATTGCCAGTCACGTGTGATGTTGCAATGCATCAGTTACATCTTACGGAATCTTTAATTGATGGATTCAATTCCTTGGCACATGTACGTCCACCTTTGCGTTCAGAGTCTGATAAAGAGTTACTTCGTCAGGGAGTGAAATCTGGAGTAATTGACGCGATTTGTACGCATCATGAACCACTCAGTAGTTCTGCAAAAATGGCACCTTTTGCAGAGACTTTGCCAGGTTTTACTGCTTTTGATTCATATGTTCCTTTTGGAATCAAATTGATTGAAGAAGGTTTATTTAGTCCATTAGAGTGGGTTGAAAAAGTAACGAGTGCGCCAGCTGCTGTTGCACAAATGACTGAGACATGGAAAGCACAGGCTGGATGGGTGCTGGTTGATCCAGATTTGGAATGGACACTTGATAAATCTTCTATTATTTCTCAAGGTAAAAATACACCGTTGATTAATCAAAAAGTCAAAGGTAAGGTAATTCGTACTTTCATAAAATAATGTGAATTCAATCATTTAAAGGTCGATTAATATCGGCCTTT
This sequence comes from Acinetobacter sp. ANC_7513, assembly GCF_056779915.1. Taxonomy (NCBI): domain Bacteria; kingdom Pseudomonadati; phylum Pseudomonadota; class Gammaproteobacteria; order Moraxellales; family Moraxellaceae; genus Acinetobacter; species Acinetobacter sp. ANC_7513. Next base: position 265,250 of record NZ_JBWYIW010000001.1, read on the forward strand.
TTTATTTTGGATGATTGAATAATTCATGATTCAGTATATTTTATGAAGATCTGTATTTTTTAATAAAATTTAACTGAGAGCTTTAATAAGAATCAAAACAAAACCAATGAGGTTTGGTATCAAGAGCTTGAGTTTGATTGGGGGAGTAGCATGAAACTTCGGATGAAAACATTGACCACATTGTGCATGGTTGGTGCATTGTCAGGATGCCAACAAGTGTATTCAATCATGTATGCTTTTAATCGTTGTGATCAACCTGAAGTGCAATTAAAACTCGAACAAGTCATCCATAAAGACATCGCGAATATCTCAGCGACTCAACTCAAAAGTATTATAGAAAATGATCAAGTTATTATAGATGGTCAACTCTTACAGCGTAGTTTGAAACCAGTTCAATTTAAAATTGAAAACATTGATAAAATAAAGAAAATGAGATCCTCTGATCAGACGATGTGTACAGCAAGAGTCACTGCTGAACTACCATCAAATTATCTGACGGATGCTGATGTATCGCGCGCATTAAATCGAGAGTCAAATGTTTTAGAATCAGCTGCACTTTCTCAATTAAACTTTGAGAACAATCAGATTTCTACTGAGTTAAATTATAGTGTACGAATTTCAGAGCATGAAGTAACTGTACAATTGGTGAATGCACTACATTTCACCAGTTTTATGCAAAAAGTTCTAATAGATGCCCATTTGAAACCATCACGTTTGACGGCTTTAGTGTTAGATCGTCAAAAGAAACAAGCACTTTTAAATCAGCAAAATAAAACATCAGATGATTATCAATCCATTCTTATTGCTGAAGCACAACTTAAATTAGATCAAGCCAATGAAGATCTAAATTCTGTATGGAGTAGAGCTTCACTTCAAGCACGCCAAAAAATACAATACGAGCAAGAACTGTGGGCAAAAAAGCGTAATTTAGAATGTAAATTAAATAGTGAAGGCGCCGATAATCCTGAAGTTTTTCGATTGAATTGCGAAACAAATATGGCGATTAGTCGAACATCTGAATTACAGCAAAAAATTTTCACTCTAAGTTAGGCATTGATTAAACAGGGTTGTTGAGCGTTAGCTTTTACACATCAAATTTTAAAAAAATAAAAATGTGATGGAGTTGTTGTTTTTTATTTGATTAAATATGTCAAAATTATAAATATGCGGTATAAAAAATGACGTATAAGATTAAATTGGCTTTGATTATCTCTACCATCTTCGTTGCAGGTTGTGATCTGAATAAGAAAAGCAAAGACACCTCACAGAATGTAGAAATTGCTGATTGGAGTTGTACTTCTCCTACGAATGTCAAAGAAATTGAACGCTTTGCGCAACAGGAATATAACAACATTTTAGATCGTCGTTTAAAAGCAACAGATCAGTATGAGTCAGATTTAAAATTACTTTCCCAAATCAACTCATCGCTTAGATTTGAACTCAAGTCGATTACAACAACGAGTGATCCTTCAAATGCAACAAACAAATTGACGTGTTCAAGCCAGTTGGTTATCCACCTGCCGAAGGGGCTTCAACGTCGTGCTGAAAATGCATACCTTGAAAAACCTTGCGAATACGAATGTGAACATGACGAAGGTAGTTATACGCTCCAACATTGGATTAATGATGTTCATGGCAATATCAGTTATGGGCAAGATAAGCTCACAGGCACTTTGAATTATGAGATTACCAAGACGGATAAAGAAGGTTTAATGCTGAGTGTGCAACCTGATAATGCATTGTTAGATATTGCTGCAAGTATGACGAGATATGCTGTTCAATTTGAAGCATTTCGTAAAGCAAATCAGAATGAATCAAAAGCTTACGAAGAGTATGAGGCTGTTCAACAAAAACAAAAGGCCTTGGCACTCAAAGCTATGCAATTGAGAAAATCTGATTTAGATAAAGAGCAAGCAAGAGCTGTCGAGCGACTTAATTTAACTTGGGATAATTTGAGCGGCGAACAAAAAGAGCAGCTAAAGAGCGATCAAACTGAATGGTTCGAACGTCGTGACGTGGACTGTAAAGTGGTCTCTCAAAAGTCAATTGAAAGTATCCCAGAAAAAGAACGCGAAACTTATCAGCAACATTATCAATATTGGGACAATGAAATGAATCAAATGAATGTTGAGATGCAATATTCTAAATGTTTCATTCAAAAGACCAATGAGAGAATTGTATACCTAAACAATGTGTTTAATTAATTCATTACAATATAGCAAAAGGGCGAATTGATTCGCCCTTTTTTTATCGGCATGCTTAGGTATACAGAATATATGTGGAAGCGATATGCGTATTAGTGTGATTGGAGCAGGGCGCGTAGCTCATCATTTGGCTCAGGTATTGAGTCAGCATCATGAGATTGTCCAAGTGTTTAGTCGAGAGCAATCTAAAGCCAATTTGTTGGCGGCTTTAGTAAGAGCTAGACCATGCAATGCGATTGAAGATCTCGAAGACACTGTTGATATTGCATTATTGGTGGTGAGTGATAAGGCAATTGAAGAAGTTGCTCAAAAAGTTGCAAAACAGCTTCCTCAGGCTTTAATTGTACATACGTCTGGCAGTACCCATATCTCTAAAATCACGCAATATCATGAACGTGCGGGTGTGTTTTACCCCCTACAAACCTTTAGCTTTGAAAGTCAAATTGATTGGTTTAGTACGCCAATATTTATTGAAGCGATGCGCGACCAAGATTTAGCATCCTTGACTCAAATGGCAAAAGAGTTAAGTCAAAAGGTTTATCAATATGACTCAACACAGCGCTTGAGTTTACATCTAGCAGCAGTATTCGCGTGTAACTTTACCAATTATTGCTATGACGTTGCTAAGCAGCTCGTAGATGCACAAAAAGTCGATTTTAATTTATTGTACCCATTGATTTTGGAAACTGCGAAAAAAGCGACTTTGAATCCCCCAAAGCAGGTGCAAACTGGTCCGGCGATGCGTGGTGATCAAAACATTATCCATATGCATCAGGAGATGCTGGCGCAGGCTGGACGTACGGATTTAAGCCAAGTGTATAGTGTGGTGAGTGACCAAATTTATAAAAGACAATCAGAATAAAAAACAGGACTTAAGTCCTGTTTTTTATTATTGAATCTTTTTAAATAAGAAGTCGTTAATTTTGTGGCCTTCTTCAATTCCACGACGTTCAAACTTAGTTTGAGGACGCCAGTCAGGGCGAGGATAACTGTTACCTTTACCCGCCATATTTTCTAAACGAGGGCGGTTATCTAATACATCTAACATCCATTCTGCATAGGGTTCCCAATCGGTTGCAGCATGGAATGTTCCACCCATTTCAAGTTTTTCTTCAACTAAAGGCATACGATCGTGTGAGACAAAGCGACGTTTATGGTGACGTTTTTTCTGCCAAGGATCGGGGAAATAAAGTTGAATTGCATTGATACTGTTATCAGGCATTTCACGCAAAACTTGAATTGCATCCGCATCAAGTAAACGTAAGTTTGTCAAACCAGCCATACCCGCTTCATATACACATTGTGCAATGCCAGGAACATGTACTTCAATGCCGACATAATTGCGTTCAGGATTGGCTTTTGCCATAAGTACAAGAGAGCGCCCCATACCGAAACCGATTTCAACCGTCAATGGACGTTCAGGATGCTCAAATTGCTGACGTAAATCACCAACAGGATATTCCAAAATTAAGTGACCATATTGTTCAAGCGCAGTTCGTTGAGAAGTATTCAACGGAGATGAACGGCGCATAAATGTGACAATTTCGCGATGCTCGTTCAAGTTGTCTAATTCTACAACTTGCGGGTCTAATTGATCGTTCGACATAACTTTGGCAAATGAGAAAAAATTCGAATGCGGTATTTTAAGACCTGAGTCTCCTAAGTCAAACCTTTTTCTACCTGAAAGCGCTACGTAGCTATCAATGATTTGTCGATCTATTCATGAACTTTTTCAAAATGTCATGAATTGTTCATCTACTTGTCATGCCTGTACACTAGGCTTGGAAAATAATATGAACAATGAATAAGACTTAAAATGAATAAAATAACGCTAAATAAATGGGTGTTCAATAAACTCACATTATCTTTATGTTTGATCGGATTTAGTTCAACGCCCTATGCTGAACTCATGATCAGCCAGTATGTGGATGGTAATAACAACAAGAAAGGTATTGAACTATACAATCCAGATGGAGGTGTTGTTGATTTATCCGCGTATCAATTAAAAATATTTCCGAATGGTCTAACCACCGCGAATTTGACGGTTAAGCTGCAAGGAACTTTAACAGCTCAGCAGCACTTTTTAATTGGACATTCAAATTTAAAAACTGAATTGGGTGAAGCTGTTCAGCAAACTGCTAACCTTTCATTTAATGGCGATGATGCAATTGTTCTCTATAAAAACAATGTGGCTGTCGACCGTTTTGGTGCGATTGGAATACAGCAAAACTGGGCAACCGGTTTAAGCTTTGAACGTACAAAGAAAACACATGATGTCGTTTCGATAGATCCATCTGCACCCTTTGAAATTCAAAAAGAGTGGGCTAAATGGTCGGATCGCAATGCTTTTAACCAGTATTTAGCGATTAGTACAAATGAACCAATAGAGCCATCTCCGACGACTCTAAGTTGTAACTCTGCGAATACACCTATCGCTGAACTCTCACAAGCAGCTAAGAATCAAAACTATACTGTGAAGGGGGTGATTACTGCGGATTATCGTTATGCGAATGGATTCTCAGGTTTCTATATCCAAACCCCTGATGCTAAAGCAAAACCCGATCTAACTAACGCGATTTTTGTATATGCTCCTGCTTCAAGTCCTATAAAAGGAGGAAAAGTCGGAGAAGAAGTCGTTCTTAAAGGTCGATTAACTGAATATCAAAATCAGTTACAGATTGATAATTTATCCGAAAATATTTTAACTTGTAATCAAGCGGCAAGCGCTTGGATAACGCCATTATCAATCGAGTTACCATTTGAGAGTTTAGCTAACGCGTCAGGGCATGCGCCAAAGCGTTATCAAGGTATGTTGGTTAAAATCCCTCAAACATTAACGGTAAGTGAAAATTACAATTATGGTCGCTACGGACAACTGTCACTAAGTCTAGGACGTTTGTTTATGCCGACCAATATTTATCCAGCTAAATCAGCACAAGCAACGGCATTGGCGCAAAAAAATCTTTTGTCCAAAATTGAACTTGATGACGGATATAATGCACAAAATTTAACGCCTACATTGCCAAGTCAGTTTAGTGCTTTAAATACTTTACGTGCAGGTGATCAGTTAAATGCTGTTGAGGGTATTCTAGAATATCGATTCAATTCTTGGCGTATTCAACCTGTACAAGGTCGTACTCAAATCCAAATTAAAGCGAATAACCCGCGGCCACCAATGATTCAGAAAAATTCAAACCAAACCCGTGTCGTGGCTTTCAATGTTTTGAACTATGATAATGGTTTAAATGGTTTTCCAACTGAGCGAGGTGCTAGCAGCAAAGCTGAGTTTGAGAAGCAACATGCCAAAATTGTCAGTGCAATGAAAGAAATCGATGCTGATGTAGTTGGTTTAATGGAAATTGCGAATAATGGATATGGTGAAAATAGTGCTATTGCATATTTAACACGAGCACTTGGATCGGAGTGGAAATATATCACTCCGCCAAATTCAAATCGATTAGGTGATGATGCGATTGCTGTTGCGATTATTTACAACAGTAAGCGTGTAAAACCTGTTAACGCTGCTGCAGTGTTTGATGACCAGTCACAAAGAAATCGAGTGACCCTTGCTCAAAGTTTTCAACCAGTGAGTGGCGGTAAAATCTTTACGGTTATTCCGAATCATTTGAAGTCTAAAGGAAGTTGTCCTTCAAATGATCAATCTGCTGATGCGGATCAAGGTGATGGTCAGGGATGTTGGAATGCGACACGAGTTAAAGCGGTACAACAACTCATGCAGTGGATTGCAAAGAATCCAACGCAAATTACAGGTCATCCGAATACGCTCTTGATTGGTGATTTAAACAGTTATGCAAAAGAAGATCCTATCTTGGCTTTAGAGCGTGCTAATTATACGAATGTACTGGCGGACAAAGTTGTAGGGCTCGGCGAACAGGCGTATACCTATGTATTTGGTGTCGACAGTAACAAAGCTGGATTTGGTGGAGCAGGTAATTTGGATCATGCTTTAGCTGATGCTTCGCTATTTCCTGCGGTTAAGCGTGCATTTGTATGGCACATTAACGCTGATGAGCCAACTAATCTAGATTATAACGAAGAATTTAAGACTACAGAGCAGAAGTCGCTCTTTTATGCTGATCATGCATTTAGATCATCTGATCATGATCCAGTGATTGTCGACTTAGAGCTCAATAGCTCAACAAATGCTGAGCAGCCACAGCGTGACACTAAGTCAGGTGGTGGTTCGTTGAACTGGCTATCCATTTTAGGATTAAGCCTGTTAGCCTTGGTTGGTTGGAGACGCAGAAACCATTCCTAAAACTTAACAGTAAAAAAGAGCCATTTGGCTCTTTTTTTAAGTATTTGAGATACGTTCTATCAATGTTACGCTCGCTTGGTTTAGACCAATCACACGTACCTGAATTCCTTGGGCTTCAAATTTAGCCACGACATTCGCTAACATATTGACAGAAGTGATGTCCCAAATATGAGCATAGCTGAGATCTATTTCTACTTGCTTGATATCTTCTTTGAAATCAAAAAATGCATAAAAAATTTCTGCGCTACTGAAAAATATTTGACCTTTCACCGTATAGTAGCGCACGTGATTTTCTAATTCAGATTGAACTTTTACTTCACTCTCGAGTTTATTAATGAGAAATAAGGCTGACAGAACTACACCAATCAATACGCCTAGAGCAAGGTTATGTGTTGCAAGAACAATCACCACGACAGTAAGCATGACAACATTACTTTGCACGGGATGTTTGCGGAAATTTTTTACTGAATCCCAATTAAATGTCGTGAACGCGACCATGATCATAATGGCGACTAAAGCAGCCATAGGAATATAAGCCAACCAATCTTTAAAGAAGACCACGAGACATAGTAAAAAAACACCAGCCACTAATGTCGATAATCTTGTTCTTGCACCTGAGCTGACATTGATGATGGATTGACCGATCATTGCACATCCAGCCATACCCCCCATAAAGCCACTTACCATGTTCGCGATCCCTTGACCGCGACATTCTTGATGACGATCTCCTTCAGACTCAGTCATTTCATCAATCACAGTCGTAGTCATCATGGTCTCAAGCAAACCAACTGTGGCGAGCGTGAGAGAGTACGGTAAAATAATAAGTAAAGTGTCGAGATTGAATGGAATTTCAGGAACTAAAAATACAGGCAAGGTATCTGGGAATGCACCTAAATCACTAACTGTTCTCATGTCAGCGCCAAGTAGAAGTGCCAATACACTGAGTACAATAATACACACTAATGGCGATGGTATGATTTTTCCGATTTTGGGTAAATAGGGAAATGCGTAAATGACCAATAAACCAATCGCTAAAAATATATAGCCTAAGCTATTCATTTGAGCAATTTCTGGAAATTGAGCGATAAAAATGAGAATCGCTAAAGCATTTAAGAAACCATAGACCACTGACTGGGAAACAAAACGCATGAGTTTTGCGACTTTGAGATATCCAGCGATAATTTGAATTACACCTGTCAGAATCGTAGCTGCCAATAAATATTGTAATCCGTGTTCTTTAACAAGAGTGATCATCAGCAGCGCCATCGCACCTGTAGCAGCCGAAATCATAGCAGTCCTACCACCAAAGAAGGCGATCGTAACAGCTATACAGAATGAGGCATACAGACCTACCTGAGGATCAACGCCAGCTATCGCCGAAAATGCGATTGACTCTGGAATCAAAGCTAAGCCTACGACTAAGCCTGCAAGTACGTCAGTTCGAATGTTAGAAAACCACTGATCTTTCTTTAAATAAATCACAATTTGCCTTTCACAAAGATGTAGCAGCGCTATGGTAAAACATCACACAAATAAAAGCTGAAAAAAGCTTGAAAATTAATTCAATCTGCACAATATTCATAAGGAGATCATCGATGTTTACGCTTGCTTGCAATTTAAAAAACAGTTCTTATTGAAAAAAAGCGTGAAGCAATTTAAAAATGATAGTAGTTAGATAACAAGGAAAAAGTATGAAGTTGTATTATTCGCCAGGTGCATGTTCACTCGCAGCGCATATTATTTTAAATGAAATTAATGTTGATTTTGATTTGGTTCGTGTTGATCTTAAAACTCATACCACTGAAAAAGGCGAAGATTACTTCGCAATTAATCCTAAAGGCTATGTGCCGGCGCTAGAAATTAATCCTGGCTTAATTTTAACGGAAAATGTCGCAATTTTACCATTTTTGGCACAGCATGATCCTGCTCAAGATTTAATCCCCCCTTCTGGATTAGGTCGAGCAAAAGTATTAGAGTGGCTTGGTTATCTAAATTCTGAATTACACGATGCTTATGCAGTGTTTTTCGGTGCACCGCTCACGGACGATGCTAAACAAAAAGCGTATGCCGAAGTTGATCGTTTACTGACATTCATTGATAAAACAATTGGTGAATCTAATAATGATTATTTGGTAGATGATAATTTTGGACCTGCAGATGCGTACTTATTTGTACTCACCAATTGGTCTAATCATATTGAACATGACTTGAGTCCTTATAAAAATATTATTCATATACGCAATAAAGTTGCAGAGCGTCAGTCTGTACAGATTGCGATGCGAGATGAAGGATTGATTCCTTAACAGGTAAGGTTTCGTTCCGTTTGTTTCGAGAAAGAGCCGAAAGGCTCTTTTTTTACTCTAAAATTTTCAGAGTAATTTCACAAAGATTATTTAGAAATAGAGAGCATTAAAAAGACAAATTTTTCATCATAATTCGTTTCAGATTCAGTGGTAATCCATTAAATAAGATATCGTTATTCATGATATTTTTTGAACTAAACATTATTTAAGTTGCTGATTTAAATCTGATATTTATATTTTGTATTTAAAACGGTGGACTAAAAAATGAGTTTGAAATTATATTCTTACAACGAATCAGGTAACAGTTATAAAGTACGTCTGTTAGCAGCATTATTGAAAGTGGATCTTGAAATTGTAGAACTAGATTATTTCAGTGATGAACAGCATAGTGAGAAATTTTTAAAAATTAATCCAAAAGGCGAAGTGCCAGCATTAGTAGATGGCGATATTGTTTGAACTGATTCTGCCGCAATTTTGGTGTATTGAGCAGGTAAATATTCAGATAAAAACACATGGTGGTCTGAGGATTTAGTAGAACAAGCTAAAATTGTAGATTGGCTTGCTTTTGCTGCCAGTTGGGTTCAATACGGGGTTTTCACGGCACGCGCGATATTGTCTTTCAAAGGTCCATACAATGGTTTGGGATTAGAAAGTACTGAGCAAACACTTAAAGAGGCGAAAATACGTGGTCACAAATCTTTGGCTATTTTAGATGGTGTGCTCAAAGACCGTGAATGGTTTGCGAATAATAGACCAACTATTGCGGATATCGCAGTGTTTGTCTATGTCGCGTTAGCACCTATGGGTGATATTTCTCTAGAGCCTTATCCAAATGTACGCGCTTGGATTGAAAGAATAAAAAATTTACCTAACTTTATCAAAATTGATGGATTGGATGATCCTTTGTATCGTCGACGAGTGAGTTAAGAAAAAACCCACTTTTAAAAGTGGGTTTTTTTTATTTAAAAAAGTATCCAGTTTCTGGAGAGCTTGCATTTGCCATACGTTTACGTGGCATACGACCAGCAAGATAAGCCTCGCGTCCAGCTTCAACGGCTTTTTTCATAGCAGAAGCCATTAGAATCGGATTCTGTGCAGCAGCAATTGCAGTGTTCATGAGTACGCCATCACAACCTAATTCCATCGCAATAGCAGCATCACTAGCTGTACCAACCCCAGCATCCACCAATACAGGGACTTTGGCATTTTCTTTGATGATAGAAATGGTATGTGGATTAAGAATACCTAAACCAGAACCAATTAAACTCCCCAAAGGCATAATAGCGACACAGCCCATACTCTCAAGTTCTTGCGCGACGATAGGATCATCAGAGGTATAAACCATGATTTCAAAACCATCATCGATCAATGTTCTTGCAGCTTTTAAGGTTTCAGTAATATTAGGATAAAGCGTTTTTTCATCACCTAATACTTCAAGCTTGACTAAATTGTGACCATCTAAAAGTTCACGTGCGAGCATACAAGTGCGAATGGCACTATTGGCATCAAAGCAACCAGCTGTATTGGGAAGAATGGTGTATTTTTCCGGTGGAATCACTGAGAGTAGGTTAGGTTGATCTGGATTTTGACCAATGTTTACGCGACGGATTGCAACAGTAACGATCTCAGCACCACTGGCTTGGATGGCTAAGTCAGTTTCCTGCATATCCTTATATTTTCCAGTGCCCACTAATAGTCGTGAACTAAATGAACGTGATCCTATGATCAACGGACTATCTTCCATATTTACTCCGAGTTAACCACCGCCAACAGCATGAATTATTTCTATACGGTCAGCATCTGAAATAGGGGTATCTGCTAGTTTACTTTTTGAAATGATCATTTCATTTTTTTCAACAGCAAATCGTTTACCTTCTAGCGATAATTCTTGAATCAGTTCTAATAAGTTTTGGCATTGCGTTTGAATCGACTCGCCATTTAAAAAAATATTCATCAGATGACCTTCAAATTAATGTTGAATTTTGAATGCTTGCCATGCTAAAAGTAGCCAGCCAATAATCATCAATGCTCCACCAAGAGGCGTAATTGCCCCTAACCCGCGCGGGAGCCCTAAAGCCATGAGATATAGAGATCCACAAAATAAAATGATACCGAACTGGATGAAGATAAAGCTGAATTGAGTTGAAAAGTTTGGAATTATTTTTGGTATGAGGGCGAGTATTAATAATCCAATTGCATGATAAAAGAAATAATCAGTTGCAGTCTGCCACCATGTCAGTTGGGCTTCGGTTGCACGAGCTTTAAGGCCATGAGCGCCGAAAGCACCTAGCATTACGGCAAGCGCTAAATTAATGGCTGATATTGAGATCCACATCAGGTTATTCCCAATCGAAAATTGCGTCATACGATAGCATACATGACGTACGATTTTTTTAAACTTGCATAGCGTAAATACAAAAAAAGAGCTTATAGCTCTTTTTTGGTAATCGTATTAATTTGATGACATGGCGATCTTGATCTTGTCCATGGCATTTTTTTCAAGCTGGCGAATACGTTCAGCGGAAACATTATATTCGGCAGCTAGTTCATGCAACGTAGACTTATCATCATCTAACCAGCGGCGCTGTAAAATATTGCGTGAACGATCATCCAGCTGATCCATTGCTTCATGTAAAGCAGAGGTGCTCTGAGATTCATAATCTTCTTCCTCTGCTAAACGAGCAGGGTCATAACGATTATCCTCTAAGTAAAGCGCAGGAGCGACATGAACTGAGCTTTCATCATCTTCATCGGATTGAGCTTCGAAGGCTGCGTCATAAGCTGTTAAACGACCTTCCATTTCAAGAACTTGTTCGGCTGTTACATTTAAATCAGCCGCAATAGATTGCGCTTCCTCGAGCGTTAATTTCTTGCTCGATTTTTTTAAGCTTCTTAAGTTGAAGAACAGTTTACGTTGAGCTTTAGTTGTCGCAATTTTAACAATACGCCAGTTACGAATCACATATTCGTGGATTTCAGCTTTAATCCAATGTACTGCAAAAGAAACTAAGCGTACTCCCATATTGGGATCGAAGCGTTTTACGGCTTTCATCAAGCCTAAATTACCTTCTTGGATTAAATCGCCTTGAGGTAAGCCGTAACCTGCGTAACTGCGGGCAATATGCACAACAAAACGAAGGTGGGACATCACCAGCATTTTAGCTGCGTCTAGATCTTGGTCATAAAAATAACGTTCAGCTAACTCTTTTTCTTGTTCAGCTGTCAAAATAGGGATCTGGTTTACAGTACTAATGTAAGCACCTAAATTGACCCCGGGCGCAGACAATGACAGGGGCATCAATTGATTGCTGCTGTCAGTCATGAGTACTCCTTATAGGAAAATAGTTTAAAAAACCAATTACATTCATCTTAATCCTTATAGCATACAGAATTAAGCGAATTTGGGTAGTGAAATGTAAATTTAAATACAATATTTATCCATGATTAATTTAGATGAAAACACCTAAGATTCAATCACGTAATGAAATTCAGAATCCGAAACTTGTTTAAATGCGCATGTCAATTTATGTAGCTGACAATAACGTTGAATATCGATTTGACTGTTCGGATCTGAAGCTTTTAATAAAAATTGCTGAGGTGCACTATTTTGTTTCATCGATTTCTTAAGTAGCAGTAAAGGTAAAGGGCAAGGTTTACCCATCGCATCGATTAACACTTGAGACATAGTAAAACACGAGATTGAATAATAAAGTTGGGCATTATTCTAGCAAAAGTGTGACTTAAGAATAAAATTAAATGATTTAGATGAACTGTTCAAATAAAGTGCAATTTTTGCACTAAATTTGTGTGATTAATATACAAGTTTTAGTTAGATAATTAGCTAAAATTTTTCTATTAATTGTGTTGTACCCATGTTAAGCTCAATGCGTACTTAAGGATTGCGTAGAGAAATTTGTTCTCTAGGCCTTATTTATAATGGATATAACCGGGATTTTGTTAATAGTTTTACAGAATGATTACAAGCTTTGAAATAAAAAATGTTTTAAAATTTGTTTGCTCTGCTGTTTGCAACACCGGGTGGTCCCTTTTCTTACCAACTGAGGATTAACTTATGACAGCTCGCGAACAAGGCGTTGTTAAGTGGTTTAACGATACTAAAGGTTTTGGCTTTATTCAACGCGCAGGCGGTGATGACGTATTCGTTCATTTCCGTGCTATTCAAGGTGAAGGCCACCGTTCACTTCGTGACGGTCAACGCGTAGAATTCAGCGTTGTGCAAGGTCAAAAAGGTTTTCAAGCTGAAGAAGTTCAGCCTTTAGACTAATCCTACTTTTCACTGAAAATTAGGTTGCGCTCCAATTTTGATAAATTGGGGCGTTTTTTGTTTATACTATAGACCATTATCAAATATTGATTGTAGAGCCCCTTATATGTCATCAGGTTTCGAAACCCTTAATTTACATCCGCAACTTAAGCAAGCGATTGATGCTTTAGGGTTTAATGAAATGACCCCCATTCAACAGAAAGTATTGAAATATACGTTGGCAGGGCATGATGCAATTGGACGTGCACAAACAGGCACAGGAAAAACCGCAGCATTCTTAATTAGTGTTATTAATGATTTATTGAACAATCCGATACAAACACAGCGTTATCGTGGTGAACCCCGTGCCTTAATTATGGCGCCAACGCGAGAGCTTGCGATTCAAATTGAAAACGATGCACGTGATCTGACTAAATTTACCGACTTAAATGTTGTGACTTTGGTGGGTGGCGTAGATTTTGATAAGCAAAAAAAACAACTGGATGAAAATTTCGTAGATATTCTTGTCGCGACACCAGGTCGTTTGATTGATTTTACTGAACAAAAAGAAATTTGGTTGGATCAAATTGAATTTTTAGTCATTGATGAGGCAGATCGTTTACTGGATATGGGATTTATTCCTTCTGTTAAACGCATTGTGCGATTCTCTCCACGCAAAGAACAACGTCAAACCTTAATGTTCTCTGCTACGTTTAGTTATGATGTACTCAATCTTGCTCAACAATGGTTATTTGAACCTGTTACTGTCGAAATTGAGCCTGAGAAAAAAACCAATGCTGACGTAGAGCAACGTGTTTATGTGGTTGGGAAATCAGATAAATACAAATTGCTTCAAGAAATATTGCGTGATGAGCCAATTGAAAAAGTCATGATATTTGCAAATCGCCGTGATCAAGTCCGTAAGCTGTATGATCATCTTAAGCATGATGGTTACAAGGTAGTGATGTTATCTGGTGAAATCGCGCAAGATAAACGTTTAAAGATGTTGGATCAATTTAAAAATGGCAAACACAACATTATGATCGCAACAGATGTGGCTGGTCGAGGTATTCATGTGGATGGTGTGTCACACGTGATTAATTTTACTCTGCCTGAGCAGTCTGATGATTATGTACACCGTATAGGTCGTACAGGTCGAGCAGGAACAAGAGGGGTGAGTATCAGTTTCTTGTCAGAAGATGATGCTTTTTATTTACCTGAGATCGAAAAAGCGATTGGTCAAAAGATTCCATTGACACGTTTAGATGGTTATTGCTAATTGCTCAATAAAAAAAAGTCCCATCAAAGGGACTTTTTTATAGGAAATTTTAGCGGGTTGAATTACAGCTGAAGGTGATTGTTGTTTCATAGTCAGTGTCTTTTTCGATTGTATTTTTAGTACCAATAACAGAGCCAAGAACTGATGAAGCTGCAGTAATGAGTTTACCAGTCTGTTCATCCACAACACCTTTTAGTGCGCCGTTATATTCAGTTTTTTCGTCAATTAAGACAGGTGCAGAATTCTTACCACAAGTTTTGTTCGCGGCAGAAATTGCATTATTTTTTGCAAGAACTTGGGTTTTGCCTAATCCTGACACTTCATATTGATTGTTTGGTTTTTGAATAGCAAGTGTTTCAGTAGGTGTTGATGCACAAGCACTCAGGAGAATTGTTGCAGTAGCTACAGAAGCCAATGTCATTAATTTTTTCATTTTATTTTTCCTCTAGCGTTGCAATATTAAGTTTGGAGCTCAGTCATGTATGCTAGGGCTTAAATTCCAAAGAATTAAGCATGTTTTGTATCGATTTTGAAGTAAAATGCCTTATTTATGTTTGATTGTAATTATGCTGGATGCCTCGTGTATAAGTATAACTGTAGAGTAGTTTTCAATGTTTATGCTAAGCTTAAGTACATAGTGTTAGTTTAAAGATTAGTCTTCAAATGTCAGATCAATTTTCTCAAGTAGTGCATGACAATATTCATCAGCGTCAATCCGTTGGTCATTTGGTAGAACCTCATCCTAACGCAGAACAATTAGAATTAGCTTTTAAAGCCGCTTTAACCGCACCCGATCATCATCGTCTGAAACCGACGCAATTTATTGTTGTGAAAGGAGAGCAACGTGAAGCATTTGGTGTTTTACTCAGTGAAGCAGTAGCAGACCTTGGTGAAACTGATTCAATTCAAATTGAACGCGTACGTCATCATCCTATGCGTGCACCTATGCTGATTATCGCTGTAACACGATTTCATGATCATGCGAAAGTTCCATATTTTGAGCAAACTTTAAGTTCAGGCGCTGCAATACAAAATCTTTTGCTCAGTTTACAAGCTCAGGGTTTCAATACCATGTGGCGCAGTGGTGCTGTTGTGGAGTCAGATCTATTTAAAAGAAAGCTTGGGCTACAAACGCATGATTTAATTTCAGGTATCATTTATGTAGGGACTGCTTTTAAGGCGATTGCACCACGCGCTGAGATTGAAATAGATGCATTCGTCAGTTTTTGGCAGCCGTAATTGCAACATTGCAAATTTAACGATTAGAAAAAGAATGTTTAGGATTTAAAAGAATGTCGGAATTAAAGTTTTCAGATTTGGTCGAGCCAGTTGCAATTGATCATAAAACAGCATTGCGCGTTACGATTCTTGGTGGTGGTAGTTTTGGTACAGCCATGGCGAATACGGCAGTACGAAATGGTTGTGATACCATGATTTGGATCCGTGATGAGGAAATTGCGAAAGAAATAAATCGAACACATGTAAATTCAAGATATTTGCCAGATTATAACCTTGAGCCAGCATTAAAAGCAGAATCCAATCTTGAAAAAGCTGTTCGAGATCGAGACATTATTTTGGTTGCTATTCCGAGCCATTCATTCCGAGATGTACTCAAACAGATTAAGCCCTTTATCACCGCTCAGGCAGTTGTATCACTCACAAAAGGGATTGAAGCTAAAACCTTTAGTTTCATGAGTGATATTATTCGTGAAGAGCTTCCAGAAGTGCCTTATGGCGTCCTTTCGGGCCCAAATCTAGCGAAAGAAATTATGTCAGGAATGCCTGCTGGAACAGTGATTGCCAGCCATTCTGAATTGGTGAGATATGCAGTGCAACAAGCATTACACAGTGCACTATTTCGTGTATTTGGAAGCGATGATGTACATGGCGTGGAGCTTGGAGGTGCACTTAAAAATATCTATGCTGTCGCAATGGGGATGGCTGCAGCTTATAACGTTGGCGAAAATACCAAAAGCATGATTTTGACACGTGCGTTGGCGGAAATGAGTCGCTTCGCTGTACAGCTAGGTGCAAATCCACTGACATTCTTAGGTTTGTCTGGTGTTGGCGATTTATTCGCAACGTGTAATAGTCCCTTAAGTCGAAATTATCAAGTTGGATTTGCTTTAGGTTCAGGTAAAACCTTAGAGCAGGCAACGACGGAACTGGGTCAAACAGCTGAAGGGATTAATACCATTGTGCAAGTGAATGCAAGAGCCAAAGAGCTTGATGTCTATATGCCAATCACCACAGCACTCTATGAAGTGATTTATGAAGGTGCACCACCATTACATATTGCATTATCTTTGATGAAGAATGGTCATCGAAGTGATGTTGAATTCGTATTGCCGCATCATAAAGTTTAAGATTAATGAATGGTTTATCATCATTGTCATAATGTTTAGATATGATGGATGACACATGGTTTAGGGAAAACAAATGCAACTCACTTTAGTTCGTCATGGTGAAGCCGCTCCACCAATTAATGGTAATGACTCGAAACGACCACTGACCGAGCGGGGTCATATTCAAGCTGAACAAACTGCACACTTTTTAAAAGACATGGTTGCACCTGATATATTTGTAGTGAGTACTTTGCTCAGGGCGCAGGAAACTTTAAAACATATACAGCTATTCTTTCCAAATGTTGAAGTTTTAGTATGTGATAAAATTAAACCTGACGATGATGCTAAAGTTGCAGTTGAGTGGTTATCTCAACTACCTTTTGAGAATATTGTGGTTGTATGTCATATGAATGTTGTGGCATATATTGAAGAAATTATTACGTCTGAATTTTTTAATCCTTTTGCACTTGCTGAAGCGCGGATTTATGATCAGACAGTCATTGCTGCGGGACTTTCCACAAAATTAAAACATTTTGTACCGTCAGCTTAATAACCATAAGTGTTTAATGAATAAAACGGCAGAATAAAATTAATGTTGTATTTATGGATGCCAGTGTCGAATGGGGTTTGGCTCTGGTCAAATGGTGAAAATTGGAATTCATCAACAACGCTAGAAGAGTTAATTCAAGATACTCAACCGTATCATGGACAAGAAGCTGTTGTATTCTTTTCAAGCCATGATGTACAAATTATTGAACAGAATATGCCCAAAGCGCAATTCAAGCAAATTGGAAGCGAAGGCGCTAAATATTTACTTGAAGAATATACCATTCACTCCATTGATCAGATGAAAGTGCTTACTCAATTTGAGGCACCAGATCAATTGTCAGTAATGGGGATCAGTCAATACCAAGTCCAGACAATGCAACATGCTCTGAACTTGATTCCGGTGAAAGTGGTTGCGCTATTACCCGATTTTTTGGTCTTACCAGTGCCAGAACAGGGGCAAACTATTTTAGCCAATATTTATGGGCATTTATTGGCGAGAACAGGATCAAATCAAGGTTTTGCGATTGATGATTTAGCATTGTTTTTGGATCTATTGCCAAAGCCTATACATATTTTGCATAATCGGTTAAATGATGATCAGATGATGAGTTTGATTCATGCAACGGAACAAAATGAGCGGGAAAGCTTTAATTATGTATTTAAAGCTGAAAAAAAATTAAAGAATCATCCATTCAATGTTTTGCCTAAAGCAAAAAACACAGAGGGTGGAATCTCAGGCTATTGGAAAGCATGTGCAGCACTGCTTGTGGGCTTGCTTGTAGTGCAATTCAGTTATGATTTAGTGCGTTGGGTAAAGTTAAAAAAAGTATCTGATCAAACGGCTTTGGTTGCGGTAGAGCAATATCAATCTTGGTTTGGACCCAATAGTCGTCTCAATGAGCAAAATTTGCGAAGCCAATTTGAAAGTAATTTGCGGATGAGTAAACCTGCAAATACTGAGGTCTTACAGTTAATCAGCCGTGTAGGTCCGATTTTAATGCAACATCAAATTATCGCAAATCGTGTTTCTTATGAAGCATCTGGTTTAAGTATGGATTTGGTGGCGGACTCATCCGAAAAATTACAAAATCTAATTCAGCAAATGAATCAGCAAGGCTTCAAAGCTGAACTTGGGAATGTGCAAACTCAGGATAAAATGGTCGTTGGTTTGGTGAAAGTACAATAATGAAAACTTTAGAAAAATTTCAAAATCAATTTGATCAATTATTTGAAAAGATTGATGACTATTTATCGTCATTGAGTGTACGTGAGCGTGTACTTGTCATCGCTGCAACGATTATCGTTGTCGTCGCATTGATTGGTTCTGCTTTGTGGAAAATGCATGAAGCAGCAGATAATCAGCAAAAAAGATTGAATGAACTGAAAGACACATTGGTGTGGATGCAATCCAATGTGGTGACAATGAAATCTTCAACAGATTTAAGCCTAACACCTTCGGATAAAATTCAGCGTGTGGCACAACAAGCAGGATTATCTGTGGTCACACAACCAAGCGATAATAAATTGATGATCAGTGCTGAGCATGAAAACTACGCGATCCTCGCAAATTTTCTTACCCAATTGGTTCAAATGGGTTTAAGTGTTGAAAAATTGGAACTTATTAAGTCTGGAGCTGCGATTAAATTAACAGCATCAGTACAGTAAGTGGTGAAAATAAACCTATGACAGGCATAGCGTTTTGGGCATACTCAGCCTATAATGTGGCAACTTAAAAAACCGCAGTTTTTGAGATATGTTATATTCGCTTGCTCGTCCATTTCTATTTTCATTGGCGCCTGAGCGTGCACATGATTTGACATTATCAATGCTTAAATCGACATATAAGTTTGGCATAATGCGTCAAAAAATAGACCCAAAGCCAGTGACTTGTATGGGTATTCAATTTCCAAACCCAGTTGGTTTGGCTGCAGGTTTAGATAAAAATGGTGCATATATTGATGCACTTGCGAGTTTAGGTTTTGGTTTTATCGAAATTGGAACCATTACCCCTCGACCTCAGTCTGGTAATCCTCAACCGCGTTTATTCCGCCTTCCAGAGGCTCAAGCGATTATTAATCGTATGGGTTTTAATAATGATGGTGTAGATCAGCTGATTGAGAATGTTAAAGCAGCAAATTATAAAGGTGTATTAGGCATCAATATCGGTAAGAACGCCGATACAGCAGTTGAAGATGCTGTAACTGATTATCTAATTTGTTTAGAAAAAGTTTATAATTATGCATCTTATATTACTGTTAATATTTCATCTCCGAATACCAAGAACTTACGTAGTTTACAAAGTGGACATGCATTAACAGAACTTCTTGAAACTTTAAAAAATCGTCAACTTGAACTTGCTGAACAATATCAACACTATGTTCCACTGGTATTAAAGGTTGCCCCAGATTTAACTGAGTCAGATATTGAATTTATTGCATCTCAATTAATTCAATTTAAAATTGATGGTCTGATTGTGACCAATACGACTTTGTCACGTGAGGGTGTAGAAAATTTAGTGCATGGTGATGAAGCAGGTGGTTTATCTGGTGCGCCTGTATTTGAAAAAAGTACACAATGTCTATCTGCATTTTCAAAATTACTTCAAGGTCAAATCCCATTGATTGGTGTTGGTGGTATTCTTAGTGGTGACCAAGCTGCGACTAAACAGCAATCGGGTGCGCAATTGGTTCAAATTTATAGTGGTCTAATTTATACAGGGCCAAAACTGATTAAAGATTGCGTACAAGCTATGACCTAATCTATGAATACCATCGATATCTTTATACTGATTATTCTGCTCATTGGAGGGCTTAACGGTTTGCGTCAAGGATTCGTTAAAGCCTTTGCGAACTTGGTAGGATGGATTTTTGCACTCATTATGGGTGCAAAATTTGCGGGTCAAATTGCGCCTTCAATGTCCGCACTCAGTCAAGATCCTGTGGTTCAAAAAATAGCGGCATTTGCTTTTATTGTTCTGATTATTGTTGTTTTGACTTGGATCGTCACTGCAATATTAAATCGGTTGCTGAAAAGCTTAAAGCTTGGTCCATTAAATCGATTGGCAGGTGGTGCATTTGGCACCTTGAAAGGTCTCTTAATCGTCCTCATTACTATGCAAGGGATTGGTTCATTTGTAGAGAGCTCTCCACATTGGAAACAATCTAAGTTTATTCAAACTTTATTGCCTTACGCGCCTTTAGCGACTGAGTACACCAAAGAGACAGCGTCAAAAGCTTTAAGTCATATGAAATCAGAAGAGTCGAATCAATCATCAGATTCTTCTCGTCAATCATCTTCTGAACAAGATGATTCGTCATCTCATTCAACGAATAATCCTTTTTATTAATCCTAGCTTGTCTGCGAGGTTGCTATGTGTGGAGTTGTTGGTATAGCTGGTAAATCACCTGTTAACCAAATGTTGTTTGATGCATTAACGATGTTACAACATCGTGGACAAGATGCTGCAGGGATTGTGACATGCCATAATGGTCGTCTCTTTTTGAGAAAAGACAATGGCATGGTGCGTGATGTATTTCATACACGTCATATGCGTGCATTGTTAGGTAATTACGGAATTGGTCATGTCCGATATCCAACAGCTGGCTCATCGAGTAGCGCTGAAGCACAACCATTTTACGTAAACTCTCCTTATGGTATTACTTTAGCGCACAATGGTAATTTAACCAATGCTGACGAGATTCATGATGATCTGTTTAAAACAGATTTACGTCACATGAATACTGATTCAGATTCAGAAGTGTTATTAAACGTTTTTGCACATGAATTACAAAAACGCGGCAAACTTACACCGACTGCGGATGATATTTTCCATGTAGTCACTCGTGTGCATGAGCGTTGTAAAGGTGGTTATGCTGTTGTTGCGATGATCACAGGTCATGGTTTAGTTGGCTTCCGTGATCCAAATGGTATTCGACCTTTAATTTTGGGATCGCGTGATACCGATGATGGTGTTGAATATATTCTTGCTTCCGAATCAGTTGCTTTAACAGCGCTTGGTTTTAAAGTTGAACGTGATGTGATGCCAGGTGAAGCAATTTTTATTGATGATGCGGGTAATCTATTCACGAAGCAATGTGCGGCTAACCCACACCATAGCCCATGTATTTTTGAGTATGTTTATTTTGCTCGTCCAGATGCCATCATTGATGGAATTTCGGTATACAAAGCACGTTTGAAAATGGGTGAGAAGTTGGCGCAGAAAATCCTGCGTGAATGGAGTGAGGACCATGACATTGATGTTGTCATTCCTATTCCAGATACTTCGCGTACATCCGCTTTAGAACTTGCCAATACACTCGGTGTGAAATTCCGTGAAGGTTTCATGAAAAACCGTTATATCGGTCGTACCTTCATTATGCCGGGTCAGCAGTTGCGTAAAAAGTCTGTACGTCAAAAGCTCAATCCAGTTGAATTAGAGTTTAAAGATAAGAACGTATTGCTTGTAGATGACTCAATTGTGCGTGGCACAACGTGTAATGAGATTATTCAAATGGCGCGTGACGCCGGTGCTAAAAAAGTTTTCTTTGCATCTGCTGCACCAATGGTGAAATACCCGAATGTCTACGGTATTGATATGCCAGTTAAAAACGAATTAATTGCTTCAAATCGTGATGTTGAAGAAATTCGTGAAATGATTGGTGCTGATCGTTTGATTTTCCAAGATTTGGAAGATTTAAAGCAAGCTGTTCGTACGAAAAAAGTACCTGAGTTAACTGACTTTGACTGCTCAGTATTTGACGGTATTTACGTTGCGGGTAACATTGATGAGTCGTATCTCGATGGTTTAGAGCGCAAGCGTAATGACTCTGCCAAGAAAATCAAAGATGGTTATATCGATCTAAATATTGATGCAGCCTCAGTTGATCTGAGTGGTATTAAAGAAAATTAATTTATAGTTTTCTATTTGAAAAAGCGGGTATTTCCCGCTTTTTTAATTTATGATCACAAGACAATGTAATGAGGAAATTTTACATTGAAAGATGTGAGTGGTTACTTAATTAAAAACAAAAATATGCTGTGGTCATTAAGCGTATGTTTAATTGTTATTGTGCTCGCAATTATCATTTTAAACACGACGCTCGGATTGTTGGTTCATTATATTGATCCTTCTGAGTCCATTGGGTGGCATTTTCTCAGTCCATATATGATGGTGCTATTGATTAGCATTATCGGTGGTTCTGTCGTTTATGAGTTTTATGTCTTCCGCTCTGGTGGTCATACGCTCGCAAAACAATTGAAAGCACGACAACTCACTTTTATTGAAAGTACTCCAGAAGAAAGTACAGCGCTTAGGCTTGCTGAAAAATTAGCACATCGTTTCTCAATTGATACACCTACACTCTATGTCTTACCCGATGAAATAGGGGTTAATGCACTGACTGCGGGTTTTCATCCCAAAGATACTGTGATTATTCTGACTTGGGGGGCGCTACAAAATCTCGATGAGTTAGAGCTTTATGGATTGTTGGGTCATGAATTCCATAAAATTTTATCGGGTGAAACTCGAGAAAATACTCGTCTTAAAATTTTATACAGTGGGTTAATTACCTTTAGTCAATGGGGTAGTAAAATCGCGAAGCAGGGATTTCGACGTAATCGGGATCAATTGAGAGATAGTTTGGAAACAACTTTTGTGGCGATCGGTGGAGTCATATGGTTAATTGGTAGTTTAGGCGTCTTTATTACGCGTCTGATGAAATATATTACTTTGGGTAGTCGAACATTGTATAACGATGCAATGACAAGACAATTATTGAGTAGTAATGCAAATATTCAAACCTTATTAAGAATCTATGTTCATCACGCAGGATCACAGATTCATAGTGAATATTCTGAAGCTATTTCTCATATGTGCTTTGCTAACTCACTTAGTCCTCAAAGTTGGTTGAATATCCAACCTTGTATTCAAGATCGTATATATGAATTAAATCCGAATTTACTTGAGGATATTCAATTAGAAAATTTACAAAAATTACGCAATCAACCACTATTTAGTTTAATGCGTTCTTTAGAGGAATCTATTGCTGAAGAATATAATCCATGGATGTCACCACAGCCACTTCCATTATTAAGATTATCACCGATCAGCTTTGCAATTAAGGATGCCATCAAACCCTTAAATAGTGAAGTTAGACAGCAGATGAAACGTCCAGAACTCATTCAAAGGGCTTTGCAAACTTCGACTGGTGCGCGTGAAGTGATGGTTGCGATTTTAATGATTCGGCAGTACCGTGAATTTATTCCTTCTGATGCGCCTGTGAGTCGTGCAATTGTCGACTCACTGTTAAATATAGATGGTCGAGTGCATATTCAAATTTTTCATGAGGCATGTAAGCAGTTGGGAAATATGCCTGCTACAAGTGCGCGTCAGTTTATTACTAAATTGGCTAAAATTATTCAAGAAGATGGTGAAATTGGGCTTTTGGATGCTTTACTGATTGAAAAGGTGAAGTCTCAACTGGATTTATTGCCAATACATCGTCCAACCTCAATTGAGGATGCTAAGCCGCAAATTGTTAGGCTAATAGATGCGTTATTACATGTTCAGCAGTTAAATACTGCTAATCAGCTTGAAGTTAGAACCCAAATCTTAGAACGAATTTTAACTCGTGATGAAATTGAGTTTTATGAAGAAATTTCAGATGAACCTATCGACTTAGGTGAAATTCTTAATGATATTGCTGGATTGTTGCTGAGAGATCGGTTGAGTATTTTGGGTGTTGCTGAATTATGTTTATGGAATGATAGAATCATTACACAAGATGAGTTAGATGTACTTGAATTATTATATTGGCGACTTGGATTTGAAAGTGATGAAATTGTGGATCAAATGCATAAGAAAAATAGCGTCATTATTGTTTAGCTATCAATGCATTCTGAATTTAAAAGGTGCAAGGATATTAATGCGTCAGAAATGAAATTAAGTTATGATTGTTTGCGGATTAAAAGTTCAGTAAAAGATTAAAAAAGTGGGTAGAATACCCAGCCCTCATGCCAGTCCATCTGTAATGAATGTGAATATGTTAGAGCATCAAAGAAGCCTCTTAGCTGTGATGGGAATCGATATATGGATTCCACAAAATACGGCACAAACACGTCATTACAAACCTTCCTTATATCGCGATCAAGTTGAAGAAAATCATCCAACAGATGTATCTTTTCCTGAATTTGCGCAAGCTCAATTAGAACAGTTCATCACAAAACCAGCTTCACAAGCTGAACAGCTAAATAAAGATGATTCTTCGCTTCAGTTAAAAAGTAATCCAGACGGTGTGCAGCTTCCTCGAGAGTTTGTGGAAAATGACAAACAGTCTCAAGATGAAGTTGTTGAGCGTCAACCGCTTGTAATCGATGCTTTTGAAATTCAAGCGATGATCACTAAAACACATACTATTCTGCTAGATGCTACAGCGCTCACCACAGAACAAGAAAACTTATGGGTGAATATCCAGCGTAGTGTGAGTTCACAGTTTTACGATTTAAAATGGCCATTTAATTTCGCACAATTCCAAGATGGAAGAGGTGCTCAAGTATTTATACAGGGTTTTATCGATGCATTATCTGTTGATAAAAAAATATTTAGCTTAGGGTATTTGCCGCATATATCGACGACGCAGCATATGCAGATTGCAAGCTTACAAGACATGATTGAGCAGCCATTGTTAAAGCGTCGCTTGTGGAACTTAATTAAAAATTAAATCGATACTGGATCTAAAGAGGGAGTTTTATGAAAAAAAAGGTTGTGGTATTTAGTCAGATAGATCCGAAAATATTAAATCAATTAGAATCGAAATATCAGGTCGTTCAAATTAATCCAAAACAGGGTGACATTAATGAGCAACTTTTAAGAGAGGTTGCGGATGCAGATGGGATGATAGGCGCTGGGCGTCGTTTAAATCAAGACAACTTACAGACCGCAAAAAAACTTAAAATTATTTCTTCGGTCAGTGTGGGCTATGATAATTACGACGTTGAATATCTAAAACAACAGGGTATTTGGTTGACCAATACGCCTCATGTGTTGACAGAGACGACCGCTGATTTGGCTTTTACCTTATTGATGACAGCGGCTCGTAAAGTGACACATTTAGATTCTTGGACAAAGCATGGACATTGGACACGTACCGCCGGTGTAGCACAATTTGGTCAAGATATTTATGGGAAAACGCTCGGTATCATTGGCTTAGGTCATATCGGTGCTGCGATAGCTAGACGTGGTTTTTACGGTTTTAATATGAATATTCAATACCATAACCGGAAGCCATGTATAGAGCGAGCTGAGCCTTTAAAGGCGAAATATTGTGATCTTGATACTTTACTTTCAACGTCTGATTTTATCGTCATGGCAGTCGATTTAAATGAGCAATCGAAAGCGCTGATCGGTCAAGCTCAATTTGAGAAAATGCAAAAACATACTGTGTTTGTGAATATTGCCAGAGGATCAGTTGTGGATGAGTCGGCCTTGATTGAGGCGCTTGAAAATCACAAAATTTTTGCTGCTGGTTTAGATGTTTATCAGAAAGAGCCGCTCCAAGAATCACCATTGTTTCAATTGGAAAATGTAGTGACATTGCCGCACGTAGGTTCGGCGACAGCAGAAACCAGAATGAAAATGGCAAATCTTGCTTATGATAATCTGGTAAAAGCCTTAGATGGGGATGAGCCTCAATATATTGTGAATAAGTAAAGTCTTTTGAGCGTGATAATAAACGTAACAGTTCATCATTAATCTTCACATTATTCAGTGTTATAGTCGATAGAGTACACGTTTAGGAATACAGGTTTGAAGAAGATCATTTTGGCTTTATTGATAGCGAGTTCGAGTTTTTCAGCCGCGGCTGATGAACTCTACAATGCCAATAAAATTCAATTTGAAGTGCCTGATATTAATAGTGGTGTTGGATTTATCGATCAACAAAAAGAGAAAATGATCGGTGAAAAAGTCTATCGTCAAGTACAGCAGCAACTTCCAGTGTTAAACAATGTTTGGTTGGAAGATCAATTTATGGCTGTATTCCGAAAAATTATTGCGCAAACACAGTTGGGTCAACCAATTGCTTTGGTGATTGTAAACGATCCGCAAATTAATGCCTTTGCTGTACCTGGCGGTTTATTTGCATTGAATAGCGGATTAATTACGTCGGCAAAGAACATGGATGAAGTTGCGGGTGTGGTTGCTCATGAGGTGGCACACGTCTCGCAAAGACACTACAGCCGTTCTCAAGAGGCTTTTAAAGGGCAGGGATTGCTTGCACTCGCTGGTATCATTGTGGGTGCTGCAATTGCATCACAAGCTGATGGTAATGCAGGTGCTGCCCTGATGATGGGAACTCAAGCTGCATTGGTGGATCGACAGTTAAGTTATAGTCGTAATCAAGAGCGTGAAGCAGACCGTATTGGAATGCAATTGATGTATCGTGCTGGATATAACCCGTACAGTATGTCTGAGTTTTTTGAAACCATGAATCGTGCGACTCCAAAAATTAGTTATCTTCCTGATTTTTGGTTAACACATCCTTTGACTACTCAGCGTATGAGCGAGGCTCGATTACGTGCAGATCAACTTCCTAAAGTTCCATATAGCAACACACTCTCTGAGTTTGATCAGATCAAGTGGTATACCGCAGTTGTGACCAATCAAACCAACGAGGAACAGTTAAAGGGAGTGGTGAGAGCAAATGCATTGGCTGGAAGAATTGCACTGTCTGCTTTTTATTTAAAGCGTGGTGATTTTGATCTAGCACAAAAAGAAATTGAGCTTGCTAAGAAAGTCCAGCCAAATCATCAGCTTATCGCGCTTATTCAAGCAGATATCTACTTGGCGACCAATCAATTTGATTCTGCGCAGGAAACGATATTGGTGCGTCAACGAATAACGCCTGAAAATCGCGCGCTAAGCTATAAATTAGCTGAAATTTATATTCGACAGGGAAATTTTGTTGCTGCTGAAAGGTTGGCGAATAAATTTATCCAAATCAATAATCGTGATGCGCAAGCATGGTTCATCCGACAACAAGCGGCAAATTTAGATATTAAAAATCCTTTACGTACTGTAAATGTTTTGCGATATCGGGCTGAAGTTGAATATTGGAAGGGGGCGGAAGAGAATGCGATACGCTCACTCATTCATGCTCAGCGTTTAGCTAAGGAAAATAACTCTATGAGTGCAATCATCAATCAAAGACTGCGGATGATGCAGGATGAACGTCAACAAAAATTATAAGAGGTTTAAATGATAAAAGGTCAATGCTTATGTGAAAAGGTGCAATATATTTATCATGGTGATCTTGAGAAAAGTATCTTGTGCTATTGCAAGCAATGTCAGTTGGCTCAAGGCGGTTTTACTGCATGGAATAGCCCGATCCCGCTTGAAAACTTCGAGTTAATTTCTGGTGAAGATGTGCTTAAGTCTTATTTTCATACCGAGTTAAAGGCAAGAGTATTTTGTGGTGAATGTGGAAGTCCTTTATATTCACATCGACTTGATTTACCAGGAATTATACGTTTAAGGCTCGGTTCTGTGGTTGAAGGGAAAATACCGCCACCTTATGAAGAGTTTTTCCAGGAATACAAACCTAACTTTATTGAAACTATTCATTCTTAGTGATTAGATTCTTTTAGAATGATGAATGAATAAATATTTTAAATTATGTGATTGAATCTAATAATGAAATTGCCACTATTTTTTATGATGTTGTTTGGGGCAGGTGTGTTCACTCATGCGGAAACACTTCCTGTTAAATTTACACAAGAAATTGAAGTTGTATCACAAAAATATAATGCCGATATGAGGCATTTTCTAAAAATGCTAGCACCAAATACAACACATTTTAGCCTTGATCAGACTCAAAGATATTGTGTCATTGTTGGAACTTATGTCGATGGTTTTTATCAGGTGGTGGATAAATATCGAAAGGATTTACCATTTTCCTACTCTAGAATGAGTAAACAGGATGTTGTTGAGAAAGTTAAGCGATCTAAAGAAATGCAGATTTTACAAAGATATAATATTCAATGTGAATTTAAATAATCAGAAAGTGAAAAACTAAAAGTATTGTTGTAATAAAATCGGGGATACGTGATTTAGACTGGACTATTTAATGACATTATTAAATAGACCAAATCAAACATAATACGAAAAGTTAAGAAAGTTGAGCTTTAATTTTACTCGAAACTTGTGCAGGATCGGCACGTCCGGCTATGATCGGACGTAGAGAATTCATCACCTTACCCATATCTTTCATGCTAGTAGCTTGTTGCGCAGCAATCGTTTGCGCAATAATTGAATCAAGTTCTTCCTCAGTCATAGCTGCTGGTAGAAATTGAGATAAAACCTCAACCTCGGCTTGTTCCTTACTAGCTAAGTCTTGTCGATTAGCGCTTTCAAAAGCTTTAATCGATTCTTTACGTTGCTTGATTTGTTTTTCAATGACCGCGAGAACTCGACTATCATCTAGTTCTACGCGTTCATCGACTTCGATTTGCTTAATTGCTGCTTGGAGACTACGAATCACCGTTAACTTATCCATTTCTTTAGCACGCATTGTTGCTTTCAAAACGTCAGTAATTTGGTTTTTTAAAGTAGTCATTTATATATCCGAGCAGTCAATCACAAATTAATCTTAGTAAAGGCGAGTAGTACGTACTGATTCACGCGCCAATTTCTTTTGGTAGCGTTTAACAGCAGCAGCTTTTTTGCGCTTACGTTCTTGAGTTGGTTTCTCGTAGAATTCACGTTTACGAACGTCAGCTAAAACACCCGCTTTTTCGCATGAACGTTTGAAACGACGGATAGCTACGTCTACTGGTTCGCCTTCTTTCAATTTAACTTGTGGCATGAAGAATCCTCTAGTTTATGGATAAGACTAAGCGCCGAATTGCGCTGAGTCACAAGTGAAGGTCAGTATTTTACTCATTTACATCTCATATCACAAGTCTATAATAGCTTTAGCAATATTTTGAAATGGGTTAAAGGCAATTTAATGATCGTTTTAGGCTTAGAAACGTCGTGTGATGAAACTGGTCTCGCACTCTATGACAGCGAAGTCGGCTTAAGAGGACAGGTGTTATATAGTCAGATTAAATTGCATGCTGAATATGGTGGAGTGGTACCCGAATTGGCATCACGCGATCATGTTCGTAAATTAATTCCTTTAATCAATCAATTGCTTGAAGAAAGTCAAATCAAAAAATCTGAGATTGATGCGGTGGCTTATACACGTGGTCCAGGCCTAATGGGTGCACTCATGACTGGAGCATTATTTGGTCGTACGCTTGCATTTGCGTTAAATAAACCAGCGATTGGTGTGCATCATATGGAAGGGCATATGTTGGCGCCTCTTTTATCAGCCACTCCTCCGGAATTTCCGTTTGTCGCCTTGTTAGTCTCGGGTGGGCATACACAATTAATGGCGGCATATGATATTGGACATTATGAAATCTTAGGTGAATCGATCGATGATGCAGCGGGTGAAGCATTCGATAAAGTTGCTAAGATGATGGGGCTGCCTTATCCAGGTGGTCCAAATATCTCTAAACTTGCTGAGCAAGGTGATGCCACTGCTTTTGAATTTCCACGCCCTATGTTGCATCAAGGTTTGGAATTTTCATTTAGTGGCTTAAAAACAGCGGTTTCTGTCCAAATGAAAAAATTAGGTGATGAAAACCGAGACGCTGATATTGCTGCGAGTTTTCAAGAGGCTATTGTTGATACATTGGTCAAAAAATCAGTTAAAGCATTAAAGCAAAGTGGTCTTAAGCGTTTGGTTATTGCTGGTGGTGTGAGTGCCAATAAGCGTCTTCGTGAACGTCTTGAAGCAGATTTAGCTAAAATAAAAGCTCAAGTATATTATGCTGAACCGGCTTTATGTACGGATAATGGCGCCATGATTGCTTTTGCTGGATATCAACGCTTAAAAGCAGGACAGCATGATGGCTTAGCCGTGACAACGACGCCACGTTGGCCGATGACGGAACTCAAAAAACCTACTGAAGCATAGATGTTTGGTCACGAGAAAAAAGAGGCTTATAGCCTCTTTTTTTATATTTACATTATTGAAAGAATTTGCATGTCTTCTGGTGAGAGTTGAAGATTCACTGCATTTGAAAATTGGGTAATTTGTTCAAGGTTTGTTGCACTGGCGATTGGTGCTGAAATATGCTTTTGCGCAAGTAACCAAGCCAAAGCTACCTCAGCAGGTGCCGCATTGTGGCGCGATGCCACTTCTCTGAGCTTATCTAAAAGGTTTAAGCCTCGCTCATCAAAATATTTTACAAGCGTATCTGCACGTTGACGCCCTTGAATATTGTCTAATGACGAATATTTCCCAGATAGAAATCCACTAGCCAGACTATAAAAACTTACGACACCAATTTGATGGCGTTCACAAATGGGTTGCAGTGTTTGTTCGAATACATCGCGATCGTAAAGATTATATTCAGGTTGAAGAACCTGATAATGTTGCACACCAATCTTTTGTGCAGCTTGAATAGAAGCGTCTAATTGATCAGCTGAAAAATTAGAAGTGCCATAGGCACGAATTTTTCCTTGATCTTTGAGCTTTGAAAATGCTGATAATGTTTCCTCATGAGGTGTGTTTTCATCAGGCCAGTGTGCAAAATAAAGATCAAGATAATCTGTTTTCAAACGGCTTAGAGAGTCTTCAACTGCTTGCATAATCCATCGTTCAGATAAACCTTGATGGCCGGGAATCCCCATATCTAAACCGACTTTAGTAAATAGCACGATGTCTTCACGTTTACTTGGATTTTGTTTTAACCAATTACCAATGATTGTTTCTGACTCGCCACCATGATTGCCTGGTGCCCAAATGGAATAGAAGTCTGCTGTATCAATGGTGTTAAATCCACGCTCATACAGTGCATCTAAAATTTTGAAACTTTGTTTTTCATCAACCGTCCAACCGAATACATTTCCTCCGAATACGATGGGTGCGATGAATAAATCAGTTTGTCCAAGTTTTCTTTTTTGCATGAAACATCCTAGGTAGAATAATACGACTTATTCTAGCTATATAGGATTCGTCTATTTCTCGCTATCCAAATAATGTATAAACATTATCCAATGATTTTGACAAAAAAAGAGGCAAAAAGCCTCTTTTTTAATTCTCTATGTATTCAAGCAGAATCAGAAACGATAACCTGCGCTGATGTTGAACCCATCAAATTTAGCCCCATCAACTTTAGTACCTTCATAACCGATATTGATCGCATATTGCGGAGCAGGATTAATATTAATACCAACACCATATGCAAACGCTGTTTCACTTAGATCCATGTTTTCGTATATGTTCAAGGCGCGATATGAACTTTCAACTTTTGAATGCGCGATCCCGACAACACCATAAACACTGAAATTCTCATTAAGACGATATGCAGGGCCTGCTAGCAAAGAAAAATGCTTTACATCTGTATCTTGGCGTTCACCTGGTTCAATCCAAGTTTCATCACCAGTTTGATACGACATTGTTGCCATAACGCTTAAAGGAGTCTCGAGTTCATAGCGATATTGAGCGTGAACACCGCGAATATCAAACGCATTTTCAATTTCAGACTGAGCATAACCCAATGAAACGGTGTGTTGTTGGGCAAAAGTTGTCGTTGTTAAAGTGGTCATCGAGAGGATTAAACCCAATTTTAAAAATTTAGTTATCATGGCGCATGCTCATTATTTGTGATTTGTTTATCTTTAAATGCAAAAAATGGTGATCATTTTTTGGTAAATGCTATTGTACTTTCTATTTTTCTATTGTAAATAAAAATTAAAGAAATAGTTTTGTTTGTATTATAAATGGTGTGAGAATGTATTTATTGACTCGCAATTGAGTTTTTAAATCGTTCTTTTAATGCAATATAGTGGGAATGCTGTTTAGCTTCATCCCATTTCACTTTAAAAATTCGTGCTGCTGCAGCTTTAATAGGGTCTTCTTGTTGGCGTGGTAGTTCTTCACGCCCGTGAGCACCACTTAAACCTTTTTTGTCATTAGGTACAGGACCTTTATATTTTTTTCCACCTTTATGGTTTGCATAACGTCTCGCTCGGGTATAACCCATTTGTAAAAATTTACGAGCCATATCTGCACCGACAAAATCATCGACTGCTAAATATTCAAGAAAGAGTTGATAAATCTTATTAGAACTCTCTCTAGCTTTATCTTCATCTGCAAATTTCCAAAAGGGCAGAATTTCAGATTTGTAGGGTTCGACGAGTAATACACCCTGTTCACCACGACCAATTCGATAGAGTTCTGGCCTTTCTCTGAAGTTAATTTTTGCAAAGTCCAATGAGTAATCAAAACTTTGAGAATAAACACGAGTGCTTCTATGTGGGATGGTATCAAGGTCGTTATGATTGCGAGTCATCACGTTCTCTTTTGTACTTTTAAAAAATATATTAGGTGATCTGAAATGAAAAACGATTATAGAATTGTGAGTGATATTTTAAAATTGTGATTAGTTGTTTTAAAGAGATGCGCTAAACACGCCGAAAGATTGAAATTGAACTGTACGAGAAATCAAAACAACGAATTAGACTATTGACGATAGCGGGGCGAAATTAAGTTTTAAAATTAAAACCTAGCAACCAAAAGTGATGAGATATGACGATGCTCAATAAGAAACATTTTGTCATATAAGTTTTATATCTATGAATTAATCTAAGCGATACGTATAAAAATAATTTTGGAAGTCTGATTGGATCTTATCATCATCATTTTTGGCTATCTATATGGTCGTAAATTTCATCCCAACAAGTACATTGAACAAGTATTTTTTTTAGCCCTGATTTTATTTATATTTTTTTGCACTGTTTACGCAGCGCCAAACCTACTCGCATTAGAAAATCCTAGAGCTGTTTTGAGCAAGCTAGTTATTCTCGCACTCGGGGTATGCGCATTTACTTACTGGTTTAGTTCTCTATTTTATAAGAAGAAACAGCAGGAAAACAGTAAACGAGGCACAATCCAAATTAAGGACATCATTAAAATATTGACAGTTTATCTTTTGCTTAGTTTGGTATTTGTAGGAGGTATCTTCACTTATCGAATGGATTTAATAGATGAGCAAATAGCTTTAAGTATTCAAAACGTGCTTATCTACATTATTCTATTTTTGATCGGAGTTTTTATATCAGCCTCTAACATCAAAACATTGCAATGGCATGATTTAAAACTCCCAATCATCATGGTATTGGCAAATACAATATTTGCCTGCTTTATGCTGATAATTTGGAAGGAAAGTGCTGTATTGCTTTCTGGATTCGGTTGGGCAAGTCTATCTGCTGCGATGATTTCACAAAAACTAAATCCC
Organism: Acinetobacter sp. ANC_7513; assembly: GCF_056779915.1. Taxonomy (NCBI): domain Bacteria; kingdom Pseudomonadati; phylum Pseudomonadota; class Gammaproteobacteria; order Moraxellales; family Moraxellaceae; genus Acinetobacter; species Acinetobacter sp. ANC_7513. The sequence continues at coordinate 298,820 of NZ_JBWYIW010000001.1, forward strand.
TTATTGGCAGTTCAAGCTTTAATTGTGGATATGATTCGAGGATTGATTTCCATCATTTTTCTACAGCTTTTTGGAAGACATCAACCACAAGCAGCAATTAGCACCACAGGTGTACTGTCCTGTGATGCATTCTTACCGATGATTAAGCAACATTGTGGTGAGCAATATGTGCTAGATGCGTTTAAAGCGGGACTATTGTTGTCGCTGTTTTGTCCATTGAATATATTTATTGCGATTGATTTTACCCAAAGTGTGACAAATTAAACGGTAAAACACCTCAAAGACAGTGATTTTGGCAATCACTAACATACCATCACCATTGATATATCCGGCATTGTGATTCAAAAAAAATGCAGCATCCTCATTCATATTATTGTGTTCATGCTTACAACCACGTGTTCCTCCAAGACCATCGTTATAAATAAAAACATGGCCAGATTTTGAAAGTTGATAATTGAATTGCTGAGAGAATAGGGTGCAAAGGTCTTGCATTTCTGTATTGTTATCGAGGTTTAAGCGAGTAGGCCATGTATTTTTTTTGAAAGCATAACGTGTAATTGCACGATAACTTGAGGGATGTAAACACACAGCAAAAAAATATGATGGTGCTGGGTGGCGGATCATTTGAGAAATGATGAAGTAAATATATTGGAATTTTAATAGATTTGATTTTCGATAGGCGCTAAGAAGACCTGCTTGACCACGAAAAACATTCATTGTCTGGTCATTCTTTTTGACTTCATAACGTTGCATACATAAAAATCCAACAGGTTTTTCTTCATCAAAATAGATCAAAACCCGTTTGCTTGCAGCATCATCGGGGGCATAGGCTTGAGCAATATCATTCAAATCACAACCCTCAGGTGTCATGAAGATCGCTTGATGAAGCGTTTTTAATATATTTTGAACATCTGGGGATTGTGTATGTTGGTTACTATATTTTTTAATTTGGAGCATGGATGCAGCCTTTTTCTATAATTATTTGCGTCTCTCATACTATTTTTGAATTGTTAAGTTTGGGTTACATTAATTTTTTCGAAAAACAAAAAATGGTTGTTATGTTATATTGTTTTAAATTTAAATTATTTTTTTAATTCTTATTTAGTTAATAAATTTTATTTAAATTAATAGCTTAAAGTAATATTTGAGATTTTTTTTATTTAAAATTTTTTGATATCGATAGAGAGCAATGAGTTAAATTGTTAATTTTATCTTTATAATTATTCATGAATAATTTATTAACTTTTATCGTAATAAAAGCTAATTACTTAGCTTAAAGAGTGAAAGTCGAGAAACTAAGACGTCATTCCATCTTAGTTTCTTATTGCAGAAGCAGATGTAAATGCTTAATCATGCTTTAATTGAGTAGAGCCGATCCAATGTTTTGAAAATTGGAATGCAGAACGACCTGAGCGTTGACCTCTGGCTTGGCACCAACGTAGCGCTTCAGCACGTACTTCAGGTGTCATTTCAATATCAGATTTTTTTAAGTAGTGCTCTACAATCTCTAAATAAAGATTTTGATCCATTGGGTAGAATGAAAGCCAAAGACCAAAACGATCAGACAATGAGATTTTTTCTTCGATCGCTTCTTGCGGATGTAATTCAGTATATTGAGGCACGTCTACTTTAGTGATCGGGGTGTTTTCATGCATAAATTCTGGAAGTAGGTGGCGGCGGTTACTGGTCGCATAAATAATAAAGTTGCCAGAACCTGACTCTAGTGAACCATCTAACACACTTTTTAAACTACGATAATTTTCGTCTTCAGCATTAAAGGCTAAGTCATCACAATACACGATAAATTTTTCAGGACGACCTTCAATAATTTTTTGTATTTCTGGTAGGTCTGACAGATTATCACGTTCAATTTCAATGATGCGTAAACCACGGTCAGCATATTTTGACAGTAAAGATCTTACAATAGATGATTTTCCGGTTCCACGAGATCCAGTCAATAAAATATCGTTTGCAGGTAAACCTTGTAAAAATTGTTCAGTGTTTTGCAGTATTTTTTCTTTTTGTTTTTCGATACCTTTTAAATCATCAAGATGAATTATTTTAGGTTTTTGAATGGGGATCAGCCGTTTATTTTGCCATTTGTATCCTAGTGCTGAGAAATCAATTTCCTGACTCGGTTCAGATAATGTGTGATTAAGTTGATCAATAAGTTGAGAAATTTTTGTTAACAGTTGATCTGGTAGTTCTAGAGTCGCCATAGTTGTTTGTGAAATACAATTCAATAAAATCAAGTTTAATCTACATGATGACGACAGTGATGTGAACTGATCTAAGGGATAAATCTAGGGTGACTGGTCGATACAAGAAATAAATTTTATTAAGTTGATTATTTTGTACTTTTTTTGCATAGTTTAAAAACTGAACAAAAACTAATTGAACTAATAAAAATCAAAGGACTAGCTCAATGATTTTAGGCAATCGTAGTCAAATTAATCCGCATCAAGCGTATCGAATTAAAAAAATGCAACATGAGCTTGAACGTGCGGAGAGCTATGAAGAGTGGAAAGACATTGCCTTAAAGCTGGATGAGGAAACGGGCGCTCAGGAATGGAAGTTTAATAATACTTCACCGTATTTTGATGCTGAAATTATATCGCATCGTTTAAATCTTTTACGCCGTTACAAGCTGAATCATCGTGTAATTGATCTTATCTATATTTTGCGAGAAGGCCTGAGTCATGATGTCGCCAATATTGGTCATCCTATGCTGTTCACACAAACATATATTGGCACTAAAAAACTTATTGAGGACTATATCGAAGAGGTTTCACAGAGTTTAATTTATATCGCTTCGGATGAATGTTCAGGTTTGACACATCAAGAAAAATTTGATTTTTTTAAAAATTGTCAACTGACCTATGGTCAACCAGCAATGATGTTTTCGGGTGGGGCCTCATTAGGTTTGTTTCATACAGGCGTGTGTAAGGCGCTGATGGAACAAGATTTGATGCCGAAAGTTTTATCAGGTTCGAGTGCTGGTGCGTTAATGACGGCGATGTTAGGCGTTTCTGATCAAAAAGATATTGATCAGCTGCTGACAGGAGAGAGCTTTTATAGCGAGGCATTCCATTTCAGAAGTTTCAAAGAGTTGCTTAGAGGAAATGGTGGTATTGCTGATGTGCGATATCTTAAGAAATTTTTAGTGGAAAATTTAGGGGACTTAACATTTCAAGAAGCGTATGAAAAGTCTGGACTTGATATTAATATCAGTGTCGCACCTTATGATGTCGCTCAGGAAGATGCTCGTATCATGAATAAATATACTGCGCCAGATTTACTGGTATGGAGTGCAGTATTGGCATCATGCGCCGTTCCTATCTTATTCCCTCCAGTTCGACTGACCAGTAAGCGTTATGATGGGGTGCATACACCATACTTGGCAAGTATTCGTTGGGTGGATGGCAGTGTAAGAAGTGATTTCCCACAAGAGAAAATGGCTCGTCTCTACAATATTAATTACACCATTGCCAGTCAGGTGAATCCACATATTGTGCCATTCATGCAAAGTGATGCGGAGCGTTTTAGAACAGATCTGCTCAGCTGGCCGCAACGTTTAGTGCGTAAACATGGTAAAACGATTGCGATGGATGTCATGAATTTCACTCGTGACCGAATGGGCAGTGTGCCGACGATTAGACGACTATTGGATCACGGTTATGGTATTGTTGATCAGCGTTATTATGGGGATTTAAATATTGTAGGTAATTATAGTCTGCGACATTATCATTATATGTTACAAAATCCGCGACCTCATTTGTTTAAAGTCCTTCAAAGAGAAGGGGAACGGGCAACTTGGTCAAAACTGTCCAGTATTGAAACACATGCGCGTATAGGAAAAACCATTGAACACTGTTTGGATATGCTGACGCAACTGAAACAGCAAAATGAATCTCTTGAAAAACAATCTACAGTGGCAAACCATTCAGCCTCTGCTCAGGCAACCAGTTAATTTTGAACAAAGTCAGCAGTATGGTCGTCTAATTTATTGTATCGAAATAGACGACCAAACGTATTGGGTTAAGCGACAACAGCAGGGTATCAGTTCACAGCATGAGCAGTGGTTCGACAATGAGATAAAACACTACCAATCACTCAGTACTCGCTCTTCAAAGATCTTAGTGCCGTTTGAGATCGTGTATGACGAAAACAGTAGATTCGATACACCTACATCAAAACATGATTCTTCATCATTGATTCTGATTGAAAATGCGGCGCCGCTATTTGAAGTAGAAAATTCTGTCTATACTCAAATGCAGACCTTCCCACACAATGAGTTTTCAAATGTGGTCAATCTATTATTACATAGTCTAGATGCATTACTATCGATTCATGAGCAAGGATTGGTCCATGCAGATCTCAAAAGAGAACATTTTAGAATATTCAATGGTCAACCCAAATTAATTGATTTTGAACAGATGTTTCACTTTGAGTGCCATCCTCAAGTTTCTACGCATGGAACACCAAGGTATATGGCGCCTGAGTTGTTTCATGGTGAGTCAAAATCACAAGCATCAGATATATATGCACTCGGTATTATTTGGTTAGAATGGTTAAATCAGTACTCAATCCGTAAAAAAAGCTATATAGATTGGGCAAAATGGCATTGTCAGCAATTAAAAGTTGAAATTATTAGGCCTTTTTCTGACTTAACACCAGTACTGCAGCAGATGTTGATGAAAAATAAATCACAAAGATTGAACAATATTTATCAATTAAAACAGTTATTAAGCGAATTTGTTTAAACAAAAACCAGTAAAATGGATAATTGTTTTATATTTAGTCAAACAATAAGGTTTTTCAAAAAAAGGGCTTGTCATGAGATAATGATCTCTATAATATACACAGCCATCGGGGACGTGGCGAAATTGGTAGACGCACTGGATTTAGGTTCCAGCGCCGCAAGGTGTGAGAGTTCGAGTCTCTCCGTCCCCACCAAGTAATTTACTAGGTGGAACGACCGAAGTAGGTGAAATAGAGGATTGGTGTAATGGTAGCATGACGGTCTCCAAAACCGTTCGTCAAGGTTCGAATCCTTGATCCTCTGCCAAGTTTTATGAAGCTCAGTAATATGATTGAGTATTCAAAGGGGACGTGGCGAAATTGGTAGACGCACTGGATTTAGGTTCCAGCGCCGCAAGGTGTGAGAGTTCGAGTCTCTCCGTCCCCACCATATTAAGGCAAGGTTTGATACCTTGCTTTTTTATTGCCTATATTTTTATATCAATACAGACTGAAATATATAAATATAAAAAAATCGCCTACAAAGAGGCGATGTTAATATTTAGATGATCTATTTAGTATTCATTCCGTTGAATTAAGGTGAGATTAAGCTTTTAAGTGATCCTCGAACTCTTCACCTAATTGCATTGCCAGAGTATTTCCAGATAAGTCACATGTCACTAAACCATATTCTTTTTTAAAGCTGAAAGTGAAGCCTTGGTTATCCTTTAAATTTCGAACGGAATAACCTAATTTTTCTAACCAAATTCTGAATGCAATTAAATTTTTTGCTTTGACCACTTTCTTCATGAGACAACTCCTTTGACTAATGAAATATTAATAAGGTTAATGATGTTCTTTTTAAAGGGCTTTAACCTAAATTAATGTAAATATATTTTAATTCTATAAATAAGTATATATTTCATGCAATTACAAGACAGAATTTGATCATATTGTTAAAGCTTTAAGGTAAAGAAGAGAATGTATTGTCTGAAGGGTTTATTATTGAGCGAATATCGCTCAGTAATAAACCCCTGTATTTTGAATAGATAATGCTAAATTTAGAAATTATCTTTCATTTCCCGAATACGTTTAAATTCTTCAGCACTGTTGACGCGCAAGAAAGGATTGGTCTCAAGTTCAATTTCAATGGTGGAAGGTAAGGTTATTTGATTTTGATCTCGAAGTTTCTGAACTTGCTCAAATCGTTCTTGCAGTGCCTTATTCTCAGGTTCTACTTGCAAAGCGAATTGTGCATTTGAGAGCGTGTATTCATGGGTACAGTAGACTTGAGTTCTTGGAGGAAGCGCTGACAGTCGGTTAAGTGATTGATACATTTGTTCAGCCGTTCCTTCAAAAAGGCGTCCGCATCCCATTGCAAATAAGGTATCTCCACAGAATAAACTGTCAATTTCATCTGCAAATATTGCGATATGACCTAAGGTGTGGCCAGGAACAGCGATGACGTCAAGTTTTAAGTCATTAAAATAAAATTCATCATCATGATTGAGTGGACAACTGATAAATGGAATTTTAGATAATTCTTCACGTGGACCATAAACTTCAATATTTTTTTCCGCGATTAACTCTGGCACACCACCAATATGGTCTTTATGCCAGTGGGTAAGCCATATTTGCTTAAGTGTTAAACAATTCGAGTCACAATAGTTGACCACCAAATTGGCTTCTGTAGGGTCTACCACTGCAATTTCTTGGGTTTCAGTATCTTCAATAATCCATATATAGTTTTGTAGCGCATTGTTAACATCAATTACGCGAACTTGATAACGCATCCTAAACGATCCTAAAGCATGTGACTTATTTGATCTCATCCTAGATCAAGCTTATCAAATTGTAAAATTCACCCAAATTTTAAAGAGCGATGTATTGTAAATATTGATTTCGAATTTGATGAGGTGCATTGTTGTTAGCTTAAGATTATCTGATCTGATGAACTAATTTCGAGTAAAAAGTAAATGATGATAAAAGTGAGATTGAGTGCTTGCATCAGCGCAGTGATGAGTTCGATTGTTCTTGTTGGTTGTATGCAGAACTCTCAAGTTGGTCAACTGCAAAAGTCTCAATTATACGAGCGTCCAAGCAGCTGTAAGGTCAATGAGACAATCGAACGTAAAGCGGTTCCTCAAACACCCAACCAAAAGAGCCTTCCGAGTTTTGGGCAAGGGGTTATCGGTTGGGCGACAGGGCCAGAAGGTGCTCAAGCACGCTTAGAAAGTATATCCAAGCAAGACATCCATCAGTTAAAAGCACAAGGTGTTAGTTTGGAAATGATACGCGAATGGCAAGCGTTTTATACGCATGAAGCAAAGCGTAATCCATGCAATCCGACTGCGGCGTTACGTGCGCAATTAATGGAAAAAATCGCTTCACTTTGGATGGATTGATATTAAAAAAGATCTCAGTTGAGATCTTTTTTTTAATTTACTACCGCATTTTGGCGAGCTTTTCGCCTGTCATTTGCACCAATTGTACTAATACTAAAAGAACAATGACGGTGAGTATAACGACACTGGTATCAAAGCGTTGATAACCATAGGAGATTGCAAGATCACCAATGCCGCCTGCACCGACCGCGCCAGCCATGGCTGTTGCACCAATTAAGCTGATTGCAGCTGTAGTTAAATTGAGAATGAGGGAACTGCGTGCCTCAGGTAGAATAAACTTGAAAATAATTTGTAGGGGTGTTGCGCCCATAGCTTGCGCTGACTCCACGATACCTTCGTTGACTTCAAGGAGTGAAGTTTCAACCAGACGACCAATATAAGGGCCTACATAAATGGTTAAAGGAACAATAGCTGCCCAAGTCCCAATCGAAGTACCCACAATCATTTTTGTCAGTGGAATAACCGCGATCAGGAGGATAATAAACGGGAGGGAACGTAATGCATTCACAATAGGGTTTAATCCGTAGTAAATCACACGATTGGCTAAAATCCCGTTTGGTCGTGTAACAAGTAGGGTTATCCCTTGAATTAAACCCCAAATCGTACCGAATAGCATTGCAAATAAAACCATATGAAAGGTTTCTTGTAGGGCTGTCACAAATTGATCAATTGAAAGCGAGCTTTTCCAAAAAGGTTCAGTAATTTCTGTTAGCCATTGAACAATCATATCTCTCATGCACGTACTCCTGATTGCTCAACTTTAACGCCATGTTGTTGGAAAAAGCTGATGGTTTCTTGAATAATGTCTGGATCACCCAGTAATTGCACAAACATTTGCCCAATCACAGCGCCATTAATTTCGGTCATGTTGGCAAATAAAATATTGAGACTAATATCAAATCGTTTAATGGCAGCTTGCACAACAGTTTCTTGGGCCGAAGTACCTAAGAACTGCAAGCTATAAATACTGTGGTGATTTTGATTTTCTAAGTTATTTAAAATATTGATAGGTAATTGCTGCTGTAAAACAGTTTGAATAAATGTTTTGGTCGTCGGGTGTTGAGGTTGACTAAAGATATCGAGAGTACTGCCGTGTTCAATCACTTTGCCTTGCTCCATAACTGCAACAAAGTCGCAAATCGACTCAATAACATCCATTTCATGCGTAACCATAACAATGGTGATTCCTTGCTCTTGATTAATTTTTTTCAAAAGGGCAAGTACAGACTTTGTCGTTTGAGGATCAAGCGCTGATGTTGCTTCGTCACAGAGTAGAATTTTTGGATGATTGGCAAGTGCCCGAGCGATACCTACACGCTGTTTTTGACCACCAGAAAGCTCATCTGGAAAAGCATCGCGTTTATGTTTTAAATCGATAAACTCAAGTAGCTCATCTAAGCGTTTTAGACGCTCAGCTTTACTCCAGCCAAGGAGTTTCATTGGCATTTCAATATTGGCTGCAACGGTTTTGGTTTGTAGTAAATTGAAATGCTGGAAAATCATACCAATATTGGCGCGTTCTTGACGTAATTTTGAAGCGCTCAAAGCAGTGAAATCTTGACCGTGGATGATCATTTGACCTTGATTGGGTCTTTCTAGTAAATTGATCAAACGGATCAGTGTACTTTTACCTGCACCACTATAGCCTATAATTCCGAAGATACTTCCATCTGGAATCGTCAGATTAATATTGTCTAAGGCGTGAATAGTTTGGCCTTTAAGCTGATAATGTTTACTAATATTTTTAAATTCAATCATAACGTCAAGAACTATTAAAAATGAAAAACAGGCAAATTAAATTTGCCTGTTAAAAATACAGAAGTCTAGAATTATTGAGCTTCTGTGAGATATGTCGTTGGTTTATCAACATTAACTTTAGTGCCACCAAAGTTCTCTTTCACATATTGCTTAACCGCATCTGTATGATATAGCTGACCTACCTTTTGCAATACAGGATCATTCTGACGGCCTTCAGCTACAGCCAGTACATTCACATTCATTTTTGTACTTTGATCGATTGGCTCGTAGTAGATCGCATCTTTTAATACGTTCAAACCACCTTCCATTGCTAAGGTGTTGCCTAATACAATGGCATCCACTTCATCTTTCACACGTACCGCAGTTGCCATTTGAATCGGTTTGATGGTGATCTGTTTAGGATTCTCAGTTACATCAGAAGTTGTGCCTTTGACATTGTCAAATTGAGGTTTTAACTTTACTAAACCAGCAGATTGCAATAATAAAAGGGCACGTGATTCATTAGCACCATCGTTTGGAATTGCAATGGTCGAACCTGTTTTGAAATCATTTAGATTTTTAACTTTGCTTGAGTAAATCCCCATTGGCTCAAGATAAGTCGTAGATAATGGCGCAATTTTTTGAGTATTAGCATCATTGTATGCAACCATATATGCATATGATTGGAAGGCATTGATATCAATCTCTTTATTGGCTACCGCAGTGTTCATTGAAACATAATCAGTAAAGTTTTTAACATCTAACTTTAAACCTGCAGCTTCAGTTTCTGGCAATTTTGCAATGAACTTCCAGATATCTGCATCTGAACCTGTAGAAGCGATTGTAATGGTTTGAACTGAATCTTTATTCGTGTTGTTTGCAGCGGTTTCTGGAGCATCTTGTTTTGAGCATCCAGCGATACCCACTGATAGGCCCAAAACTAAACCAAGAATTTTCTTCATGATATTTCCTGAGTATGTTGAAACAATCTTCAACTTACATATGCAGTGAGGTGAATAGTGAAATGAACTGTCCTTGTTTAAAGAGCATTTCAACCTATTCATCTGTTAGAGATAATTCGGTATTTAGCTATCAATTATTTAAGCATTGATAACAAAAAAGTTGGTTGATGATAACAATTTTTTTTTATTCAATATAGTGATGTTAATGAACTAGCTTAGCATAAAGCGTCATATACAATTTATGAGAATGTATAAATAAACTTTAAATATCATACTTATAATTTGAGTGTTTAAAATTAGCAAGATCTGTTACCAGTCGAACACCTTATAATGATTTAATATATCAATATGAAAAATATGGATTTAATTTAATTTAGAAATTTGCTTGGTAAGATCATTATTGTATTTCTGCCGATATTGGCTAGGGGTCATACCAAACCAACGCTTGAATGCTCGTCTGAAATTTGAGGCATCGTGATAATTAAGAAGCATACCAATTGTTTCAATCGTGAGTTGCGTATGCTCAAGAAAATAAGCACTTTGTTGTGCAAGTACCTGATCTTTGACCTCTTTAAAGGTTAAACCTTCTTTTTCTAAATGACGAGCTAAGGTTCGTTTGCTCATGAATAATGAAGCGGCAATCTCGGATTCATTTTTGGGATCTGATAAATGCTCAATCAGTATTTTTTTGACACGAAATTGATAAGTATTTTGGGGTGTAAGAAGATCCTTAAGTACATTTTCACATTGTTTTTTTGCAATCAGATAGTTCTCCTGACTTGCTGAAGCATTCGGGATTTTACACACAGATAAAGGTATCTGAATGCCATCAAAAGATTGTGAAAATGCGAAATCACATTGAAAAATTTCTGTATAAGCAGCATGGTAAGCAGGTTTAGGATAGCTAAAAAGCAACTTCGCCTCAGTTAATGGCTTACCTAAAATAAATTCAGCACACTCTTTAAATACCACCATGCAAGACTCGATCATGCTTTGATATACAAGGGTGGAGCAATCGATATTAAAGTGAATTTTACAATTCATCTGCTGATCACGTTTTTCGAGAATGACCTCTGCAAATCCAATTCGAGTAGGTAGATAATGTTGAATCGCATCAAGTGCAGCATAAAGGTTCGGGCAACTGTGCATCAAAAAGCCCATTGCGCCATGAGTCGTGGGTTTAAGGCGATGCCCAAGTTCTAAACCGAAATCGGGAACATCTGTCATGTTCAATGCATTTTCAAATATACGAATAAAATCAGATGCTGAAATCCGAGAATCTTCTTGTTGAATAAATTCAGCAGTCAGTGATGTGCCATTCAATAAAGTTGGGAATACACGCAGCCCACCTCCCAATTGTTGCGCAATAATTCTGACATAGGCGCAGGGAATCAATGCCCGAATTGCATTATTGTCCTGATTGCTATGTTCTATTCCTTTAGAAATCATACTCAAGTCCAGATAGCGTGATATTTATCTTTCTTAAATCTAGCCTCATTAGAGCTGCTAATTTGAATAAAAAGAATGTCAAAAAATGACTTATTAATGTCAAAAAATGACCTGATTGTGTATTTTTAAAATTCTATGCTCAAACACAGATCATCAGCTTAATGGAATAAAGGCTGAATATAAATTTAAAGATGAGATCACATAGGACACATTGTCATGAATAATTTAGTCAAAAAAATGAATGCTGTTCGAGTAGATTTGGTGAATTTTAGCGCTCGCTATATTCCCTTAGAAAATCATATCAAAGCTGCCCATGTGTACCATAAATTAAAAAGTAGCTTATTTAAGAATCCTGATTTTGATCAAATTGAAGAAACTCGACTTCCAGATCCAAATGTTTGCACCTTACAAGAGCTTGATGTCAGTAGCCCTTTTTTATACAAGCAAGGTGTATGGAAGGATGCTTTTAAACGATTACGGAAAGATGCACCGATACATTATCAATCAAACAGTTTATTTGGTCCTTTTTGGTCGATGACACAGTACGAAGATGTCATGTACGTTGATAAAAATCATCAGCTTTTCTCTTCAGAACCGATCATTATGTTGGGTGAGCAACCGCAAGGTTTAGAGCTTGAAATGTTTATTGCGATGGATCCACCGAAGCATGATATTCAGCGTAAAGCTGTGCAGGGTGTTTTCGTACCAAAAAACTTGAAAGACATGGAAAGCTTGATTCGGACACGTACCCAAGACGTACTTGATCACTTGCCTTTAAATGAAGCTTTCGACTTTGTAGATCGAGTATCAATTGAACTGACCTCAAGAATGTTGGCGACATTGTTAGATTTTCCTTACGAAGAACGCCGTAAATTGGTCTATTGGTCTGAAATTGCATCCTCATCACCAGGTACGACAGGCGGTACGATGACTATTGAAAATACTTTTGATGGTTTAAAAGAGATGGTGAGAGATTTGTCTCAACTTTGGCATGATAAGGCTGCACGTATAAAAGCAGGTGAGGCTTCAAGTTTTGACTTGATGAGTATGCTTATTCGGAGTGATGAGACAAATGATCTGATTCAGCGACCATTAGAGTTTCTGGGGAATTTGGCATTATTAATCGTAGGCGGGAATGATACGACTCGTAACTCGATGTCGGGCGGGGTTTACGCAATGCATTTGTTCCCTCAGGAATTAGGCAAGCTGAAGAATAATCCTGATCTGTTGCCTAATATGGTTAGTGAAATTATTCGTTGGCAGACACCATTGGCGTATATGCGCCGTGTAGCGACTCAAGATCTAATTTATAAAGGTCAGTATATCCGTAAAGGTGACAAAGTTGTTATGTGGTATGCGTCTGCTAACCGTGATGAAACTGTGTTTGAAAATGCGGATGAATTTCGTATTGACCGTGAAAATGTGAAAAAACATCTATCATTTGGTTATGGAATTCATCGCTGTATGGGTAGTCGTTTAGCTGAGTTGCAATTGACCATTCTTTGGGAGGAGATTCTCAAACGTTATGACAGAATTGAAGTGCTTGAAGAACCCGAAATTGTTCAGTCTAATTTTGTTCGTGGGTATTCTAAGATGATGGTAAAGCTGCATCCAAAGTCAGAATCTAAATAGTCCAAAATCCCTCATATTAGATGAGGGATGTTTTTATGTGCCGTGAAAAGAAATAGGATTTGATCATAAATTATAACTCAAGCAGCTATATAAATTTGGATAAATGGGGCGGTGTCAGCATCTTGCCATTGGCGGAGGATCAGGCAAGGGTTTCAATATAATTTTTCATATTGATTGATCTTTATCTTTGAACCGCTTCACTTTCTAGTAAATAAAGTTCATTGATGAGTAAAAATTCTCTTTGTAGTTGATTTAGTGATTTTTCTACTTCACTGTGTGCTCTTCGATTACGATAGGCTTTAAAAGTATTCACAAATAATCTGCCAATAGCCGTAGATGACTCTTCATTTTCTGACTCCCATTTGAAGGGAGATAACTTATTTTTTTTTTACGTCTGAACAGAATGCATCTTCCATTAGTGAGCTAGAGAATTTTTGCGAATTTATTTTTTCTCGAATAATATCTTCTAATCGAGTATACGCAGTCATTATTGATGCATCAGCATCTAATTTAAACTTAAAAGCTAAATCTATAATTCTCTTGTCAATTAAATTTAATGGCAATTCGCTAGGATAATAGTCATTTATTTTTAAAGGTTCATTAAGCATAAAATCTAAATTGCTAATGTAATCATAAATTGTGTTAGTCCGTCTATAAGAACTATTTAAGAAAGACTCTACGTCACTATCACTTAACGCATTTTGCCTAATGATTTCAAATTCTTTAGTTGATATAAGCAGCTCTTTGATTTCAATTTTATGCCTTTGCAATAGTTTTAAAGCTTTAACAAAACCTTTATAACCTTCTGAGATATAATCTGATCTAAAGCCATATCTAATGAGATAAACAGTTCGATAACCTTTAATTAAAAAACAATGATTGTGATCATTAGTTAAAACAAGTGCTCGTTCAACTTGTTCTTCAAATTTTAGAACTAAGGCAATTGCTTCAATGCAATCTTGCGTATGAGGTGTCCCTAAATATTGTATTTCTTCAGATGGTTGATTAAATAAATTAAAGCGCATTTTTATAAAGTATTTGTTTGATATTTAATTGAATATATCAAAAAACCCCGCACTTAGCGGGGTTTTTATTAATCTAAATTAATATTAAGAATTTTCACGAGCAATCGCACGGTAGCCAATATCTTTACGGTATTGAACGCCGTCGAAAGTCACTTTTTGGCAAAGTTCCAACGCTTTTGCTTGTGCTTCACCAATGGTATTACCAAGAGCAGTCACGCAAAGTACACGACCACCAGCAGTTACGATGTCACCATTCTCATTGGCTTTCGTACCTGCATGGAACACTTTCGCATCTGCCATTTCCGTATCTAAACCTGAAATTACATCGCCATTGCTTGATGTTTCAGGATAGCCTTTCGAGGCAAGCACGATACCGACAGTTTTACGCTCATCCCATTCAGCTTCTGCAGGAAGTTTACCTTCAATACCTGCTTCAACTAAATCAACTAAAGATGATTTCAAACGCATCATGATCGGTTGAGTTTCAGGGTCACCAAAACGACAGTTAAACTCGATTACTTTAGGCTGACCTTGTTCATCAATCATCAAACCTGCGTATAAGAAACCTGTATAAACGTGACCGTCTTTTTTCATACCTTCAACGGTAGGACGCATCACTTCATTCATGGTTTTTTCAAAAACTTCAGCCGTTACAACAGGAGCAGGAGAGTAAGCACCCATACCACCAGTATTAGGACCTTGGTCACCTTCAAAGATACGTTTGTGATCTTGTGAAGTTGCCATAGGTAAAATGTTGTCGCCATCAATCATACAAATGAAAGATGCTTCTTCACCTGCCAAGAACTCTTCGATGACAACGCGTGAACCTGCATCACCAAATTTGTTGCCTGCAAGCATGTCATCAATTGCATCGAATGCTTCTTGATTGGTCATCGCAACGATCACGCCTTTACCAGCAGCAAGACCATCAGCTTTGATCACGATCGGCGCACCATTTTTCTCAACAAATGCTTTAGCTGCATCTACTTCTGTAAATACGTCATAAAAAGCTGTTGGGATGTTATGGCGTTTTAAGAAGTGTTTCGCAAATGCTTTAGAGCCTTCTAATTGCGCTGCAAATTGAGTTGGACCCCAAATTTTTACGCCAGCTTCACGACAAGCATCTACAACACCGTTTACAAGTGGTGCTTCAGGACCAACTACAATCAATTCAACTGCATTGTTTTTAGCAAATTCGATGATTGCAGGATTGTCTAAAATGTTAAGTGCTACATTTTCACATTTTGGTTCAGTTGCTGTGCCCGCATTACCCGGTGCAACAAAAACTTTAGTTACTTTTTCATCTTGAGCGATTTTCCATGCTAACGCATGTTCACGACCGCCATTACCCAAAACTAAAATATTCATCGGTTCATACTCCATGAATCGAAAATGACATAAAGTCCTCAACTAAATGAATAGAAGAGGACTTTAGGCAAGATTAAAAATCTCTTATCAGTGTTATAGGTGACTTATGAGAAGTCATCATGACACGAACCATTAATTAATGACGGAAATGACGCATGCCAGTGAACACCATTGCAATACCTGCTTCGTCAGCAGCAGCAATCGTTTCTTCATCACGCATTGAACCACCCGGTTGGATAATACATTTGATACCTGCTTTAGCGGCGTTATCAATACCATCACGGAATGGGAAGAATGCGTCAGATGCCATTACTGCACCTTCAACGACTAAGCCTGCATGTTCAGCTTTGATCGCAGCAATACGAGCAGAGTTTACGCGGCTCATTTGACCTGCACCCACACCAATCGTTTGACGGTTTTTAGCATAAACAATCGCGTTTGATTTAACGTATTTCGCAACTTTCCAAGCAAAGATCATGTCATCAATTTCTTGTTCAGTTGGGGCACGTTTCGTCACAACTTTAAGATCATCTTTAGTAATCATACCTAAGTCTTGATCTTGAACGAGTAAACCACCGTTTACACGTTTGTAGTCCATTTGTGGAGCACGTTCGTCAATTGCAGGTAATTCGCCACATACAAGTACACGTACGTTTTTCTTCGCACCTGTAACTTCTAGTACACCTTCAGCAACGCTTGGTGCAATAATCACTTCAACAAATTGACGGTCAACAATTGCTTGTGCAGTTGCAACGTCTAATTCACGGTTAAACGCAATAATGCCACCGAATGCAGATTCTGGATCAGTTGCATATGCAAGGTCATATGCAGCTTTAATACCATCTAAAGAGACTGCAACGCCACATGGGTTAGCGTGTTTTACGATTACACATGCAGGTTTCGCAAATGATTTAACACATTCAAGTGCTGCATCAGTATCTGCAATGTTGTTATAAGATAATTCTTTACCTTGCAACTGTTTAGCAGTAGAAACAGAGGCTTCAGTTGCAGCAGGGTCAACATAGAATGCAGCAGATTGATGTGGGTTTTCACCGTAACGTAAATCTTGAGCTTTATTTAATTGCGTATTGAATGTACGTGCAAATTGATCAGCTTGACCGTCTTCTTTACCAACGCGAGCGCCTAAGTAAGATGCGATCATACCGTCGTACTGAGCAGTATGTTCAAATGCTTTAACTGCTAAGTCAAAACGAGTTGCATAAGAAAGTGAGCCTTCAGCTTTAAGCTCAGCAACTACAGTCGCATAGTCAGATGCATTTACAACGATACCTACAGACGCATGGTTTTTCGCAGCAGCACGAACCATCGTTGGACCACCGATGTCGATATTTTCAATCGCATCAGCAAGTGAGCAGTTAGGTTTTGCAACAGTTGCAGCAAATGGATAAAGGTTTACCACAACTAAATCGATCGCATCGATGTTGTGTTCAGCCATCACAGCTTCATCTAGACCACGACGAGCCAAGATACCACCGTGGATTTTCGGATGAAGTGTTTTTACACGTCCGTCCATCATCTCTGGGAAACCAGTGTGCTCTGAAACTTCGACTACAGCAATATTGTTGTCACGTAACAACTTATAAGTACCGCCAGTAGATAAAATTTCTACCCCTAGAGCAACAAGGTCTTGGGCAAATTCAACAATGCCTGTTTTATCAGAAACAGAGATTAATGCGCGTTTAATAGTCATGATTTAGTCACAGTTATCAAGAATTAAAACAAAAAAGCTAAATAGCAGGTAAAAAAAATGCCCGCGGAAGCCGCAAGCATTTTATCATTTATTCACTCATTAAACCGTGAGCTTTCAACTTTTTACGTAAAGTACCACGGTTAAGGCCTAGAATCTCAGCAGCGCGAGTCTGGTTGCCACGTGTATATTCTAACACTACAGATAAAAGAGGTTTCTCCATTTCTGCTAAAACCATGTCATAAACTTGAGATGGTTGCTCGCCTTGCAATTGTGCAAAATAATGGCGAACTGCGCGATCTACGTGAATACGAAGAGCGACATCAGATTGTGCAGTAAAAATAGGAGATTTGCTATTCATGCGAGTTAATCCGAGAATCAATAATCACTTAGGGTAAAAGTGATTTTGTGGTCAAAATAAAAAAAACGAGCTCCGTTTTAGGTCCTAAAACGGTCGACTCTAAAACAAGAACAATTAGCTTGCCACAACTAGAGCAATTGAGTGAAAAATAAGCGTAACAATAGTTTAATATTTGTTACGGTTCCACATAAAACAAAAAACATCCCTGATGCGCTGAATAAAAAAATTAAGCACATGAACAGAACTGTATTTATTTTGAGAAATTGCGAGGAGTTTGCGGTACAAAGCTTTCGTGGCGCGTATCATACCATTGTCTATGAAAAAGTGAGCAAGAAAACTACATTTTTTTTAATTTTTTTATCGTTTTTTTTGATCTTATGGTCGTATAACTTCCAATTTATAATTGTCAAACTCAGATTGAGAAAAATTTATACTAAATTTGAAACCAAATGGACTGTCTTGAGGAATTCGTGTAATTCCATGCAAACTTTCTACTAAATATTCATTGGGTGCTTTAATAGAAGATGAAATCAGCTTCCCTTGTTGATAAATGCTTATTTTCAACAGAGGCAGTTTTAAACCTTTGCTATATTGGTTCACCAAGTGACCTGAAAAAACAGTAGATATCGCTGATGTTGACTCAATATTGAGGTCTTGTACTTTTATATGGGTATAGCGTTTATCGAGCGTGTCACAATTAAATAAATTACATGCTGATATAAATGCCTGATTTAGCGCAGGTGAGCGTTGCAGTACATTTGGGTTAAACCATAAAAATTGAAAAACCAGTAATAACGCTAAAATTGTATTTACGATCGCCCATATCGCAATATAAATCCTAGTTCTTGGTTTCGATTGGCTATTGGCATGGATTGATGATGAAAGATTTAAAGAAGGGTAGTTGGTAATCGGATCATGATTGAACGTATTTAAGTTATTTAAATACGTACGCAAGGTAATATTTGAATGTGCAACTTTACGATCGAAAATATCCAATAGGTGTTGTTCTTGTTTGGGTTCGATCACATCTTCAGATGGTGCTGTACTGTCTTGGACTTCTTTGATTAAAGGCTCAACCACTTTCGGTTGAGGATTGAATAGATGTAGAAGCGCATTAAACTCAGCAGAACATTTAGGACAACAAACCATACCCTCGGCAACAGTTAACTGGGTGACTGATACCTTGTAAATTGTGGAGCAATTTGGGCAGCGGGTTTGTTTATCACTCATATCTTAAATTAAGCTCTACTTATTTATGGCGTTTCCCAGAAAGACGGTACCAATTTTCATCACGCTTTTCTTTGTCTAATATATCAAAAAATTCAGCATAAACACGAGAAACATCATCAACTTGCTCTTCAATAATACCAGCTAGTGCGAATTCACCCTCAGGTTGAATGAGTGTTGAAAACTCCTCAGCAAGTGCCATCAGTGGGCCAGCAAGAATATTTGCGACAAATACATCTGCCTTTTGCTCACCGAGTGCTTGATTAAATTCTTCAGGTAAGCCGACATATAAATTTTCGAGAACGCCATTTAATTCAGCATTTTGTTGTGTAGCGAGTACAGCTTGAGGATCAATATCCGTCGCATATACTTTTTTTGCACCAAGCAATAGGGCAGCAACACCTAGAATGCCAGAACCACAGCCGTAATCGATGACGATTTTGTCTTTTACATCGGTTTTACCCAACCATTGTAGGCAGAGGAATGTTGAAGCATGATTACCCGTACCAAAAGCTAAGCCTGGATCTAATTTAATATTGACCGCATCCGCTTCAGGTGCTTCCATCCACTCAGGTACGATCCAATATTTTTCACCAATTTGAATTGGCTCATATGCATCCATCCAAGTGCGTTCCCACTCTTGATCTTCGATAAACTCATAACGTAAAGGCGCTTCAGGCATCTGGTCTTTAATGAAAGTTTCTAGTGCGACGACATCGATTTCTTCATCATCTTCTTGAGCGTAAATACCCGTTACGATGACTTTGTTCCAAAGCGGAGTCTCACCTGGAAGTGGTTCTAATAACGCTTGATCTTCTGCATCATCTAGCGTCACACTGACTGCACCAAGAGATAATAATAATGTTTCAGTAAAATCAACTTGTGCTTGATCGACAGTAATATGGATTTGTAACCACTTCACAGTAAAAAAACCTAAATATGCAATACGAGAGTTAGCATTGTACTGTATTCGCTTTAAGAATGCAGATAAAACCTGAAGCATAAATAAAGGCACGATTACAGTGCCTTTAAGATGAGTTGATTAACTCAATTAATATCAGTTAATTTATGAGTGGTTTCGAGTTAACTCAGCCGGATGGTCTAATGGTGCAAAACGATTCAGCAACATGCCGAAAATAGCAGCGAAGATATACATAAAGATTGAATAAACAGCTGCTGGCATCGCAATTTCGCTGCTATTCATTATCGTGATTGCAATCGCCATGGCCAAAGTACTGTTATGGATACCAATTTCAAAAGCACACGCTCTTGCTTGAAAGCTCGGTACACCAAAGAAGCGTGGTAGAAAATAACCAACGCTAAGACTTGCGATACAAAATAACGCTGTTGCCAAACCAATTTGAGCAAGATAATTCATAATGTTGGCACGTTCAGAAAGTACTGCACCGACAATAATTAACACTAAGAATACAACGGCAAAAATACGCACAGGTTTTTCTAGTTTAGTTGCAACATTTGGAAATTTGTAGCGCACAAACATACCGAGGGCAACTGGAATAAGAATAATGGCGAACACTTGTAAAATTTTACTAAATTGTAGACCAATTTGAGTTGAATCCTGAATGAAATGTGTGATTGCAAAATTCACGATCAGCGGCAAGGTCACTGCAGCAATAATGGCATTAATCGCAGTCAAGGTGATGTTGAGCGCAACATCACCTTTGTATAAATAGCTAAATAGATTGGCTGTCGCACCCCCTGGTGAGGCAGCAAGCAACACTAAGCCGACAGCCAAGTAAGGCGAAAGATTGAGTATTTTACATATAATAAATGCAACGCCAACCAAAATGATGAGTTGGGAAAATAATGCGATGAGCACTGCTTTAGGGTGTTTACGAACGCGTAGAAAATCTTGAACAGTGAGTTCAAGTCCTAAACCCGCCATCACAATTGCAAGTGCTAAAGGTAAAAAAATCGTAAGGATCCCTGTGTCCATAAATTCATCCTGAATTTGGTTGTGTTATTTGTAAATAGATCGTTATTTTTAATTTGGTTTTATCGTTATCAATAAATAAAAGCAACCAATTTTTCAATTGGTTGCATAAATGGTCGAATTTAAAAAATTGGGTTAAGACGCTTTTGGCATCGGTGGCGCATATCCGAGTGCACATTTGCCTTTATATTCTTGACCTTCGATATTTACTGAAACACTCGCTGCATCAGACTTACAAGCTGAATTAAGCTGCTCTTCATTTCCTTTCAAATCTTTACTTTGGGTTGGGAAAAATTGAGTTTGGCAAGTACCATTCCAAATGATTCCTTTATACGGGAAACTGACAGCATCACCTTCGCTTTTACCCTTACATACGCTTTGGAATTGTTTGGCATTATAGGCATTATCAACTTTGTCATTCGCAATACTCATACTACTTACGCTTAGACCCAAACAACATAACATTGACATCGTAAATAACTGGACTTTCATGTTCGTATACTCTTGTTAAAAAATATGACTTGAATATGTTGAAAAAATAGTCGAATCAATGGAAGGGCAATGCTGTAAATAAATTTTCTAAATTGTTAAAAAATCACTTAAATCTGCAAAATTTATAAATTTTTATATCAAAATGGTTTATATTATTGGACTTCAAAAAAATTAGAATTAAATCGTTCTCGATTGTCTCAAGGCAAACAAAATTTGCTATAATTTTCTGTCATTATTTTTATCTCCTCATATACCACTATGCATTATCCTAAAGTTTACGATGTCATTGTTATCGGTGGCGGACACGCTGGTACAGAAGCAGCGCTTGCTGCGGCACGTATGGGTCGACAGACTTTACTCTTAACTCATAATATTGAGACTTTAGGGCAGATGAGCTGTAACCCAGCGATTGGTGGTATTGGTAAATCACACCTTGTTCGCGAAATTGATGCCTTAGGTGGTGCGATGGCACTTGCAGCAGACAAGGGTGGTATTCAGTTCCGTATTCTGAACTCACGTAAAGGTGCTGCAGTTCGTGCAACGCGTGCGCAGGCTGACCGTGTACGTTATAAAGCGGCTATTCGCGAAACATTAGAAAACCAAGCCAATCTTGATATTTTCCAACAAGCAGCAGATGATCTCATTGTTGACGGCGATACCGTTAAAGGTGTGGTAACACAAATGGGGATTCGCTTTGATGCGAAAACTGTCGTGTTAACTGCTGGTACATTCTTGGGTGGCGTGATTCATGTTGGTCTTGAGAAATCAAGCGGCGGTCGTGCAGGTGATCCACCTTCAATTTCTTTAGCGCACCGTTTACGTGAGCTTCAATTGCCAGTAGGTCGTTTAAAAACAGGTACGCCACCACGTATTGATGCACGTTCTGTAGATTTCTCTGTGATG
Source organism: Acinetobacter sp. ANC_7513 (assembly GCF_056779915.1). Taxonomy (NCBI): domain Bacteria; kingdom Pseudomonadati; phylum Pseudomonadota; class Gammaproteobacteria; order Moraxellales; family Moraxellaceae; genus Acinetobacter; species Acinetobacter sp. ANC_7513. Next base: position 320,783 of record NZ_JBWYIW010000001.1, read on the forward strand.
ACACCACAGCCGGGTGATTTCCCATCACCAACGATGTCATTTATGGGTGATGCATCTATGCACCCAGAGCAAGTCAACTGCTATATCACGCATACCAACGAAAAAACTCATGATATTATTCGTGGCGGCCTAGACCGTTCACCGATGTATACTGGTGTGATTGAAGGTGTAGGACCACGTTACTGTCCGTCAATCGAAGATAAAATTCATAAATTTGCCGATAAAGATTCTCACCAAGTATTCTTAGAGCCTGAAGGCCTAGATACACATGAACTTTATCCAAATGGTATTTCTACATCTTTACCGTTTGATGTCCAGTTTGAATTAGTACGCTCAATCCGTGGTATGGAAAATGCGCATATCCTGCGCCCGGGTTATGCCATTGAGTATGATTATTTCAACCCACAAGCTTTGAAATTCACTTTAGAGACTAAAGCGATTAATAACTTGTACTTTGCGGGTCAAATTAACGGTACGACAGGTTATGAAGAAGCCGGTGCACAGGGTTTACTTGCAGGTTTGAATGCTGCACGCCGTGCGTGGGATCAAGAACAATGGACACCGAAGCGTGATGAAGCGTATATGGGTGTATTGGTCGATGACTTAATCACTTTAGGTACGAAAGAACCTTACCGTATGTTTACCTCACGTGCGGAATACCGTTTGATGCTTCGTGAAGATAATGCAGACCAACGTTTGACACCAATCGGTCGTGAAATGGGTCTTGTGGATGACGAGCGTTGGGCAGCGTACTGCGAAAAAATGGAAGCGGTTGAGCGTGAAACAGGTCGTTTACAACATCTTTGGGCTGCACCTAACAATCCAATGGGTAAAAAATTCGTTGAAATGACAGGTGCGGATCTTTCTAAAGAATGTTCTGCGATTGATTTGTTGAAACGTCCGAACATTACTTTTGCTCAAATTGCGGAACTCACTGGTTCTGATGTTTCTGCTCAAGTGGGTGACCAAATTGAGATTGCAGTTAAATATGAGGGTTATATTAACCGTCAGCATCAGGATGTAGCGCAAATGAAGCGCTTAGAAGAGACTAAGATTCCAGCTGATTTTAATTATGACGTGGTATCTGGTTTATCTCGTGAAATTACTTTGAAACTCAAAGAAGTTCGCCCTGAAACTCTCGCTCAAGCAAGTCGTATTCCGGGCGTTACACCTGCTGCTGTTCAATTGGTGATGATTACGATTCGTAAGAATGCACAAACTAAAAAATCTGCTTAAGCCTGTTGCAGTCCAAAAAACCCGCTTGATGCGGGTTTTTTTGATCCTCATATAACGATTTATTCATAAATAAGATAAATAATTTATTATTTACGTTTAACAAGAATAGAGATTAATAAAGAAATTATGATTATTTCTCAATCCAAGTTGATGTCGTTATATTGATTCTACGTTCACAACAAAGAGGAAAGGCCATGACGATGAAGCGTATTCGTTATAATGGTTATGAAATTGCATGCTGCACGATGTAAATCATAATCCAACGACATTGAAAAGTGTACGTGGGCTAAAGGGGAGTTTAGTTCACGTATTTAAACTCAACACAATCAGAAACCAGCGCAATACTGAAAATATGATAATAAAAAATCTTCAGAGCCAATTTGGCTCTTTTTTAATTTTCAATTTCATGAACGGCGTTAAATACATCGAGCGGTTCAATACGAATGATTTTTTTGCCGAAGCTTCTGAGCCACCAAACCAATTGTGAAGTAAATGGCACATTAGCCACCACTTTAAAGAGATCATCGGATACTTGTGTGATGGATTGATCTTTACTGAGTTGGCTTTCGGAAAAGTAAAGTGCATCAGCTTTATTCATAAAGAGTTCGAGTTGAACGAGCTCAGTGGGTTTATTGAAATCAACTCTGAAGCCAAGCGCACCAGATTCAATGTAAGCATCAATATCAAAGTCAACAGGGTGTAAGGCGCGTTGTTCTAGAACTTTTGCAGATTTAAAACGATGTAAAGCAAAAGTTTGAACTTCTGATTTGTCATGTCGAGTACAAATCAAATAAATGATCGAGCCCTTTTGAACCAGTGCAAGCGGGTTTAAGGTATAACCACGTTCTTCACTTTCAGGTCCACGCGCACGATATATACATTCAATCTGTTTATCTTGTAATAGACCTTCGTAAATAGCTTGCTGCGCATGTTTCTCTACAACAGGAGGGATCAAGGGCTGGCTTGCTGGGACAATACGAACTCGGTTAATCCACTGACGTACATTGTTTTGTGTAGATAAGCTGCGTTTTGCAAGCTCGAACCAAGGGTTCATTTCCTCAATTAAGCTTGGAGGAAGCAAATGCTTCAAATGCTCTTCAACCATCATGAAGGTGACGGCTTGTGAGCTGGTCATATGCGGCAAGCTTTGAATTGGGGCATCTGATCGCCAACGCCAACCTTGTGGTACAGTTTTATTACTCTCAATAGGAAATCTTTGAGAAATTTGATTTAAATCACGTTGAATGGTTCTTAAACTGATTTCAATACCTTCTCTTTGCAGGGTCTCTTGCAACTCTCGTGTACCCATCCATTTGCCAGTGGTTAAACGTGAAAGAATTTGCCACTGTCGATATAAGCTATTCGATGTTTCTTTTTCTTGAGAGGACATAATCAACTAATGAATAAAGAGAAAATATTTTTCAAACACACAATAAAAAATCTTTAAGAGATAAGCAAGCATGGAAAGTGAAGCTGTTGAGTATATTTCGATACATCTTTAGGCCATTTTTCGTTGTGAATGCTTCAAAAATGGGGCATTAATAGATGAATAGGTAAATTTTTGGCATTGAAATTGCTTAATTTTGTTTACAATTGATAACAATTAAGAGGTATGTATGCTAAATGAGGAAAAAGATAACACTTCAATTCTCGCAAATTTTAAGGCTGATCATACCGTCGAAGCTTTTGAAAAATCTAAGCAGATCGAAGTTAAACAAAACAGCACTGCGTACTTGTTCGATCTACTTAAATCTGAATTTTATAATGAACTTTTAGATGACAAAACTATTGGATTAGAGGCATCTAGCAAAATCGAAAATTGGTTATGTGAAAGAAGCTTGGATGAGCTGAAATCTTTAAATCATCAAGCGAAGGAACATTTCCTCTATCAGGGCATTACATTTACAGTCTATGGTGATGCTGAGGGTACAGATCGTATTATTCCTTATGACTTAATTCCACGTGTAATTGCCAAACAACAATGGCACAAAATAGAGCAAGGCTGTGCACAAAGAGTGCAAGCATTGAACTTTTTTTTAGATGATATTTACCATAATCAGGCGATTTTAAAAGATGGTTTAGTGCCTGAGCTGCAAGTGCTCACTCATGAGGCATACCAACCATTGATGTATAAACATTCATTGAAAGGTAAAGTTTATAGTCAAATTAGCGGAATCGATATTATTCGTGATCAGCAAGGTGACTTCTTTGTATTAGAAGACAATTTAAGAACACCATCAGGCGTGTCTTATATGTTGGAAAGTCGAAAAATTAGTGAAAAAATGATGCCCGAACTTTGTAAGTCATCAAATTTACAAGGTGTAGAGCAATACCCACAACTTTTAAGACAAATACTCGAGGAAAATGCTGAAGTAGATAATCCATTTATCGTGGTGCTTACACCGGGTCGATATAACAGTGCATATTATGAGCATTGCTTCCTCGCACGTGAGATGGATGTTCCTCTAGTTACAGGTCAGGATTTATTTGTTGAAAATGCTAAGGTCTATGCCAAAACCGTTTGGGGTAAAAAACAAGTCGATGTAATTTACCGACGCCTAGATGATGGATTTCTTGATCCATTGTGTTTTATGCCAGACAGTACATTAGGTGTACCTGGCCTAATGTCTGCATACTTACAACACAATGTCGTGATTGCAAATGCGCCTGGCACGGGGGTAGCAGATGACAAATCAATCTATCCTTATGTCGATAAAATGATCGATTACTATCTAAACCAGAAGCCAATTTTAAATAACGTACCGACTTACCAATGTCGTGAACGTGAAGAACTCGATTATGTACTTTGTAATTTAGAAAAGTTAGTGGTTAAAGAGGCGCAAGGTTCAGGCGGTTATGGCATGTTAATTGGTCCTAAAGCGACCGAACAAGAAATTGAACAATTTAGATTAAAGTTAATTGCACAGCCGCATGCTTACATTGCACAACCAACTTTAGCGCTTTCAGTCGCTCCCACTTTAACTGAATTCGGCATCGCTGAACGCCATATTGATTTAAGACCGTTTATTTTAAGTTCACCGTATCGTACAGAAATCGTGCCGGGAGGTTTAACCCGAGTTGCGATGCAAGAAGGGGCATTAGTTGTAAATTCATCGCAGGGTGGTGGCATTAAAGATACGTGGGTTATAGATCCGCTACATTCATAAATATACAACCAGGAGCTTGTCATGATTATATTAAACAGCAATGCACAAAATATTTACTGGGTTGGCCGTTATTTATCTCGTATTCAACATTTATGTGGTCAGTTTCCATTTCAAGATGATGTTCAAGCATTGCAGTATGCCCATGCTTTTTGCTTACCTGCTTTTAATGCGTGTTCGCTCAATGAGCTGATTCTGAGTAATGATCAGCCAGCTTCTTTTTTTCAACAATTTGAATATGTGAAAAATAATATTCAAGATTTACGTGGTGTATTGTCAGTTCAGGCTTATTCAGAATTAAAACAGATGGTGGATACAGCGACACAAAATGCAGGATTAATTTGTACTGTTGTTGATGAGTGTAGCGATATTCTAGAAGCTGAAAATGAAGACATTTTTCTGTTTTTTAGTCTAGGACAATATTTCGAAAATCTTGATCGTGAAATAAGATTGAATCAGGATGTTAATTCTACAATCAATTCTTTAAGTGTTGTGATTGAACTGTTGAAGTCTAAAGGATGGGACAGCTTAGATGAGGCTTGGCAACATCTTTTAGCGCATCCAAATGCTAATAGCTTTTACCAATTGAATGATCAGGTGCAATGTTTATTTGAGGTGGATGCATGAAATTGATGATTAATCATCAAACCCATTATCAATATACGGAAACGGCAAAAAATAGTATCCAATATATACGAATGTGTCCTCAATGTAATGCTCACCAAAAAGTAGATGCTTGGTCAGTGAGTATTCCTGGTCATACGGTCGAAGCAAAAGATGCCTTTAATAATATTTGGATCACTTCGACTCAACGCTATGCATATCAAAATTTAAGTATTATGGCGCAGGGCATTATTGAAATCGATACAGTTTCAGAACAAGCTATTGAGTCAGAAGTGCCAGTCGGTATTTTTCTACAAATTACCCCAGCGACTCAATGTGATGCTGAAATGAAAGCTTTTGCAGCTCAGCATGTGAGTAAAAAGACTCGTGATGAATTAAAACATTTAAGTTATGCATTGCTTGAGCATATGCCATATATTTCAGATTCTACTCAAGTGAATACTACGGCAATAGATGCATTCCATCATCAACAAGGGGTATGTCAGGATCATACTCATGTATTTGTAGGTATGTGTAGAGAGTTAAATATTCCTGCGCGTTATGTTTCTGGATATCTTTACGTTCCAGAAATGAGTCATTTGGCGAGCCATGCTTGGGCTGAAGCTTATATAGATGGAGTTTGGTATACATTTGATGTTAGCAATCAGCTCTATACGCCAAGTTCACACATTTATATTGCATTAGGGCGTGATTATTGGGACGTTGCACCTATCAGAGGTGTGCGAGAGGCTGGTGGCGTGGAGAGTATGACGACCATCGTTCAGGTATTACCGTGTTAGAACAAAATTTAGAAGAGAGATTTCAATGACCTATTGTTGTGCTATGCGTTTACGTGATGGCTTAATTTGTATCAGTGACACGCGAACAAATGCAGGTGTAGATCATATCTCTGTCTTTCGTAAACTCTATCTTTTCGGTGTTGAGGGTGAGCGTTTTATCAGTATACAAACTGCGGGTAATTTGGCGACGACACAAGCCGTTATAGGACATTTACAGAATCAGCTAGATTTAAAACACGAACCTAATTTGTATAGTGTGAATAGCATGTTCGAGATGGCTGAATTGGTTGGTCATACTTTAAAGCGTGTCATTATGGATGTGACTACTGATCAACTAGAGCAAAGTAATTATCACTGTACGATTTTACTTTCTGGTCAAATTCAAGGGGAGGATATTCAGTTATATAATATTTATCCTCAGGGTAATTTTATCAATGCGACGTCAGATACGCCCTTTTTTCAGATTGGGGAAAGTAAATACGGTAAACCAATTTTAGATCGTGCATTAAATTACAATACTGAATTAGATGAAGCATTAAGATGCGGTTTAATTTCATTTGATTCAACCCTTAGATCTAATGTTTCTGTGGGCTTACCACTAGATGCATGTATTTATAAAAAAGATAGTTTTGCAATTCCATTGTCTAAACGTATTCATGATGATGATCCATATTTCTCATCAATTAGTAAACTTTGGTCAGATACTTTGCGTCAAGGATTGAACGGTTTGCCACGGCCAACAGAAGACTATTGGCAATAATTTTGCTTTATGATTGAGTTTAGATTAAATTGAGTTGCATTGAATATTAAATCATTACTATAAAAATTAGGGGAAGCAATGCAACAGTTCAGTTATGCGAGTGTGTCGACTGCAGATGCAAGTCGCTTATTGATTGATGTTCGTGAAATCTTGAATGAAGCCCGTCATTTCAATTTTGAGCATAAAATTTCTGGAGCGCTATATTATGCAGATGGGCACTATTTTCAATGTCTAGAGGGTGATGAAACCACACTAGATATATTGTTGCAAAAGCTTCACAAGGATAAACGCCATCATCAAATTCGCCTATTCCAGCGAAAAAATATTGAAAAAAAACAATTTCAAGAATGGTCTATGAAGTTTGTAGGACGACAAAGTCCAGTGAAGCAGGCTTTAATAGATATGGGATTTAGTCAATTTACGCCTACACAGTTTACACAAGATCAAGCTGATTATTTAATTCGATTTTTGACACGCGCTCAGGATACGGATTTTAATGAACTACAACGTAATGCTGTTTAGCATTACGTTGATTTAATTTGCTCATTACATTTTGAGACGCTTCGGACGTTGGCTTAATCGACATAACAACTCATAACCAATCGTACCATTCGCTTCAGCAACATCATCCACTAAACGATGTTTACCCCATAATTCTACTGGATCACCAATTTTTGCGTTGAGATCAGTGACATCTATGGCAATCATATCCATGGCAACTCTGCCAATCACTGGGGTTAATTGACCATCTAGTGAAACCGAATTCTCACGAATAAAAGCTCTTGGATACCCATCACCATATCCGATCGAGACAATTGCTAATTGCATAGGTCGCTGTGCAACAAAGGTTGAGCCATAACCTACAGCTTCACCTGATTGAATGGCGTTAAGTGCAATAATCTCAGCACTAAATGTCATGACAGGTTTTAAATCTAGAGCGTGGACGTCACGATCTGCAAATGGCGTTGCGCCGTACAGCATAATACCAGGACGAACATAGTCAAAATGCAATTCAGGGTATTTATAAATTGCCGCTGAATTACAACATGAAGCTAAAATTGGTGCACAATCTTGTTTTACTTCAAGAAATTGAGATATTTGTTGTTCATTTAAAGGGTGATCAACATCTGCATTAGCAAAATGCATTGCAAGTACACAGGTAAAACCTTCATTTTTTAATTGATGAATAATCGATTTGATTACATCAATTTTGAAGCCTAAACGGTTCATTCCGCTATTTAGTTTAACCCATACTTTTAGATTTCGGGCGATATAAGCATCTTTAACTTGCAACAACCACTGCAGTTGTTGATGATGATGAACGATTACTTCAATATGTTGCTCAATCGCAATTTGCATTTCACCTTCAGAAAAAACACCTTCAATTAAGGTGATAGGTTGTTTAAAACCTAATTCACGTATTTCAAGTGCTTCTTCTAAACATGCAACGCCAAAAGCATCAGACTGGCTCAATGCGGCTAAGCAGTCTGAGACTCCATGACCATAAGCATTTGCCTTTACCATACTTACAACTTTAGAGTTTGGTGCAAGTTGTTTCACGCGATTTAAATTGTATTGCAATGCGTGTGTGTCAATACAAACCGTTGCTTGGCGCACTCTAATTTACTCCTAGAGGCATGTGGAAAGGTTAAATCTTTTAAACTGAAAAAAGATAATTGTGGTCGATCAATTCGTGCGTTCTTAACTAAGAATTGATCAAAGCAAAATTACTCTTCTTCTTGGTTCTGCGCGTAATATTCAGGTGACAAGTTACTAAAACGCGTATATTGACCTTCAAAAGCGAGTCGAACGGTACCAATTGGACCATTACGTTGTTTACCGATAATGATTTCAGCAGTTCCTGCTTCTTTAGATTCTTTGTTATATACCTCATCACGGTAAATGAACATGATCAAATCGGCATCCTGCTCAATTGCTCCAGATTCACGTAAGTCTGACATCACAGGACGTTTATTTGGACGGTTTTCGAGTGAGCGGTTAAGCTGCGAAAGTGCAATCACAGGGCAATGCATCTCTTTCGCCAATGCTTTCAAGCTTCGAGAAATTTCACCAATTTCACCCACACGGTTATCACCCATACCTGGTACTTTCATTAACTGCAGGTAATCGACCATGATGCAACCGAGTTTACCACCGTGTTGTTTGGCTATACGTCTTGCACGTGCGCGCATTTCAGTCGGTGGAAGGGCAGAAGAATCATCAATATAGAGATGCTTCTCTTGCAGTTGAAGAATCGTTCCTGTGACCTTGTTCCATTCTTCGCCATCTAATTTGCCAGATCGTAAATGTCCTTGATGCACTTTACCAAACGAGGAAATTAAACGCATGGCAATAGAGTCAGCAGGCATCTCCATGGAGAATACAAGAGCAGGAAGGTTGCAATTGAATAGCACACTTTCGACTAAATTCATTGCGAAAGTTGTTTTACCCATTGATGGACGGGCAGCAACAACGATCATATCTCCAGCTTGCATACCTGATGTTTTATTATCAAGCTCCACAAATCCTGTGGTCAGACCTGTAATATTCCCATCAAGTTGTGATAATTCGTTGAGTTTATCGAATACATCTGCGACAACGGTATTAATTGCTTTTGGCCCTTGAGCTTTTGCATTGTTATTGTGTTGTTCAGCCAAAGAAAAGATACTGGTCTCAGCTAAATCTAAAATTTCACTGACTTCTCGACCTTTCGTGTCATACGCATTTTGTAGAATTTCATTACCAACTTTGATCATATTTCTCAAAGTTGCAAATTCACGTATTTTATTGGCATAAGTTTCAAGGTTATAAAAGCTTGATGGAGAATCCGCCATCAATTGCATTAAATATTCTTCACCGCCAATCGCATCAAGCAGGTTCTGTTTGATTAACCAATCATTGACCAATACGGCATCATAAGGTGAACTTTCTTTAGAAAGTTTTTCAATTGCTCTAAAAATATATTTATGTCGAGTCGCGTAAAAATCATTCTCGGTTAATATATCGCTGACCTGTTCGAATGACTCAGCTACTGTCATGAGTGCGGCAAGAACAGCCTGTTCAATAGCAAGATTGTGCGGAGGCGTACGAAACTCTTTGAGTGCTGAAGATTCACTCTTTAGCAAATCTAACTCAGTGTTATTCGTATTTTTTTTGGCAGTCGCCTGAGACATATAAAACCTTGATTTACAATAATTACGAAAATGAATAGGGGAGACTTATCTTAATGCAAAATGCACAAGCAAGACAGTGCAACAAATAATATCGATAACAAATAAAAAACTAAGTCTAAATTTCAGCTTGCTAAATCAAATTTTATAATTATTAGGGATAAAAAAAGAGCATGCTGATGCATGCTCTTTTTCTTTGCATAAAATTACTCAGATACGATAGTAACGAGAACTTCAGCAACAACATCATGGTGCAATTGGATTGCGATGTTGAATTCGCCAGTGTGACGAAGTGCACCGTTCGGTAAACGAACTTCAGCACGGTCAACTTCAAGACCAGCATTTGTCAACGCGTCAGCGATGTCACGAGTACCGATAGAACCAAATAGTTTACCTTCGTCACCAGCTTTCGCAGTGATTACGATATTTACTTCGTTCAATTGGTCAGCACGTGCTTGAGCAGCAGCTAATACTTCAGCTTCTTGCTTCTCAAGTTCAGCACGACGAGCTTCAAATGCAGCAGTATTAGCTTCAGTAGCAGCAACTGCTTTACCTTGAGGGATTAAGTAGTTGCGGCCGTAACCAGCTTTAACTGAAACTTTATCACCTAATTTACCAAGGTTCTTAATGCGTTGTAATAAGATAATATCCACAGCTCAACCTCACTTATGATTGTCAGTGTAAGGAATCAACGCTAAGTAGCGAGCTTGTTTGATAGCAAGAGCTAATTGACGTTGGTAACGAGCTTTAGTACCTGTAATACGGCTAGGAACAATCTTGCCGTTTTCAGTGATGTACTGTTTTAAAGTATCGATATCTTTATAGTCGATATATGTAACGTTCTCAGCTGTAAAGCGGCAGAACTTACGACGACGGTAGAAACGTGCCATTGATGTTCTCCTTATGCTTCAGCAGAGTCTTGAGCTTGTTGTGCTTCTTCACGTTGAGCTTTACGCGCACGTTTTTCTTCAGCACTCTTAGCCAATAAAGACTCTTCAGTGATTGCGTTTTCACGACGAATAATAACGTTACGAAGAATAGCATCGTTGTAACGGAATAATTCTTCCAATTCATTAAGCGTAGTTTGGTTACATTCAACGTTCATTAAAATGTAGTGCGCTTTGTGAATTTTGTTAATTGGGTAAGCCAATTGGCGACGGCCCCAATCTTCAAGACGGTGAATTTGACCTTCAGCATCTTTAATGTGAGAGATATAGCGTTCTACCATACCTACCACTTGATCGCTTTGGTCTGGATGTACCAAAATTACGATTTCGTAGTGACGCATTGTCAGCTCCTTACGGTTTTATGCAGCCCCTAACGCATTTGTTAGAAGCAAGGAGTCACAAATAAATTTTATTGGTTTCAAAAAAACTTAATGTGTCGCAAAAAAATGCGAAGCTGTATTGTAAGGATGTCGGCAGGGGATTACAAGAAAAATAAAGCAAAATATAACGACGAAGAAAATAAATTGGACTATTCAATTTTGAAAATTAACTTACTTTTACAAAGTATTTGAAAGTAGTGTTGAGTATAGATATTTATAGACTGCTTAAAGCGAAGATAAAAAAAAGATAGAGGCTTCTCTATCTTTTAAAAAATTACAAGATTGTTTATTGGTGTAGTAGCAGTAAAACTAAAGCAGATACTAATAATCGTAATTAGGAGAACAGAAAATAAAAAATATTTCTTTGCCCATAATTGATCATTTTCAGCTTTAAATCCAATGATATTTAAATATAGCCAATAAACAGTCAATACATTGAGAATTATACAATAAAGCCAATTTGCATAGCCAAATACAAATAAAGCGTTCATTGAGATTGCAAATAGCACAATGTAAATCAGCGATTCGATCTTGGTGCGAACAATCGAGCGCGCAACAGGAAGAATCGGAATACCCGCATTTTTGTAATCATCAAAACGATAAATTGCAATTCCCCATGAGTGAGGCATTTGCCAAAATGCATAACCCAAGAAAATGAGTAGCGCACCTAAATCGAATTGATTCGCGACCGCTGTATATCCAATGACAGGGGGGGCTGCACCAGAAATACTACCGACCACAGTTTGGTGGATCGTTGTTCGTTTTGTCCATAAGCTGTAAAAACCAACATATACGACAAAACCAATAACTGCGAATAAAAAAGCGTACGCATTTACCCAAAACCATAAAATACCAAAACCGAGTATGCCTAACAGCAAAGCAAAAGCTAATGCAATTTGAACAGAAATGGTTTTCTTAACTAACGCACGATTTTGAGTGCGCTGCATTTTTTGGTCGATGTCTTGATCAATAACGTTATTAACCACACATCCAGATGCAACTACGAGGGTAGTGCCAATGAGGGTAAGAAGCAGGAGAAGGAAATCTACTGAACCTTGGGTAGCTACAAAGTAGCCACCCAAAGTGGTAACAAAGTTACCAAAGAGAATTCCTGGCTTAGTCAGGAATAAGTACTTTTTAAACATGACAATCAGTTTAGATCATCATGTTTGAATGTAAGTAGTTCATGATCCATACAGAACCAACTAAAAGAACAGCAATAGTTAGAATTGTATAGATAAATGCAATCACGTTCCAACGTTGCTCTGAAGATGAGTTCATGTGCAAGAAGTAAACTAATTGTACAAGTACCTGAGCAACAGCTGTAATACCGATAACAGCAATAATTGCACCACGGCTGAAGCTATCAGTATTCATTGCCATGTAGAATGGAACTACAGTCAATAAAACAGAAAGTACAAAACCGATTGTGTATTGCTTTACGTTACCGTGTGATGCACCAGCAGCATTATGATCATGACTCATTATAATACTCCCATTAAGTACACTACGCTGAATACGCAGATCCATACGATGTCAAGGAAGTGCCAGAACAAGCTTAGGCAAGCAAGACGACGAGTATTGATTGTAGTCAAACCATATTTTTTGATTTGAATCATCAACACGATCATCCATACCAAACCAGAAGTAACGTGAATACCGTGCGTACCAACTAAAGTAAAGAACGCAGATAAGAACGCACTAACGCTTGGTCCATGACCAGCATGAACTAAATGATTAAATTCATAAAGTTCCATGCCGATGAAGATTGCACCGAATACAAATGTAACTGCTAACCAAGCTAGAACTTGACCAACATTTTTCTTGTAAGAAGCAAGTACCGCAAAACCAAATGTCACTGATGAAATCAAAAGTGCGAAAGTTTCAGTTAAAACGAAACCTAAAGAATCTGCAAAAAGATCCTTTGCACTTGGAGTGCCAGGTGGAATATGACTGCTTAATACAGCGAACGCGATGAAGAGTGTACCGAATAAAATCAAGTCACTCATCAAGTAAGTCCAAAAACCAAAGACCGTGATGTCTGTATCATCGTGATGATGTTCATCATGCTCGTGGTTTTCGTGATGAAGTACTTCAGCCATATCCTTAGTCCTTCTTCAAGTGTTTTTCGAGTAACGCATAACGTTCGTTTTCAATACGTTCTACTTCAGCAGCTGGAACATAGTAATCCACTTTCTTCGTGAATGAGCTCCAGATAAAGCCAATGATTGCAGAAACGAAAGAAACAATCGCTAACCACCAAATGTGCCAGATAAGTGCAAAGCCCATAACAGTGATGATCAGTGCAATAAGTACACCCGCAGCACGGTTAGTTGGCATATGAACATCTTCATATTTAGCAGGACGTGCGTAAGCTACACCATTTTCTTTGTCAGTCCAGAAGCGGTCGATACCGTTCGCTTGAGGCAATACTGCAAAGTTATAGAATGGAGCTGGAGATGAAGTCGCCCATTCAAGCGTACGTGCATCCCATGGATCGCCTGTAACGTCACGAGTTTGTTCGCGTTGTAAGAAACCAACAATGATTTGCATGATGAAACAAGCAATACCAATTGCGATTAATACAGCACCGAATAATGCGATACCAACATATGGATCCCAGTCTGGGTTGTCATACGAGTTTAGACGACGAGTCATACCCATGAAACCTAGGATATACAATGGCATGAACGCGAAGTAGAAACCGAAGAACCAGAACCAGAAGCATGCTTTGCCCCAGAATTCACTTAACTGCCAACCGAACATTTTCGGCCAGTAGAAAGTAATACCAGCAAACATACCAAATACAACACCACCAATAATTACGTTATGGAAGTGAGCGATTAAGAATAGTGAGTTGTGTACAAGGAAGTCCGCAGGTGGAACCGCCATAAGTACACCAGTCAAACCACCGATACCGAAAGTCACTAAGAAGCCAACTGTCCAGTACATTGGTGATGTGAAGGTAATACGACCCTTATACATTGTGAATAACCAAGAGAAGATTTTCACACCTGTAGGAATCGCAATAATCATGGTCATGATACCGAAGAACGCGTTAACGTTGGCACCTGAACCCATTGTAAAGAAGTGGTGTAACCATACTACGAATGCAAGAACTGTAATCGCGATCGTTGCATATACCATTGATTTGTAACCAAACAATGTCTTACGAGAGAATACAGAAGTAATCTCAGAGAATAGACCGAATGCAGGTAGGATCAAGATATAAACTTCTGGGTGACCCCATGTCCAAATCAAGTTTACATACAACATTGGGCTACCACCCATGTCATTTGTAAAGAAGTGGAAACCGAAATAACGGTCAAGCGTTAACATTGCAATTGTTGCAGTCAACACTGGGAATGATGCGATGATCAATACTGCAGTACATAAAGATGTCCACGTAAAGATCGGCATATCCATAAGACCCATGCCAGGAGCACGCATTTTAATGATGGTAACGAAGAAGTTAACACCAGTAAGAAGTGTTCCAAGACCAGAGATCTGAAGTGCCCAGATATAGTAGTCAACACCAACACCAGGAGAGTATTCGATACCTGAAAGAGGAGGGTAAGCCATCCAACCAGTTGCAGCAAACTCACCAAGCGCAAGAGAAACCATCATCAAACCAGCAGCACCAGCGAATAACCAGAAGCTTAAAGAGTTTAATAATGGGAATGCTACGTCACGCGCACCAATTTGTAGTGGAACAGAAATGTTCATCATACCCACTACAAGACCCATCGCTACGAAGAAAATCATGATTACACCGTGTGCGGTGAAAATCTGGTCGTAGTGTTCAGGGTGCAGATAGCCTTCGCCGCCGCCTTTTGCAAGGAACAATTGAAGACGCATCATAATCGCATCCGCGAAACCACGTAATAACATGATCACAGAAACGATAAGGTACATAATACCAATTTTTTTATGGTCTACAGATGTGAACCATTCGTTCCACAAGTAGCCCCACTTTTTGAAATAAGTGATACCGGCAAATACTGCAATACCACCTAAAATCATCATTAACACTGTTACCTGTACGATTGGATCGTACGGGATAGCATCTACACTTAACTTACCTAAGAAGCTCATGTCTTATTCCCCTACAACTGAAGAAGCAGGTTCAGCATTTACATCAGCAGCTACAGCATGACCTTCAGCTTTAGCTGAGTGATCCGCACCGTGGTAGTTTGCCATGTATTTGTTGATAATTGATTCAAACAAGCCTTTTTCAACAGAAGAGTAGTAAGTCACAGGATGAGGATGTGCCTTATATGGACCTTCTTTTTGAGCAATTTCAGCTTGTTGCTTCTCTAGATCGGTTTTAGCGTTACGAACCATCGCAGCGATTTGTTTCTCTGAACGGTTACCATCACGCAAGGTTGCAAATTCAGCTTGGTCTAAAACTGTTTTTTGAACAGCTTCAGGGTTAATTGAAGTACCGTTACCAGCTTTTACTGCAGACACCCATTCAGCAAACTTAGTTTCTGAAACAGAATGAGCTTGGAAGCGCATTTGTGTGAAACCATAGCCTGAATAGTTCGAAGAGAAACCACGGTATACACCTTCATTATCCGCAAGGACGTGAAGTTGAGTTTGCATACCCGCCATTGCATAAATCTGACCCGCTAACTGAGGAATGAAGAAAGAGTTCATCGTGAAGTTAGAGGTGATATTGAAATTAATCGGAGTTTTTTCTGGGAAACGAACTTCGTTAACTGTTGCAATTTCTTGTTCAGGGTAAACAAAAACCCATTTAAACTGTTCAGCAATAACTTGAATAGTTAAATGTGATTTCTCTGATTCTAGCGGACGATAAGGGTCATACTTGTGTGAGCCCCACCATGTTAAATACGCTAAAATACCAATAATAATACACGGGATACCCCACACTACGATTTCAATAATAGTAGAGTGCGCCCATGTAGGTTTATAGTCTGCATCTTTATTTGACGCACGATATTTCCAACTAAACCATAAAGCCATCAATGCTGATGGAATTACTACCAATAGCATGAGGTAGATCGCAGTCATCATAAGATCAGACTGACCTTGTGCTACTGGACCTTTTGAGTTTAGAAGTACTATATCACCGCCACACCCTGTTAAGAGCACGGCAAGCGTTGATAAAGACAATACAGCTAAAATTGTTTGTCTCATTTTACAACCTCGGTGAAGAGTCCCATTCCCTAATAAAATTATGGGATAGCGATTATAGTGTCACATGATTGAAAAACAGAAAATTACATTTACTGAATTTCAGTCATATGACACCGCTACGTTGTAGGGCATTATGCCCTATAACGACCAACTAAGCTATATGTAAAGTGCCTTTAAATATAAGGATTAAACCCAATTTGTTTGGTCGGAATTGGTTGAAGAATTAATTACTTTTGGTATGAAAACAGAGGCAAAACAAAGGGGAGCATTTGCTCCCCTAAGATAAAAATTATCGTTTTATGACTTTAGTCTTTGCTAATTTATCGTGCAAAGTTTGTCTTTTTTGACTTAGACCGAAGGCATGATCAATGATGGTAATGAATGGCATAAAGAGTAAATTCAATACAATAAAAATCACACTACGCAATGTGAATGCGCGCATTAAGTTTACTTGCTGTCCATTTTCAGCATCAACAATTTGAATTTTTGCTACTTTTTTTCCTAAACTCTGACCACTTTTCGCAATTAAAAATGCTTGAGCAGCTAGCATTAATACAATGTAAACCAACATTGCTTGCCAAGCTTCCATTGGAATCAGTGTAAATAACTGTTCCTGTAATTTGATTGCTTGATCTGATGAGCTAGCATTCTGCATTTTTTGCTGAAGTTCAGTCAATTGAGCAACTTGTTCTTCCTGCATAAAGAACGAAGGAATCACCATGGCTGGCAACCAAAGCGCCAGATCAACGAGTTTAGCTAAAAATCGAGATCCAATTGAGGCAAGTTCTTGCTGAGCAGTATTTTTTTGAATATTTACACTCGCAATTGAAGGATTTGAATAGCTTTGTTGTACTGGTGGAGTCGGTTGATAGCCTTCAGGTTGGTAATATAATTTTCCTTGAGTGAGTTCACCTAAAGCTTTCCATTCAGTCATACCTTGATGCCAGACCAAGTCTGTGAGTAAAACTTGTTGGCTCGAGAGCATTTGATTTAACTGCTCTACCGTATACGGTCCAGCTTGTTGATTATTTCTCGCCAAGTAAATTTGCATAAACCTAATTTCTCAAAAATTACTAAAAAATAATGGGGTAAAAAAAAGACCCACGAATGGGTCTTTTTTTAACATAGTTTATTAAGCTTGTTTAGTCTTTTCTTCAGATAAGAAGAACCATGTATCTAAAACAGAGTCTGGGTTGAGTGAAACAGATTCGATACCTTGTTCCATTAACCAGCGAGCAAGATCTGGGTGGTCTGATGGTCCTTGGCCACAAATACCTACATATTTGCCTGCTTTACGACATGCGTGAATCGCCATTGAAAGAAGAGCTTTTACTGCTGGATCGCGTTCATCAAATAAATGAGAAACGATGCCTGAGTCACGGTCAAGCCCAAGCGTTAACTGAGTTAAGTCATTTGAACCGATTGAGAAGCCATCAAAATGTTCTAAGAATTGTTCAGCAAGTAGGGCATTGGTTGGTAATTCACACATCATGATCACTTTAAGACCATTTTCACCACGTTTTAAGCCATTTGCAGCAAGAAGTTCAATAACACGTTTTGCTTCAGCAACTGTGCGGACGAATGGGATCATGATTTGAATGTTAGTTAGACCCATTTCATCACGAACTTTCTTCAATGCACGGCATTCTAATTCGAAGCAGTCACGGAAGTTGTCAGAAACATAACGGCTTGCACCACGGAAGCCCAACATTGGGTTTTCTTCTTCAGGTTCGTATAACTTACCACCGATTAAGTTCGCGTATTCATTCGATTTGAAGTCTGACATACGTACGATGACAGGTTTATCAGCAAATGCAGCAGCAAGTGTAGAAATACCTTCAACGAGTTTTTCAACGTAGAACTCGATCGGTGAAGAGTAACCTGCAGTACGGGTCATCACAGCTGCACGTGTTTCGCGAGGTAAACTGTCAATATTGAGTAATGCTTTAGGGTGAACACCAATCATACGGTTGATGATGAACTCTAGACGTGCAAGACCAATACCTTCGTTTGGAATTTGAGCGAAGTCAAATGCACGATCAGGGTTACCAACGTTCATCATGATTTTGAACGGAAGTGTTGGCATAGATTCAATCGAGTTACGTTGAACTTCGAAATCTAAAGCGCCTTCGTAAATGAAACCTGTATCGCCTTCAGCACATGAAACAGTTACTTCTTGACCATCAACAAGTACTTCTGTTGCGTTACCACATCCAACAATTGCTGGAACACCGAGTTCACGTGCAATAATCGCGGCATGACAAGTACGACCACCACGGTTTGTAACGATCGCAGCAGCACGTTTCATAACTGGTTCCCAATCAGGATCGGTCATGTCAGAAACAAGAACGTCACCATCTTGGACTTTGTCCATCTCTTTGATTGAATTAACAATACGGACTTTACCAGAACCGATACGTTGACCGATTGAGCGACCTTCACAAAGAACTGTACCTTTTTGTTTTAATAGGTAGCGTTCCATTGTGCCGACATTCTCACGGCTTTTCACAGTTTCAGGACGTGCTTGAACGATGTAAATTTGACCATCATCACCGTCTTTCGCCCATTCGATATCCATTGGCGCACCATAGTGTTGCTCAATGATTAACGCCTGCTTAGCAAGTTCTTGTAATTCTTGATCATTTAAAGCAAATTGTTGGCGTTCAGTTTTTTCAACATCCACAACAACAACTGATTTACCTGCAGAGCCTTCTTCACCGTAGATCATTTTTTGGTGCTTAGAGCCAAGGTTACGACGCAATACTGCGTGTTTACCCGCATTTAAAAGTGGCTTAGATAAATAGAATTCATCAGGGTTTACAGCGCCTTGAACGACCATTTCACCTAAACCGTAAGATGCAGTAATAAATACAACGTCACGGAAACCAGATTCAGTGTCCAGTGTAAACATTACACCAGCAGCACCAGTCTCTGAACGAACCATACGTTGCACACCAGCAGAAAGAGCAACGATGTCATGATCGAAGTTTTGGTGTACACGGTAAGCGATTGCGCGGTCGTTATAAAGTGAAGCAAAAACTTCTTTAATCGCGATTAAGACGTTATCAATACCGCGGATGTTTAGGAAAGTCTCTTGTTGTCCTGCAAAAGATGCGTCTGGTAAATCTTCTGCAGTCGCAGATGAACGAACGGCAACCGCGATCTCAGGGTTGCCGTTAGAAAGAGTTGCGAATGCATCACGAACTTCTTTTTCAAGTGCTGGAGTAAGCGGAGTATCAACGATCCATTGACGGATTTTAGCACCAGTTTCAGCAAGTGCATTTACGTCGTCAACATTGAGTTGTTTGAGCTCGGCTGAAATTTTGGCATTTAGACCACTTTGCTCAAGGAATTCACGGTAAGCTGCAGCAGTTGTTGCAAAACCACCTGGAACTGATACACCAGCATTTGCTAAATGGCTGATCATTTCGCCTAGAGATGAGTTTTTACCGCCCACGATTTCTACGTCGTGTTTACCTAATTTTTCCAGACCGATTACGCGTGCTTCCAAAGTTGTTACTCCACTTTTGCAGTATTAATCACTATCTTGGCATGATATTTTTCTGTGAAAACTTAGCAAACTTTCATTACTAAGCGACAGTCATGTAAGATCGGTTTACTATAAAGATTATATAGTACTTAGACAAATATTTGAGGATTAATTTAATGGCAGAAAGTAAAGATATTAAACGAAGTGTTTTTTTTATTTCCGATGGTACTGCCATTACGGCTGAAACACTCGGGCATTCTTTATTGGCTCAATTTCCTCATGTCGATTTTGATATTCATATCATTCCGTATATCACTACAGAAGAAGCCGCAATGAACGTCGTTGCAGAGATTAACGCGCGCGCAGAGTCTGATGGCCAACAACCTCTTGTCTTTGATACTCTTGTGGATCCCTATGTTCGGGATATCATCAATACGGCAAATGCGGTTAATTTAGATGTGTTTGAAGGGTTAATTAGTAAGCTATCTGAGGTGCTTGGAACAGCCCCTACAACTTTAGTCGGACAAACACATGCTGTGACTGATTCTGAGTCTTATAAGGCACGTATTGATGCTGTACATTTCGCGCTGGATAATGATGATGGCGCACGTACAAGACACTATGATAAAGCGGATTTAATTTTGATTGGAGTTTCGCGTTCTGGTAAAACACCGACCTCAATTTATTTGTCATTACAATTTGGTATTCGAGTTGCGAACTATCCGTTAACTGAAGAAGATTTGGATGACAACCGTTTGCCAGCAGTTTTACGTCCACATAAGCATAAATTGTTTGGATTAATGATTGACGCTGATCGTTTGGTGGCAATTCGATCTGAACGCAAAGCCAACAGTCGTTATGCAAGTTTTAGCCAATGCCAGATGGAATTGCGTGCAATCGAAGGTATTTATATTTCTGAAGGGATTAAATATCTAAATGTTTCAGAAATGTCGATCGAAGAAATTTCAACACGAGTATTGCAAATGACTGGCTTAAAACGACGGATTGGTTAAATTTATAAATCTAATTTAAAAAAAAGAAGCACTAGCTGTGCTTCTTTTTTATTAAGCGATTAATCGTCATAAATAATCATAAAATTCAAAAATTATATAATTCAAGTGTCTATAATTTCATCATAAAATGTCATTTAGAATCGCATTTATCTACAAAATGATGATCACTATTCGTACGTTGTAATAATAATATCTACTAAGTGTTCGATTCCTTCCATACTTTGAACGGCATTTTCAGTAATTTTCACGACTGGCCATGTGATCAATTTACAGTTTTCTCGCTGTAAGGCGTTGTAATAATGATCGGATTTAAAAAATATTTTTTGCGACGAAGCTGGATTTGGCATCAATTGTCTTTTTAACCAAGTATCTGAAATCTGAGAATCTAAATATCGAATTGCCAAAGTCGTCTTAATTCGCTGATTAAATAATCGTTTATTTTTAGCGATGAGGGGATGAGCAATAATTTTTTGAATCCCTTTTTCAGTGTGTGGCAAAACGAAATGAGGTGTCATTTGAAATACTTTGACGAATAGCGCATTTTGACAAACCACATCTAAATGTGAAACTGACATTTGATTGGCACCAATAATCGCGACCTTTAATCCTGAAAAATCGGTTTGTTTGATGTCCTCAGCTGAGATAATTTTTCCTTTAAAGTTGGAAAAATACTCAGCTTCATTATGAAAGAACGAATCCGTGTGGGCTTTATTCCTTTTTTTCATTTCTGTACCTAATTATTGTTTTAGTGGGTTGCTTTTGGTTCTGCAGTTAATTCATATATCCAAGATGGGATTTTAGGTAAAGATTTTTCTGGAATCTTATCAGTCATTTTTACCATAGTGTCGACAGGGATATGAAACCATTTATTACGTCGGTTCATGGCACTTCGTGCATGGAAGTTAATAATTTGATACCAAGGATTACGACGACCTTCTGCAGTACGTCCACCTATTCGAGCAAATTTGTGCATCGCTGCATAGAGCTTTTCTTCTGGCAAGCCTAGTTTAATCACATTATCACGCATTTTATTAATGAGTGGTAAGTAGGCAAGAATACCAAGTAATAAACGTGGATCTACAACTCGCGCTGCCATTTTAGAAAGCTCAATAAAGGTTTTATTGTAGCCTTGATCTTCCATGACACTAAATCCAACACCTAAATGACGAGCTTCATCACCATTAATTAGTTCAAAAGCTTGATGACAAACTGGGTCTTCTACAGTATCCAATAGGAATGTAC
The DNA here is from genome assembly GCF_056779915.1 of Acinetobacter sp. ANC_7513. Lineage (NCBI taxonomy): Bacteria > Pseudomonadati > Pseudomonadota > Gammaproteobacteria > Moraxellales > Moraxellaceae > Acinetobacter > Acinetobacter sp. ANC_7513. The sequence goes on from NZ_JBWYIW010000001.1 coordinate 342,751, forward strand.
AAAGTGCGCCATCAAGAGCGACTTCTAGCATCGGAATGACAGCACCTAGAATATAGAAGGGCATTTCATCAGCATAAGTGTCGAGCCATTCGATGATCAGTCTTAAATTTTTATTGGGTTTAGGAATATCGCCTTCAAGCATACCCCATCTTTTCATCAGTGCCATTTCGGCATTGGCGTGACGCTGTTCCTCAGCGTGGAAAATGGCATACATTTCGCGAAGCGTATCTGTCGGTGCTTTTTTTGACATCGCAGAAAATGCACGAGCACCTACATGTTCGATCCACATTAGATCAGCCATAAAATCTTTAAGCTTGGGCCACTGTTCTGCGGTGACTAATTCTTTGCCAGGAGCATCCCAGGCAATATCCGAGAGTGTCCATTGAGTATGTTTTACTTTATCCAACATTTTTTCTAAGTCGATAGAGGCCATGTTATACATCCGTATTTATTTTTTAATCATGAAATTTTATCGCTTAAAAATGTGATGTGTTTTGCAGAAGTGCTTATTTTAGTTTGATATAAAATGCCAAATTTTAAGTATTTGATTATGAATAACTAATATTGTTGGTTAAAAGAATTTTTTCATTGGAATAGTCTTTTAGGGACATTTGATGTCATTTATTGCCAATAGTTGTTTGACAAACTCAAGAAATGAAAGAGTAATTAATTATAGATTTGAAATCAAAACCATTACTCAATCATTTCAGGATTTTTTTGATCTAAGCATTTTGCTTAATTTGCATTAAATACTCAAAGTTTTGAATGCGTTTGTCTGTATCGTAGATATCACAGGTAAAAATAAACTCATCTACATCATAAGGCACCAGTAGTTGTTCAAGACCTTGTTTCACTGTTTCTGGTGATCCGATTTGAGCCATTGCGTAAAAACTGTCAACTGACATCTTTTCTGGAGCAGACCAAATTCCATCCATTGATTTAACTGGAGGTTTGAGTTTTAAGCTTTGCCCACGCATTAAGCCTAATACACGTTGATAAGCGCTAGTAGCCAAGTATTCAGCTTCTTCATCAGTATCAGCTACAACAGTTGGAACGCCCATAGATACATAAGGACGATCCAAATATTCAGAAGGTTCGAAGTTTTCTCTGTAAAGTTGAATCGCTTGACCCAGCATACGAGGGGCAAAGTGAGAAGCAAAAGAATAAGGTAAGCCAAGTTTAGCAGCCAATTGTGCGCTAAATAAGCTAGAACCTAACAGCCATACGGGAACATGTGTTCCTTGACCTGGTGTCGCTTTGATTCTCTGATGTGGCGATGGTTCCCCCAAATAGCTCAAAATTTCGAGCACGTCTTGTGGAAATTGATCTTCAGTCTCTTGACGACCTCGGCGTAAGGCACGCATGGTCAATTGATCTGTACCTGGTGCGCGTCCTAGTCCGAGCTCAACTCGATCAGGATAAAGCGTTGCTAGTGTTCCAAATTGTTCTGCTACAACAAGTGGTGCATGATTAGGCAGCATGATTCCGCCAGAACCTACTTTTAAAGAGGAGGTGTTAGCAAGGATATAGCCTAATAACACAGCTGTAGCTGAGCTAGCGATACCATCCATATTATGGTGCTCTGCAAGCCACAGTCGTTTAAAACCCAATTGTTCGATTTTTTGTGCTAACTCCAAAGCATGCTGTAGTGAAAAAGCAATCGTTTTATCATCACGTACAGGAGCGAGTTCCAATACTGAAAACTCGATATCTTTTAAGCTTCGCATAACTTTCTACTCTTTTGAACACTCATAAAGATGTTAATACGAACTCGAGTATTTGTATATTGAAAAAAAACGATATAAGTGTAAATAAAAAAGCGCTCTAGGTTGAGCGCTTGAATTTTAAGAGTTTGGAATTAGCGTTTACCGTTTTTATACCAGCCTAAATGACGACCATTGTCACTTCTGTAATTACGGTCATTATAACGATAGTTTGAATTGCGATAACCGCTTTCACGGCGATCATAACGATCTCTATAGTCATCTTCGCGACGATCTTCAGCCACTTTTTTACCTAAAACTGAACCACCAGCTGAACCTAATGCAGCCCCAGCATAACCAGCATTTGTTCCGCCCATATTATTACCAACGGTGTAACCACCAGCACCACCTAATGCTGCACCAATTGCAGCAGCATTACGATCTTTTTTATTCGCTGATGCAGCTGCGCCACCAGCACCACCAATCGCTGATCCGATCATTGCTCCAGTCGAGCCACCCATTTGTTGACCAATCGCAGCACCAACGACTCCACCTAAAGCAGATGTGAGGGCAACTCTAGACGAACTATCAGCATAAGCAGTTGTTGTACTCAAGGCCGCAGTTGCGATCGCAGCAGCAAATAACTTTGAATTGAATTTCATGGTGAACTCCTTGTCGAAGTCTTATATTTGATGGTTTTAATTTAATCCAAATTTCTGCAATCATTTTGGAGAGCAAGTTGCTGGTTTGTATTTTTCTCTCCCTAATTTATCCATAATTAATTTGTTAATAAAAAAATGCGCCCTAAGGCGCATCGAGGTGAATACAGAGTATTCAAAGGGGAAACTAACAATCAGATTATATTAACGGCGGCTATGTTTTTTCTTTTTCCATTTACGATCTTGACGTGAATCATATGCTTTGTCTTTCGCAATTTTGTTACCAAGAGCAGCACCACCAGCAGCACCTAAAGCAGAGCCGATATAACCGCCATTGGTTCCACCCATACTATTACCTACGGTATAACCCGCACCGCCACCTAATGCACCTCCAATGGCAGATTCAGTACGGTTACGTTTATTACTAGCAACAGCAGCACCACCAGCACCACCAAGTGCTGCACCTAAAGTTGCACCTGTTGTGCCACCCATGTTTTTACCAATTGCTGTACCGGCTACACTACCTAAAGCACTCGCAGCAGCGACACGCGCTGTACTGTCTGCATGTGCAGATACCGTGAACATTGATGCAGTGGCTAAGGTGGCTGACATTAATAGGGTATTTAATTTCATGTGTGACTCCATGTCCTTGTTCGTGGACGAGTAATAATTCGTTGAGCACAATGTAACAAGAATTGAAGCGCTAAATATGTAGAAGTTAACCTAGAGTTTTACGTTTTGGTTGCACAATGTTGTTTTTATATTACAACTGATCATTCAATATACATTATTGGGCTGATTAAGAAGAAACTATGGAGAGTTGATTCAGTAAACAGTTTTTAAACTTGGCAGTTATGGGGCTAATTATTGATTATCCATTAATTGGGTGTGACAAGGATTTAAAAAATGGTTTTGCAAAGTCATTCTATATAAATATGTTAATTGAATGTCAGAGTCGTTAAACTACTCGCAATTTTAGAAATATTAATTTAAGGCAGTCCTTAAGTTAATCCAGTATTAGAGATTTTATTTAACATGAAAGAATCGTTACGTTTACGATTAGACCAACTTTGTGATCGTCATGAAGAATTAGAAGCGCTATTGGCTGATGTTGAAGTCATTTCCGACAATAAGCGTTTCCGTAATTTGTCACGTGAACACAATGATTTGACTGAAATCACCACTGTTTGGAAAAAATATACCCAAGCGGAAGAAGATATTGTAACGGCTGAAGCAATGTTGTCAGATCCTGACTTTAAGGAAATGGCTCAAGAAGAAATTAAAGAAAATAAAGCATTAATTGAATCTTTAGAGGCAGAATTGAATATTCTGATGATTCCGAAAGATCCAAATGATGCGAACTCTGCATATCTGGAAGTACGTGCAGGGACAGGTGGCGATGAAGCTGCGATTTTCTCTGGTGATTTATTCCGTATGTACAGTAAATATGCTGAATCACAGGGTTGGCGTGTCGAAATCCTTTCTGAAAATGAAGGTGAACATGGCGGTTACAAAGAAATTATTTGTTTAATTAATGGTGAAGGTGTTTACGGACGCTTAAAATTTGAAAGCGGTGCTCATCGAGTTCAGCGCGTTCCTGCAACTGAATCACAGGGGCGAGTTCATACTTCAGCTTGTACCGTTGCAATTCTTCCTGAAATTGATGTTGATACGACTGTAGATATTAACCCTTCAGACTTGCGTATTGATACTTATCGTGCATCTGGGGCGGGTGGTCAGCACGTCAATAAAACGGATTCTGCTGTACGAATCACGCATATTCCGACAGGTACTGTTGTTGAATGTCAGGAAGAGCGTTCACAACATAAGAACAAAGCAAAGGCAATGGCATTATTGGCATCTCGTCTTGAGAATGCTAAACGTGCAGCAGCTGATGCTGCTACATCTGAAATGCGCCGTGATTTGGTGGGTTCAGGTGATCGTTCAGAACGTATTCGTACCTATAATTATCCTCAGGGTCGTATGACTGATCATCGTATTAACTTAACTTTATATAAGTTGGATGCAGTGATGGAGGGAGATTTGACTGAGCTTTTAGATAGCTTACATCGTGAATATCAAGCGGATCAATTGGCAATGCTTGCACAGCAGAATGGTGGTTAATGAACATTCAACAAGCGCTTGCACTGCGTGGTGAGCCTGAAAGTTATGAGCGTCAAGAAAATGCTTGGTTGCTCGAACATATCACTAAAATCGATTCATTCGATTTGGTGATGAAGAAGGATAAAGAGCTCACTGCAGAACAAGAGCAGGCGTATCGAGAGGCGATTGCTCGGATTGAAGCAGGTGAGCCTTTAGCTTATGTCACAGGTTCGCAACCTTTTTGGACATTGGACTTAAAAGTGACGTCCGATACTTTGGTGCCTAGACCGGACACCGAAGTTTTGGTGGAGACAGTTTTAAAGTTAGAGTTGCCTGAGGATGCGCGCGTTGTAGATTTAGGAACTGGGACAGGCGCCATTGCATTGTCACTCGCTTCCGAACGTCCTAATTGGTCTTTAACAGCAACCGATATTTATGAGCCTACATTGGAAGTCGCTAAATTTAATGCTGAGCAACATGACTTAGATCAGGTTCAATTTGTACTAGGCAGTTGGTTAAAACCGTTTGGGCGTCAATTTTTTGATGTCATTGTATCTAATCCGCCTTATATTGATCCAGCAGATGAACATATGCACAATTTGGCGACCGAGCCTCAACGTGCATTAATCTCTGATAAAAAAGGTTTAGCTGATCTTGAGCAAATTATTTTACAAGCCAAGAAGCATCTGACTGTTGAAGGTTGGGTGGTACTTGAACATGGATATGATCAAGCAGACGCTGTTCAGCATCTATTTCGTCAAGCAGGTTATAAGAAAGTGAGAACCGTTAAAGATTATGGTGGTAACGATCGCGTGACTTTAGCACAATGGCCTCATTAGAAATAAAAAAGCGACTTTAGGTCGCTTTTTTATTGATTCATCTTTTGATGACATCACGCCATAACAATAATTTTGATTCAAATACTTTCATTATGGTATCCGTGATTTTTCCCAATATTGCCAATAAAATAATAGCAATGATCACAATATCTGGACGCGATGTTTCACGTCCATCACTTAATAAATATCCAATACCTTGCGTTGCTGCAATGAGTTCAGCGGCAATCATGAACATCCAAGCTAAACTCAAACTATTGCGCAAGCCTGTAAGGATAGATGGAGAAGCTGCGGGTAAAACGATTTGGTAGATTTGTTGCCAGCGATTCAGTCTATACACTTGAGCCAACTCAATCAATTTTCGGTCGACACCATGAATACCAGCCACAGTATTGGTATAGGTTGGAAAAAAAGCACCAATCGCAATAAGGGTGATTTTTGAGGATTCATTAATACCAAGCCATAACAAAAGGAGAGGAATCCACGCAAGACTAGGAATTGACTTAATTGCAGAAAAGGTCGGTTCAATAAACTCTTCTGCATGGTGATTGAGTCCTACCAAAACTGCAAAAAATAGTGCTAAGCCACTACCAATAGCAAACCCTAAAAACACTCGCCATGTACTTGCCCAAATATGTTGACCTAAATCATTCTTAGCAAGTTCTTGCAGGGAAACTAATAAGCTACTTGGTGCAGGTAGCAGATAAGGTTCAACTACACCACCTCGAACCAAAATTTCACACAGCAATACCAGTAATACAGGGAGGAAAATACCTTTCAACCATTTATTCCCTTTTGTCGACAGTTGTGAATGGACATCGATATTCCGATGTTCAATCACTTTTTCACTGATCGCCATTATTTTGTCACCACTTTTTGAGCGAATGAGGCATTAAATAACTGTTGAACAACTTGATTTACATTTGTTCCTTTACGAACTAAGTCTTCTTCAGTCAAGATTTTGCCGGATTTTTGTAGTGCATTAATGTGTTGGGCTGTAGGAATGTTTTGATTAAAGTCAGTACGCTGAAGCTGAAGTTTTGCAACCTCTAAAGGTAGTTTAGCTTCAGTGGCGAGTAACTGCGCCAGTTTATCTGGATTGGCTTTTGCCCATTTACGTGCTTGCTCATACGCTTTAATTACGGCTTCAATTGCTTCTGGGCTAGATTGAGTAAATGGCTCTTTGACGCTTAACACGCTATAACTATTAAAGCCTACATTATGATAAAGCAGTTTTGCACCCGACTGAACTTGAGCTGATGCCATCAAAGGGTCTAAGCCAGCCCAAGCATCCACTTGCTTACGCTCTAATGCTGTTTTGCCATCTGGATGTTGCAAATGAACAAGCTGTACATCTTTTTTATTCAATCCAACGGTATCTAAAGCTTGTAGCGTCAATAAAAATGGGTCAGTTCCTTTTGTTGCGGCAATTTTTTTACCTTTTAGATCTTTTAAGGATTTAATCGGGGAGTCTTTTGGCACGACTAAAGCTGTCCATTCAGGTTGGCTTTGGATATAAACTGTTTTAACAGAGCTACCATTGGCACGACTTAATACAGCGGCAAGACCAGCTGTTGAAGCAAAATCAACACTGCCGCTATTGAGATATTCTAAGGAGCGATTACTGCCTTGACTAAATACCCATTTGATTTTGGTATTGGGTAAAGCCTTTTCTAATAACTTTTGATTTTTAACCACTAAGCTCGTAGGAGCATAATAGGCATAATCCAGTTTGATTTCCTTAGGGAGGGCAGCATTAGCTCCACTATGAACAACACTAATTACTAAACCCAACAGTCCTAATTTCAATGGAGATATCGATTTTTTCATTGAAGTACCTGATTTAATTCGCTAAATTTTCGATATAAATAGCCTTTCAGGTGATTTGTGACAAAAAAGAAAATGAGATATTAAAAGAACAAATTTTGATAAAGTTAAAATTATGAGTTAACACATTGAAATCAAATCAATATTTTATAAATATTGTGGTTTTGTGAAAATATAGTGATTTATCAGAACTTTATATAAATGAATGCAATGAGATGAAGGTCACATAATTTAATATAGCAAGGCTAAGAGTGAAAATGAGACCAAACCATATCAGTTTGATCTCAATACTTACATTATACGAAATACTCAGTTGAAATATCGCTCACTTCAAGAAGGTCTAATGAGTCTGACTCCAAAGCCAAGCATAGCGCTACTACCTTTAAAGTGTCCGAAATTTTGGAAGCATCTTTTAACGCAATACCAGATTTCAGTTCATTAAGACGATCAGTTGAAATATCTAATGCAAGTGCAGTTTCACTTGCATCTTGAGTGTCTAGGAATTGATTGATTGCATTTTTTAAATCTATTTCGGATGCATTCAGAATGCTCATTTGAAGCTGCTCTGAAATTTGATCTGAATCTTGATTAAGTGCATGGGTGAAAGTTTGAGCAAAATTTTGCTCTAAGACATCGATCATTTTAAACATGATTGAACCTTTAGGAGATATGGCAAAATGCCGAAATGAATAAGATTAAAATAGTCTAAATATTAGCCGAATTCAAAAGAATATCGATGACTGCATGGTTTTTAAATCATGTCATTAAGGCAAAAAAAATTGTCATGGGTGATTTATTTTTATATTAAATAAATATTAAATTATATCTATTTTGAATTATTTAGACCAATTGGTCACTGAATAAATTGAATCCGTATTGGAGGAAGATTACCCTAAAGCCAACCTAAAACTAAAAATGGATAATGGGATTTATGAATATTCAAGGAAAAGTGATTGTTGTTACAGGTGGCGCTTCTGGGTTAGGTGCGGCGACAGCAGCTTATCTTCAACAGCAGGGTGCTCGAGTCGTAATTGTTGATATGAATGCATCTTTGGGCGAGCAAACTGGTCAAGAAATTGGTGCAGAATTTATTCAACTAGATGTTACTGATGAAAAAGCAGTTGAATCATTCTTTGCACACATACAAGAAAAATATGGACAATTAAATGGTTTAATCAACTGTGCTGGTATTGCACCATCAGCTAAAGTGCTTGGTCGTGATGGCCTGCATGCCTTAGATATGTTCCAAACAGTACTGAATATCAACGTCAGTGGAACCTTTAATATGTTGCGATATGCTGCGCAATTAATGTCACAGTATGCGCTTTCGGGGGAAGAGGAAGAACGCGGTGTCATTGTGAACACGGCTTCAGTTGCTGCTTTTGATGGTCAAATTGGTCAGGCTGCATATTCTGCATCTAAGGGCGCTGTTGTTGGTATGACTTTGCCATTGGCGCGTGAGTTAGCACGCGAAAAGATCCGTGTTATGACTATTGCACCTGGGATCATGGAAACTCCGATGCTTAAAGGTCTTCCGCAAAATGTGCAGGATGCATTGGGACAGATGGTTCCATTCCCACCACGTTTAGCTAAACCTGAAGAATTTGCGAAACTGGTTGGACATATCTTTGAAAATTCGTATTTAAATGGTGAAGTGATTCGATTGGATGGCGCAATTCGTATGGCGCCAAAATAATATATGAAAATCAGTTTAGTCTTCACTTAAATAGACGACTAAACTGATCTCAGATGTTTTATGGTGAAATCGCCGGACGAGCTACATTTCGATACTTCTCAAGTAATGCATCAAGGCGGGCTACAGTTTCAATATCCGCCATACCATCATATTTCTCAGGATAAAAATGCATTTGAAATGCAGATACAACATTTTGAGTGACTTGATCATATTGACCAGTGACAGGAACGTTATAACCGTATAATGCCAATTTGCTTTGTAACGAAGCAATATCATTCTTCCAAGGATGATAGGTACGATAATAATTTACAGTGTCGTTATCGTACCAAGCACCAATGTTATAGTCTTCATATAAACGTTTCCAAGGAAATAGTGGACCTGGATCAAATTTACGACCTGGAGAAATATCACTGTGCCCCAAAATTCGGTCGGGTCTGATCTCGTATTTTTTAGTAATTTTTAAAATAATATCTGCAAGGACTTCGATTTGTTGTTTTGATGAAAATGGATACCATCGACGTTGCATCAAAGGGAGTTGTTCATCGTCTGCAGGGAAACCGAGATTTTCAATTTCAATGCCGATACTTGAGGCATTCAAACTACTGTTGGTCTGCCAAGAACTCGTGCCAGCATGCCAAGCTCTTTTATCATCAGGCACAAGACGGTACACAGTAAATTTACCATTGGTTGGTAATTCGGGTACAAAATAGTGACTACTGGCAGGGAAATTAGGATCTTTAAACAAAGCCAATGTTTCGTCTTTAGATACTGCTGTGTAGTGCAGAATCAAGAACATTTGCCGATTGTCTTGATTGGGTGAAGCATTCTCTTCGTCCAGATCATAAAGCGTGCTTTCTATATATTCTGGTTGGGTATCCGAACCTTGATTGACGTATGTAATGTTGGTGATCTTTTCATCTTTACATGCCGTCAGGAATAAACTCGAAACTAATAATGTAGCGAGTGCAAAAATTTTTTTATTCATAAGTATGACTGTCATTTATTGGAGTTAGATGTTTTTAAAATTAATTGCTAGTGAAGCAATTATTGAGATTATGTTTATTAATAGTACAAAATAAAATAAGAAAAATTAAACAAACCTATTCGAATTGTAACAATAAGGTACAGATCTTCTAGGGTAAAAATTATCTTCAGAATTGTATGAATAGACTGCTTATTTATTCGGTATCATAGGCTTATACAAGCATGTAATCAGGGTGTTTAGGTGAGTGATAGCATTGAACTGAGTGATGTTGAGCTACAGTTGTACGCAAGACAAATATTACTAGAGGATTGGGATATTGATGCACAAGAAAGATTAAAGCTGTCCAATGTGCTTATTATTGGTTGTGGTGGAATAGGGTGTTTGACTGCAGAGTTATTGGCGAGAGCAGGCGTGGGTAAATTGACACTCATCGATGCTGATACTGTAGAAATTAGTAATTTACAGCGACAAATTGCCTTTGATCATCATGATGTGGGTTTTTACAAAGCTGAAGTGTTAGCCAAGAAAATTTCTCAAATTAATCCTTATATTAAGATTGAATACATCAATACTAAATTTGATTTTAATAATGCTGCCGCACTGATTACACAGCAAGATCTTGTGTTAGATGGTTGTGACAATTTTGAAACCCGTTATTTGGTCAATCAAATGTGTAAGGATGCGAATGTTCCACTCATTAGTGCATCTGCGATTGGTTTGCAGGGGCAGTTATTTATGGTGGATGGTGAATCAGCATGTTATGAATGTCTTTTTCCTAAAGAAGATCATGCAGATGAGAGTTTAAGGTGTGCAGATTCAGGAGTTTTAGCAACAACTCCTAACCTGATGGCAAGTATGCAAGCACATCATGCGCTATTATATCTGGGGTTAAATTTAACACCATTAAAACAGAAGATCCTTCTATGGAATGGAAGGAACATGCAACAGCGAATTTTGAATTTTGACAAGGATAAAGAATGTCAAATCTGTCACATCAGTCAATCCGCAAAGACAATTTAATTTGCTACACTCAACATATCGAAATTTAATATCGACATTATGAAAAATAATATTTGGTTAGATGGTTTACGCTCAGTGGCCCGTGTAGGTGAAACTGCGGTCATTGCTGCGCGAGCAGGGATTAAATACGCGACAGAAAAACCGAGTAATGCGAAATTAATGCGCGAAACTTTCGAGTCACTTGGTTCAACGTATATTAAGTTGGGACAGTTTATTGCCAGTACGCCTTCATTATTTCCACGTGAATATGTTGAGGAATTTCAAGGGTGTTTAGATCAGACACCTAAACTCCCATTTAGCTATATTGAAAGTGTTTTGAATGCTGAGTTTGACGGTCGCGATTTAGGTGAAATTTTCGCATCTATTGATGAAACGCCATTAGCTTCTGCTTCGATCGCACAAGTGCATGCTGCTAAATTGGTGAGCGGCGAAGATGTCGTGATCAAAGTCCAAAAACCTGGTGTTGAAACTATCCTTTATACGGATTTAAATGTCCTACATTGGGCGACCAAGATTCTAGAGAAGGCAGTTCCTAAAGTAAAATTTGCTTCACTTGCGGATATTGTTGAAGAAATCAAAACACGTATGGTTCGTGAAGTTGATTTTATTGAAGAAGCAAAAAATATTGATGATTTTGTTAATTATCTGCACATTACTCAAAATACTAAAGCGACTGCACCAAAGGTATATCATCAATATTCAACACGTCGTGTCCTGACAATGCAGCGTCTTTATGGCGTGCCGTTGACGGATTTCGATGTGGTTCGTCAAGTTTCTAAAGACCCATCACAGGTTTTGATTACTGCCATGAACACATGGTTTGGTAGTTTGATGATGTGTGAAAGTTTCCACGCAGATTTACATGCTGGCAACCTCATGCTTTTGGATGATGGTCGCATTGGATTCATTGATTTTGGTATTGTGGGACAATTAAAGCCTGAAGTATGGACGGCATGTATTGCTTTCATGGATGCATTGCAAAATACCAATTATCCATTGATGGCAGAAAATATGCTGAAAATGGGCATGACCAATACGCAAATTGATACAACAGTTTTGGCAAACGATTTAGAACGATTATTCAGTGGCGTGCTCACAGCTGACCCTCAGCAAATTCTGTCATCTAATCCAGCCGACCTAAATGACATCATGATGGATATGGTGGCTGTAGGTGAGCGTCATGGCATCCGTTTTCCACGGGATTTCGCATTGCTGTTTAAACAAATGCTTTATTTTGATCGTTTTATGAGAATTCTTGCGCCGTACACTGATATTTATGCAGATCAGCGCTTACAAATGGTACAAACAATCGATCCTAATCTTTTGTTGAAACATTAAATCTTAAACAAGTGTTAAAATATCACAGCAAATCCTCAATAGAAGAGGATTTGCTTTTATCGCCTCCCGTCAAGCGTGCTATCACTGTTTGATAGTTTACGAAAAGGTCATGATTGAAGATGGATTCCATATTAATTGAAGGATTGAAAGTTGAAACAGTCATCGGATGTTTTGACTGGGAACGGCAAATCATTCAGCCATTATTGCTTGATCTTCATATTGCGACTGATTTAGAGCAGGCATCAAATTCAGATCTTCTCGCTGATACTTTAAATTATGCTGAAATTTGTGAAATCGCTACTCAGACGATTCAAAAAGCTCAACCTGAATTAATTGAATTTGCTGCAAAAATTGTCCTCAAAGCTTTGTTTGAACAATATCCAGCAATTGAGTCTATCCAAATTACTGTGCGTAAGCCTGCTATTATTCCACAAGCTAATTCAGTAGGAATTCGTCTTGAAAGACACCGTAATGATTTATGCGCTAGCATTGGCGAGTAATAGCCAACCGCACAATCATCTGGTGAATGCATTAAAACAAATTGCGTCATTGGGATGTATTACGCGTTCTCCTATCTATGTCATACCTTGTCGAGATGGTGTTGGACAAGATTATTGGAATGCTGCATGTTTATTAGAATCAAAGCGGCAAGTCAATGAAATTACCAATCTTTTAAAAGCGCTGGAAAAAGCTTCTGGTCGAGTCCGTCCGTCACATGATATTTCTTTGGATGTAGATCTCATTGCATGGGGAAATACGCTCCAAAATATGCAATTTAATCCAAAAAAAATGCCATTAGCCTTAGATGTTAAAATTCCAATGTTTGATATTTGGGAAAATCCATTATTTGAGCATGAAGCGCATCATTTTCCTCAAGTGTCACTAGATGGTTCATTTTCTAAAATAGGATGAGTTTCGCCGAATAGTCCATCGGTAGCATTGATCAAATATGTCTTTGATACGGAAATAGGCTGTGATGTAACAATAATCAGCTTCTTTTAAATGGACTAATTTTTATAATACGCCACTTCAAAATAAATAAGCTCCATATCAAGAAGATGTATAAAATTATTGTGTTAAGCGCAATTTTGGCGTTCCTCTCAGGTTGTGCAACGCTTTCCCCTCAAGAGTGTCGAACTGCTCAATGGTCGGAAATAGGTGAAAAAGATGGAAGCAGTGGTTATTCGAATCGCATTGTTAAACATCAAAAAGCCTGTTCAAAAGTGAATATTGAACCTGATCACAAGTTATATGAACAAGGTTACCAAATTGGGCTTCGTTCATATTGTCAACCCGAAGTTATTTTCGATGGAGCTTTGGATGGAAGAGGTGGGTATAGGGTTTGTCCATCAGAGTTACATGCCCAATTAGCACCCTTTTATAATGTGGCCGATCAGTACTATCGTTCTAAGAAAGACAAAGATGCTAAAGATAAAGAAATTGAAACTTATCGAGACTACTTACTGGATGACAAAATCACCAAAGAAAAGAGGGAAGAGTATCTTAAGAAAATAAAGTCCTTAAAGCAGGATAAATTGCGGTTAAATTTGAATTTTAATCATGCTGAGCGTGAATTAAATAAGTTTAGACGATTCCATCATCTATAAAAAATGCGGCCCATGAGCCGCGTTTTTTTTAAATATAATAACTTGTTTTGGTCATGAGTTTGGATATACCCGTCATTGCGATTTTGACCGCAGCTGGTAATTCTACACCACCTGCATTTAGTGCAGTATCTCGATGCTGAAGTTCATCCTGATTCATCTGTGTCAAAATTTGACGAGAGCGTTCATCATGCGGTGGGAGTTGGTCAAGATGGTGTTGCAAATGCAGACTCACTTGGCGTTCAGTTTCTGCAACGAAGCCTAAACTGTATTTGTCACCAGCAATACCTGCAATCGCACCCATACCAAAAGAAAGACCATACCATACAGGATTGAGTAGACTTGTATGACTATCTAACTCTTTTAAACGATCTTCACACCATGCTAAATGATCTTGTTCTTCAATCGCGGCATGCTCCATTTCACGACGAACATTAGGTAATTTAGCTGTCAATGCTTGACCGTGATAAAGCGCTTGAGCGCAGACTTCACCACTGTGATTAACACGCATGAGTCCAGCAACATGCCTTGCTTCACTCACTGCGAGATGAGTCTCTGCTTGACTTGCTGGATTTTCACGTTGTGAGGTGGTGGTGCCTGGAACCAAACTACGCAGTGCTTGATCAAATGAATGGATAAATTTATCTAGACCTGTGTAGTGACGCATAACCTTAATCCTCTAAATCAATTTGAGCATTTTTTAACATTGGTTTTAAGCGTGTTAATAACCAAATCGTGTACATAGCACTCAATATCGCTGTAATACTGAATAGAATCTTAATATCAATACTTAAGATACTTAAAATAATAATGGAGAATATAGCAGAAGACACCATGAATACTGCATTCATAATGTTATTAGCAGCCACTACACGAGCACGATGTGAACACGGTGAATAGGCTTGCATCATGGCATATAGCGGAACAATATAAAAACCGCCACTGATCCCTAATAATGTAACTGCAATCATCACATGATAATAGATCACACCAGAATTAAACATGTCTGATATGCCAATAAAATCGCCAGTCCTTTCAGGAACAAAGGCTAAACTTCCTGCTAAATAGAAGGCGAAAACGGTTAAGCCTACTGCACCAATAGGCACCATTTTAATATTGACCTCTGAGCCACCAATTTTTCGGCATAGCAATGAACCTACACCAATACCCACAGAAAAAAAGGTAAGGAGGAGGCTGACCACATTTTCATTGGCGTGTAGATTTTGCTGAGTCATTTGAGGAATTTGAGTTAAATAAGTCGCGCCGTAAAACCAATACCAAGAATTACCCAATAAAATGGTAAAGATGAGGGGTAAACTTTTTGCATAACGTATGGTTTGAAAACTGGTTCGAAAGAAATTCCAATCGACATTGATATGATTTTCACGGACTTTTTGTTTGATAATGAAGCGACTACAACTATAACCAAGTATCGCGATGGTCAAGACCGTCAGGCTGATCCAAACTAAGTTGCCTTCAGAGTTTGAAATCACTACACCACCCAAGATCATCCCCATCAATATTGCAATGGAAGTACCTGACTGAAATAAAGCATTACCCGACATCAATTCATTCGGTTTTAATATTTCAGGGAGAATGGCGTATTTAATCGGTCCGAAGAAGGTACTGTGAGTACCCATGAGGAACAATGCTAATAACAATAGCCATAAATTGCCGAGTAAAAATCCAGCAGTACCAATCAGCATAATCAAGATTTCAAGCAATTTGATATTACGAATCAAGAAAGAGCGTTCGTATTTGTCTGCAATTTGTCCTGCAGTCGCTGAAAAAATGAAGTAAGGTAGAATAAAGAGAAGTGCAGCTAGATTATTCAGTGTGCTTACGCTTGCGGTCTGTTGTTGAATCCAACCATAGGTAATGACAAGCAATAAGGATTGTTTAAAGACATTATCGTTTAAGGCTCCAAAAAATTGAGTCAAAAACATAGGTAAAAAACGGCGCGAACTCAGTAGATGCTCTTGTTTTTGCATGACAATTCAGCTTTTTTAAAAATTATTAAGAAATGTGATGATTTAGTAACAATATCGGAAAATCATGTATCATATTTTCATCCTAAAAATTTCGAAAATACTAGAAATTTGATTCAGTTAGCTTGAGTGAAAAATCCGTATTTTCTATTTAAAATATAAAGTATTCAGAGCGCAGTATGCCATCGAAAACACAATTTAAAAAATCATTACTTTCCCAATGTGTACAGCACACATGGATATCAAATGATATCAATAAATGGTTCTATGCAAGTGTTTTTTTAGGTGCTCTTTCTTCACCTGTGTTATTTGCAGCCGATACAGTGGTTTCAAGTCAGGAGCTTGAGCCTGCGACATCCGTACAAGCCATCGAAAATAATAAACAAAAAATAGAAAACGTTGCGCAGCAACAGGGATTGTCAAAAGAAAAAATTGAAAGTATTGATCAAAAAATAGATCAGTTGAGTGGGCAAGATGATTTTAATAGTTATGAAATGCTTCAGCAGCAAGAGCAATTGAGTCCACAAGAGCAATTCAAGCCGATAGAATTTGATGATTTGGAGTTGCTGCCTGAGGAGAGTGTGGACCCCCGACTTGCAAATGAAATTTTATCAGTCGCTGAAGAAGCCAAGCAGCAAGCGCAAAATTTCAGATCAGGTTTGACGACGACTCCAGCCATTCAAGTACAAGATCTACCTGCGAATTACATTTCAGAAGCTGAGTTAACAAAAGCGCCAGTCAACATTGATCAGTTGATGCAAAATATTCAGTCTGATCGTCAGATTGAGGTGTCTGAAAATGTGGAAGGACGTTCATTATCCGTTCAAACCCAAGAACCTGAAAATAAAGAACCAGAAAAAGTAAATGTGTTTAAACGCATTTTCTACAAAATACGTCCTCCACGTCTTAATCAGCCCGCTGCTGTGCCACGTATTACCGCAGATGTTACAGGCGCACCTAAACCACTCGCGGACAATATCAAAGCAAAGTTATCATCATTCACAGTTGAGTCATTTTCAGATTTCAATGCTGCCGTCCCGCAACTCCGTAATATGACTGTCCAAGCTGCACAAGCCGTAGGTTATTACGATGCTGAATTTAAGTTTGAAAAAGTCAGTGATAACCGAGTGCGTGTCAATGTCACACCTCATAATCCAGTAGTGGTGCGAGAACAAAATATTGAATTTACTGGGCCTGGGCAGAATCTTGCTCAATTGCAAGTGATTCGAGTGCTTCCTGATTTGGAGGTGGGTGATATTTTCGATCATGGTAAATACGAAGCGACAAAAGCTCGAATCATTGAAGCGGCGAATAACAACGGTTTCTTTGATTATTATTGGCGAATGCACGATGTCATGTTGGCCCGCCCTCAAAATCAAGCAGATATAAATTTGAAGATGGAAACAGGTGAACGTTATAAGCTGGATGATGTGCAGTTTAGAATGAGTGATCCATCAAAAAAATTACCGATTCGTGAAGATATTTTAAGAACATTAGCTCCTTGGCAAGAAGGCGCAGACTTTACCGCTTGGCGTGTAAATGTATTAGCCAACAACTTAACCAATTCACGTTATTTTAACTATAGCCTCGTTGACGCTGTTAAACCTGATCCAATTATTAAGCCGCTTGAACTCGCACCTGATTTGCAGGCTTTGGTGGATGAGCAAAAAATCGATCGAAGTTTATTAACAGGTCAAGAAAAGGCTGAACAACAAACAAGTTCATCAGAAGAAGTCACGCAGAATGTAGCAGATGAAACTCAATTTGCGGGTGGAAATGAACGTCGTACTTTGCAAGAGCGTAATGATGCTGATAATCAAGCGCAAGCCAAGCAGGAAGAAACTGAGCGTTTACAAGCCTTAGCACGTGAAGAGAAAAAAATCCCTGTCATCGTGACATTGAATGCGGATAAATTAAATAGTGTTGAAGCGGGTATTGGTTATGGTACTGATACCGGTGTGCGCTTACGAAGTCAGTACCGCCGTTCTATTGTGAATGAACGTGGTCATTCATTTGATGCAAACTTGGAGTTGTCACAAGTCAGACAATCGATTGATGGTCGCTATAATATTCCATATAAACACCCATTAAATGATTATGTCAGTCTAGTTGGTGGTTACGAGCGTGAAGATCGTGATGAAATTGGGAATGGATTAAATCTCATTGTGGAATCCGCCGTTGCCGGAGCTGACAGAATTATTAAAGGTGCGCGTCGTGATTGGCAGCATATTTTTGGTGTGCGTTATCGTCTAGATCGTATGACGATTGAAGGTGATATTCCTGAGACACTTGACCCAGATACCAATTGGGATGAAATTCCAGAGTTCGTCGTTGCAACGGGTAATGATGAGCAGCAATCTTTATTACTTGGTTATGAAGCCACTAAAGTCACCAGTGATAATCGATTAAATCCGACAAAAGGATTTAAACAAAACTACAAAATCCAATTGGGGAGTGAAAGCCTGCTATCCGATGCTGATATGGCGATTGTAAATGCGAACTGGAAATTTTTATATTCATTAGGCAGTAACAATGATCATCAATTCATTGGTGGGGCAAACCTCGGTTATATCATCACAGAAGATTTTCAAAAAGTGCCCTATAACTTGAGATTCTTTGAAGGGGGTGACCAAAGTCTACGAGGCTTTGACTATAAGAGTTTGTCCCCTATGGAATTTGGATATAAAGTCGGAGGTCAAGCGCGTGCGATTGGGACTTTAGAGTACAATTACCAATTTAAAGAAGGCTGGCGCGCCGCGTTATTTAGTGATTTTGGTAATGCTTATGATGAAAAATTTACCAATGATACTGAATATAGCATAGGAGCAGGAATCCGCTGGAACTCTCCAATTGGTCCAATTCGTCTAGATGTGGCATCGGGGATATCTGATCCTGGTAAACCGATTCGTCTACATTTCTTTATCGGGCCGCAACTTTAATATTTAAGATAATAAAAGTACTCAATCATTTTTTGGAATAAGTATGGCTGAAGACATCGAGCAGCAACCTGAGCAACAACCTGATCAAAACGTGACGCCACAGCGAAGTTTATTGCGCCGTGTATTGCTGATCATTTTATTTATTCTGATCTTTTTTGTGGCTTCGCTTGCCGTAATGTTTTCAACAGACAAAGGCAGTAAATTCTTACTTGACCGTGCTTTGTCCACTCAACAGATTATTCAGTATGAATATGAAGGTGGAAATTTACTTCAAGGCATTATTCTAAAAAATGTATTGGTGACGCTGAAATCAGTTGATGTGAAAATTGATAGAGCTGATGTCACTTTGGGTTGGCGTGCCATATTAGATAAAGAAATTCATTTGAATCGTGCCGATGTCCGAAATTTGCGTGTCATTAACAAGTCACCGCCAAGTGATGAGCCATTTAAGTTTAGTGAAATTAAACTCCCTTTTGTTTTACGTGTTGATCAAGCCGATATCGATCAATTGGTCATTCAGACTTCAAGTTCTAAAGTACAATTTAATGACATTATCCTAAACGAAGCACTATGGTCAGGTACTGAGCTTAAGTTTGAAGATTCGCAGTTTGATATGGGTTATTTGTCTGTAAAAAAAGCAACAGGTCAGATGGATTTTAAAGGTAAATATCCGTTAGATGCGCAAGCGGTTGTAAGACTCCCATCTTTAAAGTCGATCAACGTTGAGGATATTTATGTCCATGCAAAAGGCTCTTTAGATACCATTCAAGCGGGCATTGCCACACGTACCCCTGATTTATTAACAGGTTGGGCAGTGGTACATCCAGTTCGAAAAAATGTACCAATGCAAGGTGCTTTAAACTTTAAAGATTATCACTGGCCTTTAATGCTAGAGCAGGAGCTCTTATCTAAACAAGGAGTTGCTAAGTTTTCTGGAGATATCCAACGTTTGAATTTGGATATTAATACCGATATTTCTGGTAAAAATATTCCTCAAGGACAATATACTGCGCTGGCGCATACAGATCTCGTCAATCAATTGAATATTTCAAACCTCAATGGCCAATTGATGAATGGGGCGCTGAATCTTGCGGGTGTCTTAGGATGGAAGGATAAAGTCACTTGGGATGTGCAAGGTCGCTTAGATAAAATCAATCCAAAAGATAAAGTGATTCCACAAGTAGTGCAAGATTTTCTGCCAGAACGTTTGGATGCCAAAATCGCCTCAGCTGGGTCGTTAGAGAAGGGATTAGCTCTCACAGCACTTATTGATTTTGACCAATATGAAACATGGAATTTAAATCTTAATCAAGCTGAACAAAAAAATAATAAACCGAATCCGATGTTGCTAGATGTCGCTTGGAAAAATATTGATCGTGCTGTTCCGTACATTGGTTGGTTAAGTAGTGAATCTGGGGATGTAAAACTTGCTTTAGTTGAAGGTCAACAAAATATTCATGTGGCAACCGTAGTTGGTGCAAATGAAAAAGGAACTTTACCTGCTGGCAAATACAATGCCCAATTAGACCTTAAAGGGAATGATCTTCATGTTCCTTCATTTATCTATCAAGCAGATGGAAAAGGATCTTTACAAGCAAATGCCAAGGTTGAATTACCATCTGATCAAAGACAGTTGAAGTGGAATGCGGTGCTTAATGCAAAAGACTTTAATCCGCAAACCATCAGTTCTGCTGCTCCTGTAAATTTATTAAATGGACAAATTCAAGCGAGTGGCTTTGCTCGACCTAACCAGCAAATTATTCAGTTAAATCAGATCAATCTTTCAGGTCAACTTGCCAATCAAAATCCACCGGAAACAATTAAGCTGACTGGCTCAAGTACAGCAGCCATTCTTCTACATGATGAAAAGTCGGGTGGTGGCTTTAAAGGCTTCGCAGTAAATTATGATGGTGCATTACATGCAAGCCAACTGCCACAAGGGGATGGTCAGCTTAAAATACGTGTAGCAGGTACACCTCAGCGCATCAATATTTCCGAATTTAAACATCAGGGTGCTGCGGGTCAGATCAATGCCAATGGTTTAGTCAATTTAGCCAATGGAATCGGATGGGACATTAATGCTTCTTTAATACGCTTTAAGCCTCATTATTTTGTTTCAAGTGTTAAAGGGGAAATTTCAGGTAATGTCAAAACGGATGGTGTTTGGTCAGATCGTTTGAAAAAAATTAATATTGATCGACTCAATCTCGCTGGCATGATCAATAAAAAACCGCTGAGAGCAAAAGGTAATCTTGCTGTTATTCTTAATTCGAATCAGACAGGTTTCCTACCACAACAGTTTGAAGCCAATAATTTGTATTTTGTGTATGCGCAGAATCAGATTCAAGCCGAAGGGAATGCTCAGAATCTTCGCGTTAAGATTGACGCGCCTGCATTATTTGAGCTTTATCCTGGTTTACGTGGTCGTGCGCAAGGTTTTGTTAACGTGCAGTCTCAACCGAGATTGTCTGCAACTGCGAATGTGAGGGTGAATAACTTTGGTTTCAATGATCTTGTCAGTATCAAATCACTCAACATCCAAGGGGAATTACCAACTTCAGACACAGTGCCTACTGCATTAACTGCAAGAATGGACAGTTTAAGAAGTGGCAATCGTGAGATTCAAAACGCTGAAGTCTCAATTGCTGGTACACGAAAAGCACATTTATTGAAAGTGCAAGCCTCGAACAAGCTGTCTAAATTTTATGTGCAACTGGCAGGTGGATTTAATCCTGCGAATGATTGGTTAGGTCAAATTCAAAAAGGTGACTTTGACTCTGCACGGGTGCATTTAAAACAGGCCCAATCTGCCCCTGTGATTTATAATACTGCGAAAACAGAATTATTTGTGGGTGCTCATTGCTGGACCAGTAATCAAAGCCAACTTTGCTTTGATCAGCCCTTACGTGTGAGTAAGACCAAAGGTAGCGCTTCATTTATGAGTCGGAATTTAGATCTTGGTGACTTTGCCGCATTTATGCCTGAAGGTTTCGCAATTACAGGTAAATTGGATGGTTATGCTAAAGCGTCTTGGGGGCAAGGCATTCAACCAAAAATCGATGCCAAACTTGTTACGCGTAATGGTGTTGTCGGTCTAGCAGCTGCCGATCCTGATGATATCAGCACTACAATGAACTACGATGAAGTAAGTCTTATTGCGCGAAGTATTCGTGAAGGATTATTACTTCGTGCTGATTTGAAAGCTCCGAATATTGGGACTGGATATGCAAATGTTGTGGTGAATCCATTTGTTGATTCGAAACCAATGCGTGGTGAAGTTGCTCTGAGTCAAGTACAACTGAAAATTTTAAAACCATTCATTTCGGATGTGCGTAAAATCGATGGTAATTTATCCCTTGCGGGTAAAATCAGTGGGACATTGACTCAACCGTTATTTAACGGCGAAATGCGACTTAAAAATGGTTCAATCAGCATGATTTCGTTACCTGTTAATCTCACGAATATTCAGCTGTATTCATCTATTCGTCAAAACCAAGCGACGATCGATGGCGCTTTCAATAGTGGTCGAGGTGTGGGTAAGTTAACGGGTGATATCGATTGGAAAAATGATCCTAGAATTCGTTTAAAACTCAAAGGTGATAATTTATTTATTCGCCAAGCACCATTAATCACAGCTGTTGTGAACACTGAA
This sequence comes from Acinetobacter sp. ANC_7513, assembly GCF_056779915.1. Classification (NCBI taxonomy): domain Bacteria; kingdom Pseudomonadati; phylum Pseudomonadota; class Gammaproteobacteria; order Moraxellales; family Moraxellaceae; genus Acinetobacter; species Acinetobacter sp. ANC_7513. The sequence goes on from NZ_JBWYIW010000001.1 coordinate 365,101, forward strand.
ATGGATTTAGATGCACGTCCTGTCAGTAAGCAGTTAACTTTGAATGGTAAAGTTGAAGTGCCGCGTGCGCTGATTTCAATGCCAGAATCGAGCGCGTCCGTAGTGCCTTTATCAGCCGATGTTCGAGTGGTACGTGAAGGTGATAATCAACTCGCGGTACTTAAGGCTGCAAAGCCATGGGATATCCGCGCTGACTTAGAATTAAATTTAGGAAACCAAGTGATTTTCCAAGGCTTTAATAGTCGTATTCCATTGCTTGGGCGAATTTATTTAACGCAACGCGGATTAGAAACTGCCATGCGTGCCAATGGTGCGATTGGTGTAAGTAAACGCGTTACCATTGAAGCTTATGGGCAGTCTTTAGAACTAAGTCGTGCAATTGCGCGTTTCAATGGTGCATTGTCTAACCCAACCCTTGAGGTTGAAGCAAGTAAACTCATTTCAGGCAGTACAGTTGGTGTGCGTGTTACTGGAACTGCAAGCAGTCCAAATATCCAAGTCTTTAATGATGCGGGATTATCTGAACAAGAAGCAATGAATGCCTTGATTACAGGTCGAATCAATGAAGGTTCAAGTAGCTTGAGTCAAGCAGAAGGCTTTAAGTCAGATGTGAACAATACCATTGCTGCAGCGGGGATTAGCTTAGGGCTTGGTGGTACACGTGCTTTGACCAATCAAATTGGACAGACATTTGGGTTAAGTGGTCTTGCTCTTGATGCGCAAGGAACAGGTGATGATACTCAAGTGAGTGTGACAGGTTATCTGACCCCTGATTTATATATTCGATATGGTGTAGGTGTCTTTACGCCAGTCAATAAATTGACACTACGATATCAGATGAACCAAAGACTCTATCTGGAAGCAAGTCAGTCTTTAGAAAAAGCCATTGATATTTTCTACAACTGGCGATTCTAAAAGGTAAAAGGGCTTCAATCGAAGCCTTTTTTAATTCACTGTATAAACCGAAATTAAATTTAAGCCCTATTGTTAAAATGCTAGACTTAAAATTTATCGGACAAGAAAGAATTAAAAAATGAAAACAATTGCAATATTCATCGCGATGATAGCGGCAACACTCATGGCGGGCTGTCAAACCACTCAAACTGAGCAACTTACTCCAAAAATTGGAATGGCTAATCCTGCAAGCAAATTTTGTGTTCAACAAGGTGGAAAATTAGAAATACGCGATGAGGCAAATGGTCAAGTGGGTTATTGCCAGTTGCCAGATGGTGTTGTGGTAGAGGAATGGGAACTATTTAGACATCATCAAAATATTTGCAAGCCTGAAGAAGCGAAAAAATTAGTCGGCATTCATAATCTTGATGATCAACAGATTTTGAATAAAACCAAAGCCAAAATTATTCGCCGTGTCGGACCAAATGATCTGGTTACTATGGATTATCGAAATGATCGTATTACAGTAACCGTGGATGATCAGAATAAAATTATTCGCTCAAGCTGTGGCTAATGAACGAGAAATGTCATTACACGATTTCCTATTCGGTTTAACTCGATTATCATAGCCGCAACAGGAGAGATGTATGAACAAATTCGTGATTCTGGGTGCTGTACTTGGTTCAGCCGTTTTGCTCAGTGCTTGTGAAGAAAAAAAGCCACTAACCCCTGAAGAAGTCTGGCATGGTTACTGTACCAGTATTGGTAATGCTGCACGCTCTATTTTGCTAGATCGTCAAAATGGTATCGAGAAGACTGCAGCGGTCGAACATGCTTCTAAACTGACCGATCCGACGACGAAGAAATTTGTAGATGCTCAAATTGAGAAGGTTTATGCTTATCCTGCGAATCAATTAGAAGTGGATCGTGATGCATTAATGGCTAAATTCAAAAAAGAAGCAACGGATGAGTGTTTAGCCACTCCTTACGATAAAGATAATCTGCCTGACTACAAACAGTTTTAAGGTGCTTCGATAAGATTGACCATAAATAAGAGGGAAGCGTAAGTTTCCCTTTTTTGTCGAAATTAATTACAAATTTTGATTAGCATTAAAATAGAAAAGCTTATATAAAAATAAGATAAATAAAACAAAAGGAGCGAAACAATGGAAGTGGTCGCATACCTGAATAATGCCGATCTTCTGCTTGAAGATGCCAATGGTGTTGCTGTAATTAATGGCAGCCATTACGTCCTAAGTTTAGGGGATCGAGTCTATCTTAAAAATATGATCAATGAACATGCCAAAATTTATCAGGTACACATTAGTTTTGCCTGTGCCGAACACCGCATGCTACATGATGATGAAATATTGGTCAGATTCGAAGGAACACGAGAAAGTCTGCAACAATATTTAGATCGCACGACTGTCCACTAAGGTTGAATAGTCAAAAAAGGATTTAAAAGGCAACATCTTGTTGCCTTTTATTTATTTCAGATCCGTAAAAGCTTCATGTTAATGTCAGAATTGTTCGATAAAACAACATATTGAACAATGAGTAATCAGAAGAGAGATCATTTAGTAAGAAAATAATGGTCATCACAAAGAAACACTCTTCTTGCATTAACTTTTAACCGGAATTTTAGTAAAATTTAGCAGTCCATATTATTTGCAGGCTTTATAAGCAGGATATTGCAAGTAATTTTTTAAAGAAGAGGAATAACACCGTGCTAGAAGCTTACCGCCAACACGTTGAAGAACGTGCCGCACTCGGAGTCCCACCGAAGCCACTTGATGACGCTCAAACAGCTGCATTAGTTGAATTATTAAAAAATCCACCAGCTGGCGAAGAAGCATTCTTAGTTGATTTGCTTGAAAACCGTGTTCCAGCAGGTGTTGACCAAGCTGCTTACGTGAAAGCTGCTTTCTTGGCTGCTTTGGCGAAAGGTGAAGCGACTTCTCCATTAGTTTCTAAAGAGCGTGCGGTTTACTTACTAGGTACTATGCTTGGTGGTTACAACGTTGCTCCTTTAGTTGAATTATTAGAAGACGCAGCGCTTGGTGCTTTAGCTGCTGAAGCGCTTAAGAAAACACTTCTTGTTTTCGATGCGTTCCATGATGTTGCTGATAAAGCAAAAGCAGGTAACGAAAACGCGAAAGCTGTTCTTCAATCTTGGGCTGACGCTGAATGGTTCACTAGCCGTAAAGATGTTCCAGAAGAAATCAAACTTACAGTTTTCAAAGTTACTGGCGAAACTAACACTGACGACTTGTCACCTGCACAAGACGCTTGGAGCCGTCCAGACATTCCGTTACACGCGAATGCGATGCTTAAAAACGAACGTGATGGTATTAAGCCCGAAGTTCCAGGTGAAGTTGGTCCATTAAGCCAAATCAAAGACTTAATCGCGAAAGGCAATACTGTTGCTTACGTGGGTGACGTTGTTGGTACAGGTTCTTCTCGTAAATCTGCAACAAACTCCGTGCTTTGGTTCTTTGGTGACGAAATCGCTCACATTCCAAACAAGAAAGAAGGCGGTTACTGCTTAGGTTCTAAGATTGCTCCGATTTTCTTCAACACTATGGAAGACGCTGGTGCGTTACCTGTTGAGATCGACGTTGCAAACATGAACATGGGCGACGAAATCACGTTGAAGATTGACAAAGCGACTGCAAAAGTTACAGCGTTCAAAGATGGCGCTCAAATTGCTGAAGCTGAGTTAAAAACTCCAGTACTTCTAGACGAAGTACGTGCGGGTGGTCGTATTAACTTGATCATTGGTCGTGGCTTGACTACTAAAGCACGTGAAGAATTGGGTCTTCCTGCTTCTGACTTGTTCCGTACTCCAGTTCAACCAGCTGCAACTGGCAAAGGCTTCACGCTTGCTCAGAAGATGGTTGGTCGTGCTTGTGGTCTTCCAGAAGGTCAAGGTGTACTTCCAGGTACTTACTGCGAACCTAAGATGACAACTGTTGGTTCTCAAGATACAACAGGTCCAATGACGCGTGACGAATTGAAAGACTTAGCTTGCTTAGGTTTCTCTGCTGACCTCGTAATGCAATCTTTCTGTCATACTGCTGCGTATCCAAAACCAGTTGACGTTCAAATGCAACACACGCTTCCTGATTTCATCATGAACCGTGGTGGTGTTTCTTTACGTCCAGGTGACGGTATTATCCACTCTTGGTTAAACCGTATGCTTCTTCCAGATACAGTTGGTACTGGTGGTGACTCACATACACGTTTCCCAATCGGTATTTCTTTCCCAGCGGGTTCTGGTCTTGTAGCGTTCGCTGCAGCAACTGGTGTTATGCCACTTGATATGCCTGAATCAGTTCTTGTGAAGTTCAAAGGTAAAATGCAACCTGGTATCACTTTACGTGACCTAGTACATGCGATTCCTTACTACGCAATTAAAGAAGGTGACTTAACTGTAGAGAAGAAAGGTAAGAAAAACATCTTCTCTGGTCGTATCTTAGAGATCGACTTATCAGAAATGGAAACTGACTTAACTGTTGAACAAGCGTTCGAGCTTTCTGATGCTTCTGCTGAACGTTCTGCTGCTGGTTGTGCGATCACACTTTCTGAAGAGAAAGTTGCTGAATACCTTCGTTCAAACATCACGATGTTGAAGTGGATGATCTCTGAAGGTTATGGCGATGCTCGTACTATGGCGCGCCGTGTTGAGAACATGGAAAAATGGTTAGCGAATCCATCACTTCTTAAAGCTGATGCTGACGCTGAATACACGAAAGTGTATGAAATCGACCTTGCTGACATCAAAGAACCTATCCTTTGCTGCCCGAACGATCCAGATGATGCAAAACTTCTTTCTGACGTTCAAGGCGACAAAATTGATGAAGTATTCATCGGTTCTTGTATGACGAACATCGGTCACTTCCGTGCAGCTGGTAAACTTTTAGACAAAGTACCTGGTGGTTCTTTATCTACTCGTCTTTGGTTAGCTCCTCCAACTCGTATGGACGAACGCCAATTGATGGAAGAAGGTTTCTACAATACTTATGGTAAAGCTGGCGCGCGTACAGAAATGCCAGGTTGTTCATTATGTATGGGTAACCAAGCACGTGTAGCTCCAAATACAACTGTTGTATCTACTTCTACTCGTAACTTCCCGAACCGTTTAGGTCAAGGTGCAAACGTTTACTTGGCTTCTGCTGAGCTTGCATCTGTTGCTGCGGTACTTGGTAAGTTGCCAACTCCTGAAGAATACCAACAGTATGCTGCTCAAATCGACAGCATGTCTGCGGATATCTACAAGTACTTGAACTTCGATCAAATGAACGATTATACAGACGCTGCTAAAGACGTTGATACCAAGAAAATTGCTGCTGCTCAATTGTCTTAATTAATTGATAATTAAGCAAAGGTAGTTTATAAAAGCTCCACTTAGGTGGGGCTTTTTTTATGAGAATAGACAATAAAATCTTAGATAATTTGGGTGTGCAAACTGTAACTAATTTTATTGAGAATCGTATATTCTGTGGATGGCAAGACTATTTTGCAAAAAATGATAATGCTTTTGATGGCATGATAATAATGCGAAAGGGTAGAAGTAAAGTTGTTGAAACAGGAGGTGTGATTTTTGTTCAAATAAAATGTGGTCGGACAGGAGGTTATAAAATTCTTAGAAATAAAGATCCAGACCATATAGGAGTTAAAGTTGGTAGAGACTATATTGAATCTCATCGTGAAAGATGGAATAAAGTTGATTCACCATCAATCTTAATTTTTATTGATGCTGATAATTATAATTTTGATAATCCTGATAATAAATCGTTGGACGGTTACTGGGTTAATTTGAAACATAATAATGCTTATTGTCAGATTAATAAGAATTTAATAAGAGTACCTAAGAAAAATAAATTAAATTTACACACTAAAAGTGAATTTCATAAATTATGTGGTGACAAGGTTAATGAATACAAGTTAGATAAGTTATTTATCAAAAATGATGATTGTTTACCAGTAGCACTAGGTAGAAATACTTATTTAAAAAAGGATGCTTGGAGTTATTATAAAAATTGGGCTTTAAATACTAATGAGCATTTTCATTCTAAATTGGGACGTATTTTAGTTAATCGAGTAGGGTGGAAACATATTACACGTAAAGGACGTGCGAATAATAGGATAGTAGCATCTTGGTTGTTATTACCGGTTGCGAGAAAGATGATTAGAAGCGTAAAAGATTATCAGCGATTAGGAGAGAGTTGAGATTTCCTACCATAAAGGTGATGGTTTAATTTTGGTTCGAGATTATTTAAGTTTAAAAGCATTGGTATCTTTCACCTACCGAGATAGTAGTTTAGTACAAGTAATATTAAGAAGAGATAAGATTATAGATATGAAAGGGATAATAATAAGTGAAAAAATTTGGTTTTATTCAGTTTTTGAAAAAAGAAGAGGAGAGATGCAGTAAATCCCAACGGGTAACACTAAAACGAATATAGTTTTTGAAAAGACTACACGCAATTTTGTCTTTATAGGACAATTCTTGAACAAGCATTGAGAAAGACTGCATAGAAAGTATAGCTTTAGAGTGAGTAAGCAATCAAGTTATAAAAGTATTTAGAATATAATTGATAAATTGAAATTCGGTTTAATAGTATGCTCCCACAATCCCGCTTCCTCTGTATCGGTGGTTTTCTCAACGGAACACAAGTCAAAGACCAAGGCGACAGCTTTGTTTGTATCACCAATGGAAAGAATGAAACTTATACGAAGAAGGTCATTTTCCATCAAGAAGCATGGGATCATGACTACTATGTGTTTGAAAACATCACTGATCAACAAGCCAAAGAGTGGGTGTTTCAAAAATATGGAGAAACCGTCATCTACCGAAAAAGAAAGCCCATGAAAAAGCCCCGTAATCATTAAATTAACGGGGCTAGTCGTACCACTCTCGTGATACTCATATAAGGCTCATCTCATACTGCCTGCATTAAAACATATTCACACAGATTCGTCATGCTGAATCGAATATAAATTCAAATTGACTACTGCGAAAATCTTACAAGCACGTAACCATAAATAAAACAGACAGCAACAATCTAAAAATGTGAAATAAATAGAATAAGCAAAAAATGAACACAGCATGAATATAATGAAAACGCTACTTACCTTAAGTTTAATCAGTCTATCGCTCATTGCATGTTCAAGCGTGGAGATTAAAAATTCTGATTCAGAAGAAGACGCACGTTATCAGAAATATAAAGATGAAACAGTAAACATGTCTGAATACGATAAGCAGCGCTATTACAATCAGCACCACCTAGGTGTAGTCGAGCCAGATCGAGTTCGCGAATCAATTCGAGAACAAAGAAGAAAACAATCGCAATAAACCAACAGTGCAGTACAAATAAATGTACTGCCTATAAATCATTGAAAAATTACATTTCAGTAGCTGAATAAAGCAAAAATCTTTGTGAAAATTGATTAAAATTAAAATATTAGGGAAATACAATGAATTTTGAAGTTGATGCCTTTGGCACCATCGTGATTGCCGTATTTTTTCTATTTATTGGGCGATACCTTGTCAACCGAGTCCAATTCTTTAAAAACTACAATTTACCTGAACCTGTGATTGGCGGTTTGGTCGCAGCAATTACAGCATTCATCTTATTTAAATTCTTTAATATCAGTGCCACATTTGATGCGCAAATTCAAAGCATTTTAATGCTGATGTTCTTTACCTCTGTGGGCTTAGGTGCAGATTTTGTTAAATTAAAAGATGGCGGGAAAGCCCTATTTATATTTTTGTTCTGTGTGATCGGATTTGTGATCGTTCAAAATATTGTTGGGGTGAGTTTAGCGACGGTTTTAGGCTTAGATCCTCTCATTGGTTTAATTGTAGGTTCAATCACCTTAACGGGTGGTCATGGCACGGCAGGTGCATGGGGGCAAGTGCTTGAAACCCAGCATGGCATTCAAGGTGCTATTGTATTAGGTATGGCAAGTGCGACCTTTGGTTTGATTATTGGTGGTATCGTGGGTGGTCCAGTTGCTAAATTTTTAATTAAACGTCATCAACTGGCTGACAAAATTGACAATGATCAAAACGAATCACAATTGGATGATCAGTTAAAATCTGCACCATTTGAATATCCAAAAAAGACACGATTAATTACTGCAAGTAATGCGGTTTCGACCCTTGGTATGTTTGCACTTTGTATATTCACGGCAAACTTAATGACAGATTTTAGTCAGGGTAAATGGTTTGAGCTTCCAACCTTTGTTTGGGCGCTAGGTTCAGGTGTGATTTTGAGAAATCTGCTTGAACATGTATTCAAAGTAAATATCTTTGATCGTGCGATTGATGTGTTTGGAAATGCATCGTTATCGCTCTATTTATCTATGGCATTGTTATCATTACAACTGTGGTTATTAGCAGATTTAGCAGGTCCGTTAGTCACGATTCTGATTGTGCAAATGCTGGTATTGATTTTATACACTGCTTTTGTGACATTTAAGGTGATGGGGAGTAACTACGATGCTGCAGTTTTATCAGCAGGTCACTGTGGTTTTGGTATGGGTGCGACGCCAACGGCTATTGCCAATATTCAAGCAGTAACCAATACCTATGGTCCTTCACACAAAGCATTCTTACTCATTCCACTGACAGGTGCATTTTTCATCGATATTGTAAATGCGATAGTGATCCAGCTCTCCATTGGGATATTGGGATAGAGCAAGTTTAAAAAAACCGCCTTAAAGGCGGCTTTTTACTTATGGAGACTTATATATGCAGTTGAGATTCGATCATCGGCCAAATATTTTGATGCGACTGTTTGAACATCATCATGTGTCCAATCGCTTTATGGCCAAGCTCTTTGGGTTTGAGTTCGATCGCTTCAGTAGGTGCATTAGGATACAAACGAAGTAAATCCTGAACATTTGCTTCGGTTGCAATCTCATCATCACTTGCCCAAATGGCCGTGACAGGAATTCGTATCTCTTTGTGATAATCTTGATCTAGGGTAACCGTTTTGCCAATTGCATTAATAACATAGCCTGGTTGACTACAAAATTGAGCCCAGTCACGTGCAACATCTTTCGGTAGATTTTCCCCCATACCAATGGCTTGGGTAGGGCCGTAACCGAGCATCATACGTGCGAGAGGAAAAATACCTTTAAACATCACAGGGGCAAGTAGTTTCGTACGACCTTTGAGCCCTTTTACATGCCCAGTCGAACCTGCAATTGCAACGACTTTTGCAACTTTATCATGGTTGGGGGTAATCCCAATGAGTTGTCCGCCGGCGCTGTGACCGACAAGAATAACTTGCTTGGCATGGGTAAGTTGTAAGAGTTGATCAATCGCAGCGGGAATATCTAACTGTCCCCATTGCACAATACTTGCTTTGGATTGCTTCAATGGGCCATAAAGAGAAGCACCAATACCACTAAAATCAAACACCATTACGGCATAGCCTTGTTGGTTAAGCCATTCGCAAAATCGATGATAAAACTTTTGAGTAATTCCAGTGGCAGGGCACACCAAGACGGGAAGACGCTTTGAATGCTCGGCAGGAAAAAAGGTAGCAGCAAGTTCGTATTGATCCTGACGAATAATTTTAATTTTTTGCATAATTTAAACTGTGCAAGTATCCGTAATCAAAATACTTTACTGCAGTTCTAAAAGATCAAACCAACAAATAATGACTGTTGCGTTTGTGAAATGACTGTTCAGTCGTGAAAACAACCTGTTTCAAGAAGTGCCAATAATAATGGAAAGTATTCCTGCTGCAATTAAAGGTCCAACAGGGACACCACGTAAAATAGCCACACCTGCTACAGTACCAATCAGAAGTCCAGCAACAATATTTGGCTGATTCGCCATAAGCGTTACGCCACGACCACCTAACCATGCAACCAATAATCCGATTCCAATGGCTAAAATTGAGTTTAAGCTCAAGAATGACTTGAGGATATCTTTACCTGGAATGGTGCCACTGGCAATTGGCGTGAGTACGCCAATGGTGAGGATAATAATGCCGATGTTTAAACCATGCTGTTGAAGCAATGGAAAATACTCGTTTAAAGGGGTGATACGAAATACAATAAGTACTGCGACTGCAATTGTGACAGCTGTATTTTGACTGAATATTCCACATGCCAATAAAATGATTAGAACGATTAAATTGAGGTCTAATTGAGACATAAAGAAGATCCAGTGCTTATCAGGACAGTACTTGAAAGTTATAATAGTTTAACTGATTTAAAGTCTGCATTCAGATGGCATCCTTTAAATTTCAACGAATATTGTAAGTAATGGAAGTGATTCATGGTTCTGGAAAAAATGTTACAGTCTCAAGGCTTTGGATCACGAAAATATTGTCAACAATTAATTAAAGCTGGTGCAGTGGTCATTGATGGTACTGTGATCACGGACCCGAAATATAAACTGAAGCTTCAAGGTCTTAGCTTCCACGTGTATAACGATGAATATACTTATCGTGAAAAAGTTTATATAGCACTCAATAAACCTGTAGGCTATGAATGCTCGCATCAAGCGACGCATCACTTCAGCGTGTTTGAATTAATCGATGACATATTGTTGCAAAGGGGAGTGCAAACTGTCGGACGTTTAGATCAAGACACGACTGGTATATTGCTACTTACAGATGATGGACAATTTCTGCAAGCGCTGACTCATCCTAAAAAACATGTTCCTAAAGTTTATCAAATGCATACAGTAGATCTAGTCACTGAGCAGCAAATCATTCAATTGGGTCAAGGTGTAGAGCTTCGCAATGAAACAGGATTGTTTCAAGCAACAGACATTCAACTCATAAGCGAACAACACCTACAATTTACAGTGCATCAAGGCGTTTATCATCAAGTAAAGCGTATGGTTGCTGCTGTGGGAAATCGTGTTGAATCATTGCATCGACTGCAAATTGGACAATTAAAATTAGATCAGCTTGCTGAAGGTGAATATTGCTATCTCACTGAACAGCAAATACTCGCTGCCAAAAATCAAAGTCCTGATGCTCAACTCCTTGAGATTTAAATCATCAATGCTAAAGACTCTATTCTCAAGACGATATGTTATGTAATGCCTTAAGATAGAAAGCAATGATAGGTTTGGAATTCATTGTCTTTGACGAAGCCCATCTTTTCGTAAAGTTGGTGAGATTGAAAGTTACTTCGTTGTGTCTCTAATGAAATTCGACTGGCTTTTTCGGATTGTGCAAACAAAATTGCAGTGTCAATGAGTTGTTTAGCTGAACCTTGTCTTCTATAAATTGGAGTGACATATACATCATCTAAAATGTAGTAGCTTAAACAAGCATGGGACGAAAAACCTAGATAAAGAATCACGAACCCAGTGATTACATCATTTTTGATGTGAATAAAAATAACACTTTGTTGGTTTTCGAATCGCTGTTTTAGAAAATCATAGGATTGTTGAATATTGGATGATGCACCATAAAACTGTCGGTATTCATCAAAAAGTACAGCGAGTTGATTGAGATCTTCTGTTGTGGCTTTCCGTACTATCACTGTTAAGCTCTCCTCAGATCATTATTTTTAATGTTGTTATGATGAAGAGCTAAACATATTTGCGCAGAGTGCTGTAAATTAAATTGTTTAAAAATACGACAAAGTTAACTTATGTCAAAAATTAATCTTTATCGCTTTCACCCAAAAGTGCATTCAATTCTGCAAAAAAATCGTCGTCATCTAAACTCGAAGTTGTAGTGTTGGAATCTTGATGTTCTTGCTTAAGCTTTTTAAGTTTCAACAATTGATCCATGTTGATCGTTTGATTTTCGATTGCAAAAGGAATGGACTTTGTCAGTACAACTTGTTTGAAAAATAAACGCACTGCTTGCGCTGGTGTAATCCCCAATTGCTTAAAAACTGCAAAGGCTTGTTTTTTTTCTTGTGAGTCAAGTCGGACTTGATAAACTTCTGTTTTTCTCATGAATTAAAACCAAACGACTCTAAATTTAAGTGCTTATTTTAATCTAAGTAAATGTAATTTCAATGTCTGAACGTGAAAATTATATAAATTTGTCATTACAATGAACCTACAATGTCAGTGTTTGCGTGCTTTTAAAGTGCATTTCAATATTTAATATCGGATCAATAAATTGAAGCTCATCAGCAAGTAATTGCAACGGAGCACTGAAATCATCCTCAGCTTTATGCGCGATTACCGGATAAAAAGGATCATGTTTGATTGGAATGTTGAGCGCATTGAGGTGAACGCGGAGTTGATGTTGCTTACCGGTCAGTGGTTTCAAAATATATCGTCCCCACTGTGAATTGTGTTCTATCAGGTCAATTTCAGTGACAGAATTGGTGACGCCTTCACATACTTTCATTATATAAAATGGATTTCCCTTTTCCATGCGCAATTCGACTGTTTGTGGAAAGACTAAATCTTTTGAGTAAGGTGCGATGGCTTGATATGTTTTGGATACCTTTCGATCTGCAAAAAGTTGTTGATAGACTCCGCGACTTTCGACTTTTTTTGAAAATAAAACAACACCTGCTGTTTCGCGGTCTAAACGATGAATCGGTGTGAGATGAGGATTATCAGTGAGCTGCTTTAATCTCACCAATAAGGTTTCTTGAACATATTGACCTGTCGGACTCATGGTTAAAAAATGAGGTTTATCCACCACGAGCAGATCATCGTTTTCGTATAAAATTTTTTCCTTAAACGGAACATGAATTTCGTTTGCTAAAAAACGATAATAAAAAATATGAGAATTAGGTTGATACGCCGAGTTGATTGAAAGTTTGTTGCCATCTGCATTATAAATAAGACCATCTTGAAAACGTTGTTGCCACTCCAGTGCGTCTATATGAGAAAAGGCTTGAATGAGAAAATCATAAATCGTAATTGGGGAGATTTGTAGATTTGGAAGAAATACTTTGCTGGCTGTTACACCATTGATCATCGGTGGCGTAAAACTTGGGGCACTTTCTGAATTTGATTTTGGCATAACAAGACAACAGAATAAAAAAATGATCAGATGAATGAGTTTTTGAACAAGTCTAGATAGGCACTGTTCAGGAGCATGCTATTATACCTCTTCAACAGATGTCTAATGTGATCCAGATGCAATATTCTTTTCAACTCAACTTAAATGATGAAGCAGATACTCAAAAATTAGCTGCATGTTTAGGGCAGTGTATTGAAAAGGGTGTCATATACCTCATTGGAGATTTGGGTGCGGGTAAAACCACCCTGACGCGTTATTGGCTGCAAAATTTAGGTCATCGTGGTGCGGTTAAAAGCCCGACTTATACACTGGTTGAACCCTATAAAATCAATCAGCAGGATGTCTTTCATTTTGATTTGTATCGTTTGAATGATCCTTATGAACTTGAGTTGATGGGTCTTCGTGATTATCTGGATATTGCTGATGCGCTATTCTTGTTTGAATGGCCCTCTAAAGGTGGTGACGAAATTCCAGAAGCAGATGTTATCTTGAATATTGAGAAATCTGATGATGAATCAGTGCGTCATGTCACGATTTCTTCAAATGATGAAGTTTTACTCGCAAAATTAAAGACACAGTTTTAAATAAATCTATGGCGCATGATCTTAGCTTGAATCGAATTCAAACCTTATCTCCTGCATTAGCAAACCAAATTGCTGCGGGAGAGGTAATTGAACGTCCTGCATCAGTGGTGAAGGAACTTCTAGAAAACTCCATTGATGCAGATGCGACTGAATTAATCATTCGAGTCGAACAAGGCGGTAGTACGCTGATTGAGATTATCGATAATGGCAAAGGGATTCATCCTGAGGATCTTCCGCTTGCGGTCATGCGTCATGCGACCAGTAAAATTCAAACTGCTGAAGATTTACATGCAATTGTGAGCTTAGGTTTTCGCGGAGAAGCCTTGGCTTCCATTGCTGCTGTTTCGCGCTTGACCTTGACCAGTAGTCGTGATGATTCAGGAATTGGTTATCAGGTCGAAGTAAACGGCACGGCCTTTGATCATCAAGAGATTCAAGCTGTTGCTACTCAGCAAGGCACACACATACGTGTACAAGATTTATTTTTTAATGTGCCAGCAAGACGAAAGTTTTTAAAAAAGCCAAATACGGAATTTGGTCACATTGAAGAAATCGTACGGCGCTTAGCCTTAACGCATTTCGATATTCGGATTGTGCTGGAACATAATGGTGCTATTCGTTTAAATTTGCCTGTCGCAGACAGTGGTCAACTCAGATTTCAACGTGTACAGCAGCTTTTAGGTCGACAATTTACGGAAAATGCGTATTGGATCGATGCTGATAGTGTCAATATGCGCTTATCAGGATGGTTAGGTCATCCTTCTGATGCTCGAGCACAAAGTGATTTGCAGTATGTGTACGTGAATGGTCGTATCGTAAAAGATAAAACAATCTCTCATGCTTTGCGAATGGCCTATGATGGCATCTTGCATGGGCATCAACATGCAGCTTATTTGTTGTTCTTAGAAGTTGATCCTGAATTTATTGATGTGAATGTGCATCCGACTAAACATGAAATTCGATTTTTGAATCAACGTGAAGTACACGAATTTGTACGTCATTTTGCCAAAGAAACTTTGTCGCAATTTCAAACTGCGACTGCGGATTTAGCCCAGGCTTTAAAGCTTGATCAAGATGTCATCGCACCATCAGTACAGTTACCACGTTATCAAGAGCAATTTAATCTGCATCAAAATGCTCCAGCATCGCCCCCTATGTCCCAGACGTTGCAGGAATCGAGTCATGAGGGCTATTTAACAGATTTTAGTGTTAAACAGCCTCAGTCAGTTCAATATAGTGCGCCGAGCCAGCCTTATTCAAATTCTAATATCAGTAATGCACTCAAATCTTATTTGGCACCTTTGAAAGAAACGTCATCTAATTTTGAAGTTCCTCATGATGCTGAGATAGAATCAACATCGTCTAGAGTTGATGAGTTCCCCTTGGGGATTGCAATTGCACAACTTCATGGAATTTATATTCTGGCGCAAAATTCTGAAGGTTTGATCATTGTGGATATGCATGCTGCGCATGAGCGAATCTTGTTGCAGCAAATGAAATCTGCTTGGGATAAACCTGAATTTTGGACATCACAGCAGTTGCTTATTCCAAAAGTGATTTCAATTACACGCATGCAAGCCACGCGTATCGAAGACCTTAAGCTTCAGTTGGCGCGGCTTGGTTTAGAAATTGATCAATATGGCGATGAGCAAGTGATAGTGCGAGGTGTGCCTGCTATTTTGCACAAAGCTGATTTTAATGCATTAATCCCAGAACTTTTGAATGATCTTGATCCCAATGATGAGGCCAGTGCTTTACAACAAAAAAGAGACCATATCTTGGCAGGGATGGCATGTCATGGCGCAGTGCGTGCGCATCGAATGTTAAGTATTTCTGAAATGAATGCACTGTTGAGGCAGATGGAACAAACTGAGTTTGCAAGTCAATGTAATCATGGACGACCGACTTGGAGAGCTTTTCCACTTAGTCAATTAGATAAATTATTTGCTCGAGGAGAGTAATTGTACATGTCAAATCAAATGCCAGTCATCAACTTAATGGGGCCGACTGCGAGTGGGAAAACTGCTTTGGCATGCGAGCTATATGAGCGCGGTAATTTTGAAATTGTTTCAGTGGATTCTGCGTTAATCTATAAGGACATGGATATCGGTTCGGCAAAGCCATCAAAAGAAGAGCAGGAACGATATCCACATCACTTGATTGATATTATTACACCGCTCGAGGTTTATTCGGCAGCTCAATTCGTTGAAGATGCATCGCTGCTGATTGATGAAATACATTCACGCGGTAAGACCCCAATTTTGGTGGGTGGGACGATGTTGTACTACAAAGCACTGTTGGAAGGCTTGGCAACGAATCTCCCTAATGCTGATGAAAAGGTACGTCAACAAATTGAAAATGAAGCCATGGCATTCGGTTGGGACAGCGTCTACGAAGAGTTAAAACGTGTCGATCCTATGGCAGGTGAGAAGTTTAAAGTGAGTGATCGTCAGCGCATTATACGCGCGCTAGAGGTCTATCGTCTGACAGGTCGACCTATCACTGAGCTTCAAGCTGAACAGCCTAAAAAACAGCCATATCGTTACAATTTTAATAATTATGCGCTATTACCTGATCGTGTAGAATTACACAAAAGAATTGAACTGCGCCTAAAAATAATGTGGGATATCGGTTTTTTAAATGAGGTGGAGTATCTGATTGAAAAATACGATTTAAACGATAATTTGCCATCGGCGAGATCTGTTGGATATCGCCAAGCTTTAGATTTTCTTAAAAATAGTGATAGAAGTCTCAAATCTAAGCAAGATATGGAAGACAAGTGTTTGTTTGCAACACGACAACTTGCTAAACGTCAATACACTTGGTTACGTTCTTTGCAAGAAGCGCACAGTTTTCAAACTTTTTTGACGATAAAGCAAGCTCAAGAAGACTTGCGAAACTTATATGGATAAAGCAAAATTTACTCACTATCTTTTTTATAAATTTTAATTGAAAAATAAAGATAGTTTTTTTGCGCTGATTTTATTTTTTGGAGTATAACATGTCTAAAGGTCAAACTTTACAAGATCCGTTCTTAAACTCTCTCCGTAAGGAACGTATTCCAGTTTCAATCTTTTTAGTCAACGGTATTAAATTACAAGGCCATATCGAATCATTTGACCAATACGTTGTATTATTAAAAAACACGGTAAGCCAAATGGTTTACAAACACGCTATTTCAACAGTTGTACCTGCACGTAATCCACGTCCTGCTGGTGCTCCTGCAGGCGCTCCTGCTGGTGCTCAAGGCGGCTTCGGTGGTCAACAAGGTGGCTTCGGTGGTCAAGGTGGCTTCGGTGGTCAAGGCGGCTTCGGTGGTCAAGGTGGCTTTGGCGGTCAAGGTGGCTTTGGCGGTCAAGGTGGCTTCGGTGGCGGTCAAGGTTTTGGCGGTCAAGGTGGCTTCGGTGGTCAAGGTGGCTTCGGTGGTCAAGGTGGCTTTGGTGCCACTTCTACACCAAACTTTGATGGCGAAACAAAATTTGATGATGCTCAAGAAGACGATAACAATCGTTAATTTTTGAGTAATCAAAAAGGCACCTGATGAAGGTGCCTTTTTTTATATGAACAGCCTAAAAATTAAAATTAAAGCCCCCATAGTGGAGGCTCTCAATTAAGAAAAAATTAGTTTTGGTTGGGTTGTTTAATTTCAACGTATGTACTTGCGCGAAGCTCTCTTAACCAGCCATCTAACTCTGCATCAAATTGACGGTCACCAAGAATTTGGCGCGCTATGCGTTTTTGCTGTTCCTGAGTCATGTCTTGCTGACGTGCATCAGTAACTTGCAAAATATGCCAACCAAACTGTGTTTCAAAAGGTTCACTGACTTCGCCAATTTTCGCAGTCTGCATTTTTTGATCAAACTCTGGCACCATCATACCTGGTGAAACCCAACCTAAGCTACCACCATCACGTGCAGAACCTGGATCATTAGAATAAGTTGCAGCAAGGACTGCAAAATCATCACCTGCCTTTACACGGCTATAGATACTGTCAATAGTGTGTTTGGCATTTTCAGGACTCACCACTTCAGAAGTCTTAATCAGAATATGGCGAGTTTGGTATTGTGGCACAATTGTCTTTTTCTGATTTGACTTGCGCTCTAAGAGTTTCAACAAGTGGATGCCATCTCGAGCCTGAATTAAATCAGTAGTATTGCCTGGTGAAACTAAAGCGATACTCGATGCAAGTTCTTCTGGAATATCTGCGATTGAGCGCGAGCCCATATCTGCACCTTCGACTTTAATTGTAGATGTAGAAAATTGTTTCTGTATCGCATCTACATCATTCGAAGCTTGAAGTGCATCTTGAACTTGTTGCGCGACTTGAGTGAGTTCTTGTTGAGAGGCTTCACCAGAAATTCTGAAGTGAATCACGTGAGCTTGAGTACCCACAGCAGCTTGACCTTCCGGTGATTTGAGGAAGTTTTCAACATCTTGGTCGCTGATTTTGATGCGTGACATCACTTGTTGTTGACGTAAGCGCTGAATAGCAAGATCATCAGCGACTTTAGCACGTAGGTTTTCATAAGTGCCTGGAGCCATACGGTCAAGCTTTTGCTGGAAGTCTTCTAGGCTATTACTGTTCGACTGGCGAGCAACATTAAGTACAGCATCATTTAAAGTTTTTTCATCAACTTGAATGCCATAGCGTTTTACTTGTTCAAGTTGCGCATTTTGGATGATAAGTTTATTCAGAGCTTGATTTTCAAGTACCTGAAGTGGTGGTACATCCTTTTTTTGAGCTTTAAGCTGATGTTGTAGCTCAGCGACACCTTGTGCAATGTCACTTTTTAAAATGGCGCTTTTGCCAACAATAGCAACGATTTGATCTGATGGGTTTGCATAACTTGACACTGATGCAGAAATAACAAGTGCTAACGCTGAAGCTTTAAAGAGTTGTTTTAAATTTTGCATCTTCATTAATTCGTCCAATTTTGTTTAACTTTATCGAAACCCAAGATTCGATTTTCCAGTAAAGAGCTTAACTTACTGTTTAAGCCACCAAGTCCTTTAAGTGTAAACTCTGCCATTACAGCACGTTTTTGTTTGGTGTCTGGTGCATTAACATCATCTAAGTCATTGTAATAAGAGCGACCATAGACCGAAACACCCCAGCAGCACGACTCATAATTAATACCTAAAAGGTACTCGCGTGCAACACTGTTGTCTAGATCATATTGCATATGACCCATCAAATTCCAATTACCTTTCACAGGTTGTATAAAGGATGCTGTAACTTGGTCATAGTGGTCTTGACGATCTTCAAGTCGCTTACGATTAAAATAACCAAAGTTGTATAGGTTACCTTGATCACCTGTGTAATACACTTGTAGATCACGTTGAGCATTATCTCCGTTAGACATCCACATTGAGTTTGCATTCACAGTAAAGTTCTGAGAAAGCTGGCTGGCAATGCTGATCACAGGACCAGTTTGACGCTCAGTATTAAATGGGTCATTTTGACTATTATTCAAAGTCACCTTACGGTCTTCAAAATAGTAACTTTGTCCGATGCTGGCACGTAAACGTTCTAATCCGATTGTATCAAAGAGGCTGTAACTTACCCCGAGTGATAAGAAGTTATTATCTTCTAGGCGGTCGTGGCCATAAAAGCGACGTGGATTAAAGAGTTGATCGTAATTCAGGGACGCTGCGGTTGAGTCAAAGTTCGGTGAACTGTTTTGATTTCTGTGTGGTGCATAAGCATAGAATGCACGTGGTGTGATGGTTTGTAAGAATTTTCCATCTTTTTCAAAGATAAGACCAGCATCTAAAGTAAACTCTGGAACTATAACTGCATTATCTTTGGTGTTTTTTCTTTGTTCTTCAGTGATACGATCAATCGTATTTTGATCAAAGAAAGTATTTATAGAGCGAACTGATGCTTGTGGTATAAAGAATGACCACTGATTGCGGAAGTTATATCGAGCAGAAAACTCATTATAAAGACGTGTACCACTTGGTTGATAAATGGTGTCCATATTTGAGTTGTCTGAAGCATTTAAGTCATTAATATCTTTTTGGAAATATGCTGTATCGTTATTAAATTCATATTCCAGTCCTTGCGGATTACCAGTGATATAATTGACGAGCAATTGCGGTAGTCGTGCATAGGGGCGATCAACATCATCAACATCAGGGTCTAGCGTCTGGAAGTCTTCAACTTTGAGTTGCGCGCGTAACCCTGGAATTCCATTCGCGTAATTAAGATCCCAAGCGCGGCGTTGGTTTAACTCTGTTCTTGTATTCGGATTGCTATCTAGATCTGCAAAGAAGTCTTTATCAGAAACATAGTTATATTCTAGGTTGGTCGTCCATTGGTCATTGATTTTCCAATTGTGCACGAGGTGTAAATCTTTACGATCTTCATCATCATATTTACGATCTTGTGCTAAATAACCACCCCAAATACGACCGCCACCATATTGTTCAGTCAGATATCTGAACTCACCCTCAGCCATCAATCCACGACCGCCAATGAAACGTGGAGTGATAGTCGCATCATAATTGGGTGCTAAATTGAGATAAATTGGCGCTTCAAGTTCTAAACCACCATCGTTTGTATAACCAAAACCTGGGTTTAATAAGCCAGTGGTACGACGATCATCAATAGGGAAATTGAAATATGGCACAGCCAGCACTGGTGTGTTTTTAATATATAGTTTAGTGCCTTTGGTCACGCCACGCCCAGTGTCTTGATTTAACTCAATCGAATTGGCTTGAATCTTCCATGTTGGGCTTTGCTCAGGTGGACACGTGCTATAAGTTGCATTCTGAAGGAGTAAAATATTGGGTGAGGTGCGCTCAATATTTTCTGCACGACCATGCCCATGTGTCGCTTCTGAAATATAAAAGCTGTTATTGAGGCGTCCCGTTTGGGTTTTTAAATTGTAGTCAATTTGATCACTTTGAGCCAATAAACCCGCTTGTGCCAACTGTACATTGCCAGAAGCTTTGGCATGAGTTTGAGTATTGTCAATTTTAATTTTATCCGCACGAACCATACGACCTTGTTGATCGATGATGACATTGCCTTCTAATTCTGAATCGCCATTTGGATTGTAATATGCACGATCAGCGGTGATGATCGATGTTGCTTGCTCAGGATCAACTGCTTTAGTATCAGGGCTGATTGGTGTCAACCAAGTTTGAGCACAAAATTTCGAGCTTGGGGAGAACGTGCTACGTTGTTGCGCTTCGGCTGAATTTTTATTGACATAATATTGATCAAAGAAGCGCTGACCAGGGTAGCTTTCTTTAATTGCAGTTTGAAGTGCTTGATTGTCCACCTCAGTTGTACTGTCTTTAGAGTCGGCATAACTTGAGACTGTGCTACCACACAATAAGGTTAAAATAGCAGTCGCCAAAGGGCTGAAAGTAAACTGATGCTTCATTTATATCATTAACCAAGTATGCAAATTGCAATTAATTATTGTCGCATCATAGAGAAAAAACGGATTAGTGGCTACACTTAGCACTTTAAATATTCAGCCTGTACTAGAATTTATAGCAAATGAATACACAACGTGAACAATTGATACATACGTGGGTGCAATCTGTACTTCAATCAGAGCAGTTCGAAATAAAATATTTAGCAGGCGATGCCAGTTTCCGTCGCTATGCGCGAATCACCTTGAATAATAAATCATTTATGTTAATGGATGCACCTCCAGAAAAAGAAGATTGTGTACCTTTTGTGACGATTGACGAATTCTTTGATCGTCATGGAGTTCGTGTTCCACATATTGTTGCAAAGGATTTAGAGCAAGGGTTGTTGCTTCTTGAAGATTTTGGGGATGAGCTTTTAGCGAACCATTTAAACAATGACACGGTAGATCAGCATTATTTACAGAGTTTTAAACAACTCATTCAATTACAGTCTATTCGTGGTGTGGATCAGTTTCCAGAATATAGTTACGAAAAATTAATCAGTGAAATGGAGTTATTCACAGATTGGTTGCTTCCATCATTAAATATTCGATTAAATGCTGATGAACAAGGTTTGATTAAGCGCACTTTTGCGATATTGGCAAATGCGGCTTTAGCTCAACCCCAAGTGATTGTTCATCGAGACTTTCACAGTCGTAATCTCATGTTGTTGAATGATGAACAAGAACAAGGCGTAATTGATTTTCAAGATGCGGTAATCGGTGCGGATACCTACGACTTGATTTCAATTACACGTGATGCATACGTGCAATGGCCTCCAGCACGTGTAAAACAATGGTTTAAAACCTTCTATGAATTATTACCAGATGATTCAAAAATTGATCGTGATTTAGAGCGCTTTATTAAAGATGCCGACTTCATGGCGATTCAACGCCATTTAAAGATTTTAGGTATTTTTGTGCGATTGTTTGAACGTGATGGAAAGTCGGGCTATTTAAAAGACCTGCCTCGTGTCATGTGGTATTTACTCGAAGAGTCGAAGCCTTACGCTGAACTCACTCCATTTATTCAATGGGTTGAAGATAAAGTGCTTCATGCATTTGAAGCCAAGTATGGTCACTATGAGGTAGTAGCTGCATGAAAGCCATGATTTTAGCAGCAGGTCTGGGTAACCGTATGCGTCCCTTGACGCTTTATAAACCAAAGCCACTGTTGGAAGTGGGTGGAAAGCCTTTAATTGTATGGCATATTGAAAAATTAAAGTCGATTGGTGTTAGTGAAATTATTATTAATTCGGCATGGCTGGCAGACAAATTGATCGGTGCTTTAGGCGATGGTTCTCAGTTTGGTGTGAACATTCGCTGGACGCGTGAAGATGAGGGTTTGGAAACAGCTGGTGGAATCATCAATGCTTTGCCCTTGTTGGGTGAAGAACCATTTATTCTCGTCAATGGGGATGTGTGGACTCAGTTTGATTTTGCTCAGTTGCTTGAGCTTGATTTACAAGAAGATCTAGCACACTTAGTACTTGTGCCAAATCCGCTACAACATCCTCAAGGTGATTTCACACTATTAGATGGTCGTGCTTATACTTTTGAGCAAGAAAAAGAGGGCGAAAATCTGACTTATAGTGGTATTGCGGTGATTCATCCTCGTTTATTTCAAGGTCTAGAATGGGGCAAGCGTCCTTTAGCACCTTTGCTTAAAGATGCTATGCACAACCACAGAATTTCTGCTGCAAAAATGGCAGAAATGTGGGTGGATGTGGGTACTCCAGAAAGGTTGATGCAGTTGGATCAGCACATTCGAGAAGGACAATTTAACTAACTGAGTATTCACTAAGCGTTAAATAGTGTTCCACGATGCATAAAACGGTATACTTTGATTAATTTTATTGAGATGTTTACTGTTTATGCATCCTTTTTTTCATGAGTTACAACAAGGTAGTCAAAAACTAGGTTTATCACTCAGTGATGAGGCGTTGAGTTTATTATTAAAATATCAAGATGCGCTTGTATTGTGGAATAAGGCGTACAACTTGACCGCGATTCGTGATCCTAAAGAAATGTTAGTTAAGCATTTATTGGATAGCCTCAGCATCTTGAAAGACTTGCCTCAAGGGCGATTGCTTGATATCGGTACCGGTGGTGGTATGCCGGGGATGATCATCGCGCTATGTCAACCTGAGCGAAGCTGTGTGCTTCTGGATTCGAATGGAAAAAAAATTCGTTTTCTCAAACAGTTTATTGCTGATCTAAAACTAAAAAATGTTGTGGCAGTTCAAACTCGAGTAGAGAATGAAGAGAGTATTAATGAACTGGGTAAATTCGATGTAATTACCAGTCGTGCTTTCGCCTCACTGACAGATTTTATTACTGCTTCTCGTCCTTTTATGCATGAAAACAGTATTATTGCTTCTATGAAAGGTTTAATTCCTGCTGAGGAAATTGAAAACCATAAAGATGAGTTGAGTTGCGAAATTATTGAGCTTCACGTTCCTCGTTTAGATGAACAACGTCATTTATTGCTACTTAAACAAATTTAAAAATTCTAGGGATTGGGGTTACCATGGCTCAAATTATTGCTATTGCGAACCAAAAAGGTGGCGTAGGTAAAACCACGACTGCTGTAAATTTGGCTGCATCATTAGCAGTGCTTAAAAAGCGAGTATTGTTGATTGATATGGACTCTCAAGGCAATGCCACAATGGGTTCGGGTATTCAAAAGAATGATCTCTTATACTCAGTAACTGATGTTTTACTGGGTGAAGTGCCAATTGAAACTGCCATCGCTAAAGCTGAAGTTGGATATCGCGTACTTGGCTCCAATCGTGATTTAGCAGGTGTTGAATTAGCCATTGCTGAGCAAGACGGTCGTGAATTTATTCTGCGTGATGCGATCCAACAAATTGAAGATAAGTTTGATTACATCATTGTGGATTGTGCGCCAAGCTTAAGTTTGATCACGGTAAATGCATTGGCTGCTGTTAAAAGCGTGATCATTCCAATGCAGTGTGAATATTATGCCTTGGAAGGTTTGGCGGATTTAACACAAACGATTGATCGTATTCAACAAGCGTTAAATCCTGATTTAGAAATCATTGGTGTATTGCGTACCATGTACGATGCTCGAAATGCGCTGACACGTGATGTGTCGGATGAGTTGGAGCAGTATTTTGGTAAAAAATTATACGAAACGGTTATTCCTCGAAATGTGCGTTTAGCGGAAGCGCCAGCACATGGGTTACCGATTATTTATTTTGAAAAAAGTTCTAAGGGTGCAGTGGCTTATTTGAATCTTGCTGCTGAAATGTTAAAAAAAACCAAAGTGAAAAAAGGAAGTAAAGCATGACCGTGAAGAAAAGAGGCTTAGCAAAGGGTCGTGGCTTAGATGCGTTATTGGGCTCTATTCAAAAAGAAAAATTACAATTAGAAGCACAGTCATTAGATCATGGTCAGCTCAAACAAGTAGATGTCAAACTTCTTAAACGTGGTAATTATCAGCCGCGACGTTTTATTCATGAAGAAGACCTTCAGGAATTAGCATCTTCTATTAAAAAGCATGGCATCATGCAGCCGATTGTCATTCGTCCAATTGAGGATGATGTGCATCAATATGAAATTATTGCAGGGGAGCGCCGTTGGCGAGCAGCTCAAATCGCTGGACTAAATGAAGTTCCTGCAATTGTTCGTGATTTGTCAGATCAAGTTGCAATTGCGTTGGCATTAATTGAAAACATTCAACGCCAAGATTTAAATCCAATTGATCAAGCTATGGCATTGCAACGTTTTCATGAAGAGTTTGGATTAAGTCACCAAGAAATTGCTGAAACGGTGGGCAAGGCACGTACTACAGTAAGTAATTTATTGCGCTTATTAAGCTTAGCGGATCCGATTAAAGACCATATCCAACAAGGTCAATTAGATATGGGGCATGCGCGTGCAATATTGACTTTGCGTGCAAAAGACCAAATTGAAATTGCAAAAATTGTCATTGAAAAAAACCTTTCTGTTCGTCAAACAGAACAGTTAGTGCGTGATTTTAATGCACCAAAACAGGATAAGCCAAAACCATCAATTTCAGCTGATTTAGAGCAACTGACTCAGCGTCTTTCTGAACGTTTCAGTGCAGATGTTAAAATTGATCACAATAAGCAAGGTAAAGGTAAGCTTGTGATTCATTACCATTCACTTGATGAGTTAGATGGTATTCTAAATATCTGTTTAGATGAAAAATAATTAATTTAAAAGCAGTAAATGTGATTTATTTAGATGAGTTTGAGATTTAAGTCATTTAGGTCTCAATACTCCAATTGAGCTAAGGTTTACTTTGATCATTCCATACAATCAGGTCATTGATTTTAGAGTGGGGCAGACTTTAGCATTCGATGTTCGAATTATGTATGATTAAATTGCATACGTGCTGAATCTGTTTAGGTGTTTAAGGATACCGTACCAATTAGAGGTTGTGAGTGAAGCAAGATTTTAAAGTTTATATGCGTTTGTTGAGTTACTTAAAACAGTACTGGACGATTGCATTGATTGTTGTATTTGGTTTTGTGCTGAATGCCGCGACTGAAGTTTCTGTTGCGAAATTATTAGAGCATATTATCAATGCCATTCAAGAACAGGATCGAAGTTTCACGAACTTATTCCCATTTTTGGTTGTTGTTTTGATGTTTGTACGAGGAGTGGGGCTATTTCTAGGTGGATACTACACTTCGGTAATTTCTCGAAATCTAATTTTTAATATTCGCCAAGAAGTTTTTGCTAAATTAATGCGATTGCCGTCGCAATATTATTTAGATAACACTAGTGGTCATATTACTGCCAAAATTATGTACAACGTTGAACAGCTGACAGCTGCCTCAACGGAGTCATTAAGAACCTTATTACAACAAGGTTTGATCACCATTGCGCTGTTAGGATATTTGTTCTATTCCAACTGGCGCTTGACTTTATGTATTTTGATTTTTGCGCCATTAATCGGTTTGTTGATTAGAAAAGCTGCTAAACGTATGCGTAAGCTGTCTACTCAAGTGCAAGATACGATGGGTGATGTAAACCATGTAGTGCAAGAAACCGTGAATGGTAATCTGGTTGTTAAAGGGTTTGGTGGACAGGCATACGAGCAAACTCGTTTTAAAGAAACCTCACTCGAAAACTTGCGTCGTGGTTTAAAAATGGTTGCAGTACAACAATTAAATAGTCCTGTTGTACAACTTATTATGGCGATCGCTTTAAGTATTGTGATTTGGATTGCTTTAAGACCTGAGATATTACAGGATACTTCAGCGGGTCAGTTTGTTGCGTATATTACTGCAGCCGGTATGTTGAGTAAGCCGATTAAAGCTTTAACCGATATCAATGAAAAATTACAGCGAGGAATGGCTGCAGCACATTCAGTATTTGAGTTATTGGATATGCCTGAAGAAAAAAATGAAGGGCAGTTAAAACCACAACTCAAAGGCAATATTGAATTTAATCAGGCAAATTTAACATATAGCGATGGTTTCCATGCCATCCATGATTTCAATTTAAATGTTAAAGCTGGGCAGACTGTAGCGTTGGTGGGGCGTTCGGGGGCTGGTAAGTCTTCTTTAGTTAACTTATTGGTTCGTTTTCAAGAATTAAGTTCAGGGTCAATCAAATTCGATGGCCATGATATTCAAGATATCGAAGTTACAGCGTTACGCTCACAAGTGGCTATGGTCAATCAGCAAGTCGTGCTGTTTAACCGAACTGTTCGTGAGAATATTGCTTATGGTCAGTTACAAGATGCTTCGGAAGAGCAGATTATTGCTGCTGCGAAAGCTGCTTATGCCCATGACTTTATTATGGCACTGCCTCAAGGCTATGACACACCATTAGGTGCTCAAGGTTTAAATTTATCTGGCGGACAAAGACAGCGTATTGCAATTGCTCGCGCAATCTTAAAAAATGCTCCAATTTTAATTCTTGATGAAGCGACAAGCGCATTAGACAATGAGTCTGAATACTTTATTCAGCGTGCTTTTGATGCAGCTATGCAGGATCGGACAACGATTGTCATTGCACATCGATTATCAACGATTGAGAATGCAGATCTTATTGTGGTAATGGATAAAGGTCGAATATTAGAGCAGGGAACACATCAGGAATTACTCGATTTGCGTGGT
This sequence comes from Acinetobacter sp. ANC_7513, assembly GCF_056779915.1. Taxonomy (NCBI): domain Bacteria; kingdom Pseudomonadati; phylum Pseudomonadota; class Gammaproteobacteria; order Moraxellales; family Moraxellaceae; genus Acinetobacter; species Acinetobacter sp. ANC_7513. The sequence goes on from NZ_JBWYIW010000001.1 coordinate 392,103, forward strand.
GCATATTTCCAACTGCATCAACGTAATTTTGAGGAATAAGTCATGTCTATTGCGCAGGTCATTCAAAACGCTTGGAATAAGCAATCCAAGTGGTTGATTGTATTGCGACCCCTGTCATTGCTTTATCGATTAGGATTTTTCCTGAACAAAGCCTTGTATCAACGTGGTATAAAACCTATTTATACTGCACCAGTTCCTGTCATGGTCATTGGCAATATAACGGTAGGTGGTAGTGGTAAAACACCGTTATTAATTCAATTGGTTAAATATCTTCAACAAAAAAATATTCGAGTTGGAGTAATTAGTCGAGGCTATGGTGGTAAAGGTCCTTTTCCTGCAAGCGTGAATCTCGATTCTGAGCCAAATGAAGTGGGTGATGAGCCCTGTTTAATTGTGCAATCGACTGGCGTGCCGATGGTCGTAGGTGGGCAACGACAGAAAAGTATAGAGTTACTTCTCTCTCAGCATCAACTTGATTTGATCATTAGTGATGATGGTTTGCAACATTGGGCACTTGATCGTCAATTAGAATGGATTGTGCTGGATAACAATCGTGGTTTGGGTAATCAGAAACTGTTGCCAGAAGGCTTTTTGCGTGAGCCAGTAGCACGGTTATGCAGTGGTACAGTAATTGAGCATGCTGAACAACCAAGTTCAGATCTGTATATGCAATTACAAGTCGCAGCGCCGTACTTGTTAAATCCAGTCGAAGATCAAGTTGAATATTTTGCCACTGATTTGAATTATTATGCGGTCGTAGGTATTGGGTTCCCGCAACGCTTTTATAAAACCCTTGAAAGTATGGGCTTAAAGCATTTTCAGTGTCATGAATTTCCTGATCATTATGATTATCAGATTGATGATTTACAATTTGAAGATTCAAATCCAATCATCACCACTGAAAAAGATGCTGTGAAACTCCTCCCTTTGTTAAAACAACATCCAGAATTTAGTCGTGAAATTTGGGTGGTTCCTGTTGAAGCAGCTTTATCATCAGCTTGTTATGATTTGCTGGATAAGCAGCTTGCAAAACTCGGTATCGTAAACACATAAGGAATATCCATGAAACATATTGTAATACCTGCTCGCTTTGCAAGTTCGCGGTTACCTGGAAAACCACTACTTAAAATACACGGGCGTGAAATGATTTTACGTGTGGTAGATCAGGCGCGAAAAGTGACTGGGTTTGATGATTTATGTGTTGCTACTGATGATCAAAGAATTGTTGATCTTTGTAAGGCAGAACAAATTGATGTTGTGTTGACCAGTGCAGAACACCCTTCTGGAACCGACCGATTGAGTGAAGTTGCACGAATCAAAGGTTGGGCGAGTGAAGATATTATTGTAAATGTGCAAGGTGATGAACCATTATTACCTGCTTCGTTAGTCCAACAGGTTGCTTCTTTGTTAGAGCAAAAGCCTGAATGTTCAATGTCCACTTTGTGTGAAGTGATCCAAGAATTAGAAGAGTTTAAACGCGATAGTATTGTCAAAGTCGTCATGAGTAAGTTCAATGAAGCGCTTTATTTCAGTCGTGCAACCATTCCATATGATCGTGATGGATCAAAGCAACAACCACATATACTACATCCTAAAGCCTACCGACATCTTGGTTTATATGCCTATAGAGTGAAGTTACTGCAAGAGTACGTGACATGGGATCAGGGTGAGCTTGAGGTTTTAGAAAGCCTTGAGCAACTGCGTGTTTTAGAAAATGGTCATCGAATCGCAATTGATGTGGCAGAGGTGTGCTTACCACCAGGTGTGGATACGCAACAAGATTTAGACCGTCTTAATGCAATGCCTATTTCTCATTTCCAATAGTATAGATTAGTCAATGACTCAGACTCAGCATGTTTATCCTTGGCAACTTAATGTATGGAGCACACTGACTCAGCGGTTTCCTCAAGTAGGTCATGGATTACTTTTTTATGGCAAAAAAGGCTGTGGTAAAGAAGCTTTTACCCAGCAATTTGTTACTTGGCTGCTATGTTTAGATAAGCAGCCAAATCAACCTTGTGGTCAGTGTTCGAGTTGTTTGTGGCTAAAATCAGATACTCATCCAAATTATGTTTACGTCACGACGGATGAGGACAATAAGAAACAAAACGCTAAAATTAAAATTGAGAAAATTCGTGAATTACAGCCATTCGTGCAACAAACCGTCGATGGTTGGCGGGTTATTGTGATTGAACCGGCGGAAGCGCTCAATATCGCATCGTCAAATGCTTTATTGAAAACACTTGAAGAACCAGGTGAGCGTGTTGTGATTATTCTTTTGGCGGATCATTATTTAAAATTACCTGCCACTATACGAAGTCGCCTACAACATTACGCCTTAGATCGGCTGACTGATGATCAAGCCAATGCATATTTGAATGAACATTTGAATGCAGAGCAGCAGACTTTGAGCTCACTGTTGCTTAACCTTTCGAATGATATGCCTTTAGCTGCTATTGAGTTGGCCTCAAGTGAATGGTTAACTCTGCGAAGTGCGTTTATAAATGATTGGTATCATTTAGTCAGTCAAAAAAATATGCCAATGCAGTACGCCTCTAAATGGAATAAGCAACTCAACTTTTCCGAGTTGATTGTTATGTTTGAGTACTTATTAGCTGATCTTGTTGCCTATAAAATGGAACAAAATGTAAAAAATAGCGATTTAGACTTTAGTTTGTTGGCTGAGCAATATCAATTAGAGCAATTATTTGATATTTATAATGATGTGCATCAAGCAAAACAAATGGTTGAGCAGAATGTTCAATCAAATTTAATTGTTGATCAGCTTTTTATAAAATTAATGAATGTTCAATAATCATGTTTGAATACAGGGGATAGAGATGCAGCCACGTCCGGGCGGTTTATTACAAGTCAATATTAATGATCGCGAAACTCTGCAATCCAGTTATATGCCTTTTGTTGAGGGTGGTGGATTATTTATTCCAACCAAACATCCAGTCAAAATGGGTGAAGAAATTTTTATCTTGGCAACACTTCCTAATCAAACCCAAAAAATACCAATTACGGGTAAGGTGATTTGGATTTCCTATAAGCAATCGGGCATTAAACCACAAGGTTTTGGATTGCAGTTAACTGGAGATAAAGGAGCCTATTACAAGATGGAAGCAGAAAAAATACTCGCTGGAAGTATGTCAACAGCACGTGCAAGCTTTACAATGTAGGCTCTGACTTAAAAAATTAAAAGGTGTCCTTGTGTTTGTAGATACACACTGTCATTTAAACATGCTTAATCTTGAACCTTACGAGGGAAATATCGATTTAGCAATTCAGCAAGCGATTGATGCTGGTGTCACAAAAATGATGGGGATATCGGTTGATTTGGATGATCATATTATTCTGTCAGAAATTGCAGCTCGACACGAAGGAGTGGGTTACAGTGTTGGGGTGCATCCATGTGAAGATCCAGCAGTCATGCAGCGTGCTACTGTTGAAACTTTGGTTGAATTGGCGAGTATAGATAAGGTCTGGGCAATTGGTGAAACGGGTCTAGATTATTATCACAGTACTGAATTTGTTAAAGAACAAAAAGAATGTTTTGCACGACATATTCAAGCTTCACAGATGGTGAAAAAGCCAGTGGTCGTACACACACGCTCATCTAAAAAGGATACGATAGATATTATAAGAGCTGAAAAGTCGACACACGGAATTTTGCATTGTTTTACTGAGGATTGGGATACGGCAAAAGCGGTTCTAGATTGCGGTTATTACATTTCATTTTCAGGAATAGTATCGTTTAAAAATGCTCAGGATTTACGTGATGTGGCCAAGCAAGTTCCATTAGATCGACTATTAATTGAGACTGATAGCCCTTATTTAGCACCAATGCCATATAGAGGAAAGTCTAATGAACCAAAGTATGTCCCATATGTAGCCAAAGCATTAAGTGATGTATATGATAAGTCAGTCGAGGAGATTGCCTTTATTACAACGCAAAATTTCGAGAATCTTCTACGAATGCAGTAAAAATTTAATACGGAAAATAGAAAGAAGAGAGTTTATAGAGTGAAGATGGATCGTCAGGCTCAGTTTAGAGCGAGAGAAGCATTAATATTTCAGGTCGCAGAACAACTTCTTTTGGAAAACGGCGAAGCGGGCATGACATTGGATGCATTGGCCGCTGAGTTAGATTTAGCAAAAGGAACACTCTATAAGCACTTCCAAAGTAAAGATGAATTGTACATGTTGCTTATTATTCGTAATGAGCGCATGTTATTAGAAATGGTTCGAGATACTGAAAAAGGCTTTCCTGAACATTTAGCTTTTTTTATGTTGCACCATTTGCATCATCCAGAACGTACTGTACTCTTTCATCAAATTGAAGAACGATTATCTACAACTGGTCAGGGTATTAATCATTTATTTAATGAAATGTATCAGATCCGCAAAAGTAGACTCAGAATTATCATTCGTATGACAGAAAATCATCTAGCATCCATTCAAAGTAAGATGAGTTCTCGGGATTATCTAGCATCCATTTGGTCGATTACTCATGGTGGTGCTGCGATATTAAATTCGAGTTTCTATCAACGCTATTTAGGCTGTCGAGATACGTTAAGGGTTGCTTTAATTGATCAAGCATTGATGATGCCTAAACAGATAAATTTGACAGAATCAGTGGCCTAATATGCAATCTCTAGATCACCGTCAAGGCGGATTTACTTTAATCGAATTGATGGTGGTCATTGTGATCATCAGCATCATGGCGGCATTGGTGGTGATGAATATTGGTGGGATTGATCAACGTAAAGCAATGCAAGCTAGAGAGGCTTTAATATTAGATTTAAAACGTATTCATCGAGAGGCTGTTGATCAATCGTTAGTGGTTGCATTGGTGCCACAATGGAATGGTGATCAGTTTCGCTATACATTTCAAAAATATAATGATTTAACTCGTCCAGAGCAGACGCTTGTATCGAATAATAATCGTCAACCTTCCACTTGGGTTGAAATGCCAGAGTTTTCTGCGAGAGAGCTACCTGCAAAGGTTTCATTTCAGATCGAAAGTAGCGACTATAGTTTTGAAAATGCAACTAATGCAGACTTGATGAATAATAATGCACCGAAATTAATTTGGTTGGGCAATGGCGAGGTTAAACCTGTCACAATTCAAATGTATTATGAACAAAAAGCAATTGGTGATCTTATTCAAATAGATTACTTGGGTAAAATCGATGCGGGCGCTTAAAGGATTTACCTTGATTGAGGTTGTGGTGGCTTTGGCTATTTTCGCTGTAGCAGCAATGTCATTGACGAAGGTAGCTATGCAGTACACACAGGCGACTGCGAATGCAATTTTACGAACAAAAGCACAATTCGTCGCACAAAATGAAGTCGCTGCAATGCAAATTAGTGGTGAATGGTTAGAGGGAACTCAATCGAAGCAAATTACCTCTCAAGGGTTAAGTTGGCAAATTGATAAAAAATCAGAAGCGACTATTAGCCCAGATGTTCAGAAAATAGAAGTGCAAGTGAGTCTATATAACAATGATTTAGGTAAAGTTGAATCAGGTGTCACCACCATGGTGTTTTATAACTATCCTATCAGAGAGCAATCCAACTCATGATCAAGAGTAAACAACAAGGTTTTACCTTGGTAGAGCTTTTGGTTGCCATAGCCATCTTTGCAGTATTGTCTGCTTTAGGATGGAAAATTTTTGATTATTTAAATAAAGTCAAAGATCGCAATGCGGTGCATGAACAGCAACTTCTCAGTTTGCAAGATAGTTATTTACAAATGCAAAGAGATGCTTTGCAAATTGTACCGCTGACTGCAAATATCGCAGGACAAATCCAACCTGCATTTTTACTGGATGATCAGTCTGTACAATTTAGTAAGGCAGGGGTCACAGACCCGCTGAAACAGGGTTTGTCTCCATTTGAGAGAATAGAATATCGTTATAATGCGCAAGATCGAAAAGTTTATCGTTTAAAGTATCCCAATCTGAATGTTCTTCAAACAACTCAACCTTTATCCAGTACGATCCTAGAAAATGTGGATGATTTTCAAATCACGCTTTTAAACCCGAATGAATTGAATTCGTGGCCGGAAGCATCAACAATAAGTTCTAATAGTAATGATGCTCAAGATGGTGTTGCTCGGCTATTGCCTAAAGGTATGCGAATTAGATTTAAGCAACAAGATACTGAATATGAGTGGATTTTTAGTTTGCTTAATACTGACTATTTAAAACCGGCATCTAGTTAATCATTAGGAAAATGCATGAAGCAGCAAAAAGGAATCGCCCTGATTACGATTTTAATGTTAGTCGCTTTGGCAACTATCATTGCTGCGACGATTGCCCATCGTCAATACAATACCAGTGAAAATACGGCTTATGTGATTCGTCAAAACCAAGCACTGTATTATGCAAAAAGTGCTGAAGCTTTTTTCTTAGAATTATTGGTTCAAGATGCTAAGTCCAATTCAAAATCAGATAATCTTCAAGAAACTTGGGCTCAACCGATGCCACCATTTCCAATTGATGGTGGTTATGTCGCAGGGCGAATTGTTGATGAAACGGGTAAGTTTAATTTAAACAGTTTGGTCAAAGATGATGGCGTGCCGAATGATAATGCGGTGAATTACTTTAAGGGATTATTAACAAAGCTTGGTTTGCCAGAAGAATTGAATGAAGCGGTAATTGATTGGCAAGATCAAGATGATTTGACGATTGGTGCGATGGGGGCAGAGAGTAATTATTATTTAAGTTTAACGCGTCCTTATTTGCCAGCGAATGGTCCTTTTCATAGCGTTGAAGAGTTGAAGCAAGTGCGAGGATTTGAAGGTGATAAGTTTTTATTGATAAAACCTTATGTTACAGCGATTCCTTTAAAAGAAATTAAAATTAATATTAATACAGCACCAGCGATGATTATTGCTGCTATAGACCCAAGTTTGGATGTGCAAAATGTGCAGCGTGATTTGGATCAGAAAAAAGCCAATGGTGAGTTTTTTGAGTCCGTAGATCAGCTCTGGGAACTCAACACTCTAAGTCAGTTAAGTGAAGAAGCAAAAAGCACAGCAAAAAATAATTTTGATGTTAAATCTGCATTCTATCGAGCAGATATTGAAATCATGCTATCTGATCGAAAGCGATATTTTTCGAGTTATCTGATGCGTGATGAAGATAAGGTTTATGTCTTCTCAAGAAGTTTGGCACCTCTTCAAACCAATTGATTAAATTGCTAAACTATTAATTTAAACAAATTGAATGATGGCTTTATATTTTTTTTGTTTTTAATACGTTTTGCCAATTGCTTAAAACGTTAAAATTAATGATGAGTTGTGTGAATATGCACTATAATTATTTTAACCCATGATTTTTTATTGCTCTGACATATGTTAATTCGAAAATTATTTAAGTTTGAAAACGCGCATATTGTGCGAAATTGCACATCAGACCGCTGTAAGCGTTCAATTCATGGTCATAGCTATAAAGTCGAATTATTATTGAGAGCCTCAAAGCTAGACCATGGTCAAATGGTCTATGATTTTGGTTTGCTGAAAGGTGTGATCAAAGAACTTTATGATAGTTTTGATCATGCGATTTGTTTTTGGCAAGAAGATTCAGCTGAATATATTCAAGCATGTAAAACTTTTAGTGCGCGTTGGGTTTCATTACCCGTTTCACCTTCTGCTGAACAATTTTCTCGAATTTTCTTTTATTTGGCAGAACAAGTACTGAAATCAACTGTCACGCAAAATGGTGAAGGTGATGTTGAAGTCTATTCAGTGATCGTGCATGAAACTGACACAGGCTATGCGCAAAGTTTTGCTGAAGATATCGTAAATGAACAGATGGGCTTATTGGCGCTTGATCAAATCGTATTCTCAGAACAAATTCAAAATGAATGGTCTGATCCTAAAATGTACGAACAATTGAAACAAGGCTTAACTTTTAAGAACCCAAGTGTAGATTTACAAGTAAAACTTTAAAGCTGTGATTGATTTAGGGATGAACACAATGCAACTCACCGAACAAGAATTAAGTCAACTGAATCAAGTTCGGTTAGAGGATGGTTGGAAGTATGCTTTAGCAGAGTTTTTGCTCAGCGATAAAATGGATCAGCTGAAAGCTTTTCTCAAATCTGAATTACAGGCGAATAAGGTGATATACCCACCTAATTCTCTTATTTTTAATGCCTTCAACACCACACCCTTAGATCGTGTAAAGGTCGTGATTCTCGGTCAAGATCCTTATCACGGTCCAAATCAAGCACATGGATTGAGTTTTTCAGTGCAAAAGGGTGTTGCATTACCGCCGTCTTTGCGTAATATCTATCACGAACTCAGCACTGACCTTGGAATAGCACCTGCCAAGCATGGTGATTTAACCCAATGGGCTGAAGAGGGTGTCTTGTTGCTGAACAGTGTATTGACTGTTGAAGCGGGCCAGCCGACTTCACACCAAAAGAAAGGTTGGGAAGATTTCACCGATGCTGCGATAGATGTTCTAAATGAGCAACGTGAAAAGATCGTTTTCATTCTTTGGGGTGCGTACGCGCATAAGAAAGGTCAACGAATTGACCAAAATAAGCATTTGGTCTTAAAAGCAGCACATCCATCACCATTGGCAGCAAACCGAGGTGGTTTTTTTGGGTGTAAAGTTTTTTCAAAAACAAATAATTATCTTAAACAAAATGGCATTGAGCCAATTAAATGGCAGCTGGAAGCATGACAATATCTCCTGAGACGAATCAATATCATCCTGACTTAATTGTTGAAGAAGCACAGAATGGATGGAGAGTGGTTCGATTAAATCGTCCAAAATCCTTACATGCACTTGATGAATCTATTGTGACGGCTTTATTGGCTGTTTTTGAAAAGTTTCATCATGATGATGCGGTTAAAGCGATCTGGTTTGATTCAACAACCCCTAAAGCTTTTTGTGCCGGTGGGGATGTACGCAAACTCCGTCAGTTGGTCATCAATAATGAGGTTGATGCGGCAAATAAATTTTTTGAACAAGAATACGCGCTAGATCTTTTGTTGCATGACTACGCTAAGCCGATTGTCGTTTGGGGAGAAGGTTATGTGATGGGTGGTGGGCTTGGTTTATTTATGGCTGCACCATTCAGACTCGTTACACCTTATTCGCGTCTTGCAATGCCAGAAGTAAATATTGGTTTATATCCAGATGTTGGTGCTAGTCGTTTCTTGGCAGATCGTGGCCCAATTGGTCTATTTACAGGTTTAACTGGATCGATCATGACTGCGGCAGGAGCTTATGGTATTGGCTGGGCGACTCATATTTGTGATGCTCAGCGCGATGTTGTTTTACAAAAGTTGATCAATATCGATTGGGATCATTATCCTGCTGGTGATTTTAGGGCATTAGATGACACTTTAAATAGTTTGCATCGACCAGTTTCTCCAGGGCCACTGCAAATCTCGTTAGACGTGATTCACAGTGTCTGTCGTGGTGCAAACTTTGAAAATGACTACGAAGCAATTATCGGTTTAAGTGATGCACGAAGTGATTGGCTAAGACAAGCGAGTGAAAATCTGGCAAAAGGATCACCAAGTACAGCTGCGATTACCTGGTTGTTATGGCAATGGGGGCGTCAAGTTCATCCTTGGCAAGAAGTATTTGAACTTGAAACTCAAATTTCTGATTGGAAAATTAGACATCCTGATTTTGTTGAAGGCGTACGTGCACGTTTAGTGGATAAAGATTTATCTCCTGAATGGACACCTGCAGAATCTATGTCCTTAAAAGGAATTTTAGGTGCGCACCCACCAGTTACAAATATCGAGAGCTGGAATAACTTGTTAAAACAGTACGGTATTATTTAATTTTGACTGAAATTCAATTTGATGCCGAAGATCTAAAATGGATGCAGCGTGCCTATGAGCAGGCTGCATTTGCAGCTCAATTGGGAGAAATCCCTGTTGGAGCTGTGATTGTGAGTCAAGGAAAAGTAATTGGTGAAGGATATAATCAACCCATCCAGAGTCATGACCCGACTGCTCATGCTGAAGTGGTCGCACTTCGCCAAGCATGTAATCAAATTCAGAACTATCGTCTACCAGAAGATGCAACCCTTTATGTAACCCTTGAGCCATGCACGATGTGTGTGGGGGCTTTAATTCATGCTCGAGTTCACCGTGTTGTATTTGGTACTTTAGAGCCGAAAGCGGGTTCTCTAGTCAGTGCGCGACAGCTATTGAATAATCAAGGTTACTACAACCATATATTTGAATTTGAAGGGGGCTGCATGCAATCAGCGTGTGCTCATCAACTTTCAGAATTTTTTAAATTCAGACGAGAACAAAAAAAACAACAGCGTGTACGACAAAAAATAGAAAATAATCAGGAATGATTGCTATTGTTGATTGTGGAAAAATTGACATAATGTATTGTCAGTATGAAGCGGACTCAATGAAAAGGAATAAAAATGAATTCAATCCAAGTTAAACAAGAATTTAACCAGCCTATAGATCGTGTATTTGAAGTTTTGTCAAAACATGCGACTTATAATGATGTATTTGCACCGATTCAGGTTGTACGCATTAAAGATGCAGCTGATCCGAGTCGTCCTGATGGGATTGGATCAGTACGAAAAATGGGATTAGGCCCAATAAAGCCAATTCAAGAAGAAATTACTGTACTAGAGCCAAATAAGCGTATTGAATACAAAATTATCAAGAATCCATTAATCAAACATCATCTTGGAATTATTGAATTTAAAGAGCTTTCAACAGCTAAAACTTTAGTCACATACACGATCGAATTACAGGCAAGAGCACCGTTTGTGAGCAAATTAATTCTTGCACAACTCAAACTTGCTATTACACTTGGTTTTAAGAAATTAGCAAAACGCCTTTAAGGCGAAGTTGGTAAAGTAATGACAATTCAAATTATCACGATCGATGGACCAAGCGGTTCAGGCAAAGGAACTTTGGCAGCAAAATTGGCACAGCATTACCAGTTTCATTTACTAGATTCTGGAGCTTTGTATCGTTTGTTGGGATTGTCATTACATCAGCTGAATTTAATTGATTCAATTCACAATCCAGATGTGTTGGTTAAATGCGTAGAAATAGCGACTCATCTCGATATTCAATTTGTTAGTGATCATTTAAAAACAAAAATTTTACTTAACGGGCATGATGTAACGGATGAAATTCGCACTGAAAAAGTCGGTGAGTTTGCATCCAAGGTTGCAGTTGTACCTGAATTAAGACAGGCATTATTCGAAAGACAACGTGCATTTGCTCAAGCACCAGGTCTTGTTGCCGATGGCCGTGATATGGCGACTTCAATCTTCCCAGAAGCCCAAGCAAAAATATATTTGACGGCTTCTGCTGAGTCGCGTGCTGAGCGACGTGTAAAGCAGTTGCAGGCCATGGGGCAAAATGTTAAAATAAGCGACATTTTATCTAATATCCAAGCACGTGATAAGCGTGATATGGAAAGAACCGTTGCGCCGCTTAAGCCGGCTGAAGGGGCTTACATTATCGATAGTTCAGATCTGGACATTGACGCTGTATTTAACCTGATGACCGCATATATTGATGCGCAATAAGATAAATTAATGAATATTAGTGGAAGCATAGCTTGATCAGTTCTATATGGACTATGTCGATACTTAACTAAACCGGCCTTGTCTGATCCAAGACCGCTGACTTTTCTAGGTATATCATGACCGAATCTTTTGCAGCCCTCTTTGAAGCAAGCGAATTAAACCTCAACGTTGAAAAGGGTGCAGTCATCCAAGGTATCGTTGTTAGCATCGATTCTGACTGGGTAACTGTAGATACTGGCCTTAAATCTGAAGGCGTAGTAGCTCGCTCTGAATTCTTAAACGAACAACGTGAACTTGAAGTTAACGTTGGTGACACAGTTGACGTAGTTGTTGAAGCGCTTGACAACGGTATGGGTCAAACAGTTTTATCACGTGAAAAAGCTAAACGTGCTGAAACTTGGACTAAACTTGAAAAAATCTTTGAAGACGGCGAGATCGTTACTGGTGTTATCTCTGGTAAGGTTAAAGGCGGTTTCACTGTTGACATCGGTCCAGTACGTGCATTCTTACCAGGTTCTTTGGTAGACACTCGTCCTATCCGTGACACGACTCACCTTGAAGGTAAAGAGTTAGAATTCAAAGTTATCAAACTTGACGCTAAACGTAACAACGTTGTTGTATCACGTCGTGCAGTTATGGAAGCTGAATCTTCAGCTGACCGTGAAGCTCTTCTTTCTCAACTTGAAGAAGGTCAAACAGTTACTGGTACAATCAAAAACCTTACTGACTACGGTGCTTTCGTTGACCTTGGCGGTATTGATGGTCTTCTTCACATCACTGACATGGCTTGGAAACGTATCAAACATCCATCAGAAGTTGTTGAAGTTGGTCAAGAAGTTACTGTTAAAGTACTTAAATTTGACAAAGAGCGTAACCGTGTATCATTAGGTCTTAAACAACTAGGTGAAGATCCATGGTTAGCGATCATGAACCGTTACCCTAAAGGTTCTATCGTTAAAGCGCGTGTAACTAACTTAACTGATTACGGTTGCTTCGCTGAAATCGCTGAAGGCGTTGAAGGCTTAGTACACGTTTCAGAAATGGACCACACAAACAAAAACATCCACCCATCTAAAGTTGTTCAGATTGGTGATGAAGTTGATGTTATGGTTCTTGAAGTTGATGAAGAGCGTCGTCGTATTTCTCTTGGTATCAAACAAACTCGTGCTAACCCATGGGAAGAGTTTGCTAAGGCTCACGACAAAGGTGAAAAAGTTTCAGGTACAATCAAGTCTATCACTGACTTCGGTATCTTCATCGGTTTACCAGGCGGTATCGATGGTCTAGTTCACTTATCTGACATTTCTTGGAATGAACAAGGCGAAGAAGCGATTCGTCGTTACAAGAAAGGTGACACTGTTGAAGCGGTTATCCTTTCTGTAGACGCTGAAGGCAACCGTATCAGCCTTGGTATCAAGCAAATGAACAGCGATCCGTTCAACGATTTCTTAGCTGCTAACGAACGTGGTGCTCTTGTTAAAGGTACTGTAGTTGCAGTTGATGCTCGTGGCGCAACAATTAAGTTGGCTGACGAAGTTGAAGCTTCTCTTAAAGCTTCAGAAATCAACCGTGACCGCGTTGAAGATGCAACTAAATTCTTAGAAGTTGGTCAAGAAGTTGAAGCTAAGATCATCAATGTTGATCGCAAATCACGCGCAATCAACTTGTCTATCAAAGCGAAAGACGAAGCTGAAGAGAAAGAAGCTGTTGCTAACTTGAAAACTGCTTCTGCAGGTCAAGACAACGGTCCTAAGACAATTGGTGATTTGATCAAAGCTCAAATGAACCACTAAGTCTTTCGTGTTCAATGTATTGTTAATGTAATTTAACTAATACTTTTTACACAAATACTGTAAACGGTAGCGTAGTATTGACTTACTGCGCTACCGTTTTGTATTTAAACAGGTTATTATCTCGCTATGCACAGAGTAGCTTGATAATTAAAGAGGTCGCAGATGACTACTGAAGCACTTAATAAGTCTGACTTAATAGAACGTATTTCTATCAAAAACCCTCATTTGGCTGAGCCATTGGTCGAAGAAGCTGTTAAAATTATGATCGATCAAATGATTGAGTCATTATCAGCTGATAATCGTATTGAAATTCGTGGGTTTGGAAGTTTTGCTTTACATCATCGCGAACCGCGAGTTGGGCGTAATCCTAAAACAGGTAAGTCAGTTGAAGTGGCTGCTAAAGCTGTACCTCATTTCAAACCAGGTAAAGCACTAAGAGATGCTGTAAACGAATCAGCAGGAAAATAATAAATTACTCAGGGGTGGTTATGCGTTACGTATTAGTTGCACTGTTAGTTGTAATCTTCGGATATGCATTGGCATTGGTTCTGCAAAATGGTACAGAACTGACTGTTGATCTTCTATTCACTCAAGTACCGGCAATGAGATTAGGTTTATTGCTTTTGTTGACTTTGGCACTTGGGATCATCGTTGGATTATTACTCGGAGTTCAAGTTTTCCGTGTATTCCAAAATAGTTGGGAAATTAAGCGTCTTCGCAAAGATATTGAATATCTTCGTAAAGAACAAATCCAAAATGCTCAGTTAGCTGCTGCTGAAGCTGCTGCAAATGTACGTCATGAAAAGACAGTACTAGATGTGCATTCAGATCCGCGTAACTCAAATCCGCTGTAATTTATAAATATTTAAAAAACCTCTAAAATTTATTTTAGAGGTTTTTTTTATTGAAAATAAACTGTTGAATTTTAAGCTGAGTTTTTGAAAGTTAATTTTGCAGCTTAAGTTGAACATCTTTATAATGACGCAACTTTAGATGGACGGAAGAACAACCTTGAGTATCATTGTTGCTTTAGATGCAAAAAGCCAATACGACGCATTGAAAATTGCTGAAAATTTGGATCCTAAACTTTGTCGTGTAAAGGTGGGTAAAGAACTTTTTACACATGAAGGTCCGACCGTTGTAAAAGCATTGCATGATCAAGGTTTTGAAGTATTTTTAGATTTAAAATTTCATGATATTCCAAATACGACAGCACAAGCCGTTTGCGCTGCTGCAGATCAAGGGGTATGGATGGTCAATGTTCACGCATCTGGTGGACGAAAAATGATGGAAACTTGTGTAGAAAGATTAAAAGCAGGTAACTATCAAACACAGTTGATTGCAGTCACTGTATTAACTTCAATGGGGCGAGAAGATCTACGTGATCTTGGTTTGGATATCGAGCCTTTTGAACATGTGAAACGTCTAGCGACTTTGACTCAAGAAAGTGGCTTGGACGGTGTTGTATGTTCTGCGCAAGAAGCAAAAATGTTACGTGAAACTCTAGGTCAGAACTTTGCTCTCGTCACTCCGGGAATTCGTCCAGAAGGTTCTGCAGCGGATGATCAAAAACGTATTGTTACACCTAAGCAAGCTATGTTAGATGGTTCTACACATTTGGTGATTGGTCGCCCGATTACTAAATCAGAAAATCCAAATCGGACTTTAAGAGATATTCTAGCGACTTTGTAATTTTCAAATTACAGTCTTGAACTATTTTAAAAAGCCATGAATGTTCATGGCTTTTTTTTAACTAGGATTAAGATTGTAATAAACAAGGTTTATAAAGAAGCGAGAAGAAGCCTTGTGCTAAGACAGTTAAAACTTAATAACATGATAAAATCAAAGAGTTGGATAAAAGGTTTAACAAATAAAGAAATTGGAAAAGCTGTTTAGCATGGTGTTGTTGCTGCATAAAAGGTACGAAAGGAAAAAAATATGCAAGTTTGTAACTGGGATTGGGGAGCAATTACTACTTTAATAGGAGCTGGAATAGCATCTACTACTGCATGGTGTATTTCAAATGAATGGAGAAATCAAAAGGCAGTGAGGTTATTGCAAATGAAGCAAAAGAATATATTTATAATTTAAATAAACTTGAATTAATACAGAACGAAATTGAAACTAAAAGCACTACAGCAAAAAGAAGGAAGGAACTATTAGAAGAATATATTTTATATAAAAATAAAGCATCTAAACATTCAAATTTTCTCGGAAAAGCATGTTCTAAGGATTTATAAGTAACTTAAGCTCAAATTATGGTTCTCCATGTATAAGATATATAAACTTTATTAAGGTAGAGAAGAATTATGACATTAAAGATACACCACATCCGAATGATGTATATTTACTCATTGAACACTTACTCATATATGCCTTGTATAAAAATGGTTCTATAAAAAGTAAAATAACTAGTAAATTAAAAGGTTACCATCATGCATAAAGTACTAATTTATTAAATCCCATAGGCATAATACAACTCACACTTGAGAGTGATCCAAACTTTATCATGGGCAATCCATTCTTTTTAGTTCTCTCTCCCTTTGGGAGAGAGTTAGAGAGAGGTTTGTTAGAAAATATCAATTTCCGCTCAAACTATGCCTAGAATCATCAATAAAAAAAATAAGCCCTCTAAAAAGAGGGCTTAAAATTAAAGATCATGCACGATTAGAGAATTGATTTTAAGCGTTTAACAACTTCTTTACATTGGTCTAAATCTGCTACGAGAGCAAGACGAACATGGCTTTCACCTGGGTTTCCTTGTTCAGTATCACGAGATAAATAACGACCCGGTAAGACTTTGATATGTGCTTTTTCCATCAGCATTTTGGCAAAAGTTTCATCATTATCGACCTTTAACCAATAATAGAAACCCGCATCAGGCTTTTTCAGTGGTAGCAAATGACCTAATTCTTGTTGGAATAAATCAAATTTAGCACGGTATTGTTTACGGTTTTCTTCAACATGTGCCTCATCATTCCATGCAGCAATCGATGCCAATTGATGTTGTACTGGCATTGCAGCACCGTGGTAAGTGCGGAATTTTAAATAAGGTTTTAATAGACTAGCATCACCTGCAACGAAGCCAGATCGCATACCTGGTAAATTAGAACGTTTAGACAGAGAGTGGAATACGATACAGTTTTTATAGTCATCACGACCTAATTCTGCACAAACTTCTAATAAGCCAACTGGTGCTTCATCAAACCATAGTTCTGAATAACATTCATCAGATGCGATGACAAAATTGTATTGATCAGAGAGCGCAATTAATTTTTTGAACTTTTCTTTTGAAAGCACAGCACCTGTCGGATTTCCGGGGGTGCAGACAAAGAGCAAAGCTGTCTTCTCCCATACTTCCGCAGGGACAGCATCGAAGTCGCCAAGGTAACCATTTTCTTCAGTACAGTTGATGAAATAGGGTTGAGCGCCAGCGAGTAAAGCTGCACCTTCGTAAATTTGATAAAAGGGATTCGGCATAACTACATAAGGCGCTTCATCACGATTGATCAGCGCTTGTACGAATGAGAAAATTCCTTCACGTGTGCCAGTCACAGGTAAAATATGATCTTCTGCGCTAATAGCATTTAATTTGAAACGGCGTGTGAGCCATTGCGCAATACTTTCACGTAATTCTGGTAAGCCTTTACTGTTTGGGTATGTCGAAAGATGATTGAAGTTATCGACAATAGCTTGTTTTACGAATTCAGGTGCAGGATGTTTTGGCTCACCTATTGACAATGGAATTAACGGAAGATTTGCAGGTTTTACAAACTGAAAAAGTTTATTCAACTTTTCAAATGGATAAGGATGTAATAGGTTTAAACTAGAGTTCATGAAACAGTTACCGTCGGGTTAAATCTAAATTTTAATGATGATTACAGACCTGATTTGAAGCCTCATCTAATGCTGCTTTTAATTGTTCAGCAAAAGCCTGAGCTTCAGTTAAATTCATAGGTTCGCCATTCTTTTTGGTTACAAAGAAAATATCTTCTGCGCGCTCACCCAAGGTGGCGATTTTCGCGGAATGGATATCGAGACCTTGCATCATAAATAAGCCACCGATACGGGCAAGTAATCCAGGCTGATCGAGGGTAGAGATCTCGACCATATTTTGCTGCAGCGCCTCGTTCAACGTAATATCAATTGTGTTTTCGATATCAAAATGACGAAGTTGGCGTGGTATACGGCGTTGCATTAAACCTGGATAATTTTGTGAATCTGTTAATGCGTGCACCAATGATTCTTTTACCGTATTTTCACGTTCTGGATCTGTCACTAATGTGCCAAAACGATCAAGCACCACGTAGGTGTCTAAGCTGAAGGATTTAGTTGCTGTAATAATGCGTGCATCTTGTACATCTAGATTCATACGATCTAGAACTGCAACAGTGGTGGCAAAAAGATTAGGTTGATCTTGAGTGTAAATAAAAATCTGCACAGCATCTTGCGCTGATTTACGGTGCGCGCGCATCATCACCAATGGTGCTGAATTATCACCATGATCTAGGATTGCACGTGTATGCCATGCGACTTCATCTGCAGTTTCTTTGAGGAAGTATTCGTCACCAAGTTCTTGCCAAACTTTTTCAACAGCTTCTAAAGCATAATCATTGACAAGTAATTCACTTGCTGCAAATTTGGTATCTTCGATCAGCATTTGGTAATCGACAGGACGTCCCAAACCACTACGAATAACGTCACGAGCATTGGTATATAACTGACGCATGAGCGATGCTCGCCATGTGTTCCAAAGCTTAGGATTGGTTGCGTTAATGTCAGCCACTGTAAGCGTATACAGATAGTCTAAGTGTTCCATATCACCTAGCTTCTCGGCAAAATCTTTTACAACATCTGGATCAGAAATATCTTTTTTCTGCGCAGTCATCGACATCAATAGATGATTTTGGATCAACCACGCAACAAGATTACACTCACGCTCAGTAAAACCGTGCTTGCTACAGAACTCAATGGCATCAACCGCGCCCAATTCACTATGGTCTCCACCACGGCCTTTGGCGATATCATGGAACAAAGCAGCGAGGAATACGATGTCTCGGCGCACCAGACGCTGGAATACCGAACTTACGACAGGAAAATCTTTAGCAAATTCTGGCGCTTTAAAACGATTTAAATTTCGTAAGAGTAGGAGCGTATGTGCATCTACAGTATAGATATGGAATAAATCGTATTGCATAAGGCCCATGATTTGTCCAAATGCAGGAATATAGTTGCCGAGTACACCATAACGTTTCATCGCAAGCAATGTTTCATATAAGTTATTTGGTGATCGGATGATCGCCATAAACAAGGCTTGATTAACTGGATTGTCTCTATACGCTTGATCAATGCGTTTTGCAGCTAAAGTAAGCAATCGAAGTGTACGAGCTCGAATACCATCAATATCAGGGCGATTTGCTAGGATATAGAAAATCTCAAGGATGGCTGTAGGCTTCTCTGCAAAAATTTTATGGTGTTGAACTGCGAGTTTACCATCCACCAATTTGAAGTTTTCATTCACTTCTTCAATTTTACGCTCATAGTTGGGTAAGCGAGGAGTGATGACTGATTCATTAAAATAGGCGAGTAGCATTTCATTCAGGGTTGAAACCTGCTGAGCTGCTCGATAGTAGCGTTTCATGAACTGTTCAATTGGATAATTGATATGTTCACCTTCGACTTTGTGGTAACCAAATTTTGCTGCGATATCGCGTTGGTAATCAAACAATAGTCGGTTTTCATCACGCTTAGTTAAGCGGTGTAAATGATGACGAATTTCCCAGAGAAAATTCTCAGCATCTTCGAGCACCCCAAGTTCAAACTCAGAAATGAAACCTAAATGTACAAGATCGTATATACGATTTACTCGGAAATGCCGTTTTGCAATCCAACCAATTTGGTTAATGTCTCGAATGCCGCCCGGTGCATTTTTGATATCAGGTTCTAAATTACTTTCAGTGTTGTTGTGCTGAGCGTAGCGTTTGGCTTGTTCTTCCATCTTGGCATCAAAGAAGGTTTTATCCGTCCAAGTTTGTGAAACAACACGACGAGGCCATTTCGCTAAGTGTTCATTGCCAATAATTAAACGAGACTCAATGAGAGATGTTGCTACCGTTAAGTCATTCATGGCCTGTTCAAAGCACTGTTGAATGGTTCTTACACTTACGCCAGGTTTAAAATTTCCAACATCCCATAGAGAGGAAATAAAAATGGTAATGGCATTTTCTTGTTCTTGTGTAAGATCATCTTCTGAAAGGATCAGAATGTCGACATCAGAGTAGGGCATCATTTCACGACGACCATAACCTCCTACAGCGAACAAGCCCAGATCGGTTTGATCTAACTCAGCATGTTGCCAAAGGAATTTAAGTGCCTCATCAATCAGGTTAGATCGAGTGAGGATGATTTCACGTATCGCCTTACCATTTTCAAACTCATGTTGTAATTGATTTTCAACATCTGAGCGCCATTGATTAATTGCCTTGATGTCGTGATTACTCGAAACATAGTTTGCTAATGGAGACGTATTGATCATGAAATGATGGCCTACCTAATGAATTATTTGTTTTGATTTACAATTACTTTTGAAGCTGCTTCAGTCGCTAATTCGCGTGCAATGTCAGTTGTTTCAGCACGTGCAGTTGCGACCCCCATACGGCGACGTTTAAAACCTTCAGGTTTACCAAAAAGACGTAAATCGACATTAGGATTTTGCATAGCAAGATTTACGCCAGAAAATGACAAATTCGTATCATCAACACCTGCATAGATCACAGCGCTTGCAGCAACACTGTGACGTTGCGTGTTCACTGGAAGACCTAAAATCGCACGGGCATGAAGTTCAAATTCACTTTGATATTGAGATGCAAGTGTGACTAATCCAGTGTCATGTGGACGAGGAGAAACTTCACTGAACCAAACTTGATCACCTTTAACGAATAATTCCACACCAAAAATACCGCAACCGCCGAGCGCTACTGTGACTTTATTGGCAATACGTTTTGCTTCATCAAGGGCAGCTGTGCTCATAGGTTGAGGTTGCCAGCTTTCTACATAGTCACCTGCATCTTGACGGTGTCCAATAGGATCGCAGAAGTGCGTTTCGATTTCTCCTGTTTCAGGATTTTTTGCCCGTACTGTGAGTAATGTAATTTCGAAATCAAAATCAATTTGCGATTCTACGATGACAGTACCTTGATTGACACGACCACCTGTTTGAGCATATTCCCAAGCAGCGTCGACTTCATCAAAAGATTTTACGCGTGATTGTCCTTTACCTGATGATGACATCACAGGTTTTACAAAATTTGGATAGCCAATATCATCACATGCTGCACGGAATGATTCCAAACTATTGGCAAAACGATAAGCCGAGGTTGGTAGCCCTAGTTCCTCAGCTGCGAGGCGACGAATTCCTTCACGATTCATGGTGAGATTCACGGCTTTCGCAGAGGGAATAACTACGGCAGTTTTAGCATCTTCGATTTCCACTAAGACTTCAGTGGCAATGGCTTCAATCTCAGGAACAATTAAATGAGGTTGAACTTGTTCAATCAGTTTTTTTAATTCTTTTGGGTCCGCCATATTCAAAGTGTAGGAATGATGAGCAACTTGCATGGCAGGTGCATTGTCATAGCGATCTGCTGCATGTACTTCTACACCTAATCGTTGTAATGATATTACCACCTCTTTACCCAACTCACCTGAACCCAATAATAGAACTTTAAACGCCGAAGATTGAAGTGGAGTACCGAGTGTAATAAGCATTTGATTCATCCGTGCTTGATATTATGGACTTTTAGCATATCAGAACTAAAACCTCTTGAGCGCGATGAATACAAGAAAAAGCAAGAAATTATTTTGATATCGTTTAATTTTTTTATTGATAAAAATTTATAAGCCTTATCCGAGGATCAGGCTTATAAATTTAGAATCTGAATGAATAATACGCGAGAAATGTTTTAAAGTGGGAAATAGGTATACACCAAACCGTATGTGAGTGCCGCTGTGAGTGTTGCAGGTACAATCTGTTTAAATTTGAAATACAAACCCGAGAGCACAATAAAACCAATTAACATGGCAACGCTCTTATTGGGTGTTTCTAAGAGCGGCGGTAAAGTCGCGACCACGAGCATTGAACTGATTGCTGCAATACCGATAGATCCAAGGGCGATTTTAAGCCAAAGAGCACCGCGTTTCTGGCGACCTTGTTGTAGTTTCTGAATCACAAAAAAAGGACCAAAGCGTGAGGCGAAATTCGCGATGCCGACCAGAATACCGACACAAATAATTTCTAGATTCATGATTGTTCACCTGTGTGCAAAGGATCATGTTGCTTCAGTACATAATGTTTAAACAAACCAGCCAAAATACCAGAGCTTATGCCAATGAATATCGCTGCAGATAAATCGATAAAGTAACACGAAATAGCAGAAACAATAATGGTGATGGTCACGACAAAGGTATGTTTTTTCTCAAATGCAGCCAATAAAAAGCTCAAGAAAAGTGCAGGTAATAGAAAGTCGAGCGCTGCTTGCAAAAATTGGGGGAGATGACTGACTTGATCTGCAAATAAGCCCCCGAGAAAAGATCCAAGTGCCCAAGACAACCAGCTAAACAGACTCAGACCTAACATCCAAGATTCAGACCATTCTTGACGGCGTTGCGAAAGTTTAATCATGCCTGATGCAAAGACTTCGTCGGTCAAGCCCCATGACCAAATTGCTGTTTTTTTCAGATTGAGTTTATCTTGAATTAAGTTTTGTAAAGCAGGGCCATATAACAAATGTCGAATATCAAGTGCTATTACAGTTAAGGCTGTCATCCAGATAGAAGTGCCACTGCCGAGTAAGGCAACCACCAAAAATTGACTGGCACCTGCATACATCGAACAGGATAAAAATAATGCTTCCCACGCCGTAAATCCAAATTGAGTTGCCGATACACCAAACGCGAATGAAACAGGCAAATAGGTGAAAATGATGGCTTGGCTGTCTTTGGCACCTTGCCAAAAACCTGCCGGTGTCATGTGTGGGGAGCTTGATTGGGTCACGATAAACCTAATTGGAGATTGGAACAAAAGGTATAAAACGAGATTGAGTATTCTACCCGAATTTACTAGCATAGTGCCGAATAGTTTATTAGAGCGATGTCATGTTTGCGATTCAATCTCCCTTTAAATTAGCTGCATTGACTACATTCCTCATCTTCACTTTATCCGGTTGTGGTGGTCAGGCAGAAACTGCCGATGAAAAGGTTGAAATTAAAGAAGCACCGAAGCTGACTAATGACGCAACTGAATATGCAAATCATGCTTGGCAATTGATTAATCAGGTTGATCCTATTCTGTATCAAGCCAATAAAGCGCTTATACCATCACAAGTACGCGAGCCTGTGCGTCAATTGGTATTGGATTGGCGTATTAATGTCAAAATGACCGACTCAGTGACTGAAGGGAAATATGCGCTTTGTCGTAAAGCGCTAACAACCATAGATGCTTGGGCACGTGCAATCGTGGAAAATGAGGGCCAGCTCGCACAGCGTCAAGCCAATTATGAACGCGATAAAGCGCAGTGCAAAACTGCAATTGAGCAACCAGAATTAGGAAACACTAAGGCGTATACAAAATTATTTTAAGTGACCCTAGCGACCCCAATACAATGATTAATCCAGATTTTACTGAAGCACATCATCTTTAATCGATTAAGTTTGATCGGCTAAAGCTTTAAGTTGATTAAGATTAATCACCTCAATTTTTTTAAATGCAATTTTAATTGCGCCAATTTTTTCTAAATGTTGTAGTTCTTGATTAATGGTCTGTCTTGAGCAGACCAACATTTGTGCCAATTGTTCTTGAGATAGGTTGATGGTGTTTTTTTCAATCTCTTTGAGATTACCGTATCCATTTAAGATAAAGATTAATCTTTGAGCTAAACGTTGAATAAGGGGTTGTGTTTGAATAGACACCAACTCCATGAAAGCATAACGGAGTTTATGACTGACCAATTGGGCCAGATAAAACCAAAATTTTGGATATTGTTCTAAAATTAGATCAAGTCCTACACGACTTATTTTGAGGATTTTGGATTTTTTACTGGTAATCGCATGATGAGAGCGGGGTTGTTGATCAATCAACGAAATTTCACCAAACCACATAATGGGATCTGCGATAACTGTCACCGCCTCGCGACCATCTACGTCAATATGTGCTAAACGAACAGCACCATTAATTACGGCATAAATGCCATCAAATTGATCAGCTTTAGAAAATATCAGTTGTTCTTTGCCATATTCAATGAGCTGTCCATGTTCGAGCATCAGCTGTTGTAGTTCATGATCAAACTGGCTAAACCACCAATTATTTTTTAAAAGATAAACGTATTGATTTGAAAGCAAAATTATCCCTTTTATGCTGTTTATTTGTCGTCTAGTCGACAACTTATTGGTTTACATTTATATATATTGAAGGAAATAGTCAGAAAAAGGAATGATAACATGACTCGTTTAGAGAGCTTGCTTGGACAATATGCAGCTTATCACCTAGATCGTAAAAACGTATTTTCGCATTTTATTGGAATTCCCTTGATTGTATTTTCGATCTTGTGTTTTGCAGCCAAAGCGCAATTTACAGTTGCTGGATATTCCATTGATCTTGCAATGTTATTGATCGTCGCATCAGTGATTTATTACTTGAGTTTGGATCTCATTTTTGGTGTGGTAATGGCAGTGCTATTTGCTTTAATTTATCAACCAGCCACACAAGTAGCAGCTTTAGCGACATCCTCTTGGGTATTGGTAAGTGCTGGATTTTTTATTGTGGGATGGATTATTCAATTTATTGGGCACTATTATGAAAAGAAAAAACCAGCTTTTGTGGATGATCTTGTTGGACTCGCTATAGGTCCTTTATTTGTGGTAGCAGAATTTATATTTCTTATTGGTTTACGTAAGAAACTGGAAGAGAAAGTATTGGTTCGAGCTAAACAATTACGCTATGACATGGACCATAAACACGTAAATCACTCGAGTACTTCAACTCAAAATCCATGATCTCAATCTTTTAAATAATCTTTGCAAAAAAAAAACAGCCTTTCGGCTGTTTTTTTAATGACTTAAACGTTGAAACGGAAATGTAAAACATCACCATCTTGAACGACATAAGTTTTACCTTCAAGACGCCATTTTCCAGCTTCTTTAGCGCCAGCTTCGCCGTTGTATTGAACAAAATCGTCATAGGCAATGCATTCTGCACGAATAAAGCCTTTCTCAAAATCAGTGTGAATCACACCAGCAGCTTGAGGAGCGGTCGCACCAATTTTTACAGTCCAAGCACGGACTTCTTGAACGCCTGCAGTGAAATAAGTTTGTAGGCCAAGTAAGCCATAACCTGCACGAATAACCACGTTAAGACCTGGTTCTTCCATGCCCATCGCTTCTAAAAATTCAGCACGCTCATCATCTTCAAGCAAAGAGATTTCAGCTTCGATTTGGTTGCAAAGCGGAACTACAATAGCATTCTCTTCTGCCGCTAATTTTTTAACAGCATCAAGGTGCGGATTGTTTTCAAAACCATCTTCAGCAACGTTAGCAATATACATTGTTGGTTTAAGGGTTAATAAACCAAAGCCACGAACTAATTTGCGCTCGTCGTCATCAAGATCAGCTGCGCGAGCAGGGCGACCTTCATCAAGTAATGGCTGAATTTTTTCTAGTACAGCTTTTGTTGCAACAGCTTCTTTATCACCACCTTTCGCAGACTTTGCTAAACGTGTAACCGCTTTTGATACTGTTTCTAAATCTGCTAAAGCAAGCTCAGTGTTAATAGTTGCAATGTCATCAAGTGGGTCAATTTTGCCGTTCACGTGAATAACATTTTCGTCTTCAAAACAACGTACTACGTGTGCAATTGCATCAGTTTCACGAATGTTGGCTAAGAATTGGTTCCCTAAACCTTCACCTTTAGAAGCACCAGCAACTAAGCCTGCGATGTCTACAAATTCCATTGTGGTTGGAATAACACGTTGAGGTTTAACAATAGCAGTTAATTTATCTAAACGTGGATCTGGAACAGGAACGATGCCAGTGTTTGGTTCAATGGTACAGAATGGGAAGTTTTCTGCAGCAATAGCAGCTTTCGTCAATGCATTGAAAAGTGTAGATTTACCAACGTTCGGCAAGCCGACAATACCGCAATTAAAACCCATGAAAAGACTCACACAGTGTTATTTAAAAATTGTCGGTGATTTTACATCAAAGCCATGACAAAGTCAGGTCATGGCTTTGATGTTTCTCGAAAAGACAGATGAGACTCAATTCAATGGTGTGAATTAGATTTTACGTTTGTCCAAACTATGTGCCAATTGATCGCCTAAAGCTTGAATCAGCATCACCAATACGACTAATACAATGATCACTGCCAACATAATTTGCATATCGAAGCGTTGGTAGCCATATCGATAGGCGATGTCACCTAAACCACCCGCACCAATAGCACCCGCAATCGCAGAGGAATTGATCATGGTTACAAGCGTGACAGTAAAACCTGCAACAATACCAGGCAGTGCTTCTGGTAAAAGCACATGCCAAATAATTTGTTTGCGATTGCAGCCCATGGCTTCTGCGGCTTCTATGAGTCCATGATCAACCTCTCGTAGACTGACTTCCGCAATACGTGCGAAAAAAGGTGTAGCTGCAATAGTTAAAGGTACAACCGCAGCCCATACCCCATAACTGGTCCCCACAATCAATCGAGTGAAGGGAATGAGTGCCACCATTAAAATTAAGAAGGGAATAGAGCGCGTAATATTTACCACCCAACCCAAGGCATGATTGATTTTTTTTGATGGATAAATCCCATTTTCTGAGGTGTTGACGAGGATCACGGCCATAGGCAAGCCAATGAGAAGTGCTAAAAATGCAGAAATACCGACCATTAATAAAGTATCAATAGTGCCTGTAATTAAAAGATCAATGAGCTGGTTGTGCATAGCCAAGCACCTCGATTTGTGATGTTTTATGGGGGAATTGCTGATGGAGCGTATGCACATCAACATCTAATTGAGGAATACCTACGATGAGTGAGCCAACCAGATGATGTTGAATAGTGTCTACATGGCTTTGATATAAATGCACAGGCAGTGTAATTTTAGAAAGTACATCATTTAAGTTGGGAGGATTTTTCAAATCAGTTGCATAGCTGATTTTCAAAATGGTATGCGTTAAATGTGTAGCTCGCTCTTGATGTAACTGGAATGGCAAATCAAGCTGTTCCAAATTGAGGAGTTCTTGCGTGATTTTTTGCTGGGGACGAGAGAAGACTGACCAAACTTGCCCTGATTCAACGATTTCACCTTGATCAATAACCACCACTTGATCGCAAATTTCACGAATTACCTGCATTTCATGTGTAATGAGAACGATGGTGAGTCCTAATTTTTGATTAATTTCCTTCAGTAAAGATAGAACAACAGATGTGCTTTCTGGATCAAGTGCCGATGTTGCTTCATCGCACAATAGTATTTCAGGTTTACTGACCAATGCACGGGCAATCCCAACACGTTGTTTTTGCCCACCCGATAATTGTGATGGATAGTGATGATGCTTTTCAGCCAGACCGACTAGATTTAAAACCTCATCCACACGAGTTTGAATCTCAGCAGCAGGCACTTTTGCGATTTTCAATGGAAGCGCGACATTTTCCCAAACTGTTTTGGCAGATAGTAAATTAAAATGCTGAAAAATCATGCCAATACGCTGGCGTAGGACGATTAACTCATTGTGATTAAGTTGCCCTAGATCATGTTGATGTATATGAATACTACCATCAGAAATAGTTTCTAACCCATTTAAGGTGCGAATCAATGAGGATTTGCCCGCACCACTTTTGCCGATAATGCCGAAAATTTTTCCTTCAGGAATATCCAAATTAATGTTTTTGAGTGCGTGAACTTGTTTTCCTTGTACATCGTAATACTTATTTAAATGACGAATCGTAATATGGGGTACTGCAAATTCAATGTGTGAACCAAAACTCACCATGATTATTCTCCTTATTTCCAGCCTTCAAACCACAAACCTTGCCCAAAATCTTTGTCTAGAATCTGACGGACTTTTGCAGAGTTTTGGAAGGTATCAACCACAGTTTTTAATTTGTCATCCTGATCTTGATAATCCCGACGCGTTACAAACAAAATCGCAAATTTTTTATTGATCGGATCTAATAACAGTGCAGACGTAGGATCAGCAACTTTTGCCATTTTCAAATAATGAGGAAAACCCATAATTAAGTCAGCTTCATTGTAAGCATGCGCGGTTTGCGGGCCTTCAACTTCAATAATCTTGAGTTTTTTAGGATTACTGATAATGTCTCGGGTGCTGGTAAGTTCATTATTAATATCTTTGACGTGAATTAAACCTGCACGAGCCAGCAAATTTAAACCACGTGCCATATTGACTGGATCATTCGGTACGACTACTTTCGCTTGATCAGGTATGTCTTGTAGGGATTGATATTTCTTTGAATAAAGTCCGACATGACTGCCTGAACCTTTCGCAAAAGGCACAAGGTCATAGCCTGTTTCACGCACTGCATTCGCTAGAAAAACACTTTGTTGAAAGAAATTAGCGTCAATATCACCATTTTGCACAGCGACATTGGGTGCTTGCCAGTCTGAAAACTCAATCAACTCCAGATGGATTCCTTGAGCTTTTACATCCTCAGCGACACTTTGCAGTAATTCAGCATAGGGTGGGCTAATGCCGATTTTAATCACTTTATCATTTGAGTTTTGACTGACATAGCGATATCCCACTAAGGCCGCCAGTACTGTGACGATGATGACTGCAATTTTGATGAATTTAGATGATTGTGTTGAAGTAGACATGAACGCTCCTTATTTCCAGCCTTTGAACCATAGTTTTTCACCAATATCCTCATTCAATGCTTGTTTAACTTTGTCTGAGGTTTGATAAATTTGGATAAATTTTTTCAGTTGAGCTGCTTTTTCAGGTTGAGTTTGTTCAAAGTCATCGCGAACAACAAATAAGATGGCATAAAGCGTGTTGTTAATTTCATCCAAAATTAAGGCATCATTCGGGTCAATCGTTTGTGCTAAGCGTAGGTACATTGGATAGCTAAATACGAGGTCTGCATCATCTACGGCACGCGCAGTTTGCGGACCTTCGACTTCAATAAAGTTCAATTTTTTTGGATTGGTTTGAATATCTTTTAAGTTGGATAAATGATTGTTGGAATCCTTAAGCTGTATTAATCCAGCGTGTTGTAAGAGGAGTAGGGCGCGACCCTGATTCACAGGATCATTTGGGAGTACAACTCGAGCGCCATTTTCAACTTCACTAATCGCTTTATATTTTTTTGAATATAAACCGACATGTGTTCCTGAGCCGATGCCCAAGGGTTTGAGCTTAAAGTTGGTTTCTTTTAATGCATTATTCAAGAAAGGTTGATGCTGAAAATAATTTGCATCAATATCCCCATGATTTAGGGTGATGTTGGGTGTATTCCAATCTGAAAATTCTACCAAACGTACATGAATGCCTTGAGCTTTTGCTTCTTCAATTGCGGCTTGAAGTGGTTTTGCAAAAGGTGGGCTAATACCAATGACAATTTCTTGTTGATCATTTTTTTTCAAAAAGGACCATGCAAATGCTGCAATCACAATAATGGCGATTGCAACGCCGATCCATTTAAGTCGAGAAGACTGAGCTTGTGCCATAGAAAGACCCCTAAATATTAAAAACTTAAGCTGAATGTTGGTGTATAGGATTTAAATTTGATTGTTGTATATCTTGTGTTGAGCTTGGACATCGGAAATGATGTGCAGGATGTGAAAGTGGTAAATGATCTCCCGCATTGAATAGCTTGTGCCTTAAGCTACCCTCAGCATAGACGGTCTTATAGCGACCACGTTGTTGGAGTTCAGGAATGACATAACGAATAAACTCTTGATGTGACTCTGGAGCGACTGTACGGGCAAGGTTAAAACCATCTAATCCAGAAATATCAATGAATTCGATTAGCTGTTGAGCAACTGTTGCTCCACTGCCAACAAATAAGGGATAACGTCCACCGAGTACATGCTGAGCTTTTAAATCTGCCAAAGTGACTTTGTTTTCCTTAAAGCGCTCATTTACAGAAACGATGCTGTTGGTTTTTTTATATGGAATAGCATCCTCATCTTTTAGATGACCTAAGTCTGTTCCGATTGAGCTTGAAAAATGCGCAATCCCTGCTTCAGGACTTGCATATTGAATATAGTCCTGCAGTTTTTCTTGCGCTTGTTGATCTGTTTCAGCAGTAACGACAGTGATACCCGCAAATAATTTAATTGCTGTACCATCACGACCTTGTGAATGGGCTAATTGGCGAATCTTTTGTGTTTGCGGCGCAATTTTTTCAGCAGTATCTCCACCAATAAACATGGCTTCTGCATGCCGAGTGGCAAACTGTAGTCCTTTAGGTGATGCTCCTGCTTGATATAGCACAGGTGTACGTTGCACTGAAGGCGAGACTTGGAAGACGCCGTGACTGTTATAGAACTGTCCTTGATGGTGGATCGTATGTACTTTAGTCGGATCGGTAAAAATGCGATTGAGCTTATCTTGGATGACAGCATCATTTTCCCAAGAGCCTTCCCAAAATTTGTAGCAGAGTTCTAAAAATTCTTCAGCTTGTTCATAACGTAAATCATGATCTTTCAGTCCTTGCTGACCGACCAATCGCGCTGCGCTATCCAAATAGCCAGTGACGATATTCCATCCCAAACGTCCTTGGGTCAGATGATCCAGACTCGCGAAGCGACGAGCAAATTGATAAGGAGATTCATAACTTAAGTTCACTGTAATACCGAAACCCAAATGCTGTGTGACGGCTGCCATTGCAGACACCAGCGTGCTTGGATCATGGCTCGGCAGTTGAATTGATTCTTTCAAGGTTAGATCAATGCCATTTTGATAGACATCGTAAACGCCAGTAATATCGGCAATGAATAATCCATCGAAAAGACCTTCCTCTAAAGTTTGAGCAAGTTCTGTCCAATAACTTAATTCATTAAATCGGTAGGATTGATCACGTGGGTGTGTCCAAAGCCCATGGTTGATATGACCTACACAATTCATATCAAATGCATTGAACAGGATCTGTTTTTGAGGTTTCGATTGAATTTTTGTCATTACAGCGTACCTCGTCTTGGGGGGAATACGCCATTTAAAACATAATTGGCTATGAAGAAATATTTCCAACGCGCTGGATCATGCAAGGTATGAACACGTGCGTTTCTCCAGTATCGGTCAAGATTATCTTGTCGTTGACTTCCACGACTACCAGCCAGTTCAATCAGTTTTGACGAGACTTTTAGTGCAGTCTCGGTACTGTGTGCACGTGCTTTAGCCACTTGAATAGAAGCATGTGCAACTGAATGTTCTGAAGGGGAGACTTTGGCATCTTGAACCGCTTGCGCTGCTTGTTTTAGTAGTAACTCGGTGGCCTTGACGTCTGTTGCAATTCGACCAATTTCGTATAGTGTCAAAGGGTCTTGAGTGGCATGTTCAACTTTTGCATCTATCCAAGGGCGTGCTTGACGAACGCGTATTAATGTTTCTTCAAAAGCAGCTCGAGCAATGCCTGTTTCAATTGAGGCATGAATAATTTGTGCAAATGGACCTGAAATGGTGGCAGTTGAATAAGCCAAATCAAAAGGGACTATATCCTCTGGGTCAATCTGTACATTTTCAAATTTAACCGTCCCACTGCCTGTGGTACGTTGACCAAATCCACTCCAGTCATCTAATAGGCTTAAGCCTTCGCTATCATATGGAACAAAGACTAGAAACTGGCGCTCTTGTTCATCACTAGCAAGGGTTGGAATACGGTGAGCGAATAGACTGCCAGTGCAATAAAATTTTTCTCCATTGAGGACATAACCATTTTCGACTTGTCTTAAAGAGGTATGGCGTTGTGCTGCATTTTTAGTTTTAAACTCAGCCAAGGCATTTCCAAAGCGAGCACCTTGTAAAACTTCAGTAAATAAACGTCTTTTTTGAGCCTCAGACCCAGTATTCCTCAAAATTTCAAGTGCATAGAAATGATTTTGTGGAATTTGTCCGATAGAGCCATCAACACCACTCATTAATGCGATAATTTTTGTCAGTGTATGAATAGAAACATCGGCACCGCCATATTGTTGAGGTACTGTAATGGCCCATAAGCCAGATTGACTGTACGCTTCGATTTCTTCATGAGGAAGCTCACGATTTAAATCTCGTTCAGATGCACGGTACTTAAACTTTTCTGCAAGTTCGTGTGCGACTTTTAATGCTTCTTCATCAGAGCGAATAATATGCGCTGGTCTATAACTGCCTGATTCTTGGATCTCTAAAGCTTGTAAAGATGACATGATGACTCCTTAAATCCAGGCATGACGTGCAGGAAAAGTATGGTTTAAGTAATACGAACCCAGCGCGTGAAGTTTCCAGCGAATAGGATCATGAAGGGTATGTACACGTGCATTTCGCCAGTGTTGATCAAAATTATGGACATTGAGGCTGGCGCGACTTCCCCCGAGCTCAATCAACTTTTCTGAGATATGCAGTGCAGCATCATTGGCATAGACTTTAGCTTCAGCAACTTTGATCGAAGCTTCAGCAATCTGTTCATCAGAGAGTTGTTCAACTACATTGAGTGAATCTAAATAATCAGCTGCTTCATCAAGCAAAAGAATGGCGGCATCTAACAAAACATTAGCTTTGCCAACTTCTTGTAAGGTGAAATACTCATCACTGGCACGCTCAACTTGTGCATCCACAATTGGGCGTGCTTTACGGATCGCAAACAACATGTCCTCAAATGCTGCTTCAGCAATACCAACATCGATAGCCACTTGCATCAGCTGTGAAAACGCGCCTCTAAAATTAGGGACGTCCAATAATTTTCTTTCATCAAAAATCAGTAATGGATCAACTTCAACATGGTCTAAAATCACTGTGCCACTTGAAGTGGTACGTTGACCAAATCCATCCCAGTCATTGATGACTTCGATACCAGTGGATTCACGGTTCACTAAAATTAAAACCACGTGACCTTCAGGGTGTATGGCTTTGATGGCTAACCAATGTGCAAATGAACTGCCTGTAGAATAGAATTTTTTTCCTGAAACTCGATATTTCCCATCCTCCAAAACAAGGTGTGTGTCTAAAGTCTTGGTATCTTTGGTATGTCGTTCTGGCCCCCCATTGGCAAGACGCTTACCTTTTAAAATTTCGTTGAAAATAAATTGCTTTTGTTCATCGCTTCCCATGATGTTGATCATATTGAGCAATGCAATTTGATTTTGTGGAATTTGCCCTAAACTTGAATCCGCTTTATTTAGAATACGAAATACTTGGGCAAGGGTACGATGAGATACTTCAGCACCGCCATATACGTGGGGGATGCGTAAGCCTCCTAAACCTTTTTGGCTGAATAATTCAATTTCTGCAAATGGTAAAGCTCGTTGTTGGTCACGCTGATTGCGACCTTCGAGCGCATAATCAGCAACATGATAGGCTGCATGAATGGCATCTTGATCATTTTCAATAACATGAACATTTTCAGTAATTAAACGAGACATAGATCAATTCCTCTTTGAGGAGATATACGCTACGCCCATAGAATATTTTTTTTAAATGCTGGTTTTCGTTGAACTATTCAAAAAAAATGCTTAAGACAAATATAGATATCGATTGAAAAATATTAGAAAACTTAAAATTTTGATTAATAATGAATTTTAATAAATTTCAGTGCTTTAAACACGTTGAATTCATTTAGACTTTGCAATAAAAAAGATAAAGATTTGCTAAACATTTATAATTTAACGGATTCATATTTCCAAAAATAACAATTTAAGTTGCAATTGATGCATTATCACATTGTGTTTTGGCATAGGGTTGCATAAAGTAAGCAAAACAATAAATCCTATGATTGATCAAGACTTCGGAGATTTTATGCGCATCCTTTACCAGTTTCCTTTATCTCACTTTTGTGAAAAAGCTCGCTGGTTACTTGATCATAAGGAATTGGATTATGTTGCTCAAAATATGATTCCGGGCGTACATCGTGCATTCGCAAAATTAAAAACAGGTCAAAACTCTCTGCCGATATTACGTGATAAAGAAAAGTGGATTGCAGATTCAACCCAAATTGCCCTGTATTTGGATGATGTCTATCCAGAGCATTCATTGCTCAGATCAGATTTAAAGTTAAGAAAAAAAGCAATTGAAATTAATGACCTGAGCAATCAATTGGGCGTATCAGTGAGGCGGTGGGGGCTTGCTCAAGCTTTATCTGAAAGTGATGAGCCGCTAGAAATCATGATTGGTGAAAAAGGATATCTGAGAAAATTTCAAAAGATCAGTAAGCCACTTATTAAAACTTTAGTTTCAACCAGCTATCAACTCGATGATGAACAAGTTTCACTTGCTAAAGAAAACATGCATGAAATTATTTTGCAGTTAAATGATCAATTGATTCACAATCAATCTCGATATTTGGTAGGAGATCGTTTAGGTTTGGCAGATATCGCCGTTTGTTCAATGCTTGCTCCACTACTCGAGATTTCTGGTACACCTTGGGAAAGAGAATATCATCAGCCAGTTTCATCTGAATTTGTGGAATATCAAAATCAATTGCTTGATTTGCCGATAGGACAATATGTTAAACGTATTTATGCCAATGAACGAAATGCGCGGGTAGATTGGCGCGGGATATAACAGAGCATATTTTCTGTTATGTTGTCTAATTAGTTAATTTATTTTCATTTGAATCGATATTTTTGAAAAAATAACGCATAATCATTTTGTGCCATGAAAATATTGAGAAGAAGATGGAATTAGATCGTTACGATAAACAAATTTTAGAAATTCTTACGCATGAAGATTTGAATCTGAACGAGCTTTCGGAGCGTATTAACCTGTCTGTAAGTTCAGTGCACCGTCGTATTAAACATCTCATCGAAACCAATATCATGACAAATTTAAAGCGTGATATTAACTATCAAAAATTGGGGTTTAATTTACATGTGTTGTTACAAGTATCATTGAGTAAGCATGACTCAGATACTTTTGCAAAATTTTTAGATGAACTTAAAAGTATTCCTGAAGTGATCAATGCTTTTTTAGTCACAGGGCAATCTGCTGATTTTATTATAGAAGTTGTTGCTCGTGATATGGAAAATTATAGCCAGATTTTGTTACAGCGCATTGGTAAAATTGATCATGTTGTGGCATTGCATTCAAGTTTTGTCATTAAAGAATATGATGTATTTAACTGTCATGGTTTATTGAGTAAAGCATAATTCAAGCTTGCAAAAAAAGACGCCTTTCAATTAAAAAAACGCACCAGAAGGTGCGTTTCTTTAATTCTGAATATGGATTAAGCATCCAATTGCGCTAAAACCTCTTCAGAGAACTCAACGTTGGTATATACGTTTTGTACA
This sequence comes from Acinetobacter sp. ANC_7513, assembly GCF_056779915.1. Classification (NCBI taxonomy): domain Bacteria; kingdom Pseudomonadati; phylum Pseudomonadota; class Gammaproteobacteria; order Moraxellales; family Moraxellaceae; genus Acinetobacter; species Acinetobacter sp. ANC_7513. The sequence goes on from NZ_JBWYIW010000001.1 coordinate 426,937, forward strand.
TCATCTAAATCTTCAAGCATATCAATCATTTTCATGATTTTTTTCGCTTGATCGATATCTGTGATTTCTGCTTTAGTTGAAGGGTTCATCACCACTTCTGCATTGTCAGATTTTAAACCTGCAGCCGCTAAAGCATCTTGCACTGTACCAAAAGACTCTGGTGTGGTGATCACAAGAATTTCATCTTCTGTCACTTCAATGTCTTCTGCACCAGCTTCCAACGCAACGTCCATAATTTGGTCTTCTAAAGAAACATCTTCAAAAGTAATTTCACCACGTTTTGTGAAAAGGAAAGCAACAGAGCCGTTAGTACCTAAGTTACCATCTGTTTTAGAGAAGCAGTGACGAACATCTGGTACGGTACGGTTTAAGTTATCAGTCATTGTCTCAACAATAACGGCTACACCACCAACACCATAACCTTCGTATGTGACTTCTTTTAAATCATCATTGTCTTCACCACCAGCACCACGCTGAATGGCACGGTTGATGACATCACGAGTCATGTTAACGGACAATGCTTTTTCAACAACTGCACGAAGACGTGGGTTGCTTGCTGCATCTGGACCACCGAGTTTTGCAGCTGTAACAATTTCACGAATATATTTTGTGAAAACTTTACCACGACTAGCATCTTGTTTAGCTTTACGATGCTTAATATTGGCCCACTTGGAATGACCCGCCATGCGAAATATGCTCCTTGTAGATTGGCCTTATGCCTAATCAAATCTGCGAAATTCTACCATAAGGGCTTTTTTTTAATAAAGACCCTTATTTTAGCAATTGATCAAGATCAGGCTTTATTCTTCGGTCCAGGAATAATAATGTCTAAACCTGTATGTTCCTTATAAAGTTCCTGAATCAATTTCAAATCATGATCCAACTCTGATGGCATGATTTTGCCAAAAATTCCGCCTTGTTTGGTTTTTTGGTTTACAAACAAGAAAACGATAGGGACGTTTGCGGCTTTTGCGATATGCCAAAAACCGGTGCGGATCGGTTTACGTTGTTCACCATTTTTCGCACGAGTCGCTTCAGGCGCAATCACGAGATTAAATTTGTCATTGGAGTTGAAGAGTTCAACCATTTGCGCCACGATATCTTTATTTGAGTGACGGTCAACTGGAATACCACCAACCCCTTCTAGAATTGGCTTAAAAGGTCCTTTGAATAGTTCTTTTTTAATTAGTGTGTGAATCGGGATATCATGGATTTGAAACAGTGCGATTGAGAGTACAGCATCCATCATCGTGGTATGTTCAAAACCGATAATGACTTGTTTATCACCAAGAACATTCGGTTCAACATGATATTTGACACCAGCAAGTTTAAATGCCATTTCGGCAATGTGTTTTTTCATGATTCACAGAGATATTTGAATTTTATATGGCAGAGTTTCTTACTTCATTTTAAAAAATTCAATCCCTTTAGTAATAAATTATAGAAAAATTGACTACTAAATTTAGATTTTATCTGCAAACTTTACATCCTCGACGCTTACCAAAAATTCATAATTTTTCACATATTTGTGACTGAAATTCTATACATGATCAAGATCGTACGTGATTTGTAAACTGCGATGAATAAATTTTGGTCAAGCTGAAGATAAAAAAATGAAAAACCTTGTTTTTGAATTTGATATTGGCTAGTATTCTGATTCTCAAATACTTGAGAAATCAGTATTTATAGGGCCTATAGCTCAGTTGGTTAGAGCAGCGGACTCATAATCCGTTGGTCCACAGTTCAAGTCTGTGTGGGCCCACCAAATTTTATAATCATATGCATTCATATGAAATCCAAACCCTTAATTCTAAAAGAGTTAAGGGTTTTTTATTGCTTTGTTTAACGTCATATAACTTCATATGGGAACACGCTCTGTGTATCCTTGTTTGTATCCTAAATGGCTTTGTTGCACAAAGATTTGAAAGGCAAAGTGCCCCTAATTGAGCCAAATTTAAGGCGTAACTTGGGTAAGTGGTCGACCTAATTCCGTAAATCTGTTGAGGACCACTACACGTGCATGAACCTCATTGACTTGGCTATCAAAGCTCCTTGCACTTAGTTTATCTCCTAATAATTTGATGCATTGCATTTTAGTCTCAACCAAACTTCGGCGATGATAGCCTGACCATTTTTTCCATAGTGTCCTACCTAAACGGTTAACTGTTTGAAGTAATTCATTTCGCTCTAGCGAGCTGCTCTTTGTATCTTTCCATGGTTTCGCATTTTTTCTAGGTGGAATCACCGCATGCGCTTGCCGATCTGCAATTGCCTGACGGCATTGCTTGGTGTCATAAGTTTTATCGGTATAAACAGAGTCAATCTGCTCATCTTGTGGAATCTGATCTGTAAATCACTAAGTACCTGTGAATCACTGATATTATTGGTTGTGAGCTGAATAGCTCGTATTTGAAGAGTTTCAGCATCTATAGCAATATGTAGCTTACGCCATTGGCGACGATATTCAGGTCCATGTTTTTTGCGTTTCCATTCACCCTCACCTACAAACTTCAAGCCTGTAGAGTCCATGAGTAGATGCAGCCCATAGCTACTTTTTTGGTAGCTGATTGCAATATCAATATACTTTTGTCTTCTACAAAGCGTACTGTAATCTGGCGCTGTCCAATTTAATCCGCAAAGTTTAATCAGACTTTGCACAAAGCCAGTGACCAAACGTAAAGACAGATGGAATAAGGATTTAATCATTAAGCTGAATTGGATGGCTGCGTCGGAGTAGGTTTGATTTCGTCCTTGTTTGCCTTTTGATAGAGCATACCATTGCGTAGTAGGATCAAACCAAATGGCAATATTTCCGCGATTAATGAGTGCTCGGTTATATGCGGGCCAATTGGTTGTGCGGTAGATTTTGTGTGTAGGCTTCTTCATTTGAAAATTATATGGCTGAAGAAGCCCTTAAGAATAGCTTTCTGCAATAAAGCCCCTCTAAGCTAAGAATATTTTAAAATGATGCTATTACGAATAAAAATCAATTAAAGCTTTAAAATTATTATAAGAATCATTTGATTATAAATATCTATTAAACAAAGGGTTTACAGATGTTGTAAAATAAACTTTTAATTGTTAGATTTATCGCAAATTTAATACAAAGTGACAACATGTTTACAGAAAAATTATTGTTCAAGGGGATACTTCTAAGTATTGGTGGAGGGATATTTATTTCATCTGCACATGCACAAAATTTTGACCCTGCGATTGATGGACTTATACGAAATCAAGAACGCCAAGCAGAATTAGAAAAAATCATACAACCTTCGGCAGATGTAAATTTAGATGCTGTACACCAAAAAGAAAGCTTGAAACTTCACGAAATAAAAGAAGAAAAATGTTTTGATATTAATGAAGTAAAACTAAATGGTGAAATGAGTGATAAGTTTAGTAAATACTTAACACAAGCTTTAAAAGAACTCGAATTTAAGTCTGGCATGTGTATAGGTGAGCAAGCTGTTAATTTGCTCATGACTAAAACACAAAACATCATTATTGGTCGTGGCTATACCACAACACGTATTTTGGTAGCCCCGCAAAACTTAAGTACGGGTACGTTAGAACTGACTGTTATTCCTGGTTTGGTTCGAGAAATCAAACTCGATTTAAGTGATGAAGATAATACCCGCGCCGGCCGAATTCAATATGCGAAAAACATATTCCCAATTAAAAATGGTGATGTGCTGAATCTACGAGATTTAGAACAAGGCTTAGAAAATTTAAAACGTGTGCCTACTACAGAGGCTGATATTCAAATTGTCCCTGCTGATGCACCGAATCAGAGTGATGTCATCGTCAAATGGAAACAAAGAAAAATTCCAATCCGTGTGACTCTAAGTGCGGATGATGCAGGAAGTCGCCAAACAGGTAAATATCAAGGTAATATAACAGTCTCGTTAGATAACCCTTTATTCCGAAGTGATTTATTTTATATCACAGTTGGTCGCAACTTAGCGGATCAACAAAAAATCACAGATCAGCATGGTACGACTGTAGAAAGTGGTACTAATAACTATGCACTGCATTACTCAGTACCGTATAAAAACTGGCTCATTAGTGCTAATGCAAGCCAATACAACTACGACCAAGCCGTTGCCGGAGCGAATAACGTCTATAACTACAATGGTGAAAGTAAAACACAAGATCTAGGTGTAACACGATTGTTATATCGCGATGCGAAAAGAAAAACTTCAGCAAGCTTTAAAGGTTGGCATCGAGAATCAAAAAGCTTCATTGATGATGCAGAGGTGAGCATTCAAAGACGTGATGTTTCAGGCTGGCAATTCAATATAGATCATCGAGAATATATAAAATCATCGGTACTTGATTTGAGTCTTGGGTATAAACGCGGGACAGGTGCTTTTAGTGCTTTACGTGCCCCGGAAGAAGCCTTTGATGAAGGTTCTTCACGCATGAAAATTTGGACATTAGATGCCAATCTAAATGTCCCATTTCAATTTGAAAAACAAAACTATAACTACTCCAGTTCAATCAGAGCACAGTACAACGATACACCATTAACCATGCAAGATCGTATGTCAATTGGTGGGCGTTATACAGTACGTGGTTTTGACGGGAACATGACTTTAGCTGCTGACCGTGGTTATTACTGGCGTAATGATTTAGCGATGTCAATTTTCCCAGCACACCAATTTTATATTGCATTAGATGCAGGGCATGTCGATGGACAGTCAGCAGAATTGCTACTGGGTAAAACCTTAATTGGTGGTGCAATGGGTTTCAGAGGACAGTTCAAAGTCGGTGGGAATTTCTATTATGACGTATTTGCAGGTAAGCCGATTAAGAAGCCTGAGTACTTTCAAAATTATGACATGAACTATGGTTTTAGTGTGAATTACTCATTCTAGTTGAGGCCATTATGAAAATTGGAAATATTAGTTTAATTGCACCATCACATTACCCTCATGAGCATTGGAGTGAAGCTGAAGTATTGGGTTCATTGATGTGGTTATGGCAATACGTGCCCAGCTTAAAGGATGCACCCTTAAGTTACTTAATGACGAGAGTTGTGCCTTATATACAGAATAAGCAATTTGTTGTGTGTGTTGAAAATGGTCGAGTCATTGGCTATGTCAGTTGGGCATTTTTAAATAATGAAACTGAAAAAAAATATATACAAAGCCAAGGTCTACCGTTGTCAATCAATGAAAGTAACAGTGGTGATCGTTTATGGATTATAGATTGGTTTAGTCCATTTGGCCGTAGTAAAACAATGAAGAATCTAGTCGCACAACAACTGTTTCCTAAAAATGGTATGAGATCGCTTTATCACAGAGGTAGAGAGACAGGTTTAAGAGTTATGACATTCAAAGGCGATTTAATGAGTGAGCAAGATTTTAACGATTGGCAAAACAAATACGCACTTGCTGAATAATTTATTTAAAAGATTAAAGAATAGGTAATTGAAAAATGAATAAGAACTTTTATAAAACGATTTTCAGTAAAACACGTGGTGAAATGGTCGTTGTTGCAGAAAATGTGTCTGCAGAAGGACAAACAAGTAATTCAAACATCACACATTTAGAGCTAGACACAGAATCTACAGCTGAAAAAAGTTTAGGCTTAAAAGTTCTATCATTTTCCATCATGCTTTTGACGGGCGTTGCAAGCATTGGTATGACCACAGATTTAGCAGAAGCCAATGTGATTGCAGACCCAAATGCAGCAGGGAATCAAAGACCGACGATTATTAACAGCGCTAATGGTACAACCCAGGTGAATATTCAAACGCCAAGCCAAGCTGGTGTTTCAATGAATCACTACGAACAATTTGATGTGAATAAAAATGGGGTGATCCTCAATAACAGCCGTCAAAATGCTCAAACGCAATTGGGTGGTTATATCCAAGGTAACCCTTGGCTTGCAGTCGGTGAAGCTAAAGTCATTGTGAATCAAGTTAACTCAACCAATGCCAGTCACCTTAATGGCTATATTGAAGTGGGTGGACGTAAAGCCGATGTAATTATTGCCAACCCATCTGGAATTAATGTTGATGGTGGTGGATTCATCAATGCTGGTGCAGTTACGTTAAGTACGGGTAATCCGTTACTAAATAATGGTGCGGTTACAGGCTTTCAAGTTCGCGATGGTTTAATCAATATTACAGGACAAGGATTAGATAGCAGTACAGCAGACTACACGCGTTTACTTAGTCATGCAGCACAAATTAATGCAGGTGTATGGGCAAAAGACTTGCAAATAGTCACAGGTCAAAATGACATTGATGCACAAAGTAATATTAAAAGTATAGGTAATGCAAGCAGCGGTACAACGAACAACACACCAAAATTTGCCATAGATACAGGTAGCTTAGGGGGAATGTACGCAGGGAAGATTAGCCTGATTAGTACAGACAAAGGTGTGGGTATTAATAATGCAGGGCAAGTGTTTGCTTCTGCTGGCAGTATTAAAATTAGTGCAGATGGACAACTACAAAACAGTGGTTCAGTTGTTGCACAACATAAAGAAGATCCTCAACAAGCAACATTAGATATTCAAGCTACAGAGTTAAATAACAGTGGCAGTATTTCGAGTTTGGGTAAGCAAAGCATACAAACGACAAACCTGAATAACACTGGTTTGATAGCAACTTCTGCTGAATTGAATATTCGAAATAAAGAAACCATTCAAAACCAAGGCGAACTCAATGCAGGTCGTGTTGATCTAGAAACAAAAGATCTGAAGAACAGTTCAGGTAAAGTTGTTCAAACAGGCTTACAGGACTTAGCGATTGATGCAAAAACACTTAACAATAAAAACAAAGGCTTAATTGGTTATACCGAAATTGATCAAGACACAGGAACAAACCCTAGTACAGGCACAGGTGGTGGAAATACAGGTGGCTCAGGTGCAGAAACAGAAGCCCCAAGCACTGCGACAGGCGGCGGTAGTACCAGTTCAGCCAATTCGTCTATTACAGCGAGTTTTGCCCAAGGTAAAATTAAGGCAGACAGCATTGAAAATGATGCAGGGAAAATCACGGCAAATGGTGGGGTAAGTTTAACGCTCAATCAAGGTTTGGATAACAGTGATGCGACATTAAACTTAAATACTTTGAATGTCCAGGGACAGCATTTTAAGAATAATCACGGTGTGATTACAGCACAAGATGCCAGAGCTAAAACAAAAGATGTTGATAACACTACAGGTAAAATTAAAGTTGTTCAGCACCTGAGTATTGAGAGTGAACAACTTAAAAATACACAAGGACAAATCCTTACGGGTAAAACATTAAGTATTCGTACAGGTGACTTAAATAATTACGAAGGTGAGCTTCTTTCATCACAAGACTTAGAGATTCAAGCGAATGATGTTCAGAATACAGCAGGTAAAATTTTAGCGAATCAAAATGTAGCGATTGATGCAACATCAATTACAGCTGATGGGCAACTCAGTGCAGGCAATGATTTAAAGCTGAAGTTAAAAGAGAGCTTCACGACGAAAAATAAAATTGAAGCAGGAAACAATTTAAAAATTGAGACTGTGGGTAATTTGGTAAATACAACAGAATTACAAGCAGGATCAAAATTAGAACTTAAAGCCAGTGATATTGATAATAAAGATACAGGTAGAATCATTGCCAATAACGGTACCCTTATTCAAAGTGAAAACTTAACCAACCGTGGTGAAATTAACAGTAATGGTCAAACATTAGTTGAGCTGACGAGTACTTTAAATAATATGGGCACAGGTCGTATTTATGGTGACCATGTTGCAGTAGCTGCAAATAAAGTGCTCAACCAAGAAGAAACTGTTGATGAAACAATAGCTGCTGTGATTGCAGCACGAGATCGATTAGATTTGGCAGCGCAAGATATTGTCAATAAAGAAAAAGCATTGATCTCAAGTGAAGGCAATATGGTGATTGCTGGCACTTTAGATGAAAACAAACATGCGGTTGGACAAGCACAAAGTATCAATAATAACAGTGCTAAAATTGAAGCAGGTGCCGACTTAACGATTTCAAGTCGATTGTTGAGAAATACCAATGAGCATTTCCAAACTCAAATAAAAGAAGTTGATCGTCAATATATAGTTGAATATGAAGCACAGGGGCAGAATCAACGCTATCTAGAAGGTAGCCAAGCTGAACTAGGTTGGAAGATTGGCAATGATGAGTCGGATCATCTTGTGACACCAGATGGTCAATGGCATGAAAATTGGCATCGCTATAATTACGAAAAAATTAAAGACCAAACACAAGTTGTAAATTCTGCCCCTGGTCAAATCCTCGCTGGAGGAAATATTAAAATTACGGGTGACGTATTATTGAATTCGGACAGTCAAATACTGGCTGGGGGATTACTAGATGTTAAGGTTGGTGATTTAGACAATCATGAAACATTAGGTCAAACAATTATACGTGATGAGGGAACTTTAACAAATTTTTGGAGAGATCATAAAAAAGGCACGGATGTAACAGGGTCAAATACTTCTGCATATAGACCTGCACCAATGATTACAGAGTTAAATTTAGGTGTATTGAGTTATCAAGAACATGTTCAGGGATTATCAACGACGAATCCTAATACCCAACTTAATACAAATTCAACACTTGAAAATGATATTACGGTTCGCACAATTGATGTAAATACGTCTTTACCAAGTAGTAGTTTATTTAATACTAATCCAGCTAATCCTGAATATTTAATAGAAACTGATCCAGCTTTCACAAATTATAAAAAATGGCTAGGCAGTGATTATATGCTCAAATTATTGAGTTTAGAACCTCAAAATCTGCATAAACGTTTAGGCGATGGTTACTATGAACAAAAAATCACGACTGAACAAGTGAGTCAGTTAACTGGTCGACGCTTTTTAGATGGTTTCAATAGCAGTGAAGAACAATTTCAGCAATTGATGCTGAATGGCGTAACAACTGCACAAGAAATGCAACTTAAAGTCGGGATAGCTTTAAGTGTAGAACAAATTGCTAAATTAACCAGTGATATTATTTGGTTGGTGGAAAAGCAGATCACTTTGAGTGATGGAAGTATTGAAACTGTACTAGCTCCACAGGTCTATGTAAGGTTGCAGAATGGAGATATTAATGGCAATGGCGCATTACTAGCAGGCAGTAATACCGCCCTGAATGTTGAAAATAGTCTTGTTAACAGCGGTACAATAGCAGGTCGAAATGCATTAGTGATTCAAGCAGATGGTATCCAAAACCTCGGTGGACGATTAACAGCAGATCAGCTTTCGGCTAAAGCTAAGAAAGATATTAATAATTTAAGTGGGACCATTGATGCTAAGCAAAAGTTATTCTTAGATGCTGGTGAAAATATCAATATTGTCACTGAAACCAATACAACAGAAAGTGATCAGGGTTCAAACACGCATTTAAACCGTCAAGCTGGTGTTTATGTAACAGCTAAAGGTGGACAAGGCATACTTGCATTAAATGCAGGAAAAGATATACAACTCAATGCTGGTGTTATTTCAAATGCCAGTGAAGAGGGTATTACACAACTTAATGCCAAAAATAATATTAACTTGGGAACGACACAAGTCAGTCAGAAACAACAAAATATTAAAGATTCAAATAATTATATTAAACGTAGTGAGTCTGGAGAAATTGGTAGTCAGATTCAGGCAAATAACGATATTCAGCTTAATGCAGGAAATGATATTAATTTACGTGCATCTGAAGTCAATAGTGCAACAGGGAATGTTGTTGCTCAAGCACAAAATATCAATATTGAATCTGGTGAATATACAAAAGTTGCTGATGATGCTTTAAAAACGAAGAGTAAAGGCTTTGCGAGTACAACGACTCGAATATTCAAGGACAGCTCTGAACAAACACAAGCTGTAGCTAGTGTCATTGGTGGTGAGAATATTTACTTAAATGCTGAAAAAGATATCTCTGTAAAAGGTAGTCATGTTATTGCAGATCAAGATACCAATTTAAGCGCAAAAAATAACATAAAAGTGGAGTCGGCACTTACTCAGTCTACTGAAGAGAGTTTTTATAGTAAGAAAAAATCAGGACTATTTAGCAGTGGTGGTATAGGTGTTACTGTAGGTCAGATAAAAGAAAGTACAGATAACAACAATCAACAATTCACAAGCAATGCTTCATCAGTTGGAAGTTTAGCTGGTCATACAAACATTATCGCTGGTAACACCTATCAACAAACGGGGAGCACAGTATTAGCACAAGAAGGTGATGTAAATATCTTGGCACAACGTGTCAATATAGAAGCAGCCAACGAGCAAAATACCAATGATTATAAGCGTGAAATGGAACAAAAAGGCTTAACACTTGCTGTAAATGTGCCAATCGTGCAACAAGTTGAATCTGTTTTAGATTCATCAAAACAAGTGGGTCAAAGTAAAAATGATCGTGTTAATGCAATGGCAGCAGCCAATGCAGGCTTCGATACCTACAAAGCAGGACAGTCCATAGGCAAATTAAAAGATGTTCTTACTGGCTCTGCTACTTTGAACCAATCGGTAGAGGTTGGGGTGAGTTTAACCTATGGCGAACAAAAGAGTGTAGAAACAAGCCATACACAAAGTAATACAGCTGCTCAAAGTAAAGTGGGCGCTGGAGGTACAACAAACATTGTAGCAAGTGGTGCAGGGGGAGATTCCAACATTAATATCCTTGGTTCTGATGTTGTTGGATTGAAAGGTACCCACTTGGTAGCAGATAACGATGTCAACATCAAAGCCGCTGAACAAAGTAGTATTGAACAATCAAATAACAAGAGTTCAGGTTGGAATGCCGGTGTAACTATCAGTAACCAAACAGGTTTGGGTGTGACAGCAGGAGGGAATCTTGGAAAAGGCAAAGGTGATGGCACTAATACAAGCTATGTCAATAGTCATGTCGGTTCTAAAGACAGTTTAACGACAATTAGCAGCGGTAATGCAACCAATATTATTGGTGGTCAGGTACAAGGCAAAGGTGTACAAATTGATGCCAATGAACTGAATGTTGAAAGCTTACAAGATAAAGCGACCTATAAGAGCAAAGAGCAAGATATTTCAGGGCAATTCAGTGTCGGTACCAATGGCGGTAATGCATCGGGTAGCTTTAGTAAGTCGAATGTTGATGCCAATTACGCCTCAGTCAATGAGCAATCAGGGATCTTTGCTGGAGATGATGGTTACCAAATCAATGTGAAGACTAATACTGATTTAAAAGGTGCTTTGATCACATCGACGCAAAAAGCTGAAAACTTAAAAAATAATAGTCTAAATACTGGGACTCTCACTAAATCTGATATTCAAAATAACAGCGAATATGATGCTAAAGGGATTTCACTGAGTGCTGGATTAAATGCGACTAAATCTGATCAGGGTAAACCCGGTACTGTCATATCAGCGCCTGAAAAAATTGATCAACATGCTTCCACAATCCAAGGTGTAAGCAAGTCGATTGGTTTTGGTTTGGACAGTGATAAAGACAGTAGTGTGACGCAAAGTGGTATTAATACGTCTAATATCACGATTAGAGAAACAGTTCGTCAAGAAGAGCTGACAGGAAACTCTGCTGAGCAGATCAAGTCAGAAATCCTCACACATGTCACAACTGATACAGCACGTGAAAACAGTGGCGCATTGCAAAATAACTTTGATCGAGATCAAGTTCAAAGTGAAATTAATTTACAGATTGATGTGACGAAACAATTTGATGCGAACCGCCAAGAAGTACGTACTGAAATTAATAAAAAGTTAGATGAAGCTAAAAAAGCTAAGGAAGCAGGAACACTGAGTCAAGCTGAGTTCGACAAGAAACAGCAACAACTTCAAACCTTAGGTATCTTAGTTGATAGTATTTCAGCAGGCTTGTCTGTACCAACGAGCAGTGGCTTAGGTATAGCAGCCGCAACAGTGAGTCCTAAGCTTAGCTATGAGATTGGGCAATATTTCAAATCCAATAATAGTGAAGGAAGTGCAGCGCATATTTTAGCGCATACTGTATTGAGTGCGGCAGTTGCAGCAGCAGGTGGCAATGATGCACTCCTTGCAGGAGTTTCTGCGGGTGGAGCAGAAGCATCAGCACCTGTACTAGCTAAATACCTGTATGGTAAAGAATCAAAAGATTTAACCGCAGATGAAAAGGGAACGGTAAGTGCGATTACTGGTTTGGTTGCATCTGGCGTAGGTGAAAGTATTGGTGATGAGGTTTCGAGTGTGCAAAGTGGTCAAAGTGCTCAGAATGCGGTGGAGAATAATGCTTCCATTGCTGGTGCTTATGCCAAGAAAAAATCTGAACAATACAATGAGCTTTGTAAACAAAGTGGTATTTCTGCTGGACAGTGTAGTGAATGGACTGGTCAGCGAATTATAAATAATTCGAAAGAACTAGCAATGATCATAGTTCCTACAGAAATATATGAATTAATTCCTGTTGGTAAAGGGGTTGGAATAATAAGTAAAGCTACAGGTAAAGTGATAGCAAAATTTGATGATGCGAAACAGGCTAAGAAAGTATTAGAAAATATTGAAAATAGCCAGCTTGCAAATAAGAGCTCTAATTTTACAAAATATCTAAATAATGAAAAAATATACTTAACTAATTTTAGCAATAAAAACTTATTACAATCACATTACTCTAAACATGGCAAAGAGTTCAAACAATATGGTGTTAATTCTGCTGAGGAGTACTTAAACTTTGGACAGAATATTATAAAAAATGGAAAAAAGGTAGAATATGATTATAGAGGTGAAAAACGTATCGGGTATGTAGAATTTTTAGGAAATAATTCAAGAGGTGATGCTAAATTTGCATTAGTTGGAACAAATCCTAAAGGTGAAATAACCACAATACATACACAAACAGGTAAAGACTTTTGGCGCACTATAAACGGTAACCCAAATGATAAAGTGATAAGGGAAATTAAATGAAATACTTAGTAAGAATACTTCCAGTGAATGATCAACTTGAGCATATTTTAAATATAAGTTTATTTGATCAAGAATTGGAGGTTTTTGTACCTTATATGAATAAAGATGTTAATTTTGGAGCAGAGTATTTAGTTGATTTAGAGCCAGTTGTTTTAGATGAGTATATTGTTGAAAATACCGAGGAAGAATCAAATATTATTAAAATTGATGATAGTTTAATGTATGAAATTATAGGGTATTTAGATGATGGTAAAATTATATCCAATAATGTTTGTTTTGATGATGAAGTGCTTAGAAATGATTTTTCATATTTAAATAATCAAAAAGTTAAGTGGGTCATCGATAGAATTAATCTTTATTTTGAAGATTAATAATGCGAAATTGAAAGTTTACAAGATTTAGTTTTGTCTGAACAATCAATTTTATCAATAGCGGGTTTTTTTAATTTCATTCTAGTAAGCCTCTGGTAAGCAACTAGTAAGCAAAATCAATATATATTAATGTACAAAAATAGTGAATAATGGATTTTATTGAAATTATAAGTATCTGGTAATATAAATTTTATTTTTATATCTTATCGATATTTTGATTATAGGTTGACGGACTCATAATCCGTTGGTTGACAGTTCAAGTCTGTCTGGGCCGACCAAATAAAACGACCACTTACATGCATTAATTGTAAGTGGTTTTTTATTTTTTAAATTTTGGTAAGTAAATGGTAACAGCTTAAATCAGCAATTATTTATAATGAGCTTTAGGGCATAAAGAGTTCAAAGATTGAATATCCTGATTTAATCAAATTTAATGGTTGTTCTACAATCTTGTTCAAAAGCCTATTTTTCCTAAGCTATTTAAATTTAATAGATAATTTGGATATGGGTTACACCCAATTTAGTAAATCTTTGAATAAGTGTATGAAATCTATTCATTTGGATTTAGACAATGATTGCAGTCTAAAAAAATTCGGTCAATAAAGACACATGCTTAATTTTTTTCAACACTTAGAACTTCAAAAATTCTGTATTTTAGTAGAGTATTTAACCTCAACCAAAAGCCAACAGATAACACGTAATATAGCGGGCTTTCAAGCCTTTGTAGCCATTGCCGATCGTGTCCAATCGGATCACGATATGGCACCCCTTGAAGCAAGTCAGGATTATCCAAAATCAATAGATAAAGTTTTGCATTTTTCAGGGAAAGGTCGTGATATTAAGGATTTCGAGTTATTTCTTCATCAGGCTAGTTCAGCTCAGATTAGAAATTTACTTTTGATCACTGGTGATAAGCTTAAAGAGCATAGTTATGGGGATGATCAATTTGAACGTACTCGATATCTAGAATCGATTAATGCTGTGATGTCCGCAAAGAATTATGGTGGATTTAACATAGGTGTAGCATTTAATCCCTTTAAATATACTGAGGCTGAGCATTATGCTCAATATTTAAAATTACATAAAAAAGTTAGTGCCGGCGCAGATTTTATTATTACTCAATTAGGGTATGACATGGATGCCTTAAAAGAGATAAAGTCTTTTCTAAATCATTACCATTACAAACAAAAAATACTGGCTTGCGTTATGCCACTGAGCTTGGCACGGGCCAATTTTATAGTCAAAAATAAAGTCACTGGTATTGTGATTACACCTTATATGTTGAGAGTGTTGGCTGAGGAAAAACAGAATGGATTGGCTGAAAATGCGTATAAGCGGTGTGCCATACAAATATTGATGTGTAAGCTTTTAGGTTTTAATGGTGTTCATCTTTCAGCATGCGAAAATTCAGAAGAACAGAAGGTTCTGCAAAATTATATTGAGCAATATCAACATGATGATTTAGAGGAACTAGAAGCACGCTGGAAATCTCTTTGGCAGATTCAGACTGGAAATGAGTTTGTTCCAGAATTAACTCATGATGCACGTCAACCGACATTAGGTCAGCTGATTAAATATCATCATTTGCATGTCATGCATAAAGCCCTTTTTGAGTCCAAAATCTCTAAAGGTGTAGGTAGGTTTATTTTTAAAGCGTCCTTTTGGAATAACGAGCTAGCATCAAAAACTTTGTTAAAAAGCGAATTTAAGTCAAAACATATGGTTGTGGGCTGCGAAAATTGTGGTCAATGTAGATTGGCTGATACTTTATATATTTGCCCTGAAACATGTCCTAAAGGACTTGCAAATGGCCCTTGCGGTGGCACCACATTTGATCGATGTGAGTTTGGAGATCGTGAATGCATTCACTCTGTAAAAGCCCGATTAGCCAAAGCTGTAGGACAAACTGACGTTTTAAAAGATACCCTGATTGCAACCGTACCCGTTGAAGTTCGTGGAACCAGTTCTTGGAAAAATTGGTTTTTGGGAAAAGTTTAAGTGTGTTCAATTTCTTGTATGAGTTGATTTATAGTATTGAAATGCAATTATTAATTAACGTTATATAGGGGCTTAAATTATCGTATAAATCTTCAAGCCAAAATTTAATCTATTTTCCTATATATCAACATTTACTGATTCTTAAATTCTCATGATGACTCTATAATTTATTTATTACATAGATGTAAAACGAGAATTAAGGATGAGCATAACGCCCATTAAGTCAGGCACTGGCAATTTAGCTAATGTGATTTATCAACAAATAAAGGATGATATTTTTAGCTTTAAGCTCAAACCTGGACAACGTTTTACTGAAACGGACCTTTCTGAAAAGTATGAGGTCAGCCGTACCCCAACACGGCAAGCACTGTATCGTCTTGAACAGGAAGGCTATGTGAATGTGCATTTCCGCAGTGGTTGGGAAATTAAGCCTTTAGATTTTACCTTTTATCAGGAGCTCTTTGATTTACGTATGATCTTGGAAAAAGAGGCTGTTAAACGTTTATGCGTAATGGATCATGAGCAATCTGAAGAATTACAGAATTTAAAGCGATTATGGCTTGTAGACGAACAGGACTATAACCAGAACACCAAAGCATTGGTGCTGCAAAGTGAAGATTTTCATTGTGCCTTGGTTAGAGCTGCAGGAAATCGTCAAATCGCCAAGATTCATCATGAAATCAGTGAAAAAATCCGAATTGTGCTCAGTCTAGGCGCCATGCGTGAATTCGATATCCAGCATGCTTATCAAGATCATGCTGCAATACTTAGATGTATTTTAGCTCGTGATGCTGATGGGGCGATCCATTTAGCAGAACATCATGTCTTACATAGTATTGAGGACGTGAAGAAAATTACTCTTAAAATATTTTCGACTGTTTAGGATAAATTATTAAAAAAATGCCAATTTTAAAAAATTGGCATTTTTTTTGCCTCTAATTCATATCTTGTATACAAGAATGTACACAAAACTAATCCAGCGATGCCAGAACAACATTTGCTTAGTTTTAGTGCATAGATTTAATGAATAGTGCACCAATTTGAATTCAATATTTGTAAACGCATCAATATTGTGCGTATAAATGAGGATAGTTTTTTTGAGATCTCGTGTAACTTTATTAATAGGTTTAACTGGCATCAATCAAGGGGTGTTTGCAACAGATCAGGTCAAAACCCTAGATACGATTTATCTCAGCACAGCTTTAGCCTCAGAATCTACACAGCACGCTCAAGCACTTACCAAATTTCAGCATGATCTATTGGATATCCCGTTTAATAAAAGCCATTTGTCGCAAGACGTTATCCAGCAGCAAGATATTCAGCGCATGGATCAAGCCCTCAGCATCGTGAGTGGGGTATTGCATCAAAATAATTATGGTGGGGGCTTTTGGGATAACTATTCATTCCGAGGATTCCAAGGCAATCCCAATATGGGGGTGGATGCCATTCGTAATGGGCTGAGTGTCAATCGTGGCATTTCTGCACCTAAAGATATGGTCAATATTGAATCACTGGATTTTTTAAAAGGTCCCAGTGCCGCACTGTATGGACGTGGTGAGGTCGGTGGGGCATTGAATGTCACCACAAAAAAACCAAAATGGACGTCTGAAACAACGCTTAATCTTCGTGGGACAACACAAGATGAATATCGTTTAAGTCTTGAACAGACCGCGCCAATCAGCGATGCGTTGGCGTATCGAATAGCCGCTGCAATGGAAGATAACCAGTCTTTCCGTGATCATGTCAGTAGCCAACGTTTATTTGTCGCGCCACAATTCTCATGGAAATTATCTGAAAATACCCAAGTGGATTTAGATACTGAATTTACCCAGCATCTAGGCACATTTGACCGTGGTATCACGGCTGTCAACAACCAGTTATTGATGGATCCAAAGACCTTTACGGGTGAGCCTTCTGATGGTGATATGCGCGTCAAAGACAATCTCTATCAAGTACGATTAAAGCATCAGCTCAATGACGCATGGCAGATGAATGCTGCGATCAGTTATAAAGATGCGCAAATGGTCGGCTATTCAACAGAACCACGCAAATTACAGGCCGACCTTGAAACATTAGAGCGTCAGCGTCGTCATCGTGATTATCAGACCGAGGATATGCTGCTCCAAAGTGAATTACTTGGTCAACTGCAACTCGGTCATGTTCAGCATGAATGGGTACTCGGTGCAGAAACAGGGCGTTTGGACTTTATGCAACGTCAATTGCGTCTTAATCACTCGGCTGCTCAGCCAAATTGGATCAACATTTACAATCCCACTTATGGGCAATTTAGCTCTGAACTACCTTTACATACCGATTCCGATGAACGTCAGCAGTACATGGCTGTGAATGTACAAGATCAGGTCTTTTTTAATGACCAATGGAATGTGTTATTCGGAGGTCGATTCGATCGTGTCGAACAGCGCTTCATCAACCATCGCACGCAGTTCAAGGATCAGAGTACAGCACAAAAGTTTAGCCCACGCATAGGCCTTAATTACCGTCCTATACCAGCACTGTCTGTATATAGCAATTATGGTGAAGCATTTTCCATGAATAATGGCATGGGTCGTACAGGGGAGACGTTTGCACCTGAAACAGCGAAAAGCTATGAAATCGGCGCGAAATACCAATGGCAAGATCACAGTATGCTTAGCATCGCCTTGTTTGATATGGGCAAAAAAAATGTTCTGATGACGGATGCGATTGACCCAAACTTTGAAGCTGCAGTCGGTGAAGTGAAAAGCAAGGGACTTGAAATTGACTTCAACCATCGTATCAATGACCAGATGCTGGTGTCAGCAGGCTACGCCTATATGGACGCCAAAGTCAGCAAAGATGATGTGTTGCCTGCAGGCTCAGCACTGAGCAACGTACCCAAACATAGTGCACATGTCATGGCAAGTTATGACCTTTGGCAAAATACGCAACATGCAGCAGGTCTAAATTTCAACCTCAATTATGTCGGGCAACGGAGTGGAGACAGCCCAACCAATACGGCTAATGGTTTCAGCTTACCTGCCTATACCGTATTGAACCTTGGGGCTTATTACCAAGCAAATCCAAATTTACGCTATCAACTGAATATTCATAATCTGTTAAACGAGGAATATTATCTATCCAGTTATAGCCATGTATGGATTCAACCCGGTGAGCCGATCAAAGCAGCGTTATCGGTACAGTGGCAATACTAATGCAAAGATTTATTGTCCTTTTACTGAGCTGTGTACTGTTGGGTTGTACGGCAACAGAGCAACCGATATCAGCAAAAATACAAAGCCCAACATCGCACTGTGTGGTTGATAGCTCAGAGACCGAAGTCTGCCTAGCTCAGCCAGCACAGCGCATTGTGTCCTTGTTTGAATCAGGTTTAGACGGGCTATATATGTTAAGGCAGGGTGCAAAGGTCGTGGGGATTCCTGCTGAGGTGTATTTACAGCCTTTGTTATTTGATGCCTACTCAAAAATGGATCCGCGTATTGCAAATAAAGAACTTACCACACCTTCGCAAGGTTCAAATGCCACTAATATTGAAAGCTTAATGCTGTTAAAGCCGGATTTGGTCATTTTAGTCAGTGGACAAACACAAACCATTCAATTGCTTAGACAGTTTGGTATTGCGGTCTATGTGATGGAATCAGGCACTTACGATCAGGTGAAAGAAGAGCTGTATGAAATTGCACAGCTTACAGGTGCTGAGCAACGGGCTAAAGAAATTCTCGAATTTTCAGATGCGCTTCTGGCTGAAGTGGCATTCACAACCTCAAAGCAAAAATATAAGCAATCAATATATTACGCATGGTCAGGTGGGCGAATTTATTCAACTTCAGGACGCAAATCGATTACCAATGATTTTATTGAATTGGCAGGGGCTTACAACGTGGTTAAAACGGAGACCAGTCAACCGAATGTCAATCCTGAAACACTGATTGAGTGGAATCCTGACAATATTGTGCTGTGGAATACCGACCCCAAACTGATTTATCAGCGTAAAGAATTGCAAGGTCTAAAAGCAGTACAACAGCAGAAAGTATTTAATCTCAGCCCTGCATTTATCTATAACCCACATACCATCAAAATTATTGTGACTGCGATTTATCTACATCATCACATTTATCCTGACACCTCAGACTTAGCAGTTGAAGCTTTGCAACTCAAGATTTTACAGAAGCTCTATGGTCAGAAAATTGCCAAGGAGTTGATGTCATGAGCCATACCTCATGGAAATACACTTGGTTTTATCCATTGCCGATTCTGCTGATTTTTGTGTCGCTGTTGCTCGGCCCCAGTCAAACATTAAACGCAGGGGATTATGCACTATGGTTTATCCAGTGGATATTTGGTACAGCGTATTTTGATGCGCAACAATTTAGCTTGATGCAAAATATTGTCTTCAATATTCGCCTACCACGCATCTTATTAACCTTTATGGTCGGGGCGGCTTTGGCAACAGCCGGCAATGGTTTACAAGCTTTATTCCGCAATCCCTTAGTAGATTCATACGTACTCGGGATTTCTTCAGGTGCCGCCTTTGGTGCGGCTTTAGCATTATCTTTGAGTTGGTTATCGCCCAATTTATCGGCGTTTATTTTTGGCGTATGTGCAGTGGCATTAACCTATGTGTTTGCCCAGCAAAAGCATGAAAGCCAAACTTCATTGGTGATGGTGATTTTATCCGGCATGATTGTTTCAGGTCTGTTTTTAGCAGGACTGACCATTATTCAATATTTAAGTGATCCTTTTAAATTACAAGCGATCGTGCAGTGGACCATGGGGAATTTACATCAGGCATCGTGGCAGAAAGTCCAATATGCGATTGTGCCGATTACGGTGGCTTTAATGGGCTTATACGCCATGCGTTGGCGCTTGAATCTGATGGCATTGGGAGCTGATGAAGCACAAGCTGTGGGGGTGAATCCGAAGTGGGAGCAACTCATACTGATTGTATTGGTGACGCTATGCACCTCTACTTCAGTGGCTGCTGCAGGCATCATTAGTCTATACGGACTATTTATGCCGCATATTGTGCGCATGCTGGTCGGCCCTGACCACCGCTACAGTATTCCTGCCAACATGATTCTAGGCGGTAGTTTTTTACTGCTGATTGATAATTTTTCACGAGTTATACTGAGCTTTGAAATTCCAATCGGCATTTTCACCATGCTCCTCGGTGCGCCATTTTTTTTATTATTGATCAAAACACAAAGGACGGCTTGGGCATGATTCATATTGAACAGTTGAACTATGCCTATGGGCATAAACACGTGTTAAAAAATATTCAGCTTGAATTCTCAGCGCATCAGTTCTCGGTGATTTTAGGTCGCAATGGTTGTGGCAAATCCACCTTATTTAAGCTGATGGCAGGTTTAGAACAGACCACAGATGGGCAAGTACTTTATGCGGGTCGGGCTTTAGAACATATAAAAGGCAAGGAAAGGGCCGCGCTACTTGGGTTTTTACCGCAGTTCCATAAAACGGTTTTCCCATTTTTAGTTAAAGACGTGGTGATTACAGGTCGGGCTGCATTCAGTCGATTTCGACCATCCAAGCAAGATTGGGACATGGTTGATCAGGCTTTAATGGATCTCGATATCGAACATTTAAAAGAGCGTCCTTATACCGAGCTGTCAGGGGGGGAACGTCAATTGGTGATGATTGCCCGTATTTTGGTACAAGCACCAAAAGTGATTTTATTAGATGAGCCGACTAATCATTTGGATGTTTATTATCAATCTTATTTGATGAAAAAACTACGTCAATTGTCGCGACAGAATTTTACTGTGATCGCTATTATGCATGACCCGAATTTGGCATTTTTATTTGCCGATCATTTGTTCTTTATGCGTGAACATGAAGTGATTCGTCCTGATTCAAAAGCGCGTCTCACCGATCCGAAATTTTTAAAAAGCGTCTACGATGTCGAGTTTCATGAAGCTATGATTCAAGATAAAACCATTGTTATCCCTGATCATTCTTGGTTGTAAAATGAATTTAACCTATGAAACACTGCAATCCGCCGATCAATCTGTCATTCAATTTGCTTTATATTCACGGCAGCTTTTATTTCCAGAACTGTATGGTGCTTGTATTCCAAAAGATATTGCCCAGTTTGAGCAGTACTATGTGGACAGTCCTTTAGGCTGTTTTATCGTGGTCAAAAATCAAGCCAAAATTATTGCAACGATTGCTTACCGTGCCTATGACGGACGTTTTGATTTGGATATTGCTGAAGGTGCTGTTGAGGTGGTCAAACTTTTTGTACTGCCTGAATATCGTCGACAAGGCATTGCCACGCAACTGTGTCAGTTATTATTTACACATGCCGAGCAACACGGCATAGAAACCTTGTATTTGCATACACATCCATTTTTACCTGCAGCGGAGCAATTTTGGCGTTTACAAGGTTTCGACGTGATTAAACGTGAGTGGTTAAAAACTTACAATACCATTCATATGTTAAGAACTATAAAATCTGATCATCGATTTTGAAATTTAGCCATAAGCTTAATTATTTATATAGATTATAGCTAAATACTGAAGTAATCAGTCTAGATCATCCAGAGCATTTGAATAGAATTTCACACCTATTTTGATGCGATCACGCCCTTGGCTCATACGCCAACGATTAGTATCACGTAAGGAATAGACGCAACCACAATATTCCTGTTGGTAAAACTCCTCTTTTTTGCTGATTTCGAGCATACGCACAGCACCACCATTCTTACGCCAGTTGTAATCCCAATAAGTTATCCCTTCATAATGTGAAGCTGAACGATGACCACAGTCGTTGATTTGCTTCATATCTTTCCAACGGGAAATACCAAGCGAACTACTTATTAGACTGAAGCCATTTTCAGCTGCATATAAAGCTGTACGTTCAAAACGCATGTCAAAACACATAGTACAACGAATGCCTTTTTCAGGTTCATTTTCCATACCTTTGGCGCGTGCAAACCAATTGTCTGTATCGTAATCACAGTCGATAAAAGGAATGTTATGTTTTTCGGCAAAGCGAATATTTTCTTCTTTACGAATTTCATATTCTTTGACAGGGTGAATATTGGGGTTATAAAAAAAGATCGAAAAGTTGATGCCTGATTCAATCAGGGTTTCCATCACTTCACCCGAGCATGGTGCACAGCAGGAATGAAGTAGAAGTTTGTCGTGACCTGCTGGGAGAGACAGTTTTTGACGTTCAAGTTTGTTTGACATGGTTATATAGGTTTAAATTTAAACCCTATATTTTAAAGATTGAGTTGATAATTAAACCTCTAATAAGCTGATATTTTCTAAGGTTAGGTTGAGATAAATTCACTTGAGCACCATTTGAGTGAACGGAATCGCATCCGTATACCAGTGATCTACTCATTAACTGCATGGATAAGTTAGCTCATCTATTCTAAATCGCTTTGAAATAGCGAATATGCTTTAACATGAGGGATTCTCATCTTAAGCTGAATTTATATCGTTTTACTCACTTTATTATTCACGTTTAAATACAGCCATTCAGAAATTTAGCTTTTTATAAAATTTTAGGTGGCAATCTCCATGAGTACAGCATTTGAGTGTTCAATTAAACGTATCCGTTTTGATGAAAACTATACGCCAGCAGAAAGTACACGTTTGACTACAAACTTTGCTAATTTGGCTCGTGGTGAAAGTCGTCAGGAAAATCTGCGCCGTACACTTGCGATGATCAACAACCGTTTTAATAACTTGGCGACTGTCGATAATCCTAAAGGTGATCGCTATTCACTTGAGATCGACATCATTTCTGCAGAAATTGATATCGAAGGCAATGGACAAACTTTCCCATTTATTGAAACACTGAAAAGTGTGGTGATTGACCACCAAACAGGTGAACGTATTGAAGGTATGATTGGCAATAGCTTCTCATCTTATGTGCGTGATTATGACTTCAGTGTGGTATTGCCTCAGTTGGGTTGTCGCGTGGGTGAAAAACCTGAAGATTTTGGTGATCTACATGGCAAATTGTATAAACATTTGGTGAATTCAGCAGTATTTAAAGCAGAATTCAATAAAGAACCAGTAATTTGCTTAAGTGTTTCAACCTCTAAAACCTATTACCGTACCACCAACGTACATCCTATTTTGGGTGTGGAATACAAAAATGATGAATATTCACGTACCGATGAATATTTTGCCAAAATGGGCTTACGTGTACGTTATTTCAAACCTGAAGGTGGTAACGCACCACTCGCATTCTATTTTGCTGGCGATTTAGTCCGAGACTACACTGATTTTGAATTGATCAGTGCGATTGCGACCATGGAAAGTTTCCAACGCATCTATCGACCTGAAATCTACAACACCAATTCTCCTGCAGGTGTGGTGTATCAACCAAGTTTAAGCTATGGCGATTATTCACTTACACGTGTGGTGTATGACCGTGTAGAACGTGCTGAGTTAGCAGTCAAACAAGGTAAATGGACAGAAGAAAATTTCATTAAGCCTTATCAAGACATTTTAAATGAATGGGCTGAAAATTTCGAAGTCGAAACAGCTGCTTAAAACATCCAATTGATATACAGATTCACGAATTTAGAGAAAGAAGATTAGACATGGCACTTACACCACCGAAATTATTACTCCCAACTTCAACTGCGGGTAGTTTACCGAAACCATCTTGGTTAGCTGAGCCTGAAAAACTATGGTCTGCATGGAAACTCGAAGGGGAAGAGCTTCTTGAGGCAAAACGTGATGCATTGAAATTATCATTACATGAGCAAGTCACTGCTGGTATTGATATCGTGAGTGATGGTGAACAAACCCGTCAGCACTTCGTCACTACATTTATTGAGCATCTTGAAGGTGTGGATTTCGAAAAGCGTGAAACCATGCGTATTCGTAATCGTTATGATGCAAGTGTACCTTCTGTTGTGGGCGAAGTTTCTCGTAAACAATCGGTATTTGTAGAAGATGCGAAATTCTTGCGTAGCCAAACCAATCAGCCAATTAAATGGGCGTTGCCTGGTCCAATGACCATGATTGATACTTTATTTGATGGTCACTACAAGAGCCGTGAAAAATTGGCTTGGGAATTTGCCAAAATTTTAAACCAAGAAGCTTTAGAGCTCGAAGCAGTAGGCGTGGATATTATCCAATTCGATGAACCGGCGTTTAATGTATTCTTCGATGAAGTAAATGATTGGGGGGTACCAACCTTAGAGCGTGCACTTGAAGGTTTAAAATGTGAAACTGCGGTTCATATTTGCTACGGTTACGGGATTAAAGCCAATACCGATTGGAAACAAACTTTGGGTAATGAATGGCGCCAATACGAAGAGTCATTTCCGAAGCTACAACAATCTAAGCTCGATATTATTTCGCTTGAATGCCAAAACTCACGTGTGCCAATGGATTTGATTGAATTGATTCGTGGTAAGAAAGTCATGGTCGGTGCAATTGATGTGGCAACTAATCAAGTTGAAACCGCAGAAGAAGTCGCGAATACCCTGCGTAAAGCTTTGCAATTTGTGGACGCGGATAAGCTTTATCCATCAACGAACTGTGGTATGACGCCGCTCTCTCGTCAAGTGGCACGTGGCAAGCTTGAGGCTTTAAGTGCTGGAGCTGCCATTGTCCGTAAAGAGCTAGAAGCTTAATCAAACGTAGTCTTGCATTAATCAGGGCAAATCGTCGCAAGATCATTTGTTCTGTCTAATGTACGACACGTCATATGTATATTTGAGATGAAAGAGATGATTGAAGCAACAGACTTTAGAAATGCAATGTCTTTACTTACAACTGCGGTAAATGTGATTACAACCTCAGGCGAAGCAGGGATGCATGGCTTTACTGCATCTGCGGTATGTAGTGTCACAGATACTCCGCCAACACTATTAGTCTGTATGAATCAGTCCTCTCGTTCACATGCACATTTTGTTGAAAATAAAATCTTAGCTGTAAACGTACTGAGTACTCAGCATGAACAGCTTTCGAATGCTTTTGCTTCAAGCAAGCTCAGCTCAGAAGATCGCTTCAGACTAGGTGATTGGATTGATTTAAAAACTGGGTCGCCGATTTTAGAAGATGCTTTAGTCAGTTTTGATTGCGAGATTGAGAATATTCAACAAGTCGGTACACATAGTATTTTTTTATGCCGTGTGACTGCAGTAAAGCAAAGTAATCAAGAAGAAAGTTTGGTGTACTTTAACCGTGCTTATCATCAAGTGGGTCAGTTGGAACACGCTTAACTCAACCCCTTAATCCCTTCATCTTTTTAAAAGTTAGTCTATTGTGGAACTTATAACATTTTTAATCATCGGTGCATTTGCTGGTTTTGCGGCTGGGCTGTTTGGTGTAGGCGGTGGTACGATTATTGTGCCACTACTTTTTATTGTCTTTACCCAAATGGGTTATGATCATGATGTCATTATGCATCTGGCACTAGGAACATCTTTAGCAACAATCGTTGTCACTTCGATTAGCTCATTAATGGCACACCATAAAAATGGTGCTGTGCTATGGCCTGTATTTAAAAATTTAGCTCCACCCATGGCCATCGGCTGTTTTGCAGGTGCTGGAATTGCTGGTTTGTTACCGGGATTACATCTTCAAATCATGGTCGGCTTATTTTTGATTTGGGTGGCGTATACTATGTTTACAGGCGCGAACAAAGCAGTTAATTCAACAATGGCTCTTCCTTCATCAAGTCAGCAAGTTGCAGCAGGTAGTGTCATTGGGATTGCATCGGCACTCTTTGGGATAGGTGGTGGTAGTCTGACCGTTCCATATCTGAATCGTTATGGGGTGGTGATGCAAAAGTCTGTCGGTACATCTGCTGCTTGTGGATTACCAATAGCTCTAGCTGGTGCTATAGGGTTTATGGTTTTTGGTATGACTGCTGAGATCAATGTGCCGAATACCATCGGGTATGTTCATATTTATGCTTTCATTGGCATTAGTGTGATGAGTTTTATAACAGCAAAATTTGGTGCCAAAACTGCACATGCCTTATCGCCAGCAATGTTAAAGAAATGTTTCGCTGTCTTGTTGGTTATCATAGGAAGTATCTTCCTTGTAAAAGGATTGATTTAATTTCACCCAAATGTCTTATCAGCCTAGATAGCTCACTTAATGTGGGCTAAAGCGAAGATTTTAATATGTCCCTAGAGGGATCATGATTTGAGTTTTTTCCCATATGATCGAACTAAAACATTTGAAAATGCTATTGGCTTTGAGAGAGCATGGCTCTTTAGTCGCTGCAGCGAGTGATCTCTGCATTACACCTTCAGCCGTATCTCATCAGTTACGTGAGCTTGATCAGTGGATGGGGGTTGAAGTCGTCAACCGCAAGACGAGACCAATTACTTTTTCTAATGTTGGCTTAAGACTGTTGCAGTTAGCGGATGAAATTTTACCGCAAGTTCAGATTGCTCAAAGCGATATCACGCGTATTATCCATGGGCAAACTGGTAGAATTACATTTTCTTCAGAATGCCATAGTTGTTTTGATTGGCTCATGCCGATATTAAATCAGTATCGAAACCAATATCCTGATGTTGATTTAGATTTTGCATCAGGGTTTGAAGCAAATCCTCATGAATTGCTACAAAATGGCGAATTTGATTTGTTGATTACTGCAGACCCAATTGCATTAAAAGGAGTTGAATATTTCCCAGTATTTGAATATGAATCACGACTTGTTTTATCTACAACACATCCTTTGGTACGTGTAAAAAACATTACTGTTCAAGATTTAGCTGAAGAAACGCTGATTACATTTCCAGTAGACAAACATCGTTTAGATATCATGTCGAAGTTGTTCATTCCTGCAAATATTCTTCCAAAAAATATTCGAACTACAGATCTGACCCAGATGCTGATTCAGTTAGTCGCAAGTGGGCGTGGAATCGCAGCTTTACCAGATTGGGTGGTAAACGAATATGAAACCAAAGGGTGGGTCACTTCACGTCGCCTAGATTGCGTTGCACCAGAGGGGTTAAGGCGTACTTTATATGCAGGTTTTCGAACTGAAGATAAGGAAAAAGATTATTTCGATTCATTTATAAAAAAATTAGCTAAATTTTCAGAATCAAGAAAACTTTATTACATGTAAGAAAGTTTAATCATTCTGAATAAAGTGAAGATTGAGCTTCGAATGAATCTTCATATTGATAATGAGCAAAGTTAAGATGAAAATTAGATAGTCGCTATTATTTGTATGAAGACGAATTTTTTGCTTTTGATTATACTTTTTAACTAAGATTGATGTCTGACATCGAGACATAGGACTCATCATCTGTTTGTAGAAAGTAAACGATTTGATCTCAGTCCATTGTCCACTATTTTGGTCATTTATCTAAGTGGTTTTTTAATTATAAAACTCAATACATTATAAATTTAAGATTATATCCATGATACAACTCATACCTTCTTTTTCAGTTTCAGACTATCTCAGCTTATTTTCGATTATCTGTACGACGCTTATAGGTATCGTCGCTGTCTTTTACGGTCGAAAAACGTATTTTGTGAGTCTGAAAAGTTTTAATGAAAATAAAAATTTATATGAGGCTGCATCTTTTTACATTCGAGAATTTATCTCTGTAAGCCCGAATAAAACAATAGATCCTTTTTTGAAGAAAATTGCCAGTGATCAACTCAATGGCGGTGTCGAGATTCCTTCATTTTTAACCGATATACTTATACGCAAATATGCAGATTACTATTTTTACTTAGTGAAGTCCCTTCGCACTACATGGAAGTTTTTTAAAGTTGAAAATGGAGAAATCCAATGTATTTATTCAGATCGGGAATTAGTCTTTAAAGGGTTAGCGTATGGTGCCTTATATACCGTCACCGGTTCTTTAGCTTTTTTTATATTTTCAAATTTTACTTGGTTTTTAGCTCGTTATACCTCAGATAGCGCATTAAACACAGGGATGACTTTAATCATTTTACTTGTATTTCTTTTGTTCGTAGCACTTGGAAGCTTAGTTATGATTTTTAAGTTAATCACTGTGCGTGATATCAACCAGAGTCTAAACCTACTTAAGCAATCAGAAAATAACCGCTCATAACAAACAAAATAGAATCATGTGTTAGCTTTTTTCTTTGCACAAGAAAATTGCACGCAGGTTAATTTCGGTGCTTACCGAGTATTCTTTACTCCGACTGATTCAACAGGTTTACTTGAATTAAGTTCTGTTCAATACAATCAGCTCTAAGAGAAATGTTATATATCAAGCGACAGTAATACTAAAACACAAAAGAGTATTACTTTGGCACAGCCTTTGCATCTATCTATTCAATCATAAAGTGATCTAGGGTTCCGATACATGAAGTTTCATGTAGGTCTGCGACCGAGAGTTCACGGCTTAAGTTGCAAGCTCAAGCTACACGGAGGGATAAAAGCCCGGGAGGTAAACCGTAAAAGATTGGGATGGATGCATATGAGCACAATAAACTATCACGAAGATCAAGTCCTTTGGACAGAACGTTTACCGGGTGGACACCACTGGTCAGCACGCATTCAGCGTGGCGCAGTATTACAACTCAAAGCCTTAGGTAAAAATGCCAATGTGGCACTGTACTGCGTTAATAGCGAAGACAAGCTCGAACGGTATAACATGCCAGACAGCTTAAAAGGGCAACATACGGCATTTTTAAGCACTGGGCATATCCTTGCATCGGACCTTGGTCGCGCGATGATTTCCATTGTCAAAGATGACCACGGTTGGAATGATGCATTTTGTGCACCATGCAATGCACAGCAAATTGAACAACAATTTGGTTCAAAAACGTTTCAAGATGCACGCAACGACATGTACCGTAACGGTAAAGATTCTTTACTGCTTGAAATGACCAAGTTTGGTTTATCTGCAACAGACCTCAGCAGTACGTTAAATCTGTTTTCTAAAGTGCAACCGGATGACCATGGCAATCTCAGCTATGTGGCATCTGACAATACGAATCAAGTGATCGAACTCCGCTTTGAAATGGATTGCTTGGTGTTCTTATCATCCGCACCGCATGCTTTAGACAACAGTGGGGAATATGCACCTGCCGATGTTAAATTGTCTTTATACAAAGCACTTCCTTTAAGCGACAGCGATGTATGTCGTGATTCATGTCCGCAAAATCAGCGTGCATTTCAAAACAACAATCGTTACTACGCACTCAGTGCTTAATTAGGGGGATACAACATGACTGCACTCGTAAAATTAGAAAAATCAGTTTTAAGCGAAGTATGTCCTGCTGGTGAAGCATGGATGTGCGAAGTCAAAAAAGGGCAATATTTCCGTATTGTGGATTTAGAAGGCAACCAAGCGGTGGATACGCTGTTTATCTCGGCTTCA
This sequence comes from Acinetobacter sp. ANC_7513, assembly GCF_056779915.1. Lineage (NCBI taxonomy): Bacteria > Pseudomonadati > Pseudomonadota > Gammaproteobacteria > Moraxellales > Moraxellaceae > Acinetobacter > Acinetobacter sp. ANC_7513. The sequence goes on from NZ_JBWYIW010000001.1 coordinate 456,512, forward strand.
AACCCTGAAGAGCGTTATAGCGCAACTGATACCTTAGCGATTAATCAACAAATCTATTTAGAAAAAGGTACAGCTTTATACACCAACTTTGGCAACAAAATTGCCATCATTCATGATGATAACTGCGGTCGCCATGACACCTTAGGCGGTGCTTGTTCATGTGAAAGTAACACCGTTCGTTATGCACATGACAAATATCCAATGCACAGTTGCCGTAACAATTTCATGATTGCGCTGTCTCAGCATCCAATTGCCAAAAAACACGGCTTAAACGTGCGTCACATCGGTCCAAATATTAACTTTTTTATGAATGTGCCCGTGACCTCTGAGGGGCATCTAAAGTTTGATGATGGTATTTCTGCACCGGGTAAATATGTGGAAATTAAAGCGGAAATGGATTTAATCGTGCTGATCTCCAACTGCCCACAACTGAATAATCCTTGTAATGCCTATAACCCAACCAAAATTCAATTGATCATCCGTGAAGGCGAGGACGCATAACCATGACTAAAAAATATGGATTGAATAAAGTTTTGATCGCCAACCGTGGTGCAATTGCGTGTCGTGTCATTCGTACCCTTAAAAAACTCGGTATCCAATCAGTTGCAGTCTATTCAGAGGCCGATCGTGATTCACTGCATGTGACTTTAGCGGATGAAGCGGTGTATATCGGTGAAGCACCAGCCAGCCAAAGCTACTTAAACGTTGAAAAAATCTTAGAGGTTGCTAAACAAACCGGAGCACAAGCCATTCATCCGGGTTATGGCTTCTTGTCTGAAAATGCTGAATTCTGCGACCTATGTGAATCACAGGGTATTGCTTTTATTGGACCAAATTCTGCGCAGATGCGTGCCTTTGGTCTGAAACACACGGCGCGTGAGCTTGCGATTCAAGCCAATGTGCCATTATTACCGGGTAGTCAATTACTTGCAGATGAAGCTGAAGCCTTAACGGAAGCGAATCGTATTGGTTATCCTGTGATGCTGAAAAGTACGGCCGGTGGCGGTGGGATCGGCATGCGCTTGGTCTGGAATGAAGCTGAACTGAAAGATGCTTATGCAACCGTGTCTTATTTAGCCCAAGCCAACTTTAAAGATGCCGGTTTGTACTTAGAGAAATTTGTGCAAAATGCCCGTCATATCGAAGTGCAAATTTTTGGCGATGGTCAAGGTCAGGTGATCGCACTCGGTGAGCGTGATTGTTCAGTACAGCGTCGTAACCAAAAAGTAATTGAGGAAACGCCTGCACCGCATATTAATGATGAACAACGTGCCTACATCCAAAATGTTGCCATTCAACTGATGCAATCGGTCAACTACCGTTCTGCCGGTACGGTTGAATTCGTGATGGATACCGACACCCAAGAATTCTATTTCTTGGAAGTGAATACCCGTCTACAAGTCGAACATGGCGTGACTGAGCAAGTCTTTGGTGTGGACTTGGTCGAATGGATGGTGACATTGGCCAGCGGTGACTGGACTGCGCCAACTGAAAAACTCGAATCCAAAGGTCATTCGATTCAAGTGCGTTTATACGCTGAAGATCCAATTAAAAACTTCCAACCCAGTGCCGGTTTACTGACACATGTTGAGTTTGATGCTAATGCCCGTAATGAAACATGGGTAGAAACAGGCTCAAACGTATCGTCATTCTATGATCCAATGATCGCTAAAATCATTGTCACCGCAGACGATCGTGAAGCTGCCATTCAAGCCATGACCGATACTTTGGCGAAAACCTCAGTTGCAGGGATTGAAACCAATCTTGAATATCTACAAAACATCATCGACTGTGAGGTATTTAAAGCGGGTACACAAACTACACGTTTCCTCAATACCTTTGAGTGGAAAACTCAAAAGATTGAAGTGCTACAAGCCGGCATTCAAACCGCCGTGCAAGATGTCACAGGGCGTTTGGGCTATTGGGATGTCGGTGTGCCACCCTCAGGTGCGATAGATCCATTATCACTGAATGTTGCAAACCAATTACTTGGCAACGCCTATAACACCGCAGGGCTTGAATGTACGTTACAAGGTCCAACTCTAAAATTCCATTGTGATAGCCAAATCGTGCTTGCCGGTGGTGATATGCCATCAACACTAGATGGTGCTCAAGTTCCGATGTGGCAAACCGTCAATGTGCGTAAAGGTCAGATTTTAAAATGTGGCAAAATCGCGACAGGTTGCCGTACTTATATCGGCATCAAAGGTGGTCTGAATGTGCCTGAATATCTCGGCTCACAAGCGACTTTTACCTTGGGTCAGTTTGGTGGTCATGCCGGGCGTAACTTACTGATTGGCGATATGCTCCCAATTACAGCATTCACAAGCGATGAAATTAAAGCTCTCGCACCTGAACAAGTGCCTTCATTTAGCCATGAATGGGAAATTGCAGTGATGTATGGCCCACATGGTGCACCTGATTTCTTTACTAAAAATGATATTGATACCTTCTTTGCCAATACTTTTGAGATTCACTTTAATTCAAGCCGGACCGGTATCCGTTTAATTGGTCCAAAGCCTGAATGGGCACGTATCGACGGTGGTGAAGCAGGTCTGCATCCATCCAACATTCATGACAACGCCTATGCCATTGGTGCCATCGACTTCACCGGTGATATGCCAATTATTCTCGGTCCAGATGGTCCAAGTCTCGGTGGTTTCGTCTGTCCTGCGGTGGTAATTAATTCTGAGCTGTGGAAATTGGGTCAATTGAAAGCTGGTGACAAAGTGAAATTTGTGCCTGTGAGCTATCACCAAGCCAAACTTTTGAATGAAAAATATCATGCACAACTAGAAGCGTCAGACATACAAGCCGTCGCATTTGATGAATCGTTCTATCCTGAACTTTCGACTCTGAAAAATGCCGTACTCGATACCTTAAAAGGTGAAAACGGTGCACCTGATGTGGTGTATCGTCCTGCCGGCAACAACTACATGTTGGTGGAATATGGCGAGTTGGTGCTTGATCTAAACTTACGTTTCCGTATTCATGCGCTTATGCAATGGGTACAAAAGCAAAATATTGCCGGCATTATCGACCTGACCCCGGGTATTCGTTCGCTACAAATTCATTTTGACTCATTAAAAATCGATCAAATTGATTTGCTACGTTTATTGCAAGTGGCTGAAGCTGAACTGCCTGATGTGACGCAAATGCAAGTGCCATCACGTACGGTGTATTTACCACTCGCTTGGGAAGACTCACAAACCCAATTGGCAACCGAACGCTATATGCAAACTGTGCGACCTGATGCACCATGGTGTCCGGACAATATCGAATTTATCCGTCGTATTAATGGCTTAAAAGACAAGCAAGCCGTGAAAGACGTGGTGTATGACGCAAGTTATTTGGTTATGGGCTTGGGCGATGTGTATCTCGGTGCACCTGTCGCAACGCCACTTGATCCGCGTCAGCGTTTAGTCACCACCAAATATAACCCTGCACGGACATGGACACCTGAAAATGCTGTGGGTATTGGTGGTGCTTACATGTGTATCTATGGCATGGAAGGTCCGGGGGGCTATCAATTTGTCGGTCGTACTACACAAATGTGGTCACGCTACCGTAAAAATGCTGACTTTGAGCAAGGTAAACCGTGGTTATTACGCTTCTTTGACCAAATTAAATTCTATGAAGTGTCTGAAGAAGAACTTATGCAGATGCGTGAGGACTTTAAAGCTGGTCGCTTAAAACTGCGTATTGAAGAAGGCGTATTAAACTTAAAAGAGTACAACGACTTCTTAACTGAAAACCAAGAGTCCATTTCGGCATTTAAGTCTGTGCAACAAGCCAACTTTGATGCAGAACGTCGTCGTTGGCATGAGGCAGGACTTGCAGAATACGTGTCTGAAAGCCTTGATACTGTGGATGATAGTGAAGGCGTGGAAGTGCCTGAAGGGGGCTGTGCGGTGGAATCACATATGCCGGGTTCAATTTGGAAAATTGAATGTCAGTCAGGGGATATTGTGGAAGAAGGCGCTACGCTTGCCGTGATTGAAGCGATGAAGATTGAGATTCCAATTATTGCGCCTGAACGTATGAAGGTTGAAGCGATTAGCATTGAAAAAGGGCAAACTGTGAAAACAGGGCAGGTGCTATTTACGTTAGCGCCAGTGGCTTAAATAATCCTCCCTGACCCTCCTTTGAAAAAGGAGGGAATTTCCCCTCTTTCATAAAGAGGGGTTAGGGAAGATTTAAGAATTACACTTTTCAATATGCTTAAAAATACGTTCACACAAATCTTTAGCTTTGTCTGTTAGTTCCCAATTTGGATTTTCATCAAAATATTTGATGATTTCACGACAGAAAGCAGGTTTGTTATTTATTGTCCCAACACCTTCACCATCAGCAAAAACAGTTCTAGAACCTAATGTTCTAGAATTGCGAATTTGATTATCGAGAAGTTTTCCAATTCCCCACTCAATACTATCGAAATAATTTTCATCAGTTAACTCTTTAAGTTTTTCAATTGTAAAACCTCGAGTCGTTTTGCTATGCATACGAGAAAAACGAGCATTTGCAACACGGATGATAGCTTCTTTAGGTAAAGTGTTCTCAATTTCTTTACAGCTAAATTTGAAAAAATTTTCTTTGGTTAATTCTTCAGTTAATTTCTGCACATGGTCAGCTTTACCTTGGATATCCCCATCTGCAATTAAAAGCATATCACTGGCAACTGCTTTAGCACTTAATCCTTTATCCTCTAAGTGATCTACATAATTATCATCAAAAGACCAATGAGTTAAATTACTTCCTGCATATTCCACAAATGTATAGTGATAGTTTGGCATAAAACGGCGGTACTTTTTATAAAGAGCTTCATTAGATGTTTCTAATTCTGATAAATATTTTTCCATATATTTAGTGATATAGAGCCGATCTGTAATCCCTTCGACCCAAATTGTACAGTTTGCCAAATAAACCGAAGAAGGGCGTACACCGAGAGAAGCAAGTAAGTCACGATCTCGGTCACAGCGGTAAATTTTAAACTCAAATTCACCTGAACTATCTTTTTTAGGTTGTTTAACAAATTTTTGAATCATGACTTGGTCAGATTCGTCAGCCATATCAAGTAAGTGATTTGAATGTGTGGTAAAGAAATAATAATGTGGTGTTTCGTTTAAGTAGAAATTCATCAATTGACGAACCATACCTGCATGCATGTGGAGTTCAGGTTCTTCAATAAAAAACGCATGAGTTTCAAAATTTCCATCTTTATCTTTACTTTTTATATATGCCTCATAAGTCAAAATAATGGCTTGTTGTAAACCATCACCTAATTCAAATATAGGGCGTTGAGCATCTTTCCCAATTTTAATATGTACAACATCAATTTCACTTCCTAGTTCGTCTTTACCAAATTTAGGAATTAAGGTTACAGGTTCATTATCGAAAAAATATTGGCTTAATTTTTCTTGATAGGCTTGTATCAGCTCACGTTGCTTAGGCTCACCTAATAAGTGGACTTTAAGCTCATAATATAAGCGCTCCCCAGTAATTATGTTCTCCTTATTAAATTTATTCTGATACTTGAAATAGTCTTTTTGAGCACGTTCGATATAAGGATATTTTTCGTCCAAATCTGTTACTGGGCGCATTCCTCGTAGAATAGGGATGTAAAATTTGGTATTAGTAAAAATAGGATTTAAATTTTGCTCAATTTCTTTACTAAAATAAGCTTCAGCTTGGGGTGTATTATTATTTGAAAGAAGACCAGACAATTGACCGAATTTTGATAAGTAATTAAGTGCGTTAGAAAAGTTGGATTTTGCAGAACCGATATTCGAGGGCTTAATTTCATTTACAGCATTCAAAAAATGCATATAGTAAGTGTCTGCTTGACCATATTTTTTACTTTGAATAAGCTTTTTTTTGAAACCCTGTAAGTTTCTAAATTGAAGAGAAGTATAAATTTGCTGGCCTTGAGGTGTTTTATATAATTCACGTAAAAATCTGCTTTTACCTGCATTATTTTTACCAATAAAGAAGTTAAGTCGTTTGATTTCTATAACTTCATCATAGCCAGTTTCTCTATCATTGTCTGATGTGTAATTCTCAAAATTTTCCGCCCAATAATATAGTTTTTCTGTCATATAGCCCCCTAAATATAGAGGCTAATTTATCAGTAATACTATGCTTTTAAAAGAAAATTAGGCTATCACGCTTCTCTATGCTCTTGTCCCCAAACCGCCATTTGCACCATCAATTTTTCAAGCTTACGACCTGATGGCGTCAGATCATACATTGAGGTCGTTTTACCCGTAATTTCATCAACAGACTCAATTTTTTCAACAACATTGTTCAATTCAAGTTCTTTGAGCTCTTTAGAAATCATTCTTGGTGTAATGCCTTGCAGCAGACGTTCAATCTCATTAAAACGGCGTGGCTGTTTAATCATGGTTGCAACAATCGCAAGTTTCCATTTGCCATTAATGACGTTCATGGCATTTTTAAGCGCTACAATAAACATCAAATTACATTGGTCATCTTCGCTTAATGTTTCAGCATTCACTTTCATAAAATCAGCCATCTATCCTCCCATCTCGTCATAAAATTTAGTCAAATGAAATCCTAAATTCACTATACAACAGTATAGTGATCTCGTTTTTTAACTCGCCTATAAATTACATCATTGCAAAAATAATCCAAGGTTATTGAATGATTTTAGTTACTGGTGCTACTGGCCATTTAGGGCGAAGTGTAGTGCAACAATTAAAGCAACAGCTACAAAACAATGAATTTGCTGTATTGGCGAGAAACTTAGAAAAAGCCAAACCTTATGTCAACGAACATATTGAAGTGCGTGAAGGAGATTTCAATCAACCTGAAAGTTTGATCAAAGCCTTTCAGGGTATCGACAAGTTACTTCTCATTTCAACGATGGAAATGAATCGCTTTGAACAACATAAGAATGTCATTGATACTGCGCGTGAAGCAGGTGTTCAACATGTGTATTACACAGGTTTATCCATTCAAAATATTGAAAATTCAGCAGTGAAGGATTTGATGATCAGTCATTTTCAAACTGAAGATTACCTCAAAGCAAGCGGACTGAAATATACACTCCTACGCAACACCATGTATGCAGAAGCGATTCCACAAATTATCGGTGAAGGAGTTATCGATACAGGCATCCAGCTCTGTGGAGGTGCGGGGAAAGTACCTTATGTGTTAAGAGCAGAGTTAGGAGAAGCAATAGCAAATGCCTTAATTCAAAATGATCATGAGAATAAGGTCTATGAGTTAGTCGGCAGCCAAACTTATAGCTATCAAAATATTGCTGATGAGCTGAGTCAACTCAAAACAATACCAGTTGAATATCACGATCTTACTGAAGAAGCCTATCAGCAGTTCTTAAAAAGAATCGGTTTGCCCGAATTTCTGATCTATCTCACACATGGCACAGTTGTAGATATTAAACATCAACAGTATGAAGTTCAAAGCCAAGATTTAGAACAACTTTTAGGTCGTCCAAGCCAATCACTCAAATCAATGTTGGCGAGTTTATACGCTTAAAGAATTAAAAATATTCACATTTAAACATTATAGGTAAATACATGAAATTATTAGAAGCTTTACAGTGGCGTTATGCAACCAAACAAATGACTGGTGAAAAACTACCGCAAGAATTAGTCGATCAAATTCTTGAAGCTGCGCGTTTAGCACCGACCTCAGCGGGCTTACAACCGTTCCATATTATCTCGATCAGCAACCAAGAACTTAAGGAGAAAATTTCACCAGTTGCATTGAATCAACCACAAATTACCCAGTCATCGCATCTTTTGGTATTTACGGTTTGGGATACGATTCCAGACGAGCGTATCGATGAACGCTATAACGCAATGAATCGTGAGCGTCATTTACCTTTAGATACGACCATGGATGTGGTGCAAAACTTAAAGAACCTGTTCTCGACGTTTACTGAAGAGCAGCAATACCACCATACTGCAAAACAAGCTCATATTGGTTTTGGTATGGCAATTGCGGCAGCAGCTGAGTTAGGTGTAGATGCAACGCCAATGGAAGGTTTTGATAAAGACGGTCTGGATGAATTATTAGGTTTAAAAGAAAAAGGCTTAAAGTCTGTGGTGCTATTGGCACTAGGTCGCCGTAATCCTGAAAAAGATTGGTTAATTGGATTGAAGAAATTCCGTATTCCGCGTGAGGAGTTCGTCACTGATATCCAGTAAAGTATTTCATTAGAACAAGAAGACAAAATAATAACCATTCGACTTGACCGTCTATCTCCAGAAAGGCGGTCTTTTTGCATTTCTGAACATTGAACAAATCAAGTGCACAATTTTGATTCATGCACATTTTTGAATCTTTCCGACGACTTTTTTTCTAGCTCTCTTTTATATATCTCAAGAAAAGTTTTGGCACGTTTTCTGCATTTACTAAGTATTACCAATTCTTTTTTTTGTAATACCTAGAGGTGCTGCAGATGACGACAAATCAATCCAAACAATCGAAGCATCCCATCCTTCAATTCTTCATTGAACTGATGAGTGTCCGTGCGGGTTTACACCTACAACAATCTCAAAAACCTAAGGAGCTCAAACGTGCCTAAACAGAAGCTGGCGCGGATCAGCATCACTTTACCTGAAAATACATTGCAGGCTATGGATCAAAAAATTGTAGATCAACATTATGAAAGCCGATCTCAAGCCATTGTTGACATGATTAACCACCATTTGATCAATGACCTTGTTAGCCGCAATGAAGTCATGGTCGGTACTTTAACCTTATTGTATGACGTCAGTTTAAAGCCATTAAGAACACAACTTATTGATTTACAGCAACAGTTTTTGACTCAGGTGATTAGTTCACTACATATCCAATTAGATGATGACAAAGTCATGCAGGTGATGTTGATGCAAGGGGTCAGCAGTGACCTAAAAGCCATAAGTGAGCAATTTAAAGCATTAAAAGGGGTAATTAAGGGGCATTTAGAACTGATGGATGCAGTCATGCCACCTATTCCTCAAAATTTGGAACACGTATAAGGAGCACCGTCGTGCAGACATTATGGACTATACAAGATTGGCAACAGGCTTATGCAAATCAAACTATTCAACTGAATGATTTGAAGCGTTATGTTGCTGAATTCTCCAATGATGATCACGCTTGGATTTCAATAGCCAGTGCTGAGCAAATACAGGCGCAGATTGATGCATTGGTCCATCAGGATATCGCTGATCTTCCGTTATATGGCGTGCCATTTGCTGTCAAAGACAATATTGATGTTGCTGGATTTTATACCACTGCGGCGTGCCCAGATGCGGCTTATTTAGCAACGCAAGATGCAACCGTAGTGGCTAAGCTTAAATCTGCTGGTGCAATCGTGGTGGGCAAGACCAATCTAGATCAATTTGCCACGGGATTGGTTGGCGTACGTTCACCCTATGGGGCAGTAAAAAACAGTTTCAATCCGGATTATATCAGCGGTGGATCAAGCTCTGGCTCAGCGGTTGCAGTAGCAAATGGGTATGTACCATTCGCCCTCGGTACTGATACAGCAGGTTCTGGCAGAGTTCCCGCGGGTTTCAATAATATTGTCGGACTCAAACCAACCAAAGGCTGGTTTTCAGCCACAGGTTTAATCCCTGCATGTCGAAGTATTGATGTGATCTCAATTTTTGCAACTCAAGTGGATGATGCTTGGACGGTAGCGCAATTGATCCAAGGTTATGATGCGACCGATGCTTATTCAAGACAGCATCCGAGAACAGTCCCGACACAATTTTCGAAGGGCAAGATTGCAATCCCAGATCACTTAGAATTTTATGGTGATACTCAAAGTGAGCAAGCATTTCAAACAGCCATTGCTCGAATGAAATCGCTCGGATTTCAAGTTGAAGAGATTGATTTCACAGTATTTAATCAATTGGCTGCTGCATTGTATAACCGCTCATGGGTTGCGGAGCGTACGCATGCCGTCGAACACAAAGTTCGACGTGAGCAATGTCATCCGGTAATTAAGCAAATTATTGATCAAGCTGATCAATTCAATGCTGTAGACGTGATGCAAGATGAGTATCAGCGTGCAGAATGGGCTAGGCAGATCAATCTTCAATTAAAAAATTATGATGCGTTGATGGTGCCAACAGCTCCTACGATTTATCGCATTGCAGATGTTGAAGCAGATCCGATCCAAAAGAATTCGCATATGGGGGCTTATACCAATTTTGTTAATTTTGCTGATTTATCAGCATTGGCACTCCCAAATGTCATCCGTGATGATGGTTTGCCAAGTGGTATCACTTTAGTTGCTGGCGCTTGGATGGATCAAGCTTTGGCACACTTCGGTCAGCAATGGCAAGCGACTTCAGGATTAAATTTAGCAACGTCAAAGCAAGGCTATCAAATTCATAAATCAATAGGATCTGAGCACACCATTAAATTAGCAGTGGTGGGAGCACATCTTACAGGCATGCCGCTGAATTTTCAGTTAACGAGCAGACAAGCCACCTTGGTTAAAAAAACGCGTACTGCGCCGTATTACAAACTATTTGCTTTAAAAAATACTCAGCCACCCAAGCCGGGGCTACAACGAGATACATCAGGTCATTCTATTGAAGTGGAAGTGTGGGATGTACCAAGAGCATTGTTCGGTGACATTGTTGCTGAAGTCCCAGCACCACTTGGTATTGGCAATGTCCAACTCATTGATGGAACATGGGTGAAAGGCTTTATATGTGAAAACCATGCTTTAGCAGATGCACTTGATATCAGTCACTTTGGTGGATGGCGTGATTATATTCAAGCCTCAAATTTTACCAATACTAAATTTAAGTGCACGAGCATTGGTGAGGTGGTGCAATGAAAACGATGGTCTGGGGAGTCATTGGAACTGCACTGTTATTCGTGGGTTGTGATAAAACCGCAAAAATTCCAGAACCAAGTCAACATGCTCAAGCCGAAAAATCAATGCAACCGATTCGTATTGGTTACAGTGATTGGCCAGGATGGGTGGCATGGCAAGTTGCTATTGAGAAAGGGTGGTTTAAAGAAGCTGGATTAAACGTAGAGTTTAAATGGTTTGATTATTCAGCCTCTATGAATGCTTTTGCAGCAAACCAATTGGATGCGGTTTCTGTTTCTCATGGGGATAATTTGGTCATTGCCTCAAGTGGAACGCGGGGCATTATGATTTTAGCAACTGATTATTCATCAGGGAATGATGTCATTCTTGCAAAAGAGGGCATTCATAGTGTGGCAGATCTTAAGGGTAAAACGATTGCAGTCGAAAAAGGGCTGGTCGATCATAATTTATTGAATACCGCACTTTCAGATCAAAATATATCAGCCAATGAAATCAAACTGATTAATGCAGCAACCAACGAATTACCCCAAGTGTTTAGCAGCCCAGATGTGGATGCCATCGCTGTATGGCAACCTGTAGCAAATCAAGCTTTAAAAAGCGTAGCTGGGTCCAAAATCATCTATAGTTCTCAAGATAAACCAGGATTGATCTATGATACGTTGACGGTAAATATGACGCATTTATCTAGGCATCAAGCAGAGTGGAAAAAAGTGCTTCAAGTATGGGATCGAACCGTCAAATTTATTCAAGACCCTGGGACGAGAAACGATGCTTTGATGATTATGTCTAAGCGTGTTGGTGTTGAACCTGAGCAATATGAACAATTTATTCAAGGCACACATTTGTTGGATCTTGAGGCAAATCAAAAGGTATTTAAACGCTCTTCAACTTTAGATTCTATTTATGGATCAACTTATCATGTCAATAAGTTTAATCTTGAAAATGGAGTTTATACGGTAAAACTAGATATTGATGGGCTGATTTATCCAAAATTGGTTGAATCATTTAAATAAAAAAAAGCCCAGTGCAGAGGGGCTTGCACTGGGCACAAAGTTGGACTGAATGATTGGTCGGTAGAGCAACAGAGTTGCCTACCTTGTATGGATTAAGAATAGATAAAAATGGAAAAACTAGGAAACGGATTAAAATCATAAAATCAATCGTTTTATACAATGAATGCGTTAGCGTGTATGAAGTGTCTATAAATCAACAAAAAATCACATATTTTTCACGAATGAACAATTAACATCGAGGTTTAATGCGTATAAAAAAGGATCATGTGCGTTGTATACAACAGCTGATATTTCTAGAATCATTGAAATGGCATGGGAAGATCGGACACCCTTCGAAGCCATTCTGCTGGAATACGGATTAAACGAAAGTGCAGTCATTCGATTGATGCGACAACAATTAAAAAAAAGTAGTTTTGAAATGTGGCGTAAACGTGTTGCGGGGCGGAATACCAAGCATCTTCACAAGCGCTCACCAGATATTTTAAGAGCTTACTGTACTCGACAATATAAACCGAAGTAGGCCTATTGGGAGATAAAGCTTTGCGTATTTTAAAACAACGAAAATGGTGGATTCTCATTCTGCTCATTTCGATGGGTGGGATATATTTCATTTTCCGTTGGTGGCAAGGTCCTGTAGTCGAAACTTACCTAATCGAAGAAAAACCACTGATTCAAACAGTGGTCGCTTCAGGTCGTGCTGAAAATGTAGCACGTAGTGAAATTGGAAGTGAAATTTCGGGTGTGGTGATTGAGCGACGCGTGCAAGAAGGTCAACGAATAGCAGCAGGAGATGTACTGTTAATTATTCAATCTGATGATTTAAAAGCACAAGTCCGTGAAGCAGAAGTTGCGCTAGAGGAATTGCGGAAAATTCGCTATCCACAAGCGCAGGTTGAATTGAAAACGGCAGAATTCCAATTACAACAAGCCAGTCGCGAAGCAAGACGTCGTCAGCAAACGGAACCGGGAGTGCTTTCTGTAGAGGAAAAAGAACAAGCCTTAGAAGCTGAACGCTTAGCGAGAAATCAATTATCTGCGGCAAAACTGAAGGCGCAAAGCCTTGCTCCAGGTCAAGTGGAAGAAAAAACCTTAAGTGAAAGATTAAATGCACTACGTGCCCAATTGGCAAAAAGTGAAATTCGGGCACAAGTATCGGGTACGATCTTGACGCGTGAAGTCGAAAAAGGGGATGCGATTCAACCTGGAAAGGTGCTCTTTACAGTCGCAGTTGATAGTCCAACGCAAATTAAAGTGGCGGTGGATGAGCAAAATTTACCTTATCTTAAATTGGGTCAAAAAGCGGTAGTGATTGCAGATGCTTATCCAGAGCAAGCATTTCCAGCTGAAGTTAACTTTATTGCACCTAATATTGATCCTCAACGTGGTACGGTTGAAGTCAAATTGGCGGTGAACTCTGTACCCAATTTTTTGAAGCAAGATATGACAGTCTCAGTGAATGTCGAAACAGCACGTCGAAATAAAACCAAAGTAATAGCCAATGACGCGCTTATTGACCCTTCAACCACGCAAGCTGAAGTTATGGTGGTAAGAGAGGGCAAGGTCCAACGTCAATCTGTAAAATTAGGGTTGCGTGGGACTGCCATGTCTGAAATCTTATCAGGGTTGGATCACAATGATCAGGTCGTTATAAAGCCTGATCAAGTAAAAGCGGATCAGCGTGTCAGAACTAAGCAGGTACAAGCACTTTGAAGATGAAGCGTTTATGGACCAATTGGCTCATCGCTGTTGGGTTTTTACGCGAGGGTCGCAGTCAAACACTGATGATTATTGGTGGTGTTGCTATTGGTGTTGCCGTTATTGTCTTTATTAGTGCATTAATTCAGGGGCTTCAGTCCAATTTGATTGAGCGTACGTTGGGTACTCAGGCACATATTAGTTTACATGCACCAGATGAGGTCAATCGCGTCGTTAAAGTGCCTGAGGGCGTAGCACACATCATCCATGAAGATCAAAGGGCTCAAAGACTCAAGTCGATCAATAACTGGCAAGAAGTTCTTGAAAATCTAGACAATATCAAGACGCTCAATGCCGTTTCTCCCATGGTTTCAGGGCCTGCACTGGTAAAACGGGGGGAAGCGATTCAGTCAGTTGCGATTATGGGGATTGATTTACCACGGTATCAACGTATTGTACCTTTGCAAGAGTATCTAAAAACTGGTCAGCTTCGTTTAAAAGCAGATGATGTACTCATCGGAAGTGAGTTGGCCAAAGACCTTGGTGTGCGCGTAGGCAGTAAAATTCGCGTTGATAACGGTCAAGATATTAACGCCGTCATGAATGTAACGGGTATTTTTGAACTCGGGGTCAAAGAACTAGACTCACGCTATATGTATATCGATCTAAAGCGGGCACAGTCTTTATTGGGTTTGCCGGGTGGGGTTACCATTATTGATCTTCGTATTTCTGATATTTTCTCCGCAGATCAGGTCGCAACGCAAATTCATCGTCTCACTGGATTAAAAGCTGAAAGTTGGATTGAAAGTAATGCGCAATTGATGAATGCGATTTCAGCGCAAAGTCTTTCAACCAATATGATTATTATATTTGTTGGAATATCTGTTGCATTTGCGATCGCCAGCGTACTCTCCATTACAGTGGTACAGCGTACACGTGAGATCGGAATCTTGCGTGCGACAGGTGCGAGCCGAGAACAGATTTTGATAATCTTTCTCATTCAAGGTGCGATTTTCGGCTTACTTGGTTCTATTGTTGGAATCCTGACCAGTTATGCATTGGTTTGGTCATTTAATGAATTTGGCCCAGGGTTATTCTACATTCCAATTTCACCTTATTTGATTGGATCCGCTTTATTACTTGCAACATTGAGCGGTTTAATTGCAGCGGCGATTCCTGCCCGTCGTGCAGCGCGTTTAGATCCTGTGGAGGCAATCCGTCATGTCTAATCATGATGAAGTACTACGTTTAGAGGCTTTGAAAAAGTCTTATAACATTGGACAACCCAATGAAATTGAAGTGCTGCATGGGATTGATTTTGCCATACATCGTCAAGATTTTGCTGCGTTAGTTGGACCTTCTGGTTCAGGTAAAAGTACGTTATTAAATATTTTAGGTTTGCTGGATCAACCCACCAGTGGTGAAATTTATTTACTTGGTCAACCAACCAGTCAAATGGAAGATCAACAAAGAACGGAATTGCGTGGGAAGAGCATTGGATTTGTGTTTCAGTTTCATCATTTGATTCAAGCGTTCACCGTTATTGAGAATGTTTTGATGCCTCTAATGTTGGCGCATGGCAAACCCAATCAACAAGCTTTGGATCGAGCACATGATTTGTTAAAAGCGGTAGGATTGAGTCAATTTGCACAACGAAAAGCCAGTCAACTTTCTGGTGGGCAGCAACAACGTGTCGCAATCGCCAGAGCTTTAATCACTCAGCCTGCTTTACTCCTCGCTGATGAACCTACAGGTAATCTAGACAGTCAAACAGCGAGCGAAGTCTTTGAGCTGTTTCGTGAAGTAAATGAGCAACAAAATTGTGCGGTATTGTTAGTGACCCATGATCCACGATTATCCGCTACATGTGATCGAACCATTCAATTGGTAGATGGGCGAATTGAACGTGATGAAATGATGTCGTGATTAAACCAAGGCTGCATTTAAAATGGTGTGGTCAAAAGGATTGATGTTGTATGCTTTATCCTGACCGTTTGTGTGATCAGGATATAGCGACTTATTTAGAATGACTGACCTTGGTCATTCTTGGAATTTTAGGTAAGTCGGCGAGTGCTGGATCAAGTTCATCTTCTTCAGCATGTACCAAAGCATCTACACGTTGTCTTAACGATTTAAATTTTTCAGTGAGCATCAATTCATGCTGACGTGGTCTTGGTAGATCAACCTCAATGATTTCCTTAATTTCGCCAGGATTGGCCTTCAATGCCACAATCCGATCGGCCAGTAAAATCGCCTCGTCCATATCGTGTGTCACAAAAATAATCGTGATATCAATATTGGCCCAAAGATCGATCAGATGCTTTTGCATTTTTTGACGCGTATGAGGATCTAAAGCCCCAAAGGGTTCATCCATTAAGAGAATTTTTGGCTGATTCACGAGCGCGCGAGCGATGGCAACGCGTTGTTTCATCCCTCCAGAAAGTTCATGAGGGTATTGCTGCTCAAATTTTTCAAGTCCGATAATGTTGATCCATTCACGGGCTTGCGCCTCAGCTGTAGCATTGCTGGCACCTCGCATGAGTGGACCAAACATGACATTTTCTTTTACCGTTTTCCATGGAAACAGTGTGTAGCCTTGGAAAACCATGCCACGCTCTGGACTCGGTCCTGTGATGGTTTCACCGTCTACCAGTAATTCACCACTGGTATATGGATCAAGACCTGCCACAATACGGCTAAAGGTAGATTTACCGCATCCTGAAGGACCAATAACACAGATAAATTCACGTTTATGAATTTTTAAATCTAAAGCATTTAAAATGGTGCGCTCAGTTTTTCCGTGGCTAAACTTTTGGGTGAGATTTTTTGCTTCTAAAATGACGGGACGAGCGTAAATTTTGTCAAAGTAAGCGCGGGCATCAAAATCTGAGGGTTGAAGTGCTGAAGACATTAGCGAACTCCCGTTTTCCATTTAAATAATTGCTGTCCAAGTTTCATTAAAATCACGTCGCAAATCAGACCAATCAAACCGATAATCAAAATTGCGGCGAAAACATTGTCAAAGTTTTGATAGCGAGCTTGTTGAGTGATGAACCACGTGATACCGGATGTACTTCCTATGAGTTCTGCAACGATTAAATAGGTCCAAGCCCAACCTAAAAGTACACGAAGGTTTCGATAAATTTCTGGGAGTGCAGCAGGGATGACTACATAAAATAAACTTTTGATTTTGTTGGTTCCTAAGGTGAATCCAGCTTCAATAAGACTGCGGTCGACCAGACGGGTGGTATTGGCAATAATCAGAATTTGTTGGAATAAGGTACCAATCACAATAATGGCAATTTTAGGTGCGTCATTAATGCCCAAAATCGCAACAGCAAGAGCGCCAAAGGCTGGTGCAGGCAGATAGCGAAAGAACTCTACAAAAGGTTCAGTTAATTGAGAAATTTTATGAGAAAAACCGCAAAGAATACCCAAAGGAATACCAATCAAAGAAGAAATAAAAAATGCGGTAAACACCAGTTTAATGCTGTGCCATAAACTTTCATGAAACCATGGTGCATTCGCTTGAGCGGGTGGTGTTGTAAATGCGGTCACTAAGGCTGTAGCGACTTCATCTGGTGCGGGTAGGTAAATGGGATTGACCAAAATTCCCCGAGGTGGTGGCAGTCCTTGATCGACTGCCAATTGCGCTTCAGCATAATAAACTTCTCTACTGACACGGCTATCGAGTTGTAAAAATGTTGTGCTACCAGAATCTGTGATTTGAACTTGGGGATGCCAAATAAAAGGCAAATAACTCACTGCACACCAGATTAAAATTGGAATTAAAAACGATCCAAAACCAAGCAAAAATTTATGCTTTTGACTCAATTCTCGTGCAACATAGCTCATCGTTGCCACCTCAGTAATACAAAAAATAAAATTCGTATGATTAGGTTGCAAAATCGATGCCATTTTCGAAGCGTGCTTTAAAAGCGCTAAATTTTTAAGTTTTCATTCATTTTTCTTATGTACATTCTTTCAATATCAAGGTTTCGATCATTAAAATATGATGGAGAATTACAACTCTTCACTTGATGGTGATCACTATCACGTTTTAAATGCAGATAGAAAAGATGAGAGCCTGCTTAAATGAGATCGGCTAAATTTGTGACATTCTTAGCATGTATGTTCATGTTCCAAAGCCTTTGGAATGTGGCGGCGGCTTTTTGTGTTCATGAAAGCGACTCAACATCGACACAAAGTTTTCACTTTGGTCATCATCAACCTGTACTTTGCCAAGCCGATCTTTCAAATCAAAGTCCGAAGTCCCAAATTGAAAAAGGCTTCGTGCTTGGTGATGATCAAAGCGTGACGCTAGAAGAAAAAGCGCAAATCGATGTTTTGGATCATCAAGATCATCTGCCGTCAATGTCTCAGTTTATTCTTGCTGTAAACGAGAATTTGCCTTCATCACAACACATCGAAAAGATTTACCAAAATCACTTTCTTTGGATTAATGCCTATCAATCGCCTCATTTAGGTAAAATCCCTCCGCCTCCTGAATTAACCCCGCTATTGGTGGGGTAGCCTAAAAATTTCCCACCACTTATTTTTAAATTAGTGGGAAATTCACATGTCTTTTAAATTAAAACATTCCATTCGATTATGGCTGGTTTTAGGTTCGCTTAGTTTGGGTGCAAATGCTCAAGCAATGACAGTCAATTCGCTTGAACAAGCACTCGTTCAAGTGTCTCAATATCAACAATCAGAACATATTTGGCAGCAACGACAACAAATGTCAGAACTTGCTGTCAAGCAAAGTGAACTTTGGCAAAACCCGTCCATCAATCTCTCTCGAGATGGTTTTGGTTCGAGTCAAGATCAAGAATTGAGCCTTGGTATTAGTCAGCCGATCGACATTTTTGGTCAAAGACGGATTCAAAAAAATATAGCGCGTTTGGCTGGGCAACAAAATGAATTGCAAGAAAAGTTGTGGGAAGCACAAAGCCAATTAATCGTGAAGTATGCTTGGTCACAGTTTTTAATTTCGCAATCTGAAGCACAAATTCAAAAGTCTCAACTGCAAGTCAGTCGTGAAACTTTAGACAGCGCTAAAAAACGATATCAGGCAGGAAGCATAGCCTTGGTTGAGTATGAACGAGTGCAGATTGAAGCGGCAGAAAATGAACGTAATTATCAGCAAGCCATTTTAAATAAAGAAATTGCAAAACGTAATCTTTCTAATCTCTGGGGAGAAACTGAAGCAGAGGTGAAGGTTGATTCAAATCGGATTTATTGGCCTGACCAAGTTGAACAGAATGTTCAAAATTATATTTCTGTAGGTTATTTAGAAAAGCTTTATGCACTCAATGTTGTGCAGGCTAATCAACGAATTGAGCAACTTAAAGTAAAAGCAAAACCAAATCCAAATTTGAATGTAGGGATGACGCGAACAAAAGCGCCCAATGAGACAAACGATACTAGTTTATCTGTGGGTGTCGATATTCCGTTCAATATTTTTAATCGTCAGCAATACCAAATTCCGCTTGCCCAACGTCAGCAATCTCTACTTGAGCGTCAACAACAAAGAGAACTCAAACAACAAATTTTAGAGATTGCAAACTCATTTCATCAGGTGCGTGGCTTAAAACTACAGTATGACGCTGTACTGAGACAAAAAGGCTTGTCTGAAAAAGTACAGACGCGCTCTTTGCTCGGTTTTAAAAATGGAAAACTTTCAATCACTGAGGTGCAACAAGCAACGACACAATTACAAAATATTCGGCTCAGTCAAATTCAGCTCTTAAGAGAGGCATGGCAAACCGCACTTGCTGCTGAGGCATTAAGTATTGGTACCAGTT
Source organism: Acinetobacter sp. ANC_7513 (assembly GCF_056779915.1). Lineage (NCBI taxonomy): Bacteria > Pseudomonadati > Pseudomonadota > Gammaproteobacteria > Moraxellales > Moraxellaceae > Acinetobacter > Acinetobacter sp. ANC_7513. The sequence goes on from NZ_JBWYIW010000001.1 coordinate 475,855, forward strand.
ATGAACAAATTAGTCGTTCGGATGCCTATACCCAATTACTCAAAGAGGCTGTGTCACAGTCAGAAAATTTCATCAATATAGGGGCAGAATAAAATGAGATCTATACAACAAGGAAAAATAAACCAAGCATTCCTCATCGCCCTGATTATTGGGGTGACGGTAGTTATCGGGATTTGGATTTTTTTCAAAGATAATAAGAAAACAGCAATTGTTGAGAGTGAAGAGCAAGCTGAAACGTCGAATGGCGCAGAAGCTGATCATGCAGAAGAAGGTGAGATTGAACTCACATCTAAACAGCTAGTCGAACATAGTATAAAAATAGAATCAGCTCAATTAGGTGCAATTCCGCGATACACAAACTTGCCTGCAAAATTGATGGTAAATACAGATCAACAAGCGCATATTTCCCCTAATTTTGCTGGTCATGTTGAACAAGTGAATGTAGCACTGGGACAAGAAGTAACTAAAGGTCAAGTACTTGCAGTATTAAGTGTCCCAGAGCTCATTGACCAACAAGCGAATTTGAGAATGGCGCAATCCAATTTAGATTTGGCACGCCAAGATTTGCAACGTGAACAACGGATGTGGTCGCAGGGGATCTCCGCAAAACAGGATTTGCAACGTGCTGAAAATGCATATCGTCAAGCACAAATCACAGTGCAAAGTGCCAATGCACGTTTACAAGCTTTGGGAGCTTCAGCAGGTTCGAATGGTCGTTTTACCATTCGTTCGCCTATCTCGGGCGTGATCAGCCAAAAAGACATCGTGGTAGGTGAAAATGTGCAACTTGCAGATCAGATTTTCATCATCGAACAATTAAAAGATTTATGGCTCGAATTTGTGCTACCTGCAGATGCGAGTAATCAAATTGGTACACAACAAAATATTCAATTCAAATCTTTACAGTCAGGTCAGACTTATACAGCAGTTGTGCAATCGTTAACGTCGCAAGCAGATGCGCAGACTGGTCGCTTGATTGTTCGCGCTAAAGTTCAAGGAAAGGCAAGTGAGTTAAGACCAAATTTGATGGTAAATGTTGAACTTCAAAGTCCTGATGCATCGAATGTATTACGCGTTGCAAAAAATGCAGTGCAACAAATCGAAGGTAAATCAGCAGTATTTATTGTTACAGAACAAAAAAATGGAAAACTCCACTTTAAAGCGCAACCCATTGAAGTAGGTGAAATGTCTTCAGATGGTCAATGGGCAGAAATTAAGTCTGGTCTTCAAACGGGGCAAAAATATGTCAATCAAGGCAGCTTCTTACTGAAATCGGAGTTAGAAAAAGGAGAAGCTGACCATGGGCACTAATCATGACATGCCGAAGGCTGAAGGGCTATTTGAGCGAATTATTCAGTTTTCAATTCAACATGCGATTTGGATCATGCTATTTGCCTGTGCTTGGATTGCTGTTGGAGTTTATAGTTATCAAAAATTGCCAATTGATGCAGTTCCAGACATTACCAATACACAGGTTCAAATTAATACCCAAGCCAATGGATTTACTGCGCTCGAAGTTGAGCAACGCATTACGTATCCAATTGAAAATGCCATGGCGGGGATACCAGATCTTGAATTAACCCGTTCGATCTCTAGGTATGGTTTATCTCAGGTCACTATTGTCTTCAAAGATGGAACTGATATTTACTGGGCACGTCAACAAATTAATCAGCGTGTGCAAGAGGTTCAATCCGAATTACCTGATGATATCGCACCTACCATGTCTCCAGTATCTACGGGGCTGGGTGAAATTTATCAATGGGTACTAAAAGCTGAGCCAAAGGCTAAAAAACCTGATGGTTCTTCATACACAGCAATGGATTTACGCGAAATTCAAGATTGGATCGTGCGTCCACAATTGCAACGCGTAAAAGGCGTTGCTGAGGTGAATAGCATTGGAGGATTCAATAAAACATATGTTGTTTCGCCAGACTTGAATCGTATGCAACAACTACAAGTCAGTTTGACGCAACTTCAACAAGTTCTTACTGAGAACAATGAAAATCGTGGAGCAGGATTTATTGAAGATGGAGGTCAACAACTGACAGTACGAGTTCCTGGAACACTGAATACGATACAGGATATTGAAAATACAACGGTGGTTACCTTAAATGGAAATCCTGTCCGTGTTTCAGATATTGCTTCAGTGTCGATCGGGCATGACCTTAGAACAGGTGGAGCTACCTATAATGGAGAAGAAACCGTACTCGGCATCGCCATGATGATGATGGGTGAAAACAGCCGTAGTGTTGCACAAGCTGTTGATCAAAAAATTCAAGAAATTCAAACCACACTGCCCGAAGGCGTAAAAATTGAAACTGTTTACGATCGTACCACCTTAGTCGAGAAAGCCATTAAGACAGTTCAAAAGAACTTAGTCGAAGGGGCGATTTTGGTGATTGTGATTTTATTCATTTTCTTGGGAAATATTCGAGCAGCTTTAATTACAGCATGCGTGATTCCACTTTCGATGTTATTTACATTATCAGGTATGGCACAGCAGAAAATTAGTGCCAACCTTATGAGTTTAGGTGCGCTAGATTTCGGAATTATTGTAGATGGGGCGGTAGTGATTGTCGAAAACTGTATTCGCCGATTAGCTCATGCCCAAGAACAGTTAAGACGACCTTTAACACGTTCAGAGAGATTTAAAGAAGTATTCCTTGCTGCTCGTCAAGCGCGCCGTCCTTTAATTTTTGGTCAAACGATTATTTTAGTGGTGTACTTGCCCATATTTGCTTTAAGTGGTGTTGAAGCAAAAATGTTTCACCCTATGGCACTCACCGTAGTATTAGCTCTTATTGCTGCGATCATTTTATCCATCACTTTTGTTCCTGCTGCAGTGGCTTTATTTGTAACAGGTGAAGTAAAAGAAAATGAAAGTAGATGGATGTTATGGTTAAAGAAAAAATATCTAAAAGCATTAGACATGACTTATTTATATCGAATGGTCATGTTAACACTCGCAGTTAGTATTTTGGTTTTAACAGGGTTGTTGGCGACACGTCTAGGAAGTGAATTCGCACCGCAATTAAGCGAAGGTGATTTTGCTATTCAACAAATGCGTTCACCCAGTACCAGCTTAGAAGAATCATTAAGAATGCAGGAAATGACTGAGAAACTTTTGCTTCAAAATTTTCCAGAAATTAAAAATGTTTTCGCACGAACGGGTACTGCTGAAGTGGCAACAGATGTGATGCCACCCAATATCTCAGATGGATTCATTATGTTGAAACCTCGTCAAGAGTGGCCGAATCCCAAAGAAAGCTTAGATGATTTAAGGTCACGTATTGAAACTTTTTTGGATACTTTGCCTGGCAACAATAGTGAATTTTCTCAACCCATTGAATTGCGTTTTAATGAGCTCATTTCTGGAGTCCGCAGTGACATAGGTATAAAAATTTTTGGCGATGATATGCAGGTGTTAAACGATGAAGCTGCCAAAATTGCCAAGATTGTGCAAAAAATCAGTGGCAGTACCGCAGTCAAAGTAGAACAGACTTCAGGTTTACCCTTATTAAATATAGACGTAAATCGTTCTTTAGCAGCGCAATATGGTCTTTCGGTTCGTGAAATACAAAATTTAGTCGCTTCAAGTATCGGTGGTCAACAAGTCGGTGAAATTCTACAAGGCGACCGCCGTTTTGATTTTGTTATTCGACTTACTGATCAAGATCGGACAGTCATAGGGATTGCACAATTACCTATACAACTCCCCAATGGTGGGACAGTAAGACTGGTAGATGTGGCTACAGTTTCAAATATTGATGGTATGAATCAGGTGAGTCGTGAAAATGGCAAGCGTAGGATTATTGTGACGGCAAATGTTGAAGGGCGAGATCTGGGTTCATTTGTCCAAGAGTTGCAATCTAGCCTCACGACATATGCATTACCGAGTGGCTATTGGATTGAATATGGTGGACAGTTTGAGAATTTGGCATCTGCCAAAGCTAGAATGACTATCGTGATTCCATTGGCTTTGATTACGATTTTTATCCTGCTGATGGCTGTATTCAAAAATATAAGAGAAAGTTTATTGGTATTCACGGGCGTACCCTTTGCTCTCACGGGGGGAGTCTTATTTTTATGGTTACGTGATATTCCCATCTCAATGTCTGCGGGTATTGGTTTTATCGCTTTATCAGGTGTCGCTGTTCTGAATGGACTGGTTATGTTGACCTTTATTAAGGAGCTAAGAAGTGAATACAGTTTAAAAGATGCCATTTGGCAAGGTGCAATGTTGCGATTACGTCCTGTGCTGATGACTGCTTTTGTGGCGTCTTTAGGATTTGTTCCAATGGCGCTTGCTACGGGTACGGGTGCTGAAGTACAGCGACCGCTTGCGACAGTGGTTATCGGTGGAATTATTTCATCCACCATACTGACGCTACTACTTTTACCTGTATTGTATAGGTGGATGAATCAAGCAAAAGCAAAACAATAAATTAAACAATAACATTATGTATATGAATCAGAAGCCTCACTTTATTTTAAGTGAGGCTTCTGATGAGGAGTATAAAATGGGTAGTTCGCATAATCATGATCACAGTCATGTGGAAGTCAGTAAAGATAACGCAAAGAAACTAACTTTTGCTTTAGCCTTAACCACGACATTTTTAATTATTGAAGTTGTTGCTGCATTTATTACTCAAAGTTTAGCTTTGCTGTCAGATGCTGCACATATGTTTACTGATGCTGCTGCTCTAGCCATCGCGTTGGTTGCAATTAAGATTGGTCAAAAGCCTGCAGACAATAAGCGAACTTTTGGTTACCAGCGATTTGAAATTTTGGCAGCTCTATTTAATGCGGTGATGTTATTTATCGTTGCAATTTATATTTTGATAGAAGCGATTCATCGATTAAGTAATCCTCCTGAAATTCAGAGTGTTGGAATGATGATAGTCGCCGTCATTGGCTTAATCATTAATTTAATTTCGATGAAGATGCTTTTTTCGAGTAGTAAAGATAGCCTCAATGTCAAAGGTGCATATCTAGAAGTATTAAGTGATGCACTTGGTTCTGTAGGTGTGATCATCGGTGCTGTGATTATTTATTTTACAGGCTGGGTACTTATTGACACGATTATCGCAGTCCTGATCGGATTTTGGGTCTTACCACGTGCTTGGATTCTCGCCAAGCAAAGTGTAAATATCTTACTTGAAGGTGTACCTGATGAGATTGATATTGAAAAGCTCCGTACAGATTTATTATCGCTTGAAGGAGTTAAGGACATTCACCAATTAAAAGTTTGGGCGATCACGTCCAAAAAAGTCATGCTCACAGTTCATTTGGTTGCACCGAATGTCGATCCTAAACGTTTACATCAACAAGCTTTTGAAATGTTAAGTCATGATCATCATATTACTGAAATGACCTTGCAGATAGAAGATGATGCATATCACCATGAACTAGAACATCAGCATTAAAAAAGCCCCCGAAAGGGGCTTTTTTTAGATTTAGAGAATTTAAATGGATCTACACAGATTCAAGTGATGCGTTTTTGGTTGTGGTGTGCAGCCCATTCGTTGATGACTTACGGTATTGAGCACCACGATGATCATCTGGAAGTAATGGTCCATGACCAAACAACTTTTCTCTAAGCGTCCCCTTGGTATATTCAGTAGGGTAAACACCGCGACGTTGTAACTCAGGAACGACGTATTCGACCACGTCTTCAAAAGATTGATGTGCCAAAATATAAGCCAAATTGAATCCATCAATGCCAGTTTCATCCACCCATTCTTGAAGACGATCGGCAACTGTGCTTGGTGAGCCGACAATCACGGGTCCATTTCCACCAACACTGGTCCATTTTGCAATTTCTTCTATGGTCCAAACTTTGTCTGGATCTGCTTCTACGTATGATTGCAACATAGATTGAATGGCATTGGTATGAATATATTCAACCTGGTCTGTAGCTTTGAATTGTGAAAAATCTACACCAGACCACCCTGAAGCGAGTGTCAATCCACCATCATAACTACCGTAAGATTGATACTCTGCAAATTTAGCCTGCGCTTTCTCATCAGTTTCATCGACCACAATCGCAAGCATCGTATAAATTAGAACTGCATTTGGATCTTTACCTTCCTCAATAAGATTCTGACGAATTCCTTGTGCTAACTTTTTTACAGCAACTTTCGTTGGTGCAGATATAAATACGCACTCTGCATTTTGACTGGCAAATTTCTGTCCACGCTTTGATGCACCAGCTTGGTATAATACAGGTGTGCGTTGCGGAGAAGGTTCACAGATATGAATACCTGGCACGCTAAAATATGTACCTTCATGAAGGATTGGATGAACTTTGGTGTGATCCGCAAAAATACCAGCAGCTTTGTCGCGTCGTACCGCATCATTTTCCCAAGAGCCTTCCCAGAGTTTATATAGAACTTCCAGATACTCGTCTGCAATATCATAACGATTGTCGTGACTTACTTGGGTTTTTAAACCTAAGTTTTTGGATCCGCTTTCTAGATATGAAGTCACAATATTCCAACCCGCGCGACCTTTGGTGAGATGATCCAACGTGCTCATACGTCGTGCGAAGGGATAAGGATGTTCGAATGAAATAGAGGTGGTTACGCCAAAGCCTAAATGTTGGGTGACTGCTGCCATTGCTGGAACAATTTGAATTGGATCATTCACAGGAACTTGAACAGCACCATTTAAAGCATGTTGAGCCGATTGATGATACACATCATAAATACCCAAAACATCTGCAAGAAAAATACCGTCAAAAATACCTTTTTCTAATATTTTTGCTAAATCAGTCCAATATTCCAAATCTTTATATTCCGTAGAGCGATCGAGCGGATGACGCCATAAGCCTGGGGACTGATGTGCAATGCAATTCATTTCAAAAGCATTAAATCGTATATGTTTAGTCATAATGAAAATATAAAATAATTAAATGTTTATATTCTGATTATATGAAATGTCATACTTATTATTTAATGAGAAAAACTGCAATATACATAATAAAAAAATAAATGATTTATTTTGTTTGAAATTAGATTAGTAAATAAAATAATCGTATAAAAAATTAAAATAATTAGTGCTAGTTTAATTTTATTCAATTTTTTTGAAGAGAATAAAATGACTGCACAAATAGATATAAAATTGCATGAGGCTGAAATTTCAAAAGAATTCTACCAAATTCATCAGCCAGCGCATGTGATTAAGACAGATGAAGAAGCGATTCAAATCGCACAACAGCTCGCTGAAGATTTTGCAAAGGAAGCCTCCATTCGTGATCATGAACGCCGTTTACCTTTGAGTGAAATAAACAAGTATTCTCAATCAGGGCTTTGGGCAATTAACATTCCAAAGCAATATGGAGGTTCAGGAGTGAGTTACAAGACTCTAGCTGAAGTTGTAAAAACCATTTCTAGCGCTGATCCATCACTAGGTCAAATCGCACAAAATCATTGGGTGTTTCTCGAGCATATCCGTTTAGATGCCACCGAAGAACAAAAACAATTCTTTTTTAAAGCCGTACTGGGTGGAGAGCGTTTGGGGAATGCTTTCTCAGAAAAAGGGTCTAAGACGGTTGCCGATCTCACCACAAAAATAGAATTTGATGCTTTTGGTAATGGGATTGTGAATGGACAAAAATTCTTTGCGACTGGAGCTTTACTGGCACACCGCATTCCAGTTGTTGCGATTGATGCTGAAGGAAAACCATTTGCTGCAATCGTGCCACAAGGGACAGAAGGTGTAAAAATTACCAATGATTGGAGTGGGTTTGGTCAGCGTACAACGGTCAGTGGATCAGTCGAATTAAACAACGTTAAAGTAGATGCAAAATATATCGTTCCAATTTATCAAGCTTTTGTAAGACCGACAGCAGCTGGAGCAATTTCTCAATTTATTCAAGCTGCTGTAGATGCTGGGATTGCACGTGGTGCGATTCAAGAAACGATTCATTACGTTCGTAACTTTGCACGTCCATGGATTGATTCAGGTTTAGATAAAGCAAGTTCAGATCCATATACCATTGCCAATATTGGTGAATTGAAAATTAAGCTGCGTGCTGCTGAAGCCGTTCTGGATTTGGCAGGATTAGCGATTGATTTAGCACTTGCTGAACCGACCGAAGATCATATTAATGAAGCAACATTGCTCGTGGCTGAAGCAAAAGTCTTAACGACTGACATTGCGATTTTAGCAGCGAATAAATTATTTGAGCTTTCTGGCACGCGTTCGACCTTATCAGAATTAAATTTAGATCGTTATTGGCGCAATGCCAGAACACACACTTTGCATGATCCCGTGCGTTGGAAATACAACATTGTAGGAAATTATTTTCTAAATGATGTCCCACCACCACGTCATCCATGGAGCTAAGGAGAAATTTATTATGACTATATTAAATCAGAATGAAGAACTTTCACTTGGTGCCAACTATGAAGAGGTTGCAGCAAAGTTTCGACCGATTTTTAAGCGGATTGCAGAAGGGGCCGTTCAACGAGAAACCGATCGTGATTTGCCTCATGAACAAATTAAATGGTTAAACGATGTAGGTTTTGGTGCATTACGTGTACCAAAAAAATATGGCGGTGCAGGTTTTACCCAACAGCAACTTTTCCAAATCTTAATCGAGTTGGCGACAGCGGATTCAAATATTGTGCAAGCTTTACGTGGACATTTTGCATTTGTCGAAGACCGTTTAGTGGCCCATAGAGATCAATCACAAGCGTTTTGGTTTAAGCGATTCGTAAATGGTGAAATCGCAGGAAACGCTTGGACAGAAGTCGGTAATGTTGAGATAGGCGACGTCATTACCCGAGTGAAACAAAATCAACAAGGCGAATATGAAGTTTCAGGAGAAAAGTTCTATTCTACAGGTACTATTTTTGCCGATTGGATTGATCTTTTTGCCTATGATGAGACCACTGATCAGCATGTGATTGCAGCGGTCTCAACTAAAGCTAATGGAATTAAAGTACATGATGATTGGGATGGATTTGGTCAAAAAACCACTGGAAGCGGGACTCTAAAAATCAACCAAGTGGCGATCGAACGAGATCATATTTATCCTTTTGATCAGCGTTTTAAATATCAAACAGCTTTTTATCAAGTTGTACATCTAGCAACACTGACCGGCATCGCATTTTCTGCGGTTGAGACCTTTAGTGAGGAAGTGCGTAAGCGTACTCGAATCTTTAGCCACGGGAATGCTGATCTTGTCCGTGATGATGCTCAGATTCTACAAGTGATTGGTAAGGCATCTTCCCAAGCATTTGCCAGTCAAGCCATTACTTTAAAAACAGCTGCAGCACTGGATGATGCATATTTAAGTCACTTTAATGCTTCATCTGAAAAAGATCATGAGATTAACCAAATTGCAGAACTAGAATCTGCTCAAGGGCAGGTCGTCATTTCAGATCTTGTACTTGATTTAACAACTAAACTATTCAATAGTTTGGGCGCTTCGGCCAGCGCTTCATCGAAGCAGTTAGATCGTTTCTGGCGTAATGCACGTGTCGTATCCTCACATAATCCGATTATTTATAAGGAGAAAGTGGTGGGGGCTTTTGTCGTGAATCAAACTGAATTGCCATTTGTATGGCAAATTGGTAATAGTCCTTTGGCGAAACACTTGAAAGCTCAAGTGGCTTAATTGATGTAATTTCTATGATGCTGCTAAGAAGGTCCTGTTAAGGACCTTTTTTCTAGCTTCGTAAATAAGAGCTCTAATAGCCTAAGCGATTTAGATAGATCACTTTAAAAAACACTAAAAAAAGACACTAAAAAAAGACACTAAAAAATAGTGTCTTAACGATTTAAAGCGAGCTCAAGAAGCCTTATCTGTTTGCAGAAGCCCTGATTCATCAACTTTACCGATACGCCATTGATAAGGGGGTAATGCACCATTTACGCTAAAGTCTCCGACAATTCGATCTTTATAAATTCTTGGGTTGTGTGATGCGAGCGTACGAATATTTCGCCAGAAACGATCTAAAGCTAAGTTTTTATCAGTGGCTGATGCTCCTAGAGCATCAAAAATAATGGTCGAAGCATTTAATGCAAGTGTGGTGATAATGGTTTGAGATTGAGCAACCTCTAATTCTGCTATGGCATTTTGATCTGCTTCGAGTTGTTCATTATCATTCAACCCAGCTTCAAAAGCACGTTGTATAGCCTGTGCATTTTTTTCAATAATTGCTGCAGTGGTGTAGGCGACACCGCGAATTTGACCCACCACTTGTAGGATTTGAGCATCATTACGGACGAAGGAAGCATTGGCATGCGTATAATTTCTTTCACGTTTATAAACCTCAGCTGATACTTCATAGCTTGCTGCTCTTGTAAGCCCTGAAATAATTGCCAATTGAATCAGTTGATAGAATGCTGCTGAATATTTAAAGCGCTGTTGGTCTCCGATGACATCTTGTTGATTCACAACAACATGATTGAACTTAGTAGTACCGCTTGCTGTAAGAATTTGACCAAAACCATTCCAGTCATCCACAATCTCAACACCTTCAGCATGTCGAGGGATTAGAATACTGGCTGATTCTCCATACAAATCAGTAATACCCACATCAATCCAGTCTGCATACAAGCTTCCTGTGGTATAAAATTTTTTTCCATTCAATACCGTACGTCCCTCAGCATCTTTTGAAAGTCTGGTTTTAAATTCATGAATGGACTCATTTCCACCTTCAGACCATGCGCTTCCAATAATTTGACCTTGAGCCACTCTAGGAAGCCATACAGATTTAAACTGTGGGTCGCGGCTGAGCAGTAAATCTTCCACAAAGCCAAAATGTACGCGAAGTGCCTGCGGTAAATTTGCATCAGCTTCGGCAAGTTCGATTAATAGATTAAATAATTCTGGAATCGTTGCATCAAATCCCCCTTGCGAACTGGGTAAGCGAAGTTTCGTAAAACCGATGTCTTTTAACCATTGAATCTGTTCAAAAGCTAAAACTCGTTTTTTTTCGCGTTCAGATCGCGAAGCTTTGATTTTTTCAAATGTAGGTCTGAATAACGAGGCGAGGCTTTCATAACGTGAAGAAGGTCCTTGTCCCCATACAGCATTAATTTGTGTGGTCAGTGCGCTGGGGCGGTGTTGCAATGCAGTTTGAGGTTTTAAATCAATAATACTCATAATAATCAGTCTTTATTCTAAATTAAAATAAAATAATAGCGCTTATAAAATGTGTGGAAATCGATTTATTGTGATATGTAAATATAATATATTGGATTAAAGGAAATTTAGATATTATCTTAAATATAGAAAATGATATTCAATAACATGAATTGAGATATAATAATATTGTGATTGAAAAAAAGGATTTAAATTAAATGAGTAAAGATTTTAAATCGAATACTTATATTTGTGATGATCATGTCGTAGATACGATTTATTGGTTGATGCACCACCAAGATAGTTATGATCGCTTTGAGTTTGATGCATTTAGTCAAAAAATAACGGTACACCATGCCAATGGAACAGATGAAATTAAGCCGGGACAGTATCTTAATGCCTGTTATGGCATATTGATCACATCATAAAAAACCGAAGCAAAGCTTCGGTTTTTGATTGAGCGAATCTTATAAGTTAACTTGCCATTGCATCTATAGTCAGCTCTGATACAGTCGGCTTCGCTTTTTCGGCTTTTAGACCTAACTTATCGAATAACTGCTTATCTTTGCCTTCACCAGCATTAGGTGTCGTTAAAAGCTTTTCACCTGAGAACAAAGAGTTAGCACCTGCTATAAACGCTAAAGCTTGATCAGAATCAGAAAGAGATTCACGACCCGCTGAAAGTCTTATATAACTTTTTGGCATGATAATGCGCGCTACGGCAATGGTGCGAATCCATTCAGTCACATCGAGTTTTTCAACATCTGCTAAGGGTGTGCCTTCGATCGGCACAAGCATGTTGATTGGTACCGATTCTGGATGAATAGCTAAGGTCGCAAGTTCATGTAATAGACCAATACGATCTTGAGTATCTTCACCTAAGCCAACAATTCCACCGCTACACACTTTCATGCCTGCTTGGCGCACAAAGTCTAAAGTATTTAAACGATCATCATAAGTGCGTGTGGTAATCACATTTGGATAGTACTCACGAGAGGTATCTAAATTGTGGTTGTAATAATCTAACCCCGCTTCTTTTAAACGTTCCGCTTGTGATTGATTAAGCATCCCTAAGGTCATACAGGTTTCAAGTCCTAGGGCTTTTACCTCACGTACCATTTCAAGTACATAGGGCATATCGCGTTCATGAGGATTTCGCCATGCAGCACCCATACAAAAACGAGATGATCCAGAAGCGAGAGCTTCTTTGGCTTCATGAATTACTTTTTCAACAGCAATTCTTTTTTCAGCTTCAAGTTTGGAATCATAACGTGCAGATTGAGAACAGTATTTACAATCTTCTGGACATTTACCCGTTTTGATCGATAGTAATGTGCTGACCTGAATGGTATTTGCATCAAAGTATTGACGATGCACGCGTTGTGCTTCGAAAACTAAGTCCATGAAGGGTTGTTCATAGAGTTTTTGTATTTCTTCACGCGTCCAATCATTGCGTACTTGCATAATTTATCCATCAATTAAAAAGCTACTTATTTGATCATACTGTAATTTTAACAATGCAAAATCGTAAAATATGACAATAATGACTCAAAAAAATTATCAAATTCGCCAACTCAATAGAAATTAATCATTGTTGATTTAGTTACAAACTTAACTATTTTTATGCATTTTTCGCCGCAAAATTATTTTTTGGGAACTTGATGCTGAGAACTTGTTGCTAACGTGTACTTAAAATTTCAGATCATGCTCAAAACGGTGTTTTTGCGCTGTCAAGTCATCTTGGAAAAGTACAATTAATTATTTCTTTTTGATTGTTGTTCTTGTACTGCCCAGTCAATATGGATTTGCACAATCTCACTAGACTGATTTCTTTTTAGTATCAATTGCTCAATATTGTTTGGATGATACGGTGCATTCCCGATTCCAATCGCAATATTCCGCATAAAGCTTTCATAGCCTGTTCTACGCAGTGGACTGCCTTCTGTGTTGGCTAAGAATGTTGCTTCGTCCCATTGCCATAATTCAATTAAAGAAAGACGATCCAGCCCATGACGGGGATGGAAATCAGCAACCGTTGTAGTTTGTGCGAAACTATTCCAAGGACAAATCAGCTGGCAATCATCACATCCAAATACGCGATTACCTATGCCACGGCGTAGTTCTTCAGGAATCACCCCTTGGTATTCAATGGTCAGATAGGCAATACATTTACGGGCATCTAATTGATATGGCGCTACAATCGCCTGCGTTGGACAAATATCAATACATGCTGTACATGAGCCGCAATGTGCACTGGCAGGCTCGTCAAAGGGTAATTCAAGAGAACTAAACAGTTCACCGAGTACAAAAAAGGAACCCGATTTTTTGTGGATGAGCAGGGTATGTTTACCTGTCCAACCCATACCTGCAGATTCAGCGAGTGATTTTTCAAAAATAGGGGCTGAATCGGCGAAAGGTCTTGATTCAAACGGACCGACTTTTTCACGAATAAGGTTTGAAAGTGTTTTTAATTTACCGCGCATGGTTTTATGGTAATCCCGTCCGCGTGCATATCGCGCAATAACGGCAGAATTGGGGAAATCTGGTACTGTTCGAGGTTGAGGTCGTTCAACCAAATAATTCATTCTGACGCAGATAATACTTTTTGTATGGGGAACCAACAGTGTTGGATTAGCACGTTTTTCCAAATTTTCTTCGAGGAACTTCATGTCACCATGAAATCCTTGATCTAAATATGCTTTTAATCGAGGTAATTCATCTTGAGCATCAGGTCGGGCAATGACACAATCAGCGAAGCCCAGTTCCAATGCTTGAGATTTAATCCAAGCTTTAAGCGCATGAGGATCAAATTGCTGTGTTGGAATACGAGCTGGTATAGATGAGAGAGATTGAGTCATAAATAAAAAAAGGAACGATAATGCATCAACAAGTTTATCACAGCAGTGAGATACAAGCTTGGGAACAGCGCTGGTTTGACGATCAAAATAGTGCTTTTGGTCTTATGCAGCAAGTTGCTTGGATGATGGCACAAGAAATCATCACAATTCTTCAAGGTATTGAAAAAAAGAAAATCCGTATCGCAGTCTGCTGCGGCAAAGGAAATAATGCAGGGGATGGTTATCTTGTTACGTACTATTTAGCACAGCACTCTTTATCACGACATTGTTCATTCAACCAAAATCTAGAAATCGATATTTTTTCTTTTTCACAAGTCGATCATCACTCGGCTGACTCCTTGCAGAGTGCTTATAAAATGAGTCAATCCATACCACTTAAGCCGTTCACCGATCTGAACCATTGTAAGGGTTATGATGTCTATATTGATGCATTGTTTGGAATTGGAATTAATCGTACTTTAAGTGAAGACTGGCAGAGAATTATCCATCATATTAATGAGCAAGACGGCGTCAAAATTGCGATTGATATGCCGAGCGGTTTAGATGCAAATACAGGTCAACCATTACCAATGGCTATTCATGCTCAGCATACGCTTACCGCACTCGCATATAAGGTAGGGCAATTTGTAGGGCGTGCACAGGATTTTATAGGACATCTAAAACTCATTCCCATTTTACCATGTGACTCAGATTTAAAACCTGTGGCCCGATTAAGCCCAGTCAAAACAATTTTGCCGCGACGACACTCTACAGGACATAAAGGAACGTATGGGCATGTGCTCGTGATTGGCGGTCATGCACAAATGGGAGGTGCGGTGATTATGGCGGCTGAAGCTGCATTTGCCGCTGGGGCGGGTAAAGTCACGATCGTGTGTGATGCTAAACATCATTCAGCAATTTTGTCACGATCTCCCAATGTAATGGTGCAGGATATTAATCGTTTCGATCCATCACAACGAAAAAATTTGCTACAGCAAGTCGATTCGATTTGTTTTGGAGTGGGGTTGGGACGTGATGATTGGGCAGCTGAGCAATATGATCAATGGATGAGTATTCTGTCCTCTACGAACAAACCTACTGTACTCGATGCTGATGCATTGTGGTTCTTATCTGAAAAGCCCATTCGACTCAATGAGAGAACTTACGCAACGCCACATCCTGGTGAGGCTGCAAAACTTTTACACTCTAGCGTGGCGGAAGTTGAGCATGACCGCATCAAAGCAATTAAACGATTACAAACACTGTATGCTGGTGAATGGGTATTAAAAGGTGCAGGAAGTTTAACGATTGACGCGCAGCAAACTATTTGGATTTGCACCCAAGGTAATCCAGGAATGGGTACAGGTGGAATGGGGGATATCCTTGCAGGAATGATTGCTAGTCTTAAAGGACAATTGTCTAATTCTATTCAACTTCATGAAATTGTTAACTTACATGCCATGGCAGGTGATGTATTGGCTCAACAGGGTGAACGTGGTTTGTTAGCTCAGAATATGGCTCAAGCGATTTATCAAATAGTAAATCTAAAATAAAATTCAGGGATAGATATGCGATATTTAAAATTAACGATACAAGGTCTTGTTCAAGGGGTCGGATTTCGTCGCTGGTTTATGGAACAAGCCTTAAAGTTGCATTTAACTGGTTACGTTAAAAATATGGATAATGGGGATGTGGAAGCTATCATTGTTGGCACATATAAAGATGTAAATGACATGATCAAACTGGCCATGGCAGGGCCTCATAATAGTAAAGTTAAGCAAATCTTCTATGAAGACTTAATTGACATCAAAGAGCGTGATTTCGATAACTTTCAAATTCGCCAATAAGTGCATTGAGTGTCGAGAGACTTTTAACGTCGACGACTACTGCTGCGGCTTCGTCCACGTGCCATTCCACCTAAAGCATTTAAAACAGCCAATTTACTCATACTGCCAGAGGCATGTGCATGGCAAATTGCTGCGGCAAGTGCATCTGCAGCATCGGCTTGTGGTTTAATACTTAAATTAAGTATGCGCATAACCATCATTTGAACCTGTTCTTTATCAGCAGCGCCATAGCCAACAACAGATTGTTTAATTTGACGCGCAGTATATTCAGCCACTTGTAGATCTAAATTGACCAATGCCGCTATAGCTGCACCGCGTGCTTGACCAAGTTTTAAGGCAGAGTCAGGATTGACCGCCATAAATACCTGTTCCACAGCAGCTTCGGTAGGACCATGAAATTTAACGATTCTTTCAATGCCTGAAAAAATTCGTTTTAGACGCTCAGGCATGTCAGGTGTTTCAGTGCGAATTGTTCCAGCATCAACAAAAGTGAGTTTTTGCCCCTCTTTTTGAATAATACCGTAACCTGTTAGACGTGAACCAGGATCAATTCCGATAATTAATGACATTCCATGACTTTAAAAATAAAATAATGCCCATATTGTTACATAAGCGTATGAAAAAAGCTTGATACAGATTGAGCAGATGATTACGACCCTATATTTAAATTTTTGAGATTAGATTACATTTCATGAAATTAGCTCTTATTGTTTTAATCGGTATAGTCCTTGAAATCTTCGTATGGGTCGGTGTGGGTGATCTAGTCGGAAGTATGTGGTATGTATTCTTCTGGTTTATTGCTGCATTCTTTATTGGTTTAAATATGGTTCGTTCTCATGCATCAGGTTTAATGCCACAGATGCAGCAAATGCAACAAGGTCATATGAGTGCTGATCCGAATTTGACCAATAACTTACCTAAAATTATTGCGGGTATTTTCCTTTTGATTCCGGGGTTAATTTCCGATCTATTCGCCTTACTTATTCTAATTCCACCTGTTCAAACAGCATTTAAAGCGGTGATGATGAAAACCATGATGAAGCGTCAGCAAGCCATGATGGAAAAAATGATGGGTGGTATGATGGGAGATATGGGCGGCATGGGTGGTCAAGCAAATGGTCAGAATCCATTTGCAGATTTAATGCGCCAAATGCAAGAAATGCAAAGCCAGCAGCACGGTCGTGGTTCAAATGACTCTACTATCATTGATGGTGAAGCAAGAGAAATTACACCTGAAGCAAAGAAAATTGAAATGAAAGACGTTAATCAAAAGTAAATTGCGCATGTTCAAAACCAGATGTAATGTCTGGTTTTTTTATTTTTGTATCTCGATTTTCCTAAAAAACAGTATAATTCAAACAATTTTTATTCATTTTTGATTTATGTCTCTATTACTTACCATCTGTGTCCTACATCTTGTTGCTCAATTGAGTCCTGGACCTGATATTTTGTTGATTGCCAAATGCGCAGCGTCAACCACAATCGCAAACACGTTGAAAGTTATTTTAGGTATTTCTATTGGAATTTTATTTTGGGTGATTTTAACCTTATCAGGTTTTGCACTTTTGATTGCCCAATTCCCATGGATTCAACAAGTCTTAATGTTAGTCGGTGGTTTATTTTTGGCAAAAATGGGCTGGGCGATGCTAAAGGGTGGTTGGCAAACCTATAAGTCTTTCAAACTTGATGCAATTGATGAAAATCAGTTACCTTTAAAAGCTGAAAAATACTTTCTGATGGGGTTGTTTACAAACCTATCCAATCCTAAAACACTGATTTATTTTAGTAGTGTATTTTCACTTGCCTTAACTGCTTCAGCACCAGAGATGTTGAAAATACAACTGGCAGTCATTATTCCGATTCAAACGTTTTTAACCTTTACGTTTTTGATGGTCGTTTTAGCACGACCTAAAATTAAACAGCTCTACCAGCGTTCAGGGCATTACATAGATATGGCATCGGGTGGTCTATTTTTGATCTTTGCAGTCGGGTTGTGGATAGATGCGCTTATTTTGCTTAACTGAATCCTGATCTAACTCTTCTGTTTGAGTCAGAACGAGCGTGTCTTGCTGATAACGTCTTGGTCGCAAAGTTGCTTCAGTATTTTCAGAACCTTGATAAGAGCGACTTCTGTTTGCTCTTTCTCTCAAGCCGCCTTTCTTAATTAATTGAACCATCGTCATATCATCATTTTTTAACTACGTTTATTTTACTTCAATTTATGATTTCCATGCGGATATGATGGGCGAGTGCGTGAATAAAATATGGATAATCTCTAGAAGAAAAAAGAATGATAGAGCAGGTTGTCAAAAAAAATTCATATAGATATCTGATAATACAAGATATTGAATGAAGACATAGATGGTTGCTGTTTTATAGCTACATCTGAGGTTGATTATTGGTGAAGGCTTATATAGTATAAATATTAGCCTCTAAGGTGATGTAGATAAAAATAAAAAGACAGTCAAATCGGGAGGATGAGTATGCTGTATCAGTATCATTGTGCGTGTTGCGACAAGGTGGTTGCTTCGACAGACAAAGTGTGTTCTGAATGCGGATCACAAAATATCAGAACACCTTATGGTTTTTGGATATTTTGTATCATTGCGTGTTTAGCCGCAGCCATTGTGTTTAAAGTGGCCCATTTATATTTACAAGATAACCAAAATGTCCCTGTGAAGCAGTCGTTTTTGGACACGCTTCATCAAAGTGATAAAGCAAATTGAATCTATAAAAAAGCCCACATCAATGTGGGCTTTTTTATTTGGAAATTACAAACCAGCTGATGCTTTAAGCGCTTCAACCTTGTCTGTCTTTTCCCAAGTGAATGCAGTATCAGAACCTTCACGACCAAAGTGACCATATGCAGCAGTTTGCTTATACATCGGTTGAATGAGATTCAACATACGTGTAATACCATATGGACGTAAATCGAAATGCTCTCGTACCAATGCAATAATCAATTCTTCAGAAACCTTAGCAGTATTGAATGTATTGATTGAGATAGATGTTGGTTCAGCAACACCAATCGCATAAGACACTTGAATTTCACATTTATCGGCTAGACCAGCGGCAACAATATTTTTTGCAACATATCGACCAGCATAAGCAGCAGAGCGGTCTACTTTAGATGGATCTTTACCAGAGAAAGCACCACCACCGTGACGAGCCATACCACCATATGTATCTACAATGATTTTACGACCTGTTAAACCACAGTCACCGACTGGACCACCAATCACAAACATACCAGTAGGGTTGATGTGGAATTTGGTATCCGCATGGAACATATCTGCTGGAATTACTTTTTTCACGATTTCTTCAATGACAGCTTCTTTTAAATCAGTCTGTGAAATCTCAGGATCGTGTTGAGTCGATAATACGACCGCATCTAAACGAACAGGTACGCCATTTTCGTATGCAAAAGTCACTTGGCTTTTCGCATCTGGACGTAACCATGGCAAACTTCCGTTACGACGAAGTTCTGCTTGTTTTTCCATAAGACGGTGCGCATACGAAATAGGAGCAGGCATTAAAACATCTGTTTCGCGACTCGCGTAGCCAAACATTAAACCCTGATCGCCAGCACCTTGATCTTCAGGTTTTTGACGATCTACACCTTGAGCAATTTCAGGAGATTGTTTGCCAATCATGTTGATGACAGCACAAGTTGAACCATCGA
The DNA here is from genome assembly GCF_056779915.1 of Acinetobacter sp. ANC_7513. Taxonomy (NCBI): domain Bacteria; kingdom Pseudomonadati; phylum Pseudomonadota; class Gammaproteobacteria; order Moraxellales; family Moraxellaceae; genus Acinetobacter; species Acinetobacter sp. ANC_7513. The sequence continues at coordinate 495,319 of NZ_JBWYIW010000001.1, forward strand.
AACCTAAATCAGAATGATGGTATCCAATGCCATTTACGGTTTGGCGTACAATTGCTTCAAAGTCTACATTTGCAGTTGTTGTGATTTCACCTGCAAGAACAACAGCACCTGTTTTTACAAGCGTTTCACAAGCAACCCGCGCATATGGGTCTTCTTTTAAGATTGCATCCAAAATAGCATCACTGATTTGGTCAGCCATTTTATCTGGATGGCCTTCGCTTACAGATTCTGAAGTAAATACAGCGTACTCGCGCATAAGTCCTATCACAGTTATTTCTAAAGACGCAATATGGTACATCGACTTAACGTTAAGGACTAGCTTAACCTGACTAAAAAGCATGAATTTATGTCATTTTTGTGTTTTTTTAATTGATATCATCATCTGTTAAATTGATAAGTGAAAACTTTTGTATAAGACTTATTCTTTTTAAGACTGAGCTGAAATAAAAAACAGCTTAAGTGGGTACGAAAGAATGTGAATACATGATTCAACATCAGTACTTTAAAAAAAGGCCAAGCCACTAAAAAATATTGGATTGAATTGAATATTGATAAAACCGACTCGCATTGTATGAATTTTTTCGCTTTAGGGCTGAAATATACGTTTCTGGGCTTTACGCTGTTTGATTTTTTTAAGACAATACACCCAGTTTTTGAATTTTATTCATTTCCCATCTTTAATTTATCGGACACTGATCTATGACAACCCCGCTGAATGAACGTCGCATTGCTAACGCAATTCGTGTACTTGCAATGGATGCTGTGCAAAAAGCAAATTCTGGACATCCAGGTGCACCAATGGGGATGGCTGATATTGCTGATGTTGTATGGCGTCAATTCTTAAATCACAATCCGACAAACCCTCAGTGGGCTAACCGCGACCGTTTTGTATTATCAAATGGTCATGGCTCAATGCTTCAATATGCATTATTACATTTGACTGGCTATGATCTTTCAATTGAAGATTTAAAAGCATTCCGTCAATTGCACTCAAAAACACCGGGTCACCCAGAATTAGGTTATGCACCTGGTATCGAAACAACCACTGGTCCATTGGGTCAGGGTATCGCGAATGCTGTTGGTTTTGCTTTGGCTGAAAAAACCTTAGCAGCGCAATTCAACAAAGAAGACATTAAAGTCGTTGATCATTTCACTTACTGTTTCTTAGGTGACGGCTGTTTAATGGAAGGTGTTTCTCATGAAGCATGTTCATTGGCAGGTACTTTGGGGCTAGGTAAATTAATTGCTTACTATGACGACAATGGTATTTCAATTGATGGTGAAGTAGAAGGTTGGTTCTCTGACGATACAGAACAACGCTTCTTAGCTTATGGCTGGCAAGTATTGAAAGTTGATGGTCACGATGCAGATGCATTACGTGCGGCAACTTTAGAAGCGAAAGCTGAAACGAAGAAACCAACAATCATTATCTGTAAAACGATTATTGGTTTAGGTTCACCAAACAAACAAGGTAAAGAAGATTGCCATGGTGCACCACTGGGTAACGACGAAATCGCATTAGCACGTGAAGCGTTGGGTTGGACTGAAGGTCCATTCGAAATTCCTGCTGACGTTTATGCTGCATGGGACGCGAAAGAAAAAGGTCAACAAGCAGAAGCAGCTTGGAACGAAGTATTTGCACAATATGAAGCAAAATATCCAACTGAAGCGGCTGATCTTAAACGTCGTTTAAGCGGTGAATTACCTGCTGACTTCGTTGCAAAAGCGGATGCGTATATTGCTGAAGTAAACGCAAAAGCTGAAACCATCGCAACACGTAAAGCAAGCCAAAATGCAATCCAAGCATTTGCCCCAATGCTGTCTGAAATCTTAGGTGGTTCTGCTGACTTAGCAGGTTCTAACTTAACACTTTGGAAAGGCGCACAAGGCGTTCAAGACAATGCTGCAGGTAACTACGTACACTATGGCGTACGTGAGTTCGGTATGACTGCAATCGCAAACGGTGTTGCACTTCACGGTGGGTTCATTCCTTACGTAGCAACATTCCTCATGTTTATGGAATATGCACGTAACGCAGTACGTATGTCTGCATTGATGAAACAACGTGTGATTCATGTTTACACACACGATTCTATTGGTTTGGGTGAAGATGGTCCAACACACCAACCAATTGAACAAATCGCATCTTTACGTGGTACACCAAACCTCAACACATGGCGCCCATGTGACACAGTTGAAGCAGCAATTTCTTGGAAATCTGCGTTAACACGTTCTGAAGGTCCAACTGCGTTGATCTTCTCTCGTCAAAACTTAGCATTCCAAACACGCACAGAAGCACAAATTGCTGATGTTGCGAAAGGTGGTTATGTATTGGCTAAAGAAAAAGGCGAATTGAAAGCGATTATCATTGCAACAGGTTCGGAAGTTGCATTGGCAATGGAAGCTTATGCACAGCTTGAAGGTGTGCGTGTTGTGTCTATGCCATGTGCTGAAGAATTTGTTAAGCAAGATGCTGCTTACCGTGAGTCAGTTCTTCCATCTAATATCCGTGCGCGTGTAGCGGTTGAAGCGGCGCATGTTGACTACTGGTGGAAATTTGTAGGTCTTGATGGTCGTGTGATTGGTATGACTACGTATGGTGAATCTGCACCAGCGAAAGATTTGTTCCAACACTTTGGTATTACGACTGAAGCAGTTGTCGCAGCAGTGAAAGAAATTACTGCTTAATTCTTAGAATTAAGTGTTTTAAAAGGCGTCCCAACTGTGGGGCGTCTTTTTATTTTTATGTATCTAGATAGATAGATTCATTCCCTAAATTTCAAATTAGAAGTGAGTAGCGCAATGAGTTTGTATGAGCAAATTAGTGATGAAATTACTTTAATGGATGCGGGTGAGCAAAAGTGGATTGGTGAAGACTTACCACTTGAAGCGATGGTAGCAGTAGAATTATTGCTACAAGATATGGCTGAAGAGAAAATCATTAAAGTACGTCGAAAAAATCGTGAAAAAACTTCAGGATTAAAACAGATTGATCGTATTCTGATTGAAAAGCTTTAACAGTCATAAAAAAGCCTCTTATGAGGCTTTTTTATTATCCTATTTTTATTATTTTACAGTTAATTAGCCGTAGTTTCTGACACGGTAAAATTTAATTTTGGATCAGCATTTTGTTGAATTGTCCATTCACCACTTACTCTGAAAGATGCTGCTGAAGCATAAGTATCTTCCATAAACTGGAAATACGTGATTAAGCCATCTTTAACTATTGCTTTAATTGAAAAAGGTGAAGTAAAAGTGCGCTTAGCGTAAACAGATGTATAAGTAAATTGACCGAATACAGCCACTGTTTCATCTTCAGCTAAAATATCTGTGATTTGAAAATCATCGATCGTCCAATAAGTTCCGACATTAGAAAAAGTATAAATGTAGACATCACGACCTGTAGAAGTACCAGCCCAAGGTTCAATTTGTTTAAGTTCAGGATTATTAAAATTTAGCGAAGTATAAATGGCATCTTCAGCCACTAACTTTTCTGAAGCAATCGCTACTCTTGATTTATCAGTATTATATAAAAAAGCCAATACGACATCTTTAGGTGCTTTAGTTTTAAGCGCTTTATCAATCGCTTGTTGTTGTTCACTCATCATTATTCTCCAGTTCAAAGTGGTAATTTTAGTATTATAAATGAGACAAAATATTAGTATATTGTATAAATGTTTAATTTAATCTCATATTTAAGATATGTGTTGATGTTAACTGCTTATTAGGAGAAAGCTTAAAGATGAAAAACATGATCTATACACAAGTGATAGTCATAATCTGATCAAATTGATTTGATGAAAGTGACACCTTCTTAAGGTGCGTTCTAATCTTGCAACAAACTGTTCTATCTGTACTGATGCAAGAATTTCAGAATGCTATACATTATTCACTATCCATTTCATAAATGTTTTAAAAAATTTGAGGAAAAATTGATGAACTTTAAAACAATAGCGTTAAGTGCCGTAGTGCTTTCTGTAGCAACAGTTTCATTTGCTAAACCAGTTGAGTATAAAATTGATCCAACTCATACAGCGACAGTATTTACTTGGGATCATTTTGGCTTTTCTACACCATCAGGTAATTTTAGCGATATCCAAGGAACGATCAAAGTAGACAATGAAAAGCCTGCGAATTCAGCGGTGAATGTCACAATTCCACTTTCAAGTATCAATACAAATGTCAGAGCATTAGATGAACATTTATTGAAACCAGATTTCTTTGATGCTGAAAAATATCCGAATATCACTTTTAAAAGTACTAAAGTTCAACCAAATGGTAAGAACAAGTATAAGATCACAGGTGATCTAACGATTAAAAATGTTACTAAGCCTGTCGTACTAGATGCTGTTTTGAATAAACAAGCTGAACATCCTATGACGAAAGCGCAGTCTATTGGTTTCAATGCAACGACTTCATTTGACCGTTCTGCATTCGGTGTAGGCGCATATGTGCCTAATGTAGGCGACAAAATCACGGTGAATATTACAACAGAAGCTTCAGTCGCAACTGATAAGAAATAATATTCTTCAAAAAAGTACATTTTAGAAAGCACCTACGGGTGCTTTTTTAATCACGATTAAAAATTAAGAAACATCCAAAACTGATAAAAATACTACCTGTTATAAGATCAATCTTCTTGCTGATTTTTTGATATATTATGTTTACTTGTTTAGCAGAAAAAATAAAAGCAACTATCGCAAACCAAATCAAGCTTTCAATAAAAATTAATATTAACAGTGAACTCTGCTGTATCAGAGTTACATCACTATTCATCGCAAGCGCAAAAACACTACTGAAGTAAACTAATGCTTTAGGATTTGCCATATTGGTGAGAAAGCCTTGAATGAGTAAAGAACTATATTTTTTCTTGACTATGGCTTTTGTAACGTAAGCTGAAGCAGGTTCTAATTTCGTTAGCCCTGATTTAAAGAGTTGAATGCCTAAATAAATGAGATAAACCCCTCCTAAAATCATCATAATTGTTTGGAGCCAAGCCATTTTTTGGAATAGATAGTGTAATCCACTCATAGCACAAATTGCCCAAACTAAAATACTAAGAGAAATTCCTAATGCTGCAAAAAGTGCATGTATGCGAGACTGTCGAACCGCACTTTGCGTGACAAATAAAAAATCTGGTCCAGGACTAATAAGTGCAAAGAAATGAATGATGGCTAAACTGAACAGTGGTGACATTTATATCTTCATTATAATTTTTGGATATTGAATTTAGGTATAGCACAATCCAATATCCTGATCTACAGTTGGGTTGAAGGCAATCAAATCAAAATCATTTAATCTGTTCAATAAAACGGCTTAAGATTGAGCCTGCCACAGATTCAAGTTTTTCAGCATAACGATGGTTATCTGCACGTAATTGAGTAATATCTATACCCGCTTTACGCAATTCGCAAGTATGACCAATCAACCATTTCTCTAAACTATCTGAGGTCACTTCAGGATGGAACTGGAGTGCTAAAATATTAGATCCAACTTGAAAAGCCTGATTTTTATAAATTTGAGTGCTCGCCAGAAGTTTCGATTGCGCGGGAAGATCAAAGGTATCACCATGCCAATGCAAAACTGGTACACCATTTAAAGAATTTAGAACGTTGTCTTGTTCATTTATAATATCTACTGTACTCCAGCCAATTTCTTTAGTGTGGCCAACATATACTGCACCGCCCAAGGCTTTTGAAATGAGTTGAGCACCTAGACAGATGCCAAGCGTAGGGCGTTGAAGTTTTAATCTTTCTTTAAGTAAGTCTATTTCTGTTTGTAGGAAAGGGTAATCTTCTGTCTCATAAACACCAATCGGTCCACCCAAAATAATGGTCAGACCTTCGTACTTTAAGGCTACTGAAAGATCATCCACACCTGCATCAAAATATCTGACCCGATAACCCAGTTGATATAGTGTCTCCTCAAAAGAACCTAGATCTTCAAAGGCTAAATGCTGTATTGCATATACTGTTTCAGGAAGCTTTCTCATGATGTGACGTTCTTAAAAGAATGATAAGGAAATTATAGAGCTTTTGGGACTAAGGTTTCGTCCATAAAACAATATAAAACGATTTATTTCGCAATCTCTTTTTTTAATAATTTCTTAAGCATCGCTAGACTAGAATTGAGAATATCTTTTTTTAAGCGTTCATCTTGAACTCCACGCGCTAATAGTACGGAGCCCACCATTTGACAGAGTATTGCCCAAGCGAAATCAGGTTCTGGAGCATGCTGCGCAAATAGTTTGTAACCACGCTGAAGTTCGTTTTCAAAACATTGTTTAATGTCAGCATCAGCGCGTGAAACTTCAGCAGCAAGCGAGGGTAAAACACAGCCTTTTTCTGGGTGTTGAACGTGTAATAGAGAAAGATATCGGTTCATTTCAAAATCTAACCAAGATTCTGGATCTTGATGAGGATTCATTTCCCACTGTTGAATACTTGCTCCAATTTCAGATTCGATTAAGGCTTTAAATAAGTCATTTTTTGAAGAAAAGTGAGAATAGAAAGCACCGCTGGTCATATTTGCAGCGTGCATAAAACCATCAACCCCAGTATTGTTAAAACCTTGTTTTTTTGCAAGTTCACCACTGGTTTTTAAAATATCACGACGTTTTTCTTCTTTATATCCTGCTTTATATCTCATATTGAATATTCAATAACCATTGACTGTGCATCAAAACTATAACATAGTGATCGTTATAATAACGAGCGTTATTTAATGGAGCAATGATGAGCGATCAGCAGTCAAAAATTAATTATTCAGAAGAAAAATCAACACATAACAAGGTCGCACTGATCATTGGTGCAGGAGATGCCACAGGCAGTGAGATCGCAAAACGCTTTGCACGAGGTGGATATACTGCTTGTATGACTCGACGCAATGCAGACAAGCTTGCACCTGTCATCCGAGAGATTGAAGCACACGGTGGTAAAGCTTATGGATTTGCTTCAGATGCAAGAAAAGAAGATCAAGTGATTCAACTGATTGACACAATTGAACGTGACATTGGTCAGATTGAAGTATTGGTTTTTAATATTGGAGCAAATGTGCCGTGTAGCATTCTAGAAGAAACAGCACGTAAATATTTTAAAATCTGGGAAATGGCTTGTTTTAGTGCTTTTTTAAATGGTCGTGAAGTCGCTAAACATATGGTAGCAAGGCAGCGCGGCACTATCATTTTCACTGGTGCAACAGCAAGCATCCGTGGTTCAGCATATTTCAGCGCTTTTGCTAGCGCTAAACATGCGTTAAGAGCCTTAGCCCAAAGTATGGCAAAAGAGTTAGGGCCTCATAATATTCATGTTGCGCACATCATTATTGATGGGGCGATTGATACTGATTTTATTAAAGATACTTTCCCTCATTTGTATGAAAAAAAACAGCATGACGGTATTTTGAATCCTCAACATATAGCTGATAACTATTGGCATATTGCTCATCAACCACGAGATGCTTGGACACATGAATTGGATTTGCGACCATGGTCTGAACAGTGGTAATCATATTTAATAAGGATAAGACATGACTACACAACAACAAAAAGTTGAATTTTATTTCGATCTTGGCAGTCCATTTAGTTATTTGGCTTTTTATAAGCTACAAGAAATCACCAAAAAATATAATGCATTGATTGATTACACACCAATTTTATTGGGTGGAATTTTTAAATCGACTGGTAACAAGAGTCCAATTGAGGTGCCTGTTAAAGGGATCTATTCAATGCAAGACTTAAATCGTTGGTCAGATTATTATCAGATCCCGATGCAGATGAATCCATATTTTCCAATGAATACATTGACTTTAATGCGTATATTAACGGCAGTGAAAATCTATCATGATGAATATTTTGAAGTGATTTTGACCAAGCTTTTTGATGCGATGTTTAGAAAGCCCTTGAATTTAGCCGATCCAGAAGTTCTGATAAATTTATTTCAAGGTGATGCAATCGACGGTCAGCAACTTTTGGATTTAAGCCAAGATCCGGTGGTAAAACAAAAATTGATTGATGAAACAAACAATGCCGTACAACGAGGGGTGTTCGGAGCACCTACATTTTTTTTGCGGGAAAATATGTACTGGGGGCAAGATCGCTTGCATTTTGTAGAGCGCGAATTACAAAAATAAGTGAAAAAGAAATTAAATTGAGACTCAGCTAAATTTATTAAAAATATTGATGTGATATAACGAATAAGAGAGTACGAAATTAACAGCTTGAGGGAGTCACGATGATCCATAATGTTTTAGCTTACGCAGCGCTTGATTCTAAAAGTCCATTGGTTCCATATACGTTTCAGCAACGTCAAGCTCGCCCCGATGATGTCATTATTGATATTGAATACTGCGGTGTATGTCATTCTGACTTACATCAAGCGCGTAATGATTGGGGTTTTAGTCGTTACCCAATTGTACCTGGTCATGAAGTAATTGGTCGCGTAAAAAGCATCGGAGCATCGGTAACGAAGTTTAAGGTTGGAGATCTCGTCGGAATCGGGTGTATGGTAGATTCATGTCGTACTTGTTCAGCTTGTCACCAAGGTTTGGAGCAATATTGTGAAGCTGGCAATACACAAACGTATGGTAGTTTAGATCGCCATGATCAAACACCTACTTATGGTGGCTACGCACAAACGATCATTGCGAGCCAAGATTTTGTATTGAAAGTACCTGAAAATTTAGATACTCAATCCATTGCACCCATCTTATGTGCAGGGATCACGACATGGTCGCCGTTAAAACATTGGAATGTCGGTAAAGGCTCTAAAGTGGCTGTTGTTGGACTCGGTGGTTTAGGTCATATGGCGATTAAACTTGCTCATGCGCTTGGTGCAGAAGTGACTTTATTTACACGATCAGCAAATAAAGAACAGGATGCACGTGATTTAGGTGCAGATCATGTCGTGTTATCAACAGATCCAACACAAATGAAATCAGTGAAAAATCAGTTTGATTTAATTATTGATACTGTGCCTTATGATCATGATCTAAAGCCTTATATTCCGACACTTGCATTGAGTGGGACACTAGTATTGGTAGGCTATCTAGGAGAATTTAGCAGCAATTCCGTACCCATGATTATGGGAAGAAAATCAATCGCTGGATCGGTGATCGGTGGGATTCAAGAAACTCAAGAACTACTTGATTTTTGTGGTCAGCACAATATCGTGTCAGATGTTGAAGTCATTGATATGCAAAATATTAATGAGGCATTTGAGCGAATGCTTCAAAGTGATGTGAAATATCGTTTTGTGATTGATATGAAAAGTCTACAAGCCAGCTAATCCATTAAACTCCTGTAGCAGAAAAGAAGCGGCAATCTGCCGCTTCTTTAGCTTTTGTTTTAGAAGAAACCCATTGGTTTAGTAGAGTAACTCACCAATAAATTTTTAGTTTGTTGGTAATGATCCAGCATCATTTTATGATTTTCACGACCAATCCCTGATTTTTTATAACCACCAAAAGCAGCATGAGCAGGGTAGATATGGTAGCAATTTGTCCAGACTCGACCTGATTGAATTGCACGTCCTGCACGATATGAAGTATGCGCTGATCGTGACCAAACACCAGCACCTAATCCATAAATGGTGTCATTGGCAATTTTGATAGCATCGTCGAAATCTTTAAATGTTGTCACAGCCAAAACTGGTCCAAAAATTTCTTCTTGGAATGTTTTCATGCTGTTATTGCCTTTGAAAATCGTCGGCTCAATATAAAAACCTTGTCCAATTTCTTCACGTGCTTGACCACCTGTAAGAATTTGAGCACCTTCTTCACGACCTGTCGCAATACAACCTAAAATTTTATCTTGTTGCTCTTGCGAGGCTTGAGCACCAATCATGGTTTCTGTATCAAGTGGATGTCCTGTTTTAATTCGCTTCACGCGCTCTACAGCCATCTCTAAGAATTTATCAGCAATACTTTCCTGGACTAAAGCGCGTGATGGACAAGTACAAATTTCTCCCTGATTCAGGGCAAACATGGCAAAACCTTCAAGCGCTTTATCTAGATATTCATCATCCTTATCCATGATGTCTTCGAAGAAAATATTTGGAGATTTGCCACCCAGTTCTAATGTCACTGGAATAATGTTTTCGGTGGCATATTGCATAATTAATTGACCAACCGCAGTTGAGCCAGTAAATGCAATTTTTGAAATACGTGGATTTGTGGCAAGAGGGCGTCCTACTTCAACACCATAACCATTGACGATATTCAGCACACCTGGTGGTAAAATATCTTGTATCAGTTCAACTAAAACTAGAATACTGACAGGAGTTTGCTCAGCTGGTTTTAAGACAATACAGTTCCCCGCTGCTAATGCAGGCGCAAGTTTCCACGCCGCCATTAAAATCGGAAAGTTCCATGGAATAATCTGTCCAACGACCCCCAACGGCTCATGAAAATGGTAAGCGATAGTATCTTCATCGATTTCTGAAATACCACCTTCTTGTGCGCGGATACAGCCAGCAAAATAGCGGAAATGGTCAATACACAGTGGAATATCTGCAGCTAAGGTTTCACGGATAGGTTTACCATTGTCCCATGTTTCTGCCACAGCAAGTAATTCTAGATTCTCTTCTAAGCGATCTGCTATTTTTAATAAAATGTTAGAGCGAGTTGTTGCAGACGTTTTGTTCCATTCAGTTTTAGCGGCATGAGCTGCGTCCAAAGCGAGTTCAATATCCTCGACTGAAGAACGGGGAACTCGAGTAAAAACTTTCCCATCTACGGGAGAAAGATTATCAAAATACTCACCTTTTACTGGAGGAACCCATTTCCCACCAATGAAATTTTCGTATTGTGCTTTAAATTGAACTTTAGAATCTGGTTGATTGGGATCAGCGTAGCGCATAGTGTCCATCCTTTGGTTGTGCTGTAAAGTTATGGAAAATATCTTCGTCTTTGGTATTAGATATCTTCTATTATTGATGAGTTAACATAACCACAATAAGGTTGGAAAAAGGTTGGAATGATGAAGGTTTACAACTGATCAACAAATACTATAACTATAATAAGTACAACATATGCATATTGGGAAATGTTGAGATAATAAGGAATGAACTCAATGCAGACTCTTATCAAGCAAAGACAACAAATAGAAACACTTAGAGAGAAAATCAGTCTTTCAACTGTACAGGCGAAACAACTTGGTCAGCATATTTTAAAGTCTTGGCAAAGATCGAAGTTGGCAGAAATTCCGAAAGAGCGAATGGTAGCGCCGTTGATCACAACGAGTACTGTTGAAAGTAACAGCCTAAATCAAGCATTGAAAATATGTGAACAAGAGTTAAAACATGTTGCACAACAATCATCTATGGTACTTGCGGTAGGCGATATCAACAGCACCATTATTTGGACGGAAGCTAGTCAACAAATGCGTAAGGCTGCAGAACGTGTTCACTTTATTGAAGGCGGTCAATGGCGGGAGGAAGTGGTTGGAACCAATGCTTTAGCATTAACCTTGAAAACTGAAAAATCAAGTTGTGTGTTTTCAAATGAACACTATATGGAGTCTATTCATGATTGGGTGTGCTATGCAGCACCAATTGTTGATCCATTTTCGAAGCAACTCATTGGTGTATTAGATTTATCAACGACATGGGATCATCACAATAGTTTTGGACTACTCGCAGCAGAACGTTGTGCATCTTTAATACAATCAGCATTACTGAATTATCAACGCCAACATTTATTTATTCGTACCTTTGGAATTCCTCAAGTCATATTTAACGGACGTACCTTGGTGGTTACACCTAGACAGATTGAAATTTTGACAATATTGGCATTATGTCCTCAAGGGCTTAGCTTAGATTCGCTTCATCAAGCTTTGTATGGGGAGCGAAAGGTAAGCATGGGAACTTTAAAAGCTGAAATGTCGCAGCTTCGGGATTTATTGGGTGGAATGTTAGGCTCAAGACCCTATAAATTACTGGCTCATATTGAGGCTGATTTCCTCCGAATCGAAAATGCTTTAGACGTTGGATTTATTGATAAAGCTTTACAGCAGGTCAATGGTGTAATGCTCGCAAAAACAGAAAGCCCATTCTTATGTTCTTGGCGAAATTGTTTAGATTCGCGTTTGAGTGAAGCAATTTTTAACTATTGTGATGTTGAAGTGCTTTTAAAATACATTGCACGAAATCCTGATGCAGTTGATGCAATGGAGCGTTTAATGGAGTTGTCACCGCAAGATTATTCAACGCAACAACTTTTACAGCACTATCGTAATTGAGCCGAATTAAAGTAAAACACAACGGCCTAAAGCATATTCTTCGTATTGTTAACGTATTTTATCCTCATTTATTTATACCTACAAAAATTTAACGCCGCCGTTCCTGATGTAATGCACTATCAGATTCGATTGAGAATCAAAGAGTAAAAAAGAGAATCTGAAGTGTATCCAGATTCTCTTTTAGATCTAGCAACTCAAAAGTTTACATTGCAGCTTTAAAAATGTTGATGACTTGTTGGAGATCTGCTTTACGTGGGTTAGTGAGCATGCAGGCATCTTTTTGTGCATTTTGAGCCATCACTTCTAAATCTTCCTCTTTAACCGAAAGCTCTTTTAATCCTGTTGGAATGCCAATAGATTGAGAGAGGATTTTTATCGCATCAATTGCTGCATATGCAGCTTCATTAATGGTTAATCCTTCAATATTTACACCCATTAATTCAGCTATTTTGGCATAACGATCAGGGCAGGCAATTAAGTTGAACTCACAGACATGTGGGAGTAAAATCGCGTTACACACACCATGCGGAAGATTATAAAAACCGCCTAATTGGTGAGCCATGGCATGTACATAACCTAAAGAGGCGTTATTAAATGCCATGCCTGCCAAATATTGTGCATAACTCATTGCATCACGTGCTTCAATATTCTCACCATTAGCAACCGCAGGACTCAGCCATTGACTGATCATGCTGATGGCTTTTTCAGCACAGGCATCTGTAATTGGATTTGCTGCTGTTGAAACATAGGCTTCGACTGCATGAGTAAGCGCATCCATACCTGTTGCAGCTGTCAATGCTGCAGGTTTTGCGATCATCAGTTTAGGATCATCTATGGCAATGAGTGGAGTGCAACGCCAATCGACGATTGCCATTTTTACATGAGTTTCTGTATTGGTAATAATACAGAAACGCGTCATTTCCGAAGCAGTTCCTGCAGTTGTGTTGATTGCAATAAGAGGTGTCATCGGAACGGTACTTTTATCGATTCCTTCATAGTCGCGAATGTGCCCACCACCTGCAGTCACTAAACCAATACCTTTAGCACAATCATGTGAAGAGCCACCACCTAAAGAAATAATAAAATCACAAGCATTATTATTGTAGGCTTCCACACCATCGTGAACATTAATATCAGTCGGATTAGGCTCAGCACCTGCAAATATGTAGCTCTCCACTTGCGCTTCTTTTAAATAGCCAGCGATGATATCTGCGACACCAAATTTGTATAAACCTGCATCAGTCACAATCAGTGCTTTTTTAGCGCCCAAATTTTGAGCTTTGCTTCCAACTTCTTTAGCACTACCTGGTCCGAAAAGTGAAACACAAGGGATATAAAACCCGTTTGTTTGGTCTGCAATATTTTTAAAAGCCATGGTGAGATTCCTTTTACCATTTATTGTTGTGTTCGGCGATATTTACCGTGTTTGCAGTATTGGACACGCTTGAGAAGATGTGTACCTACCAAATACCAACCCAATTTCTCCATGGCTCAAAACAAGAAACAGAAAGCAAGAAATAATATTTCAAATGGGTGAAAAGGAGATTGGTCGCAAAGGTCTGTGAAGAGATGGGAAGGTTGAAGAATAGAAATATTGTATGACCAAGAGAAAGTCCATTCAGCTTGATCAATACACATTAACAATCAAGACCAGTAAAATGAGGTCTTAGATGAACAGAATTTAGAGATTTTTTGAAGCAAGCCAAGCGAAGAGTTGGTCATACACTTGCTGACGAACCAGCTTTTTTGAAAGAACCAAATCATGCAGGCCATCTTTAATTGTCATTACAGTGACATCACCTTGTAATCCTTTTGCATATTTTTCGATGGTTTTTACATCTAAAATCACATCAGAGGTCTGAACATCAATATTGTATTTCTTCGGATTGGTCGTGCGACTTGAGTGCATAACAAGGAGCGGAACTGAAATTTTAGGACCAGATTGAATTTTCTGTTGTGCTTTCACAACAGCACCAATAAAACTCAAATACACTTTGGTGTAGGTTTTAGGTTTAAGCTTGAGATCAAAACTCCATTCACCGTTCAAATTTTCGTGCAAACTCTTCACGTAAAACTTATTTAATTCACTTGGTAATTGCATCAACGGAAATTGCTGAGCTAATTTTGCAATCATTGGAAGCGCATATTTCTTTTTTAATACATTCATATTGAAATCATAAAATGGGCTGTTGGCCCAGATTGCTTTAATCAATGGATGATCAGGGTGTCGAATTGAAAAATAAGTGGCAGTTAAACCGCCTGTAGAATGACCGCATAATAATACCGATTCATTTCCTTCACTTTGAATTGTATTCAATGCGGCATGAATATCTTCATCATATTCGGTTAGGTCTTTCACAAAATAAGGTTTTTGATGCGGAAGTAGTGATCTACCGTATTTTCTAAGGTCAATGGCGTAAAACTGAAAACCTTGGGCATTAAATTTTTTCGCCATTTCTTGTTGAAAGAAATAATCAATAAAGCCATGGATATACAGTACAGCTTTAGTTGATGGAATATCTGATGGACGACGTACTAATGTTGCAATAACCTCACCATCATAATCAGGCGAAAATTTGAAAATATGTTGCTCAAATTTTTCACCTAAAATGTCGGGTTGGTATTGTAGCGTGGTCTCAGCACTCATTTTTTCGATCATCTATTGATTCATTCCCTGATTCAAAATTGTTTATATTGACTATAAATATTCTTTTAAAAGTTGTTCTGTCTCGTCAAACAATCGCTGAGCTAAACTACGATTCTTCGCATGTGCAGATT
This sequence comes from Acinetobacter sp. ANC_7513, assembly GCF_056779915.1. Classification (NCBI taxonomy): domain Bacteria; kingdom Pseudomonadati; phylum Pseudomonadota; class Gammaproteobacteria; order Moraxellales; family Moraxellaceae; genus Acinetobacter; species Acinetobacter sp. ANC_7513. The sequence continues at coordinate 510,332 of NZ_JBWYIW010000001.1, forward strand.
GAAAAGCTGGTGTTTGCAAACTTTTGTATTGACCTGTTTTCTTAGACCATTCAGGTGATAACGCAATTTGATGAATAAGATTTGCTGGTTTGTTGGGTGAGATTAAGAACAATTTTAAAGCGCGATATTGATAGTTAGGAAGCTCGCGATAAATTTCGGAATCCACACCACCTGGATGAATTGCATTACTGGTGATAGATGTGCCTTTGAGCTTTTCAGCTAAGGCATGACTAAATAGTAAATTTGCTAATTTACTATTTCCATAGCTGAGTACACCGTTATATTTTTTAACAGAATGAAATTTAAATTGATGTGTGTCAATTTTACCCAGAACATGCATCATGGATGCAAGATGAATGATACGGCCTGAAGGCGCGTTTTGAAGTAAAGGTAACAATTGTATTGTCCACACAAAATGTCCTAGATAATTGACACCTATTTGTTTTTCAAAACCATTAGCCGTTTCTTCTAATTTAGGCGTGATTAGACCTGCATTGTTGACCAAAATATCAATCTGTGAATATTTTTCTTTTAAAGTTTGTGCTGCAGATTTGACTTGATTTAAATCATTTAAATCTAATTCTAAAATATCAATTTGACCATGACCTTTGGTGCTGATTTCTGCTTTAGCTTTCTGAGCTTTATCCAAATTACGACAGGCAAGTACGACATGATGACCATCTTCAACAAATTTTTTTGCTGTCGCTAATCCAATTCCTGTATTTGCACCTGTAATCACCACTGTTTTCATTATTGTCTCTAAAGTTCTTAGTATGAGATTGTTTTAATACAGTCAGAGCAGTGAGTCAAACCTACTTTCAAGAAATTTTCATATAATTGTTGCATGATACGAACTGCTTATCTGACTCATACAAAAGTTACAGAATCTGAATAGCACAACTCATTTTAAGATAGAATAATATAGTTATATCGTTGTTATTTTTAAAATTCTTCCAGTCTTTCTTATTTAGGCAAACTGTATGCTGGCGTGTCCTCCGCAAAATCCAAAGCAACGTCATCAATATACTGCACAGGCATTAATTGATCATTGCGATACACTCAAAGCCGTATTTCAGGATCAGTGGTTATATCTATGGACGATTACGCCTGAAAATTTATTCGTAATTGATCAGGAAAATAATAGCTTAGTGATCGCAGATGGACTGCTCACAGTTGAGTGTATCGATGATTATAAAATTCAATTTTATACATCCCACTCAAATGTCGAGATTCAAAAAATTGCGGATTTTATGTTCAATGATTTTAGTTTTATCTTTAATCATAAGGCCTCACATCATTCTTTATATTTAAAAACGAAAGTGCAGTTATTTCGTCAAATGCTGGTTGAAGAAGTCTTTAAATGGGTCGATGGAGAAAATCGTGTTGAACAGTCCCTCTATAATTTGACCGATCAGCAAGCGATGCAGTTAGATCGAATCATGATGCAAAGTGAGTATTATGATGAACCTCATTTGCTGAATTTCAGTCGATTTGGTGCTGAAATACCTCTGGAAGTTGAACTAAATTTTAAACATCTGTGTTTGGTCAATTCAGTCATGGGAGATAATTTTCTTGCAGTGCAAAAATTGATTCCAGTATACGATCGGTTAAGCACTTCAGCAGAATTAATGTTGCCAAAACGGTTATATCGTATGGCACAAATTTCTTTCGAAGAACAATTTAGCTTATCTCAATTGGTAGACTTAGAGCCTGATTTCAATTTACTCAAACAGCATAACGAGCAAACACCGCATTTATTAGGTTTTACACGTTGGATCAAACGAGGGTATTGGCAGTATCAAGATATTTTCAATAAACAAAATTTTTTAAATAAAGATGTGCAGTATTGGGTAGAAGATATAGCGCAACAGTCGCCACTGTTTATACACAAAAGAGCAGTGAATTGGTTATTTAAACAAGATTATCTTGTCATCGACTGGGTAAGTGAAAATTTAAAAGATCCCAATATTCGATTGGCCGTCACCGCTTTAAGTTTTGTGGATTGCTCTAAAGTACATCCGCATGTCATACAACTCTCGATTCAATATTTTGAACAGGTTATCGGTCGTTTATTTATTTCTGAGTGTCTACGTATTTCACAGCAACAATCATGGTTTGAACTATCTGCTGAGCATGAGCCGCTAAATGTTCAATATTCTAAAAAATCACAACCTCTCACGGCTTCTATTTTATATCTTAATGAATGGTTGGACTTGTTATGGTCATTGGATCAGCAAGGATTGAGTTCAGTGAAATATGTCTTTAAACGTATTTCTCAAGTGATGCAGTCTTATATGTTGTTTTTAAATGACTTAGTTAAAGATCTACCTGATGAAATCATAAAATTTATTGAGCCCTCAACACAACATCAAACGCATTTTCATTTCTTGATGCAGCAGTATCATATCAATCTAGATGAGTTTAGGCAGCGCTTTAAACATCCAAACTCTCAATATAACCGAAGCAATAGTATTTTTGACTCTTATGTCGCAGATTATCTCATTGATTTTTTCCAACAAGATAGAACTATTTCGAAAAATATGACATGGCCCGCATGGTATCAGCAAGCAATACGTTGGCATCAGCATTTACATTATGTGGATACATTGACGACTTTGAAATTGAGACATGCTGAAAGTCATTGGAAACGAGTATCACCTCAAGCAGTCATGTATACAGAGAATTGGAAATTTGTGGAGTTGAATGAATTAGAGCAAATTATTCAAGAGTCTGTAAATTATAAACATTGTCTGGCTTTATCTTATACCCAAAGAATTATTGATGGTGAATATGTGGCGTTCCATATGTCAAATTTACATGATCCCTCACAGCATTTGACACTCGGTTGTTTTTTTAAATTCGATCAGCTTCATTTTGACCAACTGCGTTTGCCCAATAACGAAGTTGCTGATCTAAAGGTTGTGAGGGAAGCCAAAGAGTTTGTACATCAAGTCAATGAAATGTTGATTTGGAATTTTGGAGATCCTGAACAAATCAACAACTGATGCGCCTTAAATTGACGTATTCACGCGTTAACATGATCACAAGGCTGATTTTTGGCTTAACTTTTTTATGAAATGTCGTTAGGCTATGAGCGTTCAAATTAGGTTAAGCACATATGAAACAAGAAACTGCACTGAAGTTAATGAAAGCAGGAGAAAATGTCTTTTTGACAGGTTCTGCAGGTGCAGGAAAAACGTATACGCTTAATCAATATATTAATTATCTTAAGGCACGAAAAGTTTCAGTCGCCATTACCGCATCTACAGGCATTGCAGCCACACACATGAATGGGATGACCATTCATACGTGGGCGGGGATCGGGATCAAAGATTTTTTATCAGATGATGATCTAAAGCGCATGAAAGAGCGTAAATATCTCAAAGAGCATTTAGAAAATGCGCAGGTGTTGATCATTGATGAAATTTCGATGCTACATGCGAAGCAGCTTAATTTAGTTAATCAAGTGCTCAAGTTTTTTAAAGAGTCTGATGAAGCATTTGGTGGCATACAGGTGATTGCCGCTGGAGATTTCTTCCAGTTACCACCAGTCGGACGCAATGACGAAAAAAATCGAGATAAATTCTGTTTTATGTCACAAGCTTGGGTAGAGGCGAAATTTCGTGTTTGTTATTTAACCGAACAACATCGACAAGATGACTCAGTCTTAAATGATATTTTGAATGCAATCCGTGCGCAAAATATTCAAGCTGAGCATATTCAAGCTTTACAACAAACGCGTGAGCAAGATATTGGTGAAACATTTACACGTTTGTATACCCATAATATGGATGTTGATGCCATTAATTACCGTCATTTAAATGAGATTGATGGGGATGGTCATCAATTTTGTGCACAAATGGATGGTAATGAAAAATTAATTGAGACATTAAAATCTTCCGTTCGTGCACCAGAAGAATTGACCTTAAAGAAACATGCCAAAGTCATGTTTGTAAAAAACAATTTTGATGTGGGTTATATCAATGGCAGCCTTGGTGAAGTCATTGGCTTTGAAGAAGTAGATGATCACGGGGTATTACCTAAAGTGAAATTAACAGACGGCACTGTTCTGGTGGTCGAACCTGAAACCTGGTCTGTTGATAATGATGCAGGAAAGACAATCGCGAGTTTTTCCCAAGTTCCTTTGCGGTTAGCTTGGGCGATTACTATTCATAAGTCTCAAGGGATGACTTTATCGGCGGCGGAAATCAATTTGGCGAATACCTTTGAAAAGGGTCAGGGCTATGTCGCCTTATCTCGTTTGAAATCTATTGATGGTCTGAGGTTGCTCGGCTTCAATGAGCAAGCATTAGAATTAGACAGTTTAGCAATTAAAGCCGACCGAAGATTTCAAGAACTCTCTGATGAAGCAGAAGCGCATTTTGGTGATGCTGATTTAGAAGCGCAACATAAGGCATTTATTCGGCACTGTGGTGGCACACTCAATGAGCTTGAGATTAGTCGTAATGAGAAAAAAATTGCCAAAAATGCAGGCAAAGCCAATTATGCCACCGCGACTCTCGATGAAACTCGCGAACTCTTTGAAAATGGTTATGAAATTCAGGATATTGCGGTTGAGCGTGGTTTAACGCCAGCAACCATTATTAACCACTTAGGCAAACTCCATCGTGAGCAGGGCTTAGATATCTCGGTTGCTCATCCTGGGGATGAAGTCGTTGAACAAGTACGTAAAATCTATAAAAAATTACTTAAAAGACAGAGTCCTGAACATTTCGGTGAAGATGGTGCGATCAAGTTGCGTCCGATCGTGGAAAATACCAATCCGCGTATGGGCTATGACCAAGTGAGATTAGCCTTATTATTCATTGAATAATGAGTTACGCATTTGAAATTGATTTTTTAACACACAAGCAAAGGGAATTAAGATGCCACAGATGATCGTTGAGTATTCGGATAATATCCAAAATTTAGATGCGCAAGCGTTACTTTTAGGCTTAAACCACGCTTTATTTGATACAGGTCTAGTGGGGCATCCTTCTGATATCAAATCACGTATTCGTGCTAATAGTGATTTCCTGATTGGTTTTGGCGAAGAGCCTCAAGCCTATATTCATGTTCGTTTAGGGATCATGACGGGGCGTAATGAAGAGCAAAAGAATCTTATTTCAGATCGCTTAAATGAGTATCTTCATAGCTTTAATGGTTATCATGCTCAAGGCTTAACGGTTCAATTGATCATTGAGTTAGCGGAAATGCCAAAAGAGCATTATCGTAAAGGTAGAGTTCAGAAGTAAGACTAAAAAGGCTGAAGTGATCTTCAGCCTATCGTTATGCAGCAAAAGTCAGTATTTCGATATCTGCACTGTTTTGAATTTTTTCAGCCGAATAGCTATAGAGTTCATCGATGAAAGCGACATTAAAACTTCCGACAGTTTGAGCCTGCGTATAAGCGAGCTTACCTGCGATGGCAAAGTGTACATGGGCAGCAATACATGCAATGGTTGGGTTTGTTACGCCAGCATAAGCAGCAATTAATGCACCTAAGGCGCATCCTGTAGCGGTAACTTTTGGCTGTAAATGTGAACCTCCATTAATCTTAACCATACATCCATAAGACTTAGAAAGAATAAAATCAGATTCGCCAGAAATTGCGATACATTCAGAGTAATCTAATAAAGTTTTTGCCTGTTCTACTACGGCAGCGCTATCGAGGGTACTGTCTACACCCTTAGATTGATTTTGTTGTCCTGCTAAGCTCCCAATTTCTGAAGCATTACCTCGGATAATGGTGGGTTTAAACCGCAATAAATCATTTGTAATTTCAGTACGCCATGGCAAAACAGCACTATAGCCAACAGGATCTAATACCCAAGGTATATTTTTTTTGTGAGCAGTTTCTGTGGCAATTTTCATTGCGGCAACTTGTTCTGTATGAGGAGTCCCTAAATTGATACTTAAAGCTTGACTAATACTCACGAAACTTTCAGCTTCAAAAGGATTATCAATCATGGCAGGTGAGGCACCAGCAGCTAACAGTACATTTGCGACATAGTTGGCAGCAACCTGATTGGTCATACAATGCACTAAAGGTTGAGTGGTTTTTAACAGATGCCATGCTTCAATGACCTGTTTAAGAATCTCTTGGGTTTGAACCACAATATCTTTTGGAGCATTTGCTATCAAGTTTTCTGGATGATTCATAGTCGTTCGCTAGCGTGTAAAATAGTGGTCTTGGTGATTACAATTACGACAAATTAAACTGACATAGTCATCTGCGTCATAATCCACAGAAAGTTCATTCGAGCCACAATTCATACAACGTTTTTGTGAGTAGAAATTTAAACGTGGCTCGATTTTACTCCACGATCGCCAAACAGGTTGAAAAAAGATTGATTCATCATAGCCTAGAAAATGAAAAAATAAGATTTCGCTCATTTTACTTAAAGGCAAGTTAGGTAGCCTTGGCAGTGTTGAGGTTTCCCATTTTTCAGCTAAAGAACGTTCACGATATTGCTGTAAAGTCTTCTTTAAAAGGTTGGTATTGATAAAATTTTCATTACGGGCTTGGAGTGCTTTCTGATGGTGTAAATACTCAAGCGCAGTTTGAACTAAATAATAGATTTGGCCCACAGCAAGAGAGTCTAATAATCTAAAACAAAAGGTTTGAAAACTCTGATTTCCAGCAATTTGAACGCCCCAAGTACGACAGTAGTATTGCGCAAATTGAATAATTTCTTGGTACAACAGAGTGTAGAGTGCACTTTTGACTTCATCACTATTTTTAAATGGTACACCTTGACTCAGATTTTCATAAAAGAGCTGACGTAACGCTTGAGTAATACTAAACAAGCTCGGCTCGGAATAGCCGTCAAGACGGACATTAATATAGTATTGACTGAGTTCGCTCGAAAAGTCACGCGGGACAAGAATATTGTCTTTCAAAAGTTGTTTCATCAAATAATTCTGAAATAAATAACTTGGGGTAATGGTGTGATATTTAATATTTTCCCAATCAATGAATTCTTGATGTTGGGTATGCTCATGGACTTGTTGATCTAATATTGAGAGTAAAAACAACTTGTGCATAAAGCTCAGTTGATGCAAATCGAGTTCTTGTATGTCCTTATTCTTCGATGCAATCTTACGTTGTTCTTGAATGCGAGTTTCTTGCATCATTTTCTTTCGTTTTGCTATGCAGCGCTCACAATGGCAGTTGCGGTTTTCATCTTGAAAGACTTGATGATGGCAGTGAGAGCATTGATGGAATAGGATTTCTCTATCAAATTCTTCTGCTTCAATAAAGTACATACTGGCCTGACAAAGTGGACAGAAACTACTTTCATCAGCATTTTTTTGGAGAATTTGCAACATGGCAGCACTTTAATTTCAAGATGAAAGAATTATACACACGATTGTTCAACATCGCTTGATTGAGTCAGTATTGAAAACAAATCTGACTGGTGTTGCGATCAATAAAATAAGCAGGTGAATGCCTGCTTATGTGAAATATATGAATAGATCGAACCGGAAAATCATTTCCTCAAGTGTTAGATCGACCTAGATGGAGGATTTAATAGGTTAAAGGGCAAGGGAGCTCTGAATCGGAAAAATGTTGCATTTTAGCTTGGATCAGTACCTGAGATTTCTTTTGAGATAATCTCTTGATTCCGAGTGCATCATAGTTTTTCAATACAGCTGTGACTTCTGATGTTTCAATAGGCATTCCCTCGCTGGTTAAAAATGCTGCAATCACACGATGATCAATTTTAGCAGCATCCATCATCTGCATGGTTTTGATGTTTTCTACTCTGACTATGTGGTCCCTGATGAGCATATTTCACCTCATTTATGATTTATAAGTTTTTTGATGATTACCGCTCTTAAACTGAAGCAATAATTATGCTTGAAAATAAAGAAGTGAATTTTTGTTACATTTCTATCGTACTTAGACAAGATATTTGAAACGGGTAATAAAGAAGCAAACTGTTGTTACTACAAATAAATTAAATTGAAAAAAACATGAATAGACCCATATTAAATAGAGCGTCAAACACAGACAATTCGTCAATTTTGACCTATGATCAATTGACTTCACATAAAAGCATAATCGCTGTAAAGAACAGCTTATAGGACGAGTTATGAATATCGCGGCAAATCCAGTGATCGAAGCAGATCAAACGATTTTTTTGAAAGATTATCAGAAGCCAGCATTTGTCGTGGATTCGATTGATTTAAATATCCAAGTCTATGACGATCATACGATGGTGACAGGCACACTAAAAATGCAACGTCAGACTGAAGGTGATTTGGTATTGCTTGGTAGTGAGCTTGAGTTGAAGTCAATTACACTGAATGGTCAAGAGTTAGATTCTTCGCAATATCATCTAGATGATGAACAGTTAGTGATTAAAGATGCACCTGATGATGCATGCATCGTTACAGTCGTTGAAATTCATCCTGAATCAAACACACAACTTGAAGGTTTATACCAAGCAGCATCTGATCTGTTTGTAACTCAAAACGAGCCAGAAGGCTTTCGTAAAATTACGTTCTATCCAGACCGTCCAGATGTGCTGTCTGTTTTCACAACACGTGTCGAAGCGGATAAGAAATTTCCAGTCCTACTGGCGAATGGTAATTTAATTGAAGCGGGTGAAGTGGGCGAAGGACGTCATTATACCATTTGGCAAGATCCAACCAAGAAACCAGCCTATCTCTTTGCATGTGTCATTGGAGACTTAGCGGTATTAAAAGATCGTTACGTCACTTCTGAAGGTCGTGATGTAGCTCTAGAAATTTATGCTGAAGAAAAAGATATTCCTAAGTGCCATATTGCCATGGAAGCACTTAAACATTCTATGCGTTGGGATGAAGAGCACTATGGATTACCTTATGATTTAGACAATTATATGATTGTCGCGACCAGTGCATTCAATATGGGTGCAATGGAAAACAAAGGGCTCAATATTTTTAACACATCATGTGTTTTAGCTGATGAAGAATACACGACTGATGCTGCGATTATGCGTGTTCAATCTGTTATCGCTCATGAATATTTCCATAACTGGACGGGTAATCGTATTACTTGCCGAGACTGGTTCCAACTTTGTCTGAAAGAAGGTTTAACCGTTTTCCGTGATCAATCTTTTTCTGAGGATTTGCAGTCTGCTGCTGTTCAACGAATTGATGATGTGGCAGTGCTTAAAGCGCATCAATTCCCTGAGGATTCAGGCCCATTGTCTCATCCTCCACGTCCAGATCATTTCGTAGAAATTAATAACTTCTATACAGCGACTGTGTATGAAAAAGGTGCAGAAATTAACCGAATGATGGCGACTTTATTAGGTAAAGAAAAATTCCGTAAAGGAACGGATGAGTATTTCCGTCGCCATGATGGTCAAGCTGTGACTGTGGAAGATTGGGTTGCTGCATTATCAGCAGGTTCTGGTGTGGATTTATCAGGATTTTTAACTTGGTATAACCAACCGGGTACACCTAAGCTTGAAGCCAAAGGTGAGTATGATGCTGAGCAGAAAACTTATCGTTTAAACTTTAAGCAAAGTTTAAAACCACATCCAAAATATCCAAACTTAAAAGCGGTTCCAATTCCTGTCGCTTTGGCTTTGTTTGATGAACACACTGGTGAGCAACTTCAACTTGAATGCTCAGCTTTAGTTGAAGATCAAGTCAAAGATGGTGTTTACTTATTCACGACTGATGAAGCAACGATCGAGTTTAAAAACGTGGCGAAGGTGCCTGTAATTTCACTATTACGAAATTTCTCTGCACCTGTGAATTTAGAGTTTAATTATACTGATGAACAGCTTGCGTTCTTATTACAGTACGAAACCAATGGCTTTAATCAGTGGCAAGCGACGCAAACATTGCTTGAGCGCATCTTATTAAATGACCAACCTGCTGACATATATATTGAAGCGATGTTAAAAACGCTACCTAGAGTAATTCAGCAAGATCCGCTGTTAGCTTCACGTTTATTTGATGTTCCGAGTGAAGGTTATTTGGGTAGTCGTATTGACCACGATTATCAACCGACAGCGATCTATGAAAAGCGTAATGCTCTATTAGATACTTTGTCTCGCCGTTTAGTTGATTTTGCTAAAGAGACTTATTTATCATTAGATCCAGCAATACAGTCAGATTTTTCCCAAGCTATGGGTACACGTGCTTTAAAGAACATCATGCTTTCATTTATTGCGCGTCAAGGAGATGAGGCTGCATTTGATTTAGCTGAGCAACAGTATCGTCAAACACGTAATATGTCTGAACGTTTAGGTGCTTTAAAAGTGTTGGTGTGGAATGATGCACCGCAAGCTGTTGAGATTTTAGAAGATTTCTATACGCGTTTTAAAGATGAGGCTCTATCAATGGATCAGTGGTTTATGATCCAAGCAGCTCATCCGAAAGCGACAGCAGAAACGATTCAAAAACTGACATCACATGCTGATTACGATCTTAAAGTACCTAATCGAATCCGTGCTGTAACTGGTGGTTTAAATTCAAACCCTGTCAATACTTGGAGTTTTGGGGTAGATCATATTATTCAGTTGGCTCAATATTTGGATGAAAAGAATCCGATTGTAGGCTCACGTTTGTTACAACTTTTATCACGTTGGTACACGTTAGCCCATCCTCAACAAGCCGAAGTCAAAGCGAAACTCGAAGCATTGAAACCTATCGTGAAATCTAAAAATGTATCTGAAACTTTAAATAGTATGCTTGCTGTTTAAATCACAAATAAAAAACCAGTGCAATGCACTGGTTTTTTTGACTCAACAGAATCAAGCTTGCATGGTCATTAGACTCGCATTACCACCTGCAGCTGCGGTATTAATACTAATTGCACGTTCAATAAAGAAGCGTTCTAAAGGAATGTCATAATTACCAGGCTCTAGATGTGTTATTCCGATGATCGGACCTTGTCGCTGAGCCACTTTATCTTGCAATTTTAACAGTTGATTTTTGGTGCCATGATGTAGAATTGCATCAAAACTACCTGTCTCAATATCAGCAATAATGGCGATACGTTGAGCGACCTCTTTAGGCATAGACTGTAAGTATTTTAAAACAAACGTATTCTCACCTAGAACAGTTGGCTGAGAGCCAACCGCGAGAATGGCATGAAGTTGATGAATCTGATCTATTTCTTGATCTGCCAAGCTTAAAACACGATGTCTCGGTAACACAACATATTGATTGCTTTCACCTGTTGGTCCTTGTAATTCATAGCTATGTCCGACACAACTTGGTTGCAACACCTTCATTTGATAATGAGGAAATGACTTATTGACCCAATCTTTATATTGATTCAATAAGTTTTGATGTTCAGTCAATTCAACGCCTTTGCTCGTTGCATAAGGTTGTTCAATTTTTTTATGTGTACATTCATGCATTAACCGATAAATATACATCGGTCCACCAGCTTTGGGACCTGTACCAGATAAACCTTCTCCACCGAAGGGTTGTACACCGACAACAGCACCTACAATGTTGCGGTTAATATAGAGATTTCCAACTTCTGCTTTTGAAATTACGGTTTGTATGGTTTCATCGATACGCGTGTGTAAGCCCATAGTCAAACCATAGCCTTTGGCATTGATTTGATCAATAAGTCGATCAAGTTCGCCATATTTATAAGTAATGACATGCAGTACTGGACCAAAAACTTCACGTTCAAGATCATCTAAATGTGGTAACTCAACTAAAGTCGGTTTAACAAATGTCCCTTGCTTGAGATGAGAGTCATCTTCATCCCACATGAGTTGTTGAACGGGATAACCCAGAGATTTCATTTTATTAATATGTTGATCAATGGTTTGTTTTGCTTCTCGATCAATTACAGGTCCAATATCAGTTTTCAATAAACTTGGAATGCCGACACGCAATTGCTTCATTGCACCTTTGAGCATTTTGATCACGGTATGTGCATTATCTTCTTGAACACATAAAATTCGCAGTGCTGAACAACGCTGACCTGCACTATCAAATGCTGAGCTGACAACATCTAATACCACCTGTTCAGTCAGGGCAGAAGAATCTACGATCATGGCATTTTGACCGCCAGTTTCTGCAATGAGAGGTATTGATTGACCAAATTGATTCAGTCGTTTTGCAACGGTTTTCTGCAAAATTTTCGCAACCTCAGTTGACCCTGTAAACATAATACCTTGAATACGATGATCACTACTGAGTTGTGCACCCACTGTTTCACCACGTCCTGGCAAGAGCTGTAAGACAGATTGTGGTACGCCAGATTCCCAAAGGATCTGAACTGCAATTGAGGCAATTAAAGGAGTTTGCTCCGCTGGTTTGGCGATTACAGTATTCCCTGTTACAAGTGCCGCCGCGATTTGACCTGTAAAAATTGCCAATGGGAAGTTCCAAGGACTAATACACAGTACTGTACCTAAGGGTTGAATAACGGCTTTGTGTTCTAGATCTTTCACTTGTGCTGCGTAGTAGCGTAAGAAATCTACTGCTTCGCGTACTTCAGCAATCGCATTGGCAAATGTTTTACCGCTTTCGCGACTGAGCAGAACCATTAGCTCTTCAAGTCGAGACTCCATCACATTGGATGCTGTAATTAAATATTCTGCACGTTGATCTTTTTCTAAATTTTGCCAATCCTGCTGTGCTTCAGTCGCATTAACTAACGCCATTTCCACTTGCATGGCATGAGTCTCCGTCACTTCACCGACAATATCTTGATGGTTCGCAGGATTGAGAATTGCCATTGACTCTGTATCGTGTACGGATTCATCTAATCTCAGACCCATTGGGGTGGCTTTAATTTGAACTTTAGACCATTGTTGATAAGTATGATTCAAATGTTCAAGGTCTTGGTCATTTGCAAGATCAATTCCAAGAGAGTTAGGGCGATGATCAGCATATAAATGTTTCGGATATGGAATAGCAGGGTGCTTTAATCCAACTTTGCCTTCGATTCGACTTGTGACATCAATGGTTTGATGTGGATTTTCAATCAAGTCATCAATTTTGAGTGTTTTATCAGCAATACGATTTACAAAAGACGTGTTTGCCCCATTTTCAAGCAATCGTCTAACCAAATAAGCCAAAAGGGTTTCGTGATTTCCGACAGGTGCATAAATTCGGCAAGGTACGCCAAGTTTATCATCTGCTTTAGAACCGACGACTTGTTCATAAAGTGGTTCACCCATGCCATGTAAACATTGGAATTCGTATTGTCCCTTATAATATTGTTCAGGATTTGCCAAATGATAAATAGTGGCTAAGGTTTGTGCATTATGTGTTGCGAATTGTGGATAAATAAAGTCTGGTTCGGCTAAAAGTTTGCGAGCACATGCAATATAAGATAAATCTGTGTGCACTTTTCGAGTAAAGACAGGATAATCGGTCATGCCTTCAACTTGTGCTTTCTTAATTTCACTGTCCCAATAGGCGCCTTTGACTAAACGAATCATTAAACGTTTTTGACTACGCTTAGCTAAATCAATGATGTAATCGACCACGTAAAAACATCTTTTTTGATAAGCTTGAATCACAAATCCAATGCCTTTCCAGCCATTCAATTTTGGTTCGAAACATAAGCGTTCAAGAAGTTCCAATGAAATTTCCAGACGATCAGTTTCTTCAGCATCGATATTTAGACCAATATCATATTGTTTCGCTAGAACCGCTAGATTAAAGACTTTGTGATAAAGCTCATCGTGTACACGGTCAATTTGGGAGCGTTGATAACGTGAATGAAGTGCTGAAAGTTTGATTGATATACCAGGGCCTTCGTAAACATCTTTGTCAGACGATGCCTTACCAATCGCATGAATCGCATTTGTATAATCTTGATAATAGCGCTCTGCATCATGATCTGTAAGCGCTGCTTCACCTAACATATCATATGAGTAACGAAAGCCTTGTTCTTCTAATCGTTCGGCATTATTTAACGCCTCATCAATGGTTTCACCTGTCACAAACTGTTCACCCATCATACGCATAGCAACATCAACGGCTTTGCGAATAATGCCACGGCCACTTCGTGCCAAGATGCCTGTGAGTAGACCAGATAAACTATTTGCTTTAGGTGTTTCCATTAACTTACCGGTCAACATTAAGCCCCATGCTGCCGCGTTTACAAACATTAGGCTGCTTTGACCTAAATGATCTTTCCAATTGCCTTGGTTGATTTTGTCTTTGATCAATAAGTCACGTGTTGCTTTATCAGGGATACGTAAGAGCGCTTCAGCTAAACACATGAGCGCAATACCTTCTTGTGAAGATAATGAAAATTCTTGTAATAAACCCTGTACAATGCCTGCTTTGCCCGCTGACCCTTTACGTTCACGTAATGAATGCGCTAAATTGAAGGCTAATTGATAAATTTTGTCTGAAATTTCTTGATCAATCTCGGTCTCTTCGAGAAGTGTTTCGACACATTCAGATTCATCACGGCGCCATGCACGATTTATTTCTAATTCTAGATCTGATTTATCTTTAAATTCAGTAATGTCTTGAATGTCTAATGGGCGAGAAAGGGGTGAGCTAAGTTGTTCCATGAGATATACGCCAGCGTCCTGTGACAATGAAATAGATTTATCTTTAAGGTTTATTTAATTTATGATTACAGAAAATATGGTGCATAACTCACTATAATTAGAGTTAAATTTAGAGAATAATTCGCATGCAGACTCAAATGATGACCTTGGATCGTACAGATTTAAAAATTTTAGATATCTTGCAAAAAGATGGGCGTCTATCAAATATAAAACTTGCTGAAATGGTCAATCTTTCTCCCACAGCAGCGCTTGCTCGAGTACAAAAACTAACCAAAGATGGATATATTACAGGTTATGAAGCCAAGTTAAATCCAGATCTGCTGAATCGAAGTTTTGTGGTATTTGTCGAAATTTTATTAGATAAAACAACTCCAAATGTATTAGAAGAATTTTCTGATGCAGTCAGAAGTTACCCTGAGATTGTTGAATGTCACATGATCAGCGGAGGGTTTGATTTTGTGGTTAAAATCCGTTGCGCCAACATGGAAGAGTTTCGCAAGATTTCTGGACAGGTTTTATGGCAACTGCCAGGCATCAAAGAAACCCGTAGCTATCCAGTGATGGAAGTTATTAAGGAATCGTCGCAAGTGCAACTTAAGCAAACATTTAAAAAGTAAATGTATAAGAAAGGGGCTATAAGCCCCTTAATTTTTTATTTCTCATTACCTTCCATTTTTGATTTCTTGCATTTCAATTTCATATTTCTGTTGAGCTTCATCAAAACGGTCAGTCACATCTTGCGCTGGCGGGCGGCCTAATAAACTCACCACCATAATACTCACCCAAGATAAAATAAACCCAGGAATGATTTCATAGACGCCTGTATCAGCCATGGTGTTTTTCCATACAATGACGGTAACAGCACCAACAATCATACCTGCCAATGCGCCATTGATGGTCATTCGCTTCCAGAAGAGAGAAAGGATAATCAGTGGTCCAAATGCTGCACCAAAGCCAGCCCACGCATAAGCAACTAAACCGAGTACCTTGCTGCCCGGATTCATTGCAAGGAAGATCGCCATAATCGCAACGATTAATACCATCAAACGACCTACCCAAACCAGCTCGGTTTGTGATGCAGATTTACGAATAAATGCTTTGTATAAGTCTTCTGTAAGCGTGGTAGAGCATACCAATAGCTGGCAACTGAGGGTACTCATCACTGCTGCAAGAATCGCGGCGAGAATCACTCCTGCAACCCATGGATTAAATAAAATTTTAGTTAATTCCATAAAAACAGTTTCAGGATTTGCATTGACTGCAGCACCGAGTTGAGGAAACGTATCAAAGTAAGCGATTCCGAAATAACCGACAGCGACTGCACCACCAAGACATAGAATCATCCATGTCATTCCAATTCGACGTGCTGCTGGAATAGACTTCACGGAATCTGCTGCCATAAAGCGCACAAGAATATGTGGTTGACCAAAGTAGCCAAGTCCCCATGCCATTGAAGATAAAATTGCTACAGTGCTGAGATCTGAAAGTAAATTATTCGCTAATGGGCGTGCGGATTCCACAATGACACTAACTTGCTGAGCATTTTCACCAATGGCTAAATAGGTCATTACTGGAGCAAGTAAAAGCGCAAAGATCATCAAGCCTGCTTGGAATGTATCTGTCCAACTGATGGCTAAGAAACCGCCAATACAGACATAACTAATCGTTGCCACTGCTCCAATCCATAGGGCTGTGTTGTAATCCCAACCAAATAGGCTTTCAAATAAACGTGCACCTGCGACCATGCCAGAGGCACAATAAATTGCAAAGAAAATCAAAATTACAAAAGCTGAGATGATACGAAGAACTTTTTTCCGATCACCAAAGCGGCTGGTGAAATAGTCGGGGAGAGTCAATGCGTTATGTTGTATTTCGGTGTGAACACGTAGACGACCCGCGACCAACAGCCAGTTCAACCAAGCACCGATAATTAAACCAATGGCAATCCAAGCTTCGGATAAACCTGAGAGATAAATTGCACCAGGTAGGCCCATGAGTAACCAGCCACTCATATCTGATGCACCTGCGGATAATGCAGTGACGACACTGCCTAAACTCCGACCACCTAAAATATAATCATCAAAATTATTCGTGGCTTTGTAGGCATAAAGCCCAATGCCAAGCATCGCCACAATATAAAAAATAAATGTGATTAGCGTAGGATTTAATTGGCTCATTGCTATGCCATCCTTTGTCTGTCCTAAATGACCATCTTTCCGAGATGAATTTTTAATCGAATTATTCGAGGAGCTGATTCAAGCACGTTTTGAAAATTACGCTCTGTTACATTTGAGTGAGATTTATAGTTGTTTAGTGAAACTGAATGTAATTTTGGTTACAAAGACTATTTTTTCAGAAAAGTTTACTTTGAGGGTTAAAACAATTCTATAAATGATTATTTTTAACATAAAGTTACATTTGTCACTTAAACAGCGAAGTTGTAATTTTTTATTGCATAAAGAAGTATTAAATCAATAGTGAAAATAAGCATGAAGCCTATCATCGATATTGCACGATAATGGTGCATTATTGTTGAGTAATAAAAGTGTCTACGGTTCAATTTGATAAAACAAGAATAGAGCATGATCTGCTCGGTGAAAAAGCGGTTCCTTTCGATCGTTACTATGGGATTCATACCCTGCGTGCGATGGAGAATTTTCAGATTTCGCATCAACAAATAGGTGAAAACATACATTTTATTCGTGCATTGGCACAGGTAAAAAAAGCATCAGCACAGACAAATTTAAAATTTTCCAAATTGAGTCAAGATGTCAGCCAAGCGATTCAATGGGCTTGTGATCAACTGATTGAGCAGCCTGAAAGTTGGAAATCATCATTTCCAATTGATATTTATCAGGGTGGGGCTGGAACTTCTATTAATATGAATAGTAATGAAGTGGTGGCTAACCTTGCACTCGAGTATCTCGGCTTGCCTAAAGGTCAATATGATGTAATTCATCCAAACGACCATGTGAATAAATCGCAATCGACGAATGATGTTTATCCAACTGCATTGAGATTAGCAACATATTACAGTTTAGAAGATTTATTGTCTCAAGTTCGCTCATTAATCGCTGCTATTGAGATCAAAGCATCTGAATTTCAACACGTAATTAAAATGGGGCGAACTCAACTCCAAGATGCTGTACCCATGACACTCGGACAAGAGTTTCGTGCATTTGCGACGCTATTAAAAGAAGACTATCGTCTCATCCAAAAGATGCGTCATTTACTGCTAGAAATAAATTTGGGTGCGACTGCGATTGGAACGGGTGTGAACACACCTCATGGATATGCACTAGAAGTGGTTCAAACGCTTTCTCAAATTACTGGATTGAAATTACAAGGTGCTGAAGACTATGTTGAAGCCACCAGTGACTGTGGCGTATTTATTATTCTATCAAGCACTTTAAAGCGTTTAGCCGTCAAGCTCTCAAAAATTTGTAATGACCTGCGCTTATTAAGTTCAGGGCCTCGTACGGGATTAGCTGAAATTAGATTACCTGAATTACAAGCCGGCTCATCCATTATGCCTGCGAAAATCAATCCAGTTATTCCTGAAGTAGTGAACCAAATTGCTTTTAAAGTCATTGGTAATGATTTGACAGTGACCATGGCAGCTGAAGCGGGGCAATTACAATTAAATGTCATGGAACCTGTAATTGCACTGACCATGAATGAATCAACCAATTTATTAATTCAAGCAATGCAAACACTAGAAAACAAATGTATCCAAGGTATTACTGCAAATGAACAGACTTGTTACGATGCAGTGATGCGAAGTGTTGGTATCGTCACATTATTAGATCCGATTCTAGGTCATGCCAAATGTGATGAAATTGGGAAGGTTTGTCTTGCAGAAAATAAAACCATTCAGCAAGTTGTCATTGAGCAGAATCTTTTGACGCAAGAGCAGTTAAATCAAATTTTCTCTTTTGAAAATTTAGTGTCTGAGATCGCGGGTCATGTTGTCGATGATATGAACATGGACAAAGTAAGCTAATAGAGTAGATAGAATCTGAAAATCAATTGAATATGAATTGATGGCATATTTCATTCAATGAGGTATGCCATTTTCATTGAAACTTTTAAGTATAATTTCTTAATTGAATGTTTATAATAATTAAAATTTTGAGCCATCAATACAAACATTATAATTTAGAGAAAGTGAATGAAAAGAATAGTAATAAGCACGCTGCTGTGTTCGATGTTGCTGGCATCCTGTTCAAAAAAAATAGAGGAACACTCTGCTGAAGCAGTTCAAGAAAACACTGCTGATACGTAAGTTGATATGCAAGAAGCGGCTGAACCAAATACTTTGCCCGTCCAGGAGCAAAAACCTGAGGTCATATTAAATCAAGAGGTTAATCCGGTTGAACTTACTCGTCGTATGGTTCGAGAGGCGCAAGTTAACTTTACCGTTAAAGATGTGGTGAAAAGCAGTTTAGAGATTGAAAAAATAACCCTTGAAGCAGGCGGATTTATTGAAAGAAAAGATATTGATTTCAATGTGGTTGATCTTAAACGTCAGAATATTTCAGAAGGTAAAGTAAAAGTATTTGAAAAAGTTGAACCTATATCTTTTATGGTGCTACGTGTACCGAGTGAGCGTGCCCCACATGTTGTTAATCAACTTTTACCTTTAATGTTTTTTCTGAATCAGCAACGCTATAGTGCACAACGTTTTGAATTGAAGCTTCTTCAAGAAAAAATGAATCAAGCACAGACTATTTCAAGTCAAGCACGACCAGCTCATTTGAATGAAATCACACGGCTCACTCAACTCGAAGTTCAAGATCGTGTTAAATTCAGTACGATCAGTTTACAACTGAATCAACCAACACTGGTCCGAGAAAGGGTTGATATTGATATTGATGCAGTGGCGCGATTAAATGGTGATCACTTTATTCAGCGTGCTTGGAATAGCATCAAATATGGCTGGCAATTTGTGCTCGATCTTTTGGTGTTTTTATTAATGATTTGGCCTTTTTATTTGATTGTCTTAATTGGCTTCTGGTTATATCGATGGTTAAAACCTTATTTTGATAAACTCAAATAAGCCCATGCCTCAATTTGGCTGAACTGAAGAAAGAAGTTTAGCCAAATCTTGCATTCCTTCGGTTGCTGATTTTGAGATACATGTATAGTGTTGTGGCACACGGCCGAGATCGGCTTTAGGGTCGATATAATACGCATCACAGCTTGGTGAAATACTGTGTACTAAGCTTGCAACAGGATAAACAGCTAAGCTTGTTCCAATCACAACAAAGATTTCAGCTTGCTGGCAAATCACTTCTGCTTCTTCAAAAGCGGGAACGGATTCACCAAACCATACGACATGTGGACGAAGCGGATATCCAGCGTCACAGAAGTCACGAGAAATATCCAGTTCAGTACCTTCAATTGTGTAAAATTTGTCTGCGAATTGAGCATCTGGCCCTGAGGTTTTGGCCAGTCTTATATTTCCATGAAGATGTAGTACTTTTTTGCTTCCAGCGCGTTCATGTAAGTCATCAATATTCTGCGTGATCACATGTACATCATAATGTTGTTCAAGTGCTGCAATCGCAAGATGTGCTGCATTAGGTTCAGATGCTAAAATTTTTTTTCGCCGTTCATTGTAAAAGCGCTGTACTAAAACAGGATTGTTACGCCAAGCTTCGGGCGTTGCGACATCCTCTATGCGATGGTTTTCCCAAAGTCCATCGCTATCTCGAAATGTATTGATACCACTTTCAGCACTCATACCAGCACCCGAAAAAATCACAAGCTTTTTTTTAGACTGATTCATCCAATCTCCATCCTATTGATTTTATGCCCACGTATGACGTCTGGATCAACTTAATATTCAAATATTCATTAGAGCTTATATAGTTTGATTCAGAAATTTAGAAATTTCTTGTGCGAATTTAATGGGTTCATTGATCAAAGGCGTATGCCCTGAGCGCTCAAACAGTACGATACGATGATTTTTAACCGATTCAGCAATGAGCTTTTGCCCTTGCGCTGGATAGAGTGCGGATTTAGCGCCGATAAAAAAAGTTGCTGGACATTCTAACTTTGAGATCGCGGCTCTGTAATCTTCTTTATGGTTTAGATAGTTGTCAATGTACCAACGCATATAGTCGAGACGTTGCATAGGGAGGATTAACTTTTGAATTTTCGGTTGATTGAGTGTTGTTTTAAAAATTTTAGCGCTCAATTGATGATTATCTTGTAAAGATAAAAATTTAACCCAAAGCTCGACTAATTCGCGGCTTAAGTGAGTAGGTAATTCACTCAGGTTTTGATAATTTTCATGTTGATGTAAAAAAGAAGAAAGTTCGATGAGTAGCTTTTTGAACTCTGGATAGCGATCGCCCAATAGCCCGAAACTCCAAGTTTCATCAGAAGGTATTTTAGGGGTTTGATCAATATGCAAGTATGCTTGGATTTGATCAGCAAATTGACCATATTGCATACCATGCATGGCAGTAGTTGCCCCCATAGAATAAGCAATCACTTTATATTGTTGTCTAGGGCGTTGACTGATCAATGCCTGAATATCGTTCCAGTGACTTGAAATAGCATCAGCATCTGGAATTTTACAATGCTTAGACCCACCAAAACCACGCCAGTCAGGAATAATAAATTTATATTTCTTTAAATTAAATGCAAAAAAAGGAATCCATTGCCAACTTTGCATTCCTAAACCAGATAGCACCAAAACAGGTTCACCTTGACCTATTTCACGAACATAT
Source organism: Acinetobacter sp. ANC_7513 (assembly GCF_056779915.1). Taxonomy (NCBI): domain Bacteria; kingdom Pseudomonadati; phylum Pseudomonadota; class Gammaproteobacteria; order Moraxellales; family Moraxellaceae; genus Acinetobacter; species Acinetobacter sp. ANC_7513. The sequence continues at coordinate 531,582 of NZ_JBWYIW010000001.1, forward strand.
AATTTTTCGTCATCTTGCATGGTATAAAATGGCATAGATATATCCTTTATTTTGTATTCATTATTTTCAATTGTGGAATTACACGTTCTAACCAACTGATCCAACCTTGCTCTAATTCAATGCCTAATTGAAGAATCATTTTATGAATATAGAGTGTACGATCATCATTATTTTTATTGGCAAAATCTTTGTCGTAAATCGCTTGGTATATTTTTAACTTATTTTTATGAATTTCTAAATGAGACTCCAATTCTGTCAGCACATTATTACCACCTAGTTGTGCTTCAGCTCTTAAACGCACCATCAATTCTTCTCTGAGTTGGGCAGGCTCACTATGCTGTACCATCCAATTGGCAAGTTCAGTTCGACCTAGAGCATCAACTTTATATTTTTTCTTTCTCGAGTTGGAATCACCTTCATCAATAGTCGAAATCCAACCTTTTTTTTGCATAGCATTGAGTTCACGATAGATTTGTTGATGAGTTGCATTCCAAAAGAATCCCATAGAACGGTCAAAGCGACGCGCAAGTTCAATACCTGTACTTGGTTTTTCGATGAGACTGGTCAACAAAACATGTGCTAAAGACATAAATCATATATCGTAAAATGTTGAATCAACTTTATTATGCAACATGTTGCATAAAATGCAAAATTAGAATATATATTTATGCAACAAGTTGCATGAAGCACACAATAATAGCAAGCAAACGCGAGCCATGAGGTCAGAATGTCAAATTATCCAAACTTACTTGCACCACTAGATTTAGGTTTTACCACTTTAAAAAATCGCGTATTGATGGGTTCAATGCACGTAGGTTTAGAAGAGGTTGAAGGTGGCTATGAACGTATGGCCGCATTTTATGCTGAGCGTGCTCAAGGACAGGTCGGTCTTATCGTGACGGGGGGAATTTCACCCAACGATGCTGGTGTGACTTTTGCTGGAGGGTCAAAATTAGACTCGATTGCTGAAGCTGAGAAACATAAAATCATTACGCAAGCGGTACATGATGCTGGTGGTAAGATTGCAATGCAGATTTTGCATACTGGTCGATATTCATATCAGCCTGAAAACGTTGCACCATCAGCAATTCAGGCACCAATTAATCCAGTTAAACCTCATGCTTTAAGCTCGGCTGAAGTTCATCAAACCATTGACGATTTTGCTAACTGTGCAAAGCTGGCTCAATATGCAGGTTATGATGGTGTTGAGATTATGGGGTCTGAAGGTTACCTCATCAATGAATTTATCGCAGCACGTACCAATCACCGTGATGACGAATGGGGTGGGAGTTATGAAAACCGCATTCGTTTGCCGATTGAAATTGTAAAACGTACCCGTGCAGAGGTGGGTGAAAACTTTATTATCATTTATAGACTTTCGATGCTCGACTTGGTTGAGGGCGGTTCAACGCTTGAGGAGGTCATCCATCTTGCAAAAGAAATTGAGAAAGCCGGAGCGACTATCATTAATACAGGGATTGGTTGGCATGAAGCGCGTATACCCACGATTGCAACGAAAGTACCTCGAGCAGCATTTACATGGGTGACAGAAAAGCTAAAAGGTGAAGTTAATATTCCATTGATTACCTCAAATCGTATCAATACCCCTGAAATGGCTGAACACGTGTTAGCTTCAGGTCATGCAGATATGATTTCTATGGCTCGCCCAATGCTTGCAGATGCAGAATTTGTACTAAAAGCTGAACAGGGTAGAAGTGACGAAATCAACACGTGTATTGGCTGTAACCAAGCGTGTTTGGATCATATTTTTTCACTCAGAATTGCGTCATGCTTGGTTAACCCACGTGCATGCCATGAAACTGAACTCATTTTTAAAGAAACCCATACGCCTAAAAAAATTGCTGTCATTGGTGCAGGTCCTGCAGGATTGAGTTTTGCTACTTATGCAGCTGACCGTGGTCATCAAGTCACCATCTTTGAAGCAGCCGATCAAATTGGGGGGCAATTTAATATTGCAAAAACGATTCCAGGAAAGGAGGAGTTTTATGAGACATTGCGTTACTTTAAGCGAAAAATTGAGCTGCAACCTTTAATTCAATTAAAACTTAATCATACTGTAACTTTTGAAGAGCTCAATACAGATCAGTTTGATGAAATTGTCGTCGCTACAGGTGTGACACCTCGACATTTAGATATTGAAGGAATTGATCATCCAAAAGTGTTGTCTTATATCGAAGTTTTAAGAGAGAAAAAACCAGTCGGACAGCGTGTTGCGATTATTGGTGCTGGTGGTATTGGTTTTGATACTGCTGAGTATCTAACCCATGAGGGGGAAAGTGGAAGCTTGAATCCTCAAAAATTTTATGATGAATGGGGAATTGATACATCATATTCTAATGTAGGAGGTTTAAAACCTGCTCAAGTTGAACAGCCATCACGTGAAATCTACTTATTACAACGTAAAGCGACTTCAGTTGGTGCAGGCTTGGGTAAAACGACGGGTTGGATTCATCGTACTGGATTAAAAAATCGCGATGTAAAAATGGTTCCAGGTGCAACGTATAACAAGATTGATGACCAAGGTTTACATATCACAATCAACGAACAAACAACCGTCTTAGACGTGGATCATGTGGTGATTTGTGCAGGTCAAGAATCATATACGGCTATGTTTGATCAACTTGAGCAGGCAGGTAAAAAAGTTCATTTAATTGGTGGGGCGAAAGAAGCGGGTGAGCTGGATGCAAAACGTGCGATTCGTCAAGGCGCTGAATTGGCTGCCAAAATTTAAGCCATAAAATTTCTCTCTTGTATTCTAGATGAAAGTGCAAGAAGAGGATTTGGAGAGGGTACTTAATTAAATGAGACCTCTCCTTGACGTAGTATTCTCCCTTTTCTTCTAAAAGGTTGAACTGATACAACAAAAAGGACATAAAAATGACACTCGAAACCACACAAAAATCTATTCAACGTTGGCACCACATGCTTGAAACGCATGATTTAAGTCTATTGAAAGAGCTTTTGTCTGAAGAAGTCGTATTTAAATCACCCGTCGCATTTAAGCCTTATCCAGGCAAACAAGTTGTTACTTTTATTTTGACCAATGTGATTGAGATCTTTGAAAATTTTCGTTATCACCGTGAGTTCTACACAGCAGATGGGCTCAGTGTTGTGCTTGAATTTTCCGCAAATGTGGGTGAAAAAACATTAAAAGGGATTGATATGATCCAGTTTAATGAGCAAGGTCAAATTATTGACTTTGAGGTGATGATTCGGCCTAAAAGTGGTTTAGAAGCTTTGGCGTTGCAAATGGGCCAACGTATGGCTCAATTTCTACCAAAATAAATTAGGCATGTTTTTGGCTTATGAGTTGGAGTAAGTAAATTCGGAGTCTGTATGAATCTTAATCAGCGTTTCAAGTGGGTGCAGGAATTCACTCAAACCCAACTTGATCATTTTACTGGTGCAGCTATACCTTCAATCTATTTTAATCCGCAAGGTGAGTTAGCGCATGTGATTTCAAACTTGAAACGTCTGCATTATAAATATAGACCAACGCCGTGGCTCTCGAATACGCATGCTCACTTGGTATATTTTGATAAAATTCGAAAGAAAACCGTAAAATTAGAATATGACTTCATTGAACAGTTAACAATGTCTGCTGGGGGAACGACGGGTATTGCTTGGTATGGTATGCATCTGCCTGCGGAAACACCTACTATTTTAGTGCTACATACCATTACTGGAAGTCCAGCCAGTATGAGAGAATTGGTCAGAGACTTACATCAAGTAACTGGTTGGCGTATCGCATTGTGTTTAAGACGAGGGCATGCAGGTCTACCACTTTCAGTTCCTAAAATTAATCTTTTTGGAAACACGCAAGATCTAAGAGAGCAGATTGAACATATTCAACAGCGCTTGCCATATTCTAAATTGTATGCAGTTGGGTCTTCAGCAGGAACTGGATTATTGGTCAGATATTTAGGGGAGGAAGAAAGTTCCACACCGATTCAAGCGGCTTTCGCACTTTGTCCTGGATACAATACGGAAACTGGTTTTTCAAATGTTCATCCTTTTTATAGCCGTTTGATGGCAAAAAAGTTAAATGCACATTTTTTAAAACCATATGAGCAACATTGGCGAAATTTAGAAAGTTTTAAGCAACTGAGTGTTGCTAAAGATTTATTTGATTTTGAAAAAAAATATTATCAGTTCGCTGGATTTGAAAATTATGACGCATATTGTAAAGCGACAAATCCCATCTATGTCTTTGAGAAGATTAGAGTGCCGTTGATGATTTTAAATTCGGAAGACGATCCAGTATGCCATATCCGCAATTTAGAGCCTTATAAAGAAGTGATTCAACATATGCCGAACATGGCAGTAGTGACCACAAAAAAAGGAAGCCATTGCTGTTTCTATGAAGGTAATAAAAATCCAGAATCTTGGGCACACAAATTAATTGCAGAATTTTTTTTAGAATTAGAGAAAGCCTGACAATTTTTGTTTTTTATAAATGAATAACAATTTGACTTTCATTCATGTTGACATAAAAAAACCGAGTCTTGTCACTCGGTTTTTTTAAATTCGAAAATTAGTTTTCTAAAGCAGGGGTAGCAGCAGCAATAGCAGCGGCAACAGCATCATCTTCAGATTGAGAACCACCTGTTGATGCACTTGGAGAAGGTGTAGGGCGTTCTACATTTTCAACAGCTGGTGCTGGGGCAGGATTCGTTTGTGCAGGAGCATCGCGGTATTCACGACGAATAGTCGCTGACGTATTGTTTGTTTCCTGATGCTCAATTTCAACTTGAGTTGGTGGCTCAGGTTCGATTTCTGGTTCAGAAATCTCAATGTTCTCAATTTGTTCTGCCTGTTCAGTTGTTTCAACAGTTTGTTCCTGTTCTTCTTCCTTAGGCGCTTCTTTTTTTACACATGCAGTAACGAGGAGTGCAGATAAGATTGCACCAGCGATTAAAAGTTTTTTATTCATAGTTGCTCAAAACAAACTAGCTAGATCGACTAACGTAGTATAACAGCAAATTAACAGATGAAAATCACTGAAAGTGTGCGTGAATCTTTATTGGAAATGATGATAGAATAACCAATTGTTTATTGTTCTTTGAATTGATGCGGATTGACTTTGCTTTATAGGTACAGAGTAAAGTAAAATTGCGCAACATTGCAGGCCGATTTAGGCTCGATTGTACGAGAAACCCAATGACCCATTTTATTTTCGTTACTGGTGGTGTTGTTTCATCACTAGGTAAAGGTATTTCAGCTGCTTCAGTTGCTGCACTTTTAGAAGCCCGTGGATTAAAAGTAACCATGGTGAAAATGGATCCATACATTAATGTCGATCCAGGGACGATGAGCCCGTTCCAACATGGTGAAGTTTTTGTCACAGAGGATGGTGCGGAAACTGACTTAGACTTGGGTTATTACGAACGTTTCTTGCGTCGTGCGAAAATGACCAAGCTTAATAACTTTACATCTGGTCGCGTGTACCAAGACGTTTTAAATAAAGAGCGTCGCGGTGATTACCTTGGTGGAACAGTTCAAGTTATTCCACACATTACAGACAATATTAAAGAACGTGTTCTTCGCGCTGGCGAAGGCTATGACGTTGCTATTGTTGAGATTGGCGGTACAGTAGGTGACATTGAATCTCTCCCATTCATGGAATCTGTTCGTCAGTTAATGGTTGAACTTGGTCACAAACGCACAATGCTGATGCATTTAACGTTGTTGCCATATATCAAGTCAGCTGCAGAGTTGAAAACAAAACCAACTCAGCACTCGGTGAAAGAATTACTCTCAATCGGTATTCAACCAGATATTTTGATCTGTCGTACTGAACACGATGTTGATGCTGATACAAAGCGTAAAATTGCGTTGTTCACGAACGTAGAAGCTCGTGCAGTTGTGGTGTGTAAAGATGCACGCACAATTTACGAAATTCCACGTACGTTCTATGAACAAGACGTTGATGATTTAATTTGCGAGCGTTTTGGTTATAACGATTTACCAGAAGCCGATCTTTCAGATTGGGATAATGTCGTAGAAGCATTATTAAACCCTGAGTACACTGTTCGTGTTGCGATGGTGGGTAAATATGTTGAACTTCCAGATGCTTATAAATCTGTGAACGAAGCACTTTTACATGCGGGTATCCAAAACCGCGTTAAAGTTCAAATTGATTATGTCAATGCCGAAGAACTTGAAAGCCAAGATGTAGCAGAAGTGTTGAAAGATGCTGACGCAATCTTAGTTCCTGGTGGTTTTGGCGAGCGCGGTACTGAAGGTAAGATGCAAGCGATTAAATTCGCACGTGAGAATGGAATTCCATTCCTTGGTATTTGCTTGGGTATGCAACTTGCGGTCATTGAATACGCACGTAATGTTGCTGGTATTGTAGATGCAACTTCAACTGAATTTAACCGTTCAACTAAATCGCCTTTAATTGGTTTGATTACGGAATGGTTAGACGAACGTGGTGAAGTACAACAACGTTCTGTAGATTCTGATCTTGGTGGAACAATGCGTCTTGGCGCTCAAAAATCAGAATTGGTTGAAGGCACTAAAACTGCAGAAGTGTATGGTTCAGTAGAAATTATTGAACGTCATCGCCATCGTTACGAAATGAATAATCGTTATATTCCTACTTTAGAAGAAAAAGGTATGAAAATTTCTGGTTATTCACCAATCCAACGTTTAGTTGAAACTGTTGAAATTCCTCAACATCCTTGGTTTATTGCTGTACAATTCCACCCGGAATTTACAAGTTCTCCACGTGATGGTCATCCATTATTTGCTGGTTTTATTGATGCTGCTAAAAAACAGTATCAAAAATCGAAATAATGAATGTCTTAGGACATAACTAGGAAGTTTAAATGTCACAATTAAAAGCACAAGAAATTGTACGTTTAGGCGATATACAAATGGCAAATCATTTGCCATTTGTATTATTCGGCGGAATGAATGTACTTGAATCAAAAGATTTAGCTTTTGAAATTGCAGAAACTTATGTTGATATTTGCAAACGTTTGGATATTCCATATGTTTTCAAAGCAAGCTTTGATAAAGCAAATCGTTCGAGCTTAAATTCTTTCCGCGGACCTGGTCTTGAAAAAGGAATTGAGTGGTTAGCTGACATTAAAAAACATTTTAATGTACCCATCATTACAGATGTTCATGAACCATATCAAGCAGCACCTGTGGCTGAAGTGGCTGACATCATTCAATTACCTGCTTTCCTCAGCCGTCAAACAGATCTTGTTGAGGCAATGGCAAAAACTCAAGCCATTATCAATATCAAAAAAGCGCAATTCTTAGCACCGCATGAAATGCGTCATATCCTGCATAAATGTTTGGAAGCCGGGAATGACAAGCTGATTTTATGTGAGCGTGGCTCAGCATTTGGTTACAACAACTTAGTTGTCGATATGCTTGGTTTCGACATCATGAAAGAAATGAATGTGCCAGTCTTCTTTGATGTGACACATGCACTTCAAACCCCAGGTGGTCGTGCAGATTCAGCAGGTGGTCGTCGCGCACAAATTACGACATTAGCGCGTGCGGGTATGGCTACAGGTCTAGCAGGTCTTTTTCTGGAAGGACATCCTGATCCAGAAAAAGCAAAATGTGATGGACCTTGCGCTCTTCGAATGTCTCAACTTGAGCCATTCTTAGCTCAGCTTAAAGAATTGGATACCTTGGTTAAAGGTTTCAAAAAATTAGATACACACTGATGCAGCGTTAGACGCATCGTTTTATTAATCAACTGAGGAATTGTTCATGAGCCAAATCGTTGACATTCGTGCACGTGAAATTTTGGACTCTCGTGGTAACCCAACCATCGAAGCAGACGTTATCTTAGCATCTGGCGTAGTTGGCCGTGCATGTGCACCATCTGGTGCTTCAACTGGTTCTCGTGAAGCTTTAGAACTTCGTGATGGCGATAAAGCACGTTACTTAGGTAAAGGTGTTAAAACTGCTGTGAACAACGTAAACACGTTAATCCGTGACGCGTTAGTGGGTAAATCAGTATTCGAACAAAAAGACATCGATAATACGATGATCGCTTTAGACGGAACTGAAAACAAAGAAAAATTAGGTGCGAACGCAACTTTGGCAGTGTCTTTGGCTGCTGCGCGTGCTGCTGCTGACGAAAAGAAAATTCCTCTTTTCCAATACATCGCAGACCTTCGTAACAACAGCATTTTAACAATGCCTGTTCCAATGATGAACATCTTAAACGGTGGTTCACATGCGGACAACAACGTTGATATCCAAGAGTTCATGATTGAACCAGTTGGCTTCACTTCATTCTCTGAAGCACTTCGCGCAGGCGCAGAAATTTTCCATTCTTTAAAATCAGTTTTAAAGAAACAAGGTTTAAATACTGCTGTTGGAGATGAAGGTGGTTTCGCGCCGAACTTACGTTCAAACGAAGAAGCAATCACAGTTATCCTTGAAGCGATTGAAAAAACTGGCTACAAAGCGGGTTCTGACATTATGCTTGCGCTTGACTGTGCATCTTCAGAATTCTACAAAGATGGTCAGTACATCCTTGCTGGTGAAGGCAATAAAGCATTCACAAACAACCAATTCTCTGACTACCTTGCTGGTCTTGTAAACCAATATCCAATTATCTCTATTGAAGATGGTTTAGATGAATCTGATTGGGAAGGTTGGTCTTACCTAACTTCGATTCTTGGTGACAAGATTCAATTGGTTGGTGATGATTTGTTTGTTACAAATCCTAAAATCCTTCAACGTGGTATCAACGAAAAAGTTGGTAACTCTATCCTGATTAAGTATAACCAAATCGGTACGTTGACTGAAACTTTAGATGCGATCTATCTTGCTAAAGCAAATGGTTACTCTACAGTGATTTCTCACCGTTCTGGCGAAACTGAAGATTCTACAATTGCGGATCTTGCAGTAGGTACTGGTGCTGGTCAAATCAAAACTGGTTCACTTTGCCGTTCTGACCGTGTAGCGAAATACAACCAATTACTTCGTATTGAAGAATTAACGAATGCTATTTACCGCGGTAAAGCTGAGTTTAAAGGTTTAAATTAATCGTTTAGATTATTTTGAATTTCAAAAAACCACTCTGTAAAGAGTGGTTTTTTTTGTTATTAAGCTATGAAATAAAAAGTGTAAATATAATGACTCTAGAATATTCAATAACTTTTGATATTTAACAGTACATATTTTTAAAAGAAATCAATCAATGTGAATTTGTTTAACATTTGCATATTTAACACAGTTACACATACTACCTTTCTTTGTTTTAGGGTATATTAGTGCTCTAATTTCATGATGTTAACTAAGCCTCAAATATAATGTTAGACGTCTTTAAAACTACTTCAAGTAAAGTGATTTTGCTGGTGGCAATAATTTTAATTGCCATCTTTCAATATCGCTTTTGGCTCGGTGAAGGAGGATATTTCCCTCATCAGGCGCTACTTCAGCAAATGAATCAACAAGCTGAAACAAATGAAGAGTTAAAAGAGCGTAATCGTATTCTGGCTGCTGAAGTATATGATCTAAAAAATGGTGTAGAGGCGATTGAAGAACATGCACGTTTAGATCTTGGCTTAATTAAGCCTCATGAAACGTTTATTCAAATGAGTACAATCAGTACGAATTACAAGCCGATTTACATCGACCCAAATGCTAACGTAGATTTAAGAACCAATGAGTCTAGACAACCTGAATCTGAACAACCGTAAATTATGGGCTATTATTCCGGCAGCAGGTTCTGGTAGTCGATTTTCCAAATCAGCGTTAAAGCAATATCAAATTATCCAGAATAAAACTGTACTTGAGCATACTGTAGAACGTATTGCTCAATTGCCTATTGCTGGCTATGTGTTGGCAATCTCAGAGCATGACCAATTTGCTCAGACACTTCAATTTGCTAAATCAGAAATCCTTCATTTCTGCTTAGGTGGTCAGGAGAGGGTTGATTCTGTACTTAATGGTTTAAATTATTTAACCAATATTGCAGATGAAAATGATCTGGTGTTTGTGCATGATGCTGCTCGACCTTGTGTGAGCTTGAGTAATTTAGAATCTTTGATTCGCCATGTTATCGAATCTAAGCATAGCGCAATTTTAGCAACGCCTGTACGTGATACTTTAAAAAGAGTAGATCAGTCGAGTGCCATTGAAAAAACTGTTGATCGAAGTGCATTGTGGCAAGCACAAACTCCACAATTGTCGACCATTAAATTGCTAAAAACCTCGATTGAACATGCATTAACTTACAAGATCACAATCACGGATGAAGCGAGTGCGCTTGAATATGCTCATCATCCAGTAGATGTGGTGATTGGACGATCTGATAATATTAAAATTACTTATCCTGAAGATTTAGAACTTGCTCGTCTGATTCTTCAGTCACAGTCTGACTCGAAATAATTTAGTTTTATGTTTGGGACTTTGCTTAAATAGCCAAAACATTGTCTTATAATAACGCCACTTAGAATATGCAATTCAGCCAATGATACCTTCACAACAGTACCGTTTTTTGCGTCATGCCTTGAGAGATGGACGAACAATCAAACATGATTCGTCACGTTGGACTAAATTACATTTAGATCCATGGTTACTTGGTTTTTTGATATTAAACGCAGCTTTTGGACTCATGGTTGTTTATAGTGCAACCAATCATGATTCAAGCATGGTGATTCGTCAGGCGACCAGTTTTGGTATCGGTTTTATTTTGCTGTTTATTTGTGCACAAATTCCTCCAAAAGTTTATCAAATTGTCAGTCCTTATCTGTATGCATTTTCGATTGTGCTTCTGCTTTTGGTATTGCTAATTGGTGATGTCCGCTTAGGCGCAAAACGCTGGATTTCTATTCCTGGATTAGGGAGTGTGCAGCCCAGTGAATTTATGAAATTTACGATGCCACTCATGATGGCTTGGTTTTTCAGTCTGCGGACTTTACCACCCAAATTTATGCATATTCTCTTTGCATTATTTCTGATGATGATTCCTTTTGTTTTAGTCGCATTACAGCCTGACTTAAACATTGGATTAATTATTCCCGGAATTTTTGTCATTTTTTTAAGTGGTATTTCTTGGCGTTTGATTGGGGCTGTGGTCGCTGGGTTTGCAGTGGTTGCACCATTATTATGGAATTTCTTTCTACAGGAATACCAAAAAAAGCGAATTTTAACTTTATTTGATCCTGAATCAGATCCGCTAGGTGCAGGGTGGAATATCATTCAGTCTAAAATTGCGATTGGTTCTGGTGGACTATTTGGTAAAGGTTTTAATGAAGGAACACAGTCTCATTTAGGTTATCTCCCCGAACATCATACAGACTTTATTATGTCTGCTTATGCAGAGGAATTTGGCTTTTTTGGTGTGTTCGTATTATTTGTTATTTTTGCTGCGATCATTATTCGTTGTTTGATTATTTCCATGAACAGCTTCCATAATTTTGGACGTCTTTATGCCGGTGCGGCAGGTTTAACTTTCTTTTTCTTTGTGTTTTTGAACAGTGGAATGGTGAGTGGAATACTTCCAGTAACGGGTGATCCATTGCCACTCATGAGTTATGGTGGTACGGCAGTCATTGCAACGCTTGCAGGTATGGGCATTGTAATGTCTATACATACTCATCGCTAAAACATCTAGGGTTGACAGCAAATTTTCAACTCACATTCTGCTTACTCTCACATCTATTGAAACTTTGAGCTTCAATGATTGCTCTAATCAGTCATTACACTTTTATGCTGAAGAAGATGAAAGTGTAGATGGAAGTTGATCTATGCTATTTGAGAGAGTAACTCTAAAATAATTAACTTATTTCCTCATTTTTTTGTAATAACTAAATTTTTATCGATGGTAGAGAAAATTTGAGCTAAACAATGATCTTTGTAACGTTTCCCAAGCTAAAAATTCCTGTCTTAGCTGTTGTCTTAAACTTGGTGATCCATTTGTATAAAAATATTTTTTAAAATTGATTTTCGTAGATGTATAAAAAAATTAACTATGGCATATTAATTGCTGAATAAGAATTAAACGAATATTGCAGGAGAGAGGTCTTCTGTAGATCCGCCGAAGGAGCAACGACCCCGGAATCTCTCAGGCAAAAGGACTGTAATTATTCTCAATCATCTGGAGAGAAGTCTAATGATGTTTAGACTCACCGAAGGGGATGGAAATAATCATATGTTATGAAGATTTCCGAAGCTCTCAGGTACCGTGACAGATGGGGCATTGAAAATATAAAATTTTCAAGGAGCTTTTATGTCACATATTATGGTGATTGGTGCTGGCATTACAGGAATAACCACTGCCTACGAATTGTTAGAACTTGGTTATCAAGTCACGATTTTGGATAAAAACTTATACCCAGCAATGGAGACTTCATTTGCGAATGGAGGTCAACTCTCTGCATGTAATGCAGAGGTGTGGAATCAGAAAGCAACGGTACTGAAGGGTATCAAGTGGATGACCCAAAAAGATGCACCATTATTACTCAACCCATCTTTTGATTTGCATAAATACGCTTGGCTGATTGAATTTATGGGTAATATCAAGCATTACGAAGCCAACACACAAGAAACGGTAAGGCTGGCATTATTGGCAAGAAAACGGCTATTCGAAATTGCACAGAAAGAAAATATTCAATTCGATTTGGAAAAGCGTGGAATTTTGCACTTTTATCATAATCAGCAGGATTATGATGTCGCAATAAGAGTGAATGATTTGTTATGCAAAGGTGGATTAGAGCGTCACGCTGTTACAAATGGAGAAATTCACAGTATTGAACCAAGTTTGAAGGGAGAATATTACGGTGGTTTTTATTGTCCTGACGATGCCACAGGAGATATACACAAATACACCACGCATTTAGCCCAAGTGGTGGCGAATAAAGGTGGGAAATTTTTATACGGTGTAGAAGTTGAAGATTTAAATCTGGATCATTCAACAGAACAAGTTTCAGCTAAATATCGCGCTTGTGATCCTAAAAGTAGAGATATACCCGATGGATTTATTCAAGCTGATGCAATGGTCATTTGTGGTGGGGTTGGAAGCTATCATTTAGCACAACAGGCTGGAGATCGTGTCAATGTTTATCCAGTGAAAGGGTACTCGATTACAGTTCAGTTGAATGATGAACATAGCCAACAACATGCACCATGGGTAAGTTTATTGGATGAAAGTGCAAAAATTGTGACGTCGAGATTAGGTCGAGATCGTTTAAGAATTGCTGGTACTGCAGAATTTAATGGCTATAACCGAGACATCCGTATGGATCGCATACAACCTTTGGTTCATTGGGTGAATCGTAATTTTGATATTTCAACTGAGCATTGTGTCCCTTGGGCTGGATTAAGACCGATGATGCCGAATATGATGCCAGTGGTAAGACAAGGGAAGCATCCGAGAGTCTTTTATAATACCGGTCATGGGCATCTGGGTTGGACGCTGTCAGCTGCAACTGCTGCAATGATCAGTTTAGAAATTTCACAGAAAATAGCGGCTTAATGAAAAGCCACAATAGCGTGAAAACTATTGTGGCAAATACATTTATAGTCGAGTGAAAACTTGATCTGCATTCAAACGAGATTTAGGTAATTTGGCATTAAAATCTTTTTCACTTCGATAACCAAGTGCCAATAGCACTGATGGAATCAGGCCTTTTGCGTCAAGATTTAACTCTTCAGCGATAATTTTTTCATCGAATCCTCCAATTGGAGTGGCATCGATACCTTCTAAACCTGCAGCAAATAAGGTTTGCCCAAGTGCAATAAAAGTTTGATTTTCAGACCAGCGCTGGATATCGCCTTTTTCGTTGCGATAATAATCAACATAGCCTAAGCGCGTATCTTTTTGAGCTTGTTTTGCTTGGTCATCTTTAAAACGACCACTGATTTCATCTTGATTTAATAATCGATCTAGATGAGAGTCTGTAATGTCTTTATGCGTACAAAACAGAATTGTGTGTGAAGATTCAAGGACTTTGGGTGCATTATAAACATACTTACCAACCAGTGCTTTAGCAATGCGCTGTTTGGCTTCATCAGTTTCGATGACAAAGAAATGCCACGGTTGAATATTGATAGATGAAGGTGCGAGCCTTAAAGATTCCAATAATTTTTCAAACTTTTCTTGAGGGATCTTTTTTGAAGAATCGTATGCTTTGGTGGTGTAGCGAGATTGGGAGATGTTTAACAAATCCATATTATCCTCCGATTATTCACAATATATTCATCTAATAATTTTAAATGACTCTGAACTTAAATATTTTCTATAGTTGATGCTAAATGATATGAAAAATCTGACTTGTCTTTAAATCAATAGGCATATTTTAAATCAGTATATTTTTCTAATGACATTGCAATTTGTTGGTTGATAAATGCGCGCACATCTTCTTCAGTCATAGGTTGACCATTCTTGCTGATATTATGTTCGATCGGTGCTTGGTCTGCGGCCTTAATTTTGTAGACAAGGTGGGTGATCAATTCGTAATCGTTATTATGGTTTACGATGTTAGTCACATATTGATATGAATGCTCAAAGTTGAGATCTTGATGGGAAAATATAAATTGTTCAAAGATTGTCAATGCGGCGCCATCAGCAAGATTTTTGAGTTCATCAATAATTGTGGCATCTAGCCGTACATCATAACGTTCAGAGATTGCTTTACCATCGATTAATAATGACACTTTATCATCTTCATGGTGTTGAACAGTAATATTGCTGAAATTAGACATGACAAACTCACGAATTGAATTGAGTCGTTATTATCATATGCAAAAAAACTTAAAGCAAAACATACTGATTAATATTCAAACATTGAGTGAAATTTCAATTTAAAGGTTGATGAGATCATTATAAAAATAGAGGAACTAATAAGACCATGTTTTCAGTGTCAGATCATTGATTGACTGCTTAGAGAATTTCGATTGATTAATTTCCAAAATTTGAGCTTGATCCAAACGCCAGTCGCCTAAAACAATTCTTCTTTTATCTTGAGAGATATGGATTTGAGGGCGATGCGTATGACCATGAATTAGTAAATCAACTTCTTTCAATGCATCGTGGACAGCATCTTGATTTACATCCATGACATCATAAGATTTAAATTCTTTTGATTCGTGGCTTTTTTTTCTAAATCCATTTGCAAGTTGAGTACGAAAAGAAAGTGGGGTATTCCGCAGTATCCAAATGATGAGTGGATTTCTGATTATTTTTTTAAAACGTTGATAGGCGACATCGTCTGTACACAGTGAATCACCATGTTCTATACGAATTTGGACGTCATTTATTTTTAAGTTAGAGACTTCGGACAATAAGATGCCACCAAATTTATTTAAAAAAATTTGATTCAGCGCAAAATCACGATTGCCGACAGAAAATAAAACTTGATTTCCCTGAGCAGTAAATCTTTTTAAGCGTTCAACGATTTCATCGAGCCAAGGAGCTGTATAGTCATCACCAATCCATGCATTAAACCAATCACCTAAAATATAGAGTTGGGTTTGCTGGTCTTGATAATGATCTAATAAATCTAAAAACCCTCGAACGAGTCGAGGGTGTTCAGGTGACAGGTGTAAATCTGAAATAAACAGATAGGTCACTTAATATTCCTTATTTGCCTACATCCCCATCAACTTTAGATGGGGAAAAATCCCTTGAACATGATATTCGTTTTAAAGCAGTGCTTGAAAACTTAATAAGTTAAGGGGTAGGTTTTTTATTCAGAGATAATTTTAGCAGATTCGATCACAACGTTTTCTAGTGGAACGTCAGCGTGGTAGCCACGGTTACCAGTGCGAACGCCTTTGATTTCATTAACAACGTCCATACCTTCTACAACTTTACCAAATACTGCATAACCCCAGCCTTGAGCTGTTTTACCCGTATGGTTAAGGAAAGCATTGTTTTTCACGTTAATGAAGAATTGTGCAGATGCTGAGTGAGGAGCTTGAGTACGTGCCATGGCAATCGTACCTTCGTCATTGCTTAAACCGTTGTCAGCTTCATTTTCAATAGAATCGCGAGTTGCTTTTTCTTTGAAGTTTTCATCCATGCCACCGCCTTGGATCATGAAACCGTCAATTACACGGTGGAAAATTACGCCATCATAAAAACCATCACGAACGTACTCTAAAAAGTTAGCAACAGTTTTAGGTGCTTTTTCAGAGTTAAGCTCTAGAACAATACGTCCTTTATTGGTGTTTAATTCGACTTGAGGAAAACTCATTCTATAATCTCCTGATCATGGACAAAAAGCCATGGGTTTGTGGTTGAGAGAAGCATAAGCAAACTGTAAACTACAAGGCAAGCAAAAACGTTATTTTCTTTGTTAATAATATGAAGATAGCGTTTTAATTATCCTATTTTATCTTATAGAAGTGATTTATCAACTATGAAGCCGAATGATGTTGTTTCATCCCTGCCAAATACCCCGACGACTAACAATCCATCAGTCGATGCTGCGCAGCAAGAACAACAACCGGGCTTAGACTTTGTACGTCAAGTAATTACAGAAGATCTTGCAGCAGGGCGTACAGATAAAGTCGTGACGCGCTTTCCACCAGAGCCTAATGGTTATTTACACATTGGACATGTTAAAGCGATTTGCCTGAATTTTGGTATTGCAGAAGAATTTTCTGGTTTATGTAATCTTCGTTTTGACGATACAAATCCAGATGCAGAAGAACAAGAATATGTAGATGGTATTGCGAACGATGTTAAATGGCTCGGTTTCGACTGGAATGGTGAACCACGCTACGCATCAAGTTACTTTGATCAATTGTATCAATGGGCGATTCAATTAATTAAACAAGGTGATGCATATGTCGATTTGCAATCTCCTGAAGAAATTAAGCTTAATCGTGGAAATTTTGTAGAACCAGGTAAAAATTCTCCGCAACGTGATGCAACGGTTGAAGAAAACTTAGCACGTTTTGAACAAATGCGTAATGGTGAGCTTGGAGAAGGCCAAGCAGTACTTCGTGCCAAGATTGATATGGCATCACCGAACGTACATATGCGTGATCCAATTCTTTACCGTGTTTTACATTCTGAGCATCATCAAACAGGCGATACGTGGAAAATCTATCCAATGTATGACTATGCTCATCCTTTGTCTGATGCGATTGAAGGCATTACGCACTCGTTATGTACGCTTGAATTCCAAGACCATCGCCCGTTCTATGATTGGGTTGTCGCTAAGGTAAATTCTCCAGCAGTTCCACGCCAGTACGAATCAAGCCGTTTGAATATTGATTACACCATCACCTCAAAACGTAAATTACGTAAGCTGGTCGAAGGTGGTTACGTTAATGGTTGGAATGATCCACGTATGCCTACAGTCGTGGGAATGCGTCGTCGTGGCTTTACTCCAGAAGGCTTACGTGATTTCTGCAAGCGTGTGGGCGTATCTAAAACTGATGGTATTGTCGATGTTGCAATGCTTGAATTCTGCATTCGTCAATCATTAGAAAATACTGCTGCACGTGGTATGGCGGTATTGAATCCTCTTAAAGTGACATTGACCAACCTTCCAGAGGATATGGATTTAACCCATGCACGCCATCCAAATGTTGATATGGGTGATCGTGTAATTCCACTGACTTCTGAATTGTATATTGATCGTAAAGATTTTGAGGAAGAGCCGCCTAAAGGTTTTAAACGCTTAATTCCTGGTGGTGAAGTCCGTTTACGTCATGCTTATGTGATTAAATGTGATGAAGTGATTAAGGATGAAAATGGCGAAGTTGTTGAACTTAAATGCTCTATCGATCCGCATACTTTAGGTAAGAATCCAGAAGGTCGTAAAGTCAAAGGTGTTATTCATTGGGTATCTGCAAATAAAGGGATTCCTGCTGAAGTTCGTATTTATGATCGTCTATTTACTGAAGCCGCACCTGATGCGGACGATGATTTCTTAGCGAATTTAAATCCAGATTCTCTAAAAATTGTTCAAGCGGTAATTGAGCCTGCTTTAGCTCAAGCGAAACCTGAAGATCGATTCCAATTCGAACGTGAAGGTTATTTTGTCGCTGATCAATTTGATCATACTGTTGAAAAACCTGTCTTTAACCGTATTTTGGATTTAAAAGATAGTTTTAAGCCTGCAAAATAAAGTTTGGTAATATCAAAAAAAGCCTGATTGATTCAGGCTTTTTTTTATTCAAATTTAGGTTAATAAATAATTTTTGTGATTAAATTCACATGATTAGATAAAGGTGAGTATTTAAGAATAATTTAATAATTTAATAATTTATAAATAAAAACTAAAATAACATTATATTTCAAATATATATTTGACTATTTGGATTTTCAAGCGCATATTTAATTCAACCGAAAGGTTAATTTGAAACTTTGTTTTCCTCGAAACCCTGCTTAAGCGGGGCTTTTTTTTGCTTTAGTTTCTGATGTTGCTGTAAAGCGATATACACAGGGCCTTTCAGTTTGCGCTGATCATTTAACTTTTTTTTAATATAAAATACCAAAGCAAAACAGGTGGTTGCTAAAGTTAAAAGAAGACTATTTAAGTAGCTCATGAGTGAGCTGATATAACCAATAGTGGTGAGTCTATTCATCATTTTGATGACTTGTGGACTACTTTCGATGCCCGTGATCGCCCAAGAACATAAGTGTTCACAATTATTAATAATGAGATGATAGTTATTTTCATGCATTCGAGAGCGCATTCGTCTTACGACAGCACGACCTGAATATTTGGGGGTGCTATAATGCCGAATCGTAATTTTTTTGCCATGTGCAAATTTTTGCAGAGATGTAATTTCGATCGGATGTTTTTTAAAGAGATGAGCAAAACCTGAATAATGAATAACACGACCCTTACCCACATAAATACCATGATGTGAATAACCAAAATGCTTAACAATTAAGTGAGCACCAAGAGGGAATGTTTTGACGTGTTTATGCCGCATTTATAAAATATTCCAATAACTTTACAGATGTACATTTATTGAAAGAGAGTCCACAGTATAACCGAATTGGAAATAAATAATGAGGTATAAATACAATATAAGCACCCTAAAAAAGGTGCCTAAATTTTTTATTCAAGTCAAATGAAGTTATGAGAAGAAAGCATTTTGTGCTTCACAATTTTTAATTGCATCTTCTTTAGGAAGCTGTTTAATTTGCTCTTCAAACTCGATTTTTTGACGATCTATGGCAGTTTGAGGAATACCGCTCTCTTTCGCTAATTTTTCAATGTTGCCCCAAACTTCCTCACATGCTGAAGGTAGCTTATTACAACCACTAAGCGATATGAAAGTCGCCCCTAAAATAATGAATAGAATATTTTTCATTGAATCCCCAAATGTATTTTTAATTATCCTATGAGTTTATCTTAATTGAACATTTTTAAATTGAACAGAAAATTTATCATAAAAAAAGCACTGTCTATGCAGTGCTTTTTTTCTTTACTGAAGGGTGATTTTGTTACTCAATAAATCAGTAAGATCTTTTTTTGAATAGCCACGCGAAATAAGAACTTTTTTGATTCCGCGGATTACATCTTCATCTGATGCCTTTTGTAAAGCCTCGATCAACTGATCGTTAGTCTTACATGAACAATCATTTTCAACACAAGCAATTTGATTTTTATGCTCGTTCTGCTGCGAATCTGATGAAAACAGCTTTTGCCAAAAACTCATAGAGCCTTCATTTGCAACCAAAGATAGGTCGAAATATAGTCGATTTAAAATTTAATGCAAGTTTGTAACCGTGATTTAAGGCACATTTTAAAATAAATATTTCGATGATAAACATAAAGTTTAACGAAATTATGACATTGAAAAATTAAATATTTCTTTATTTATATGATTTCTAAGTGAAATTCAAAAAGAATAAAAAATGGACAGTGTAAGAACTGTCCATTTAGTAAGAAATAAATTGTTTAAATTTTCTCTAAAAGAACGCCTGACTCGACATGGTGGGTATAAGGAAATTGATCGAACAGCGCAAATTTAGTGATTTTATGAGTTCCCGATAACATCTTTAAATTGTCGTGCAAAGTATCTGGATTGCATGAAATATAAATAATACGGTTAAAGTGTTGAAGTAGCTTCAAGGTATCATCATCAATGCCTGCACGAGGTGGATCTACAAATACAGTATCGAAGTCATAACTTTGAATATCAATATTGGCTTCTTGTAAACGTCTAAACTTACGTTCTGCATTGAATGCTAAGGTAAAATCTTCAGCTGAAAGGCGAGCAACTTGAATATTATTAATTTGATTTTGCTCAATATTCCATTGCGCTGCATAAACTGATGATTTAGCCAGTTCTGTTGCTAGAACGCGATTAAACTTTAGCGATAATGGAAGGGTAAAATTACCATTACCGCAATAAAGCTCTAAAAGATCTTTATCACTGGTTTGAGCTGCATTACATGCCCACTCCAGCATTTTTTGACAAACTTGTGCATTTGGTTGTGTGAAGCTACTTTCAATTTGCTTATATTTGAATTTACGGTCAAATACTTGTAATTCTTCAACTACATATTCATCCGTCAATACAATTTTTTGACCACGGCTGCGACCAATAATCTTAATATTGAGTTTTGAAGATAAATTTTTTGCTAGTTGTTCCCAGTCTTGATCAAGCGGACAACGATAAATCAATGAAACCAGCATTTCACCGTTCAACGTAGAAAGAAAATGTACTTCAAACAGACGCTTAGAGAGCACTGCATTTGATTTTAGTTCAGACAGGAGAACTGGCATTAAATCATTAATAGATTTATCCGCAATTGGAAACTCATCAACACGTACAACTTTCTTTTGAATACCATCTTCCGCGCGTTCAAACATGGCATAAAACATATCATCTTCTGTATGCCAAATACGGAACTCAGCTCGCATACGGAAATGTTTTTCAGGAGATGAAAAAACTTCTAGTTCAGGTGGTTGATATTCAGCAAATTGATTGCGGATACGTTCAATTTTTGCATCAAGTTGTTGTTGATAAATAGAAGTCATAAAAATCTAAAAAAACTAGCACAAAGCAGAGTGAATGGTAGCAAATAATAAGCCAACATTCTTCTAAATCTTTGTGCTGTTGTGACTATCTTTTGGTGAGGTGCTCAACTAAGTAGTCGATGAACACACGTACAGCTGGTAATAAACCACGGCGAGAAGGGTAAACCACATGAAAAATACCGTGTGGTGCATTCCAGTTAGGCAGAACCTTAACAAGACGCCCATCTTTAATATAATCTTCAACAATACTGTCTGGGAGTAATGCTACCCCACAATTGTCACTTGCAAGTTGTGCAAGCATAAGTAAGTCAGAGCCCATCACGACTGGACTCACTTTGACTTTAATCGATTTGTTGTTTGAATCATGTAGTACGAGTTGTTGATCAGTATGTTCATCAACCATACTTAATATTCGATGATTTGAGAGTTCTTCAGGTTTTTTGATAGATCCAAATTCATTGAGATAAGCCTGGCTGGCGAAAAGATGTTGTTCAATATTTTCAAATTTTCGAATGACCAAACTTGGGTCATCATCCAAACTTGAGCGAACACGAAGCGCTAAATCAATTCCTTCATTGATGATATCGACACGTCGATTAGTAACCATCAATTGAACTTTGATTTCAGGATACTGCTTAAGGAAATTTGGCAGTATTTTGGTCATTTCATGCTGGGCAATTGATACGGGTAAACTGACACGAATTAAGCCTCTTGGTTGTTCACTTAAATGATCTACCAAATCATGAGCAGATTGGGCAGCATTCATCATTACTTGCGCATGGCGATAAATGTTCATCCCAATATCAGTGACAGCAAAATGACGTGAACTACGTTGAATAAGCCTTACACCGAGATTTTCTTCTAAATTATAAACACGTCGACTCAATTTTGATTTGGGAATGTCAGTTGCTCGCTCGGCAGCGCTAAAACCACCATGTTCGACAACAAGGGCAAAGCAATAAAAATCATCTAAATCTGAAAGCATGGATTCATTCCATATATGCGACGTTTTGTTAAAAAATACATTATTGTTCTGAATAGTCAATTGAGTTGCTGTGTTTTCTCTAAAATCTAAGGTTGTTATATGTAGTAATGAATAAAGAGGGCTATTTAAAAATCTAAAAGCAATGGTTAAACTTATGTTTTATAGCACGTAATACTTAAGGTTGACATGGCTTATACAACAATTGAACTTCAAGATCCTCAAGAAAATGTACAGTGCCCGCATTGTCAACACGCTGTTATCGACTGGAATGAAGAGCAATATATTCAACCTTGTGATCATACATTGTTTATTGCTATGGACTTGGGATTTGAATTTATTTCAGATGAATTTGAAGCAACTATGCCTCGCACAGTAGATGAAATTCATGCAGATGATGAAAACTCGGATGTGTTTACTGAGATTACACGTTCTGATTTAGCTCAGTTTAAAATTTATAAAGTTGCATTGGGTGTCGAAAACCTCAATCGTTATATTGGTTTCCAATCATAATTTTTTTAATCACACGCATATGGTGAAAAGACTTGGGGTTACCTTGAGTCTTTTAATTTCTTTGTATTGAGTTATTGATTGCAAAGTTCTAAGTTTGTGTTAATTCATGATAAGTTCAATGCTTTGAGTAAAGAAATCATGGCTATCATAAAACGCACTTATGGCTATAAACATCTGATCTATTTTTGGATTGGTTCGTGTTTTATCGATCAACTTCACCTTAGATCCAAGTGAATTCTATCTAACCCACTTGGATTTCAGCATTAGGATGACTCAACCTGCTTTTTTTAGGGGTTGCAATTAAATAAGCCAATGTCAAAGGACCGAGACGACCTGCAAACATCAGTATCATGAGCATATATAAACTTGCAGGTTGTAATTCTGAAGTAATACCTCTAGATAATCCGACTGTACAAGCCGCGGAAACAGCTTCAAATAGTAAATCTAGAAAACGTTTATTAGGCTCTAAAATTAACAGCGTAAAGAAACCAATGAAAATGAGCATAGCAGTTATGCTAATGACCGCAAGAGCTTTATAGGTGACAGTTGCAGGAATCGAGTGTTTAAAAACAGTGACTTCGTCAGCTCGTCTCAAAAACGTGATCACACTTAATACTACAATAATAAATGTACCTACTTTAATACCACCAGCAGTACTTAAAGATCCGCCTCCAATAAACATTAATAGCATAGTCACCAAGGTTGCTGGATCACTCATACTGGCCATATCAATACTATTAAATCCAGAGGATCGCGGTACTGTGGCATGAAACCAAGCATTTAATGCTTGGTCTCCAATTGACATTGGGGCGAGGGTCAATGGATTATTTGCTTCTAAACACCAAATCATAATAAAGGCAAATAGATTGAGTCCCGCGATAGTAGAAAGAATCAGTTTGCTGTTGGTTGAGAGTTTTTTCCACTTATGAGCGCGTTTGATATCCATAAGTACCACAAAACCTATTCCACCAATGATATACAACATGCTGATGGTCAGAGTTACAGCATATTGGCCTGAAAAACTCATTAAACTGTCTGGAAAAAGAGAGAAACCACCATTATTAAATGCTGAGATACTGTAAAAGGCTGCATAAAACAGGGCATCACTAAAATCGTAGTATTGAAGCCACGTAAATGTCAGGATGAATGTTCCAATCCCTTCGAAAAATAGAGAATACAATAAGACGGCTTTAACAGTGAACGAGGCCCTTGCTAAACTGGTTTGACCAATTGTTTCTTGAGCCATCACTTGTTGCTTTAAACCAAGTTTAGTGGAAAGGCTCAAAGCAGCCAAAATTGCGAAAGTCATGAATCCTAAGCCACCACATTGGATGAGTAGCATAATGATGAATTGACCAAAAGTCGTATATGCCTCGCCAATATTGACCACAGAAAGTCCCGTAATTGTCACAGCAGACGTGGCGGTAAATAAGGCTTCTAGCCAAGAGACATTTCCTTCGTGTGCAAAGGGAAGTTTTAGCAGTAATGTTCCAATGATAATAAAACTGAGAAAGCCCAAAGCAAGCAAACTTGGTGGACTCAAATTAATACTTTGCGTTTTTTTATTGATCAATTGATCATAAAATTTCATCATTTCGAAATAAATCTCGATGAGAGTTTACGTAGAAGATTGACAGGACCTTCAACAATTAAAATGTCATTTTTTTGCAGCAATGTACCAGGTGCGATGTCATAAATTACATGTGTGCCACGTTGTAATAGTAATGTTTGTACGCCGTCGCTGTGCTCCATGATATCTTTAAATTCTACACCTTGTAGTTTTTCACTCACTTCCACTTTGACAATATAACGGTCATCATTCAACGCCATATAGCGTCTAACCATTGGGTAGCTTAATGATTGTGCAACGCGAATACCCATGTCTTCTTCTGGATGAATAATTTGACCAATACCGAGATGCGTCAAAATCATATGATGGGCTTTCGATTTTGCTTTTACTAGGATTTTTTCTACGCCTAAATTTTTAAGGTTGAGGACACATAGAATACTGGCCTCAATATCTTCTCCAATTGCGACAACGACGGCATCGCAATTCTGTACATTCAGTTCTCGAAGTACATGTTCATCTGTGGCATCGGCGATGACAGCATGACTGATGTTATCAGAGATATTTTCAACGTATTTTTTTTCAGTATCGATTCCAATCACATCATGTTTTAATTGAGTGAGTTCTAATGCAACTGTACCACCAAAGCTGCCTAAGCCAATTACTGCAAATAGCGCCATTGAATATCCTAAAATTTTAAAGATCAGAAAGTAATGATTTGATTTTAATTTCGCTTTGAGTGAGTTTATCTTGTTGATCTGAGTTGATTCAATTCATTTATTGAGGATTATTTGTGATCACTATAAAAATAGTAAATCGTAATTGAAATCAATGTCCATGAAAGTGCTAAGTAAATATAAGTTAAATGAATATGATCGATCATAAAGTTAGCATGAACGAAACTTGTCATGAGCACAATTGCCATCATATATATCAACGTCATACGATAACGATAAATAGGTGCTAATCCCAACATGATATAGGGTAGTGCTGCATAACCTAAAAAAATAAAAACTTCGAGGGATTTGCTTAAGGTGGTAACTTCAGGATATAGATATTTCGAAATAAACAGAAGTGCGGAAAAGATGATCCACATGAGAAAAGGAATTACTACAAAACTGAACCATATTTGCATGATTTATCTTAATATCTAAAATTTTAAAGTGATCGTTTTTTCTATCTTTCGATTTTAATTGTATATCAATTATTGAATTAAAAAAGCCTGTCAAAATGACAGGCTGTATTGATTTTATTTGAGGAAACGTTGATAACCAAGATTATTGGTAATTTCTTGGTATGGATAATTGATACTTTCTAATGTTTCAACTAAACCATCAGGGTTTTGTTGTGCATCTTCAGCTTCGAGTCCAACCAATACACGACCTTCAGCCGCACCATGATTACGATAATGGAACAGGGTAATGTTATGCATTGGACCAAGACGTTCCAAGAATGTTAATAATGCACCTGGACGTTCAGGAAATTCAACGCGGAATAAACGTTCATTTTCAATATCAGCATGACCACCGATCAGGTAGCGAATATGTAATTTGGCAACTTCATCATCAGATAAGTCATCCACATCGTACTGAAACTTTAATGTCTCGAATATTTCTTGACGTTCTTTTTCGCCGCTTTTTAAACTAATTCCAACAAATACCTGCGCTGCAGTCGCACTACTTGCACGGTAGTTGAATTCAGTAATATTTCGACCTTGAAGGGCACGACAGAAATTGAGGAATGCACCTTTTTGTTCAGGAATCGTGACGGCAAAAATAGCTTCTTTACGTTCACCTAATTCAGTTCGTTCTGCAATATAACGTAAACGGTCAAAGTTCATATTTGCACCGCATACAATTGAAACGATGTTTTTACCTTCTAAGCCGTGCTCAGCCACATATTTTTTAATACCAGCAAGTGCCATCGCACCTGAGGGCTCAACAATACTACGGCATTCATCATAGGTGTCTTTAATTGCTGCGCATATTTCATCAGTATTCACAAGAACAACTTCTGGTTCTACGATTGGACCTGAATTGTCAGATTTTTGCAGACGAATCACTTCAAAAGGTTTTTCACCGATTTGCGCCACGGCTGTACCATCGGCGAATAAACCAACTGAAGGAAGAATCACACGTTCATTTGCTTCTAAAGCAGCTTTTAAACAAGCTGACTCGTCATATTCCACAGGAATAACTTTGACATGCGGTGCTACATCACCAAGGTAAGCAGCAACACCTGCAATCAAACCTCCACCACCAACGGCAACAAATACATAATCCACATCTCGCCATTGACGTAAAATTTCATTGGCAATTGTACCTTGACCAGCCATAACGAGTTCATCGTCATAAGGCGGAATAAAAGTCATTCCTTCTTCTTGCGCACGTTGAATTGCGTATTTATTTGCGATGTCAAAAGAATCACCATGAAGTACGACTTCACCACCCAAACGCTTTACAGCTTGGACTTTAATGTCTGGTGTTGTCTTAGGCATCACAATAATCGCGCGAATTCCTAATTTTTTTCCTGAGAGTGCTACACCTTGAGCATGGTTACCAGCAGAAGCGGTAATGACACCTCGTTCTAGTTGAGCTTTAGGAAGTTGGCTGATTCTGTTATAGGCACCGCGGAGTTTGAAGGAGAATACGGGTTGTAGGTCTTCACGTTTAAAACGAATATTATTGTTAAGACGTTCACTAATTCGTGGTGCCGCTTCGAGTGGGGTTTCGATAGCAACGTCGTATACCGTTGCTTGTAAAATTTGTCGAACCAAACGAGACAGCATGTTAATTTTCCATCTAACAGTTTAAAATAGGCGCTTATTGTAACAAACCATAAGGCTTAGCGGTTTAAAATAACTGCAAAAGTCCAAATTAGTTGAGTGAAGTCATGAGTCTATATGCAACCCAAGATGAGAAAAAACAAGCAGCAGCACAAGCAGCTTTAAAACACTTACCGAAAGGGGGCATTTTAGGCGTAGGCACAGGCAGTACTGTTAACTTTTTGATTGATTTACTTCCTGAACTTCAATTAGAAGCTGCAGTTGCAAGTTCGGAAGCGACTGCGCAGCGTTTGAAGAAGCTGGGTATTGAAGTGGTAGATATGAACTCAGTGGGTGGTCTTGATGCATATGTAGATGGTGCAGATGAGATTGATCGTCATATGCACATGATCAAAGGTGGTGGTGCGGCATTGACACGTGAAAAAATCGTGGCATCGATTGCAAAAAAATTCGTCTGTATCGTAGATGATTCTAAATGGGTAGATCAGTTGGGGCGTGATTTTCCACTTCCTGTTGAAGTGATTCCAATGGCACGTTCTGCTGTTGCTCGTAAAATTGTCTCTTTAGGTGGCGACCCAGCGTACCGTGAAGGTGTAGTGACCGACAATGGTAACGTGATTTTAGACGTGCATAACTTAAATATCTTAAATGCACTTGAGCTTGAAAAAACATTGAATGATATCCCTGGTGTGGTATGCAACGGTATCTTTGCTTTGAATAAAGCAGACATTGCGATTGTTGCGACCAACAACGGTATTGAAGAGCGTACAGCGATTTAATTTTAACTCCTTGACGAGCTAGTCTCCCTAAACTCCCTCTTTTTAAATAGAGGGGCTTTTCTTCCCCCTTTCTTAAAGGGGGAGATGGGGATTTAATAATTAAAGAATAACAATGACTTTATCCGACCTTCCTGATATTGAAATCACCAAAAGTATTCGATCGAAAAGACTACGTCTACGTATAGATGGAACGTCAATTCGTGTGACTGCGCCATGGTTTTGTACCCATAAACAAATACAACAGTTTGTTCAAGATTCAGAAGCTTGGATCGTTCAAACTTGGCAGGCACAACAAAGTAAAATTCAACAGATTGATCGCGTTTTACCTTTATCTTTACAGTTATTTAATTTAGAAAATTCTATTAAAATTCAATATATTCAGCAGAAATTAAACTATAAGTTTGATTCAGTGATGAATGAGCTGAGTGTGAGTGATCGTCAGCCTCAACAATATTTAAAAGCCTTTGTTATTGATTATGCTAAACAGCATCTGCCTGTATATCTGGCTCAAGTATCTGATCAGTGTGGTTTAGCTTATCATGGCTGTAAGATTTGTCAGCCAAAAACGCGGTGGGGAAGTTGTACAGCACGTCATGACATTATGTTGAATAGTGCTTTGGTGCTTTTTCCTCAGGAAATAACACGCTATGTTTGTGTGCATGAATTAGCACATACAAAGCATTTTAATCATAGTGCTCAGTTTTGGGCGGAAGTGGCGAAGTATGATCCAGATTTTAAACTTAACCGAAAAAAATTAAAAATAACACCGTTGCCATATTGGTGGATGCATAATTAATTATTATGCTGGGATTGCTTTGTCGATATTAAAAAATCAATTGTTTAGCGCTAGTCAATTAGTCTGATCTGGCGACTGGTATTCTAAATTTTGGCTATCATGATTGCTCTGTTTGGTTAGTTTGTCTCTAATATGCTCATAAGACGAATTGGTGTGTGTTTTTTTGATTCTAATTTTGTCTGTACCTGCTTTAATGCTTTATAGCATCCTCATGTATATTCTACTGAACCCGAGTAATCCTATTCACTTTCATTGGACGAACTATTTATCGCTTTTTGGCGGGGCTATAGCGTGGTTGATATTATTGATCATGGCAATTTTATAGATAAATCAAAAAAAAGATTTCTAAATTGCTTTCCGTGAGTGGAGGGTTATGTTCGGTATGGGGAGTAATTCCTTTTGTTGTGAAACAGGATCCGATCGTATTTCTTGCTCTCCCAGGGTCTATATTTGCACTGTATTTATGCTATTTGAGTTGGCAGGTAAATCAATGAAGTCACATGATAGACTTTATTAGATGCTTAACAGAGCCATCTAAATTATTAAACTTATAAAATAACAGCATTCCCATATGAAAGGGTTCAGAAAGTCACAAGTTCCTGTCATACTACTGCCTGTAACGAATACAGTCATTTAGAGGTAGATATCGTGATTTCAGTTGGTATTGTTGGTGGTACAGGATATACAGGCGTTGAACTTTTGCGTCTTTTGCTGCGACACCCAAATGTTCAAGTGAAAGCACTGACTTCTCGTACTGAGGCTGGTCGTCGTGTCGATGATATGTTTCCAAGTTTACGTGGTCATACCGATCTAGAGTTTTCAGATTTAAGCTTAGATTTATTAAAGTCTTGCGATGTTGTGTTTTTTGCGACACCACATGGTGTAGCGATGAAACACGCTGAAGAATTAGTAGCAGCGAATACAAAAGTAATCGATTTAGCCGCTGACTTTCGTTTGCAGGATTTAGCGCAATTTGAAAAATGGTACGGTATGGAGCATGCTTGTCCAGATCTACTTAAAAATTCAGTGTATGGGCTTTCTGAGCTCAATCGTGAAAAAATTAAACAAGCTCAAGTGATTGGTAATCCTGGTTGTTATCCAACGACAGTTCAAATTGGTTTGGCGCCTGTACTGAGATCTTCAGAAGTATTGGTAAAACCTGAAAGTATTATTATTGATGCAAAATCTGGTGTATCTGGAGCTGGACGCAAAGCAAGTTTAGGCATGATCTATACTGAAAATGCTGATAACTTCAAAGCCTACGGTGTAGCAGGGCATCGCCATCATCCTGAAATTGTTGAAGCGCTTGAAAATATATCGGGACAGAAAGGTGTATTTGACAATATCCTTTTTGTTCCGCATTTGGTGCCGATGATTCGTGGCATGTTATCTACAATATATATCGACTTAACAGAAGCAGGTCAGCAAGCCGATTTGCAAGTAATTTACGAACAGTTCTACCAAAACGAGCAGTTTGTTGATGTTATGCCGGCAGGAAGTTCACCAGAAACTCGTTCTGTTCGTGGATCAAATGATTTACGTATTGCGTTGTATAAACCACAACCAACAAAGTTAGTCATTTTAGTTGCCCAAGATAACTTGGTGAAAGGTGCAGCAGGACAAGCTGTTCAAAACATGAATTTAATGTTTGGATTTGCGGAGAATGCAGGCCTTAACGTGATTGGTTTATTACCATAAAAAACCTTTTTTGACTTCACACACATTTAACTTTGCAGTTAAATGTGTGTTTTGATTTTATAAATTAGAGATGACGATGCAAAACTCAGAATCAAATAATACGTCACAGCATAAAGATGAAAAAAATATCGGTTTTTTTCAATCGAATAAACCCCTTATGGCGGGTGGAATCATCTTATGTGCAGGCAGTTTACTTCTGGGCTATACGGTTGGTCATCGTCAAGGTCTAACTGTAGTTGGTTATGATGCTGACGCGGAACAATTGGTTGAAGTTGTCGAAAAACAAAAAAAAGAATTATCTGAGCTGAATAAGAAATTAAATACCTCAGTTCAAGAACGTGATGTTGCTGTAACTAACTCAAATGATATGTATGCTGCATTAAATCAAGCCAATGCTGAAAAACTTCAAATTGAAGGTCAGAGCGCGATTTTCCGAGAAGTGCTGAGACAACGTGGTGGATTAAGTTTAACAGTGCAAAATTTAGCTGTTAAGTCGCTTCCAGAAAATGTATATGAATATCAGGTTGATTTAGTTCAAGTCAGTCCGAATAAACGTAAAGCATCTGGTGAAATTGAAATCAGATTAATTCAAGGTACGGAAGTCTTGGTTGTTCCAATTTCAGAAAAATCATTCAATTTCGACCATTATCAGCGATTAACTGGTCGTTGGACGATGCCAAAAGGCTTTACGCCCCAATTTATTGAAATCCGTGTAAAAGGCTCAAGTGCTCAAACCAAGCGCTTTAGTTGGCAACGTGGTGAAGCAATCGAATCAACTGCTGCATTTGCAGCTGAAGTACCGCAAGCTGCGGCAAATTCTCAATAATAGATTATAGAGTGCTATGCGAAGTAATAAACGTCATAAATGTCTCAATGACATTAAATTATCATTTCAACAATCTGGATTGGTGGATTGGCACTTCAATCCACGATTGAGTGATGCACAAAATGATGAAGCCGATGGCGATTTAGCTGTAGCAACAGCACCACCGCAATTTAAGCGACCTCCCTTATACAATGTGGTATTGTTGAATGATGATTACACGCCAATGGATTTTGTAATTGAAATTTTACAACAATACTTTGCATTGAATCTTGACCAAGCTACCGAAGTAATGCTAACAGTACATTATCAAGGGAAAGGTATCGCAGGTGTCTATCCTAGAGACATTGCTGAAACCAAGGCGAATCAAGTCAACAATTATGCGCGCTCTCAAAGTCATCCATTGCTTTGCCAGATCGAGCCACAAGAATAAGGGGATCACATGCTCAGTCGTCAATTAGAAGTATCACTGCGTTTGGCTGTTAGCATGGCTCGTCAAAAGAGACATGAGTTTCTTACAGTTGAACATTTGTTACTCGCACTTTTAGATAATGATTCTGCAGTGAATGCACTAAAAGCCTGCGGTGCAGAAATTGTCAGTTTGCGTAAAGAACTTGAAGAGTATGTAGAGCAACATACGCCTAAATTAGGCGATAATGCTGAGCAAGCGCCTCATCCTACAGAAAGCTTTGATCGTATATTGCAACGTGCAATTTTCCATGTTCAGTCTAGTGGTGGAGATCGGACAGTTGAAGGTGCAGATGTACTGGTTGCAATGTACTCAGAAAGAGATTCATTTGCGGTTTATTTGCTAAAACGCCACCAAATCAATCGTCTTACTTTAACTCAATATCTTTCACACGGTGCGCGTAAGGAAGATGTTCCAGCTGAAGAAGAAACGGATGACTTAGATGGTGAAAACTCAGCCTCAGCAAATGCAGGTCCATTAGAACTTTATACCCTAAATCTCAATGCAGAAGCTTTAAAGGGTAAAACCGATCCTTTGATTGGTCGTGAAAAAGAAATTGAGCGTGCAGCTCAAATTCTATGTCGACGTCGTAAAAACAATCCGCTTTTGGTGGGTGATCCAGGTGTGGGTAAAACATCCATAGCAGAAGGTTTGGCTTGGCTGATTGTTAACAATAAAGCACCAAAGCCACTGCTGAATGCGGAAATCTATAGTTTAGATATCGGTGCACTTGTTGCAGGTACAAAATACCGTGGTGACTTTGAGAAACGATTAAAGCAATTGTTAAATGCCCTAAAGAAGAAGCCCGAAGCAATTTTATTTATTGATGAAATTCATATGATCATTGGTGCAGGCTCAAGTATGGGTAGCACTATGGATGCATCGAATTTAATCAAACCTGCATTGGCAAATGGTACTTTACGTTGCATTGGCTCAACAACGTTTCAAGAATATCGTCAAGTTTTTGAAAAAGATCATGCATTATCACGCCGTTTCCAAAAAATTGATGTTAATGAGCCATCAATTAATGAAACAATTGATATTCTTCGTGGACTCAAGTCTAAATTTGAAGAATTTCATAAAGTTCAATATGATGATGCAGCTCTTGTTTCTGCAGTTGAGTTATCGGCTAAATTTATCAATGATCGCTTCCTCCCAGATAAAGCGATTGACGTAATAGATGAAGCAGGGGCACAACGACGTTTGAGAGCTGATCAAGATAACACTTTGATTACAGTTGAAAATATTGAAGATATTGTTTCGAAAATTGCACGAATTCCACCTAAAACTGTGTCTAAAGATGATAAATCTGTACTTGAGCACTTAGAGCGTGATCTTAAACGAGTTGTATTTGGTCAAGATGAGGCGATTACCGCATTATCCTCTGCAATTAAATTGTCACGAGCTGGGCTTAAAGCACCAGATAAGCCAGTTGGTAGTTTTGTATTTGCAGGACCTACTGGTGTAGGTAAAACTGAGGTAACAAAACAACTTGCAAAACTACTCGGTGTTGAACTAGTCAGATTTGATATGTCTGAATATATGGAACGCCATGCGGTTTCACGTTTAATTGGTGCACCTCCAGGTTATGTTGGTTTTGATCAAGGTGGCTTACTGACTGACGCAATACATAAAAATCCACATTGTGTATTGTTATTGGATGAGATTGAAAAGGCACATCCTGATGTGTTTAATTTATTGCTGCAAGTCATGGATCATGGTTCATTAACTGATAATAATGGTCGTAAGTCAGACTTCAGAAATGTCATTATAGTGTTAACAACGAATATTGGCGCTGAAAGTATTTCCCGTACAAGTATTGGTTTTACAGAGCAAGATAATAGTCGTGATAATCAGGAAGCAATGAAGAAGGCATTTACACCAGAGTTTAGAAACCGCTTAGATGGGGTTATTCAATTTAAAGCTCTACCTACGACAGTAATCGATTCTGTAGTAGATAAATTCCTTACAGAACTTCAAGCTCAACTTGATGACAAAAAAGTTGTTTTAGAAGTAGATCAGTCTGCACGAGATTGGTTAAGTGAAAATGGTTATGATCGTCTGATGGGTGCTCGTCCAATGCAGCGTTTGATTCAAGAGCATTTGAAAAAGCCGCTTGCTGAAATGATTTTATTTGGTGAGCTGGCTGAAAACGGCGGTAATGTAGCAGTAACAGTTAAAAAAGAAGATGGCAAAGCTGTTGGATTAAAGTTGGAAGTATTTGAAGATTCTGCAGCTGAACCAGCATAGTGTGTTATTAATTGTATTAAAGCCCGTTTATTTAAACGGGCTTTAATTTTTGGGTGAAAGTATGGACATACAAGTTACAAAAGTAATATCTACGACAGCTTTATTTTTTCTGACTGCACTGATGGAAATATTAGGGTGTTACTTTCCATATTTGATCCTAAATCAAGGGCGTGCGCATTGGTTGTGGCTACCCACTTTTGTCGCACTCGCTGCTTTTGTGTGGTTATTGACTTTGCATCCAGCAGCATCAGGTCGAATATATGCTGCATATGGAGGTATTTATATTTGTTCGGCATTGTTGTGGTTAAAGTTTGTGGATCAAATGGATCTTACTAAATGGGATATCATTGGTGGCGGAGTGGTTGTTTTCGGGGCGCTGATTATCATTTTACAGCCACAAGGCTTAATTCGGTGAGTTGTTATAGGAGAAAGTCTGTTTAATTAAATTAATAATAAATCGACCTTGAATATTTTTGAGAAAAATTTAGAAGCCTATTTAATAAAATTTACATAAAGGCTTTTTAAATTGGCATGAAATAGGCATATATTTTCCGCCTATAATTTTGAAATACTTCAGAGTTTCATCATTATTCGACAATAAACAATGTAATTAGAATAAGGATTTTTCATTTGTCTACAACATATTCCAAGCAAGAAAAAACCAGCCGTATCAAAGGAATTATTGGTGCAGCTTCTGGTAATTTAGTTGAATGGTTTGATTTTTATATATATGCAGTATTTGCTGTATATTTTACCCAAGCTTTAACTGCGCCA
The DNA here is from genome assembly GCF_056779915.1 of Acinetobacter sp. ANC_7513. Taxonomy (NCBI): domain Bacteria; kingdom Pseudomonadati; phylum Pseudomonadota; class Gammaproteobacteria; order Moraxellales; family Moraxellaceae; genus Acinetobacter; species Acinetobacter sp. ANC_7513. The sequence goes on from NZ_JBWYIW010000001.1 coordinate 565,984, forward strand.
GATATGGATAGTTCTACCCAAGCCATCTATGTGTGGGGTGTATTTGCAGCAAGCTTTTTTATGCGACCTATCGGTAGTTGGCTTTTTGGTCGAATTGCAGATAAACACGGTCGAAAAAAATCAATGGTCATCTCAATTATATTGATGGCTATAAGTTCTTTCATGTTTGCAGCGTTACCAACGTATGAGCAAGTGGGTATGGCTGCACCGTTTTTATTATTAATGGTTCGATTGCTTCAAGGCTTATCCGTTGGTGGTGAATATGGTGCTGTGGCGACTTATATGAGTGAATTGGGTTTAAAAGGTCAACGTGGCTTTTTTTCATCATTTCAATACGTAACGCTCACGGGTGGTCAACTCCTTGCAAGTTTATTGGGTGTAATATTCTTAGCTTTTATGTCTGAACAGCAGCTTTATGATGGGGGATGGCGAATTCCATTTATTATTGGTGGTGTTGCAGCAATTTTATCTTTATTAGCGAGAAGTAGATTAGAAGAGACTTTATCCAGTGATGAAAGTGATAAAGAAGATTCTGGTACACTTCGTGAGCTTTTTAAAAATCACTGGAAAACTTTCCTTTTGGTGGTTGGTTATACTTCAGCAGGCTCTCTTAGTTTCTATGTGATTACAGTTTACTCAAAAACTTACCTTACCAATATTGGAATAGATCCTAAAACGGTAGGGTTGATGATGACAGCCTGCATTTTTGTACTCATGGTGGCGCAACCATTCTTTGGTGCATTGTCAGATCGTATTGGTCGCAGAAATTCTATGCTGTTATTTAGTAGTCTGATGGCTATATTTATCTATCCAGTCATGGCAATCGGGATGAGATATTTTAGCGAAACTCCATTCATTGTCGCGATGCTACTGATTTTCCTGATGCTATTGCTTAGTTTGTATACCTCTATTGGCGGTATTGTAAAAGCTGAAATGTTTCCTCCGCATGTACGTGCGTTGGGTGTAGGTTTCTCTTATGCGATAGGTAATGCCGTATTTGGTGGTTCTGCACCTTCTGTTGCCTTGCAGTTTAAGGCCGCAGGAATTGAAAATTCATTTTTTATTTACGTGATCATTATTTTAATCGTATGTTTCTTTTGTAGTTGGCAACTTCCCAAAGAACCTAAATATTTAAAAGATGATCATTAAGATTTAGAAAATAAAAAAGCACCCGAGGGTGCTTTTTTAGTGGATGAAATTAATCTTTTTTTAAGCTTTCATTGATGAGGAACTCAACAAGTGCTTTTTGAGCGTGAAGGCGGTTTTCAGCTTCATCCCATACCACAGCACTTTTGTGATCGAGCATATTTTCTGAAATTTCTTCACCGCGATGGGCAGGTAAACAGTGCATAAATAAACAGTCTGGATGAGCAAGATCCATTAGACGTTCATTGACTTGAAAATCAGCAAAAGCTTTTTCACGAATTTTTTGCTCTTCTTCTTGTCCCATGCTGGCCCAAACATCAGTAACGATAAGGTCGGCATTCACTGCAGCATCTTCAGCAGAGTCTACAACTTCGGCGCAGTGTGCGAATTCAGAGAGAAATTCAGGTTTTGGTTCATAACCTTTTGGTGATGCAATCTTAAGTTTAAAGCCCCACATATGTGCAGCTTCGATATATGAGTTACACATATTATTACCATCACCAATCCACGCAACGGTTTTGCCTTGGATAGCGCCACGGTGTTCTACGAATGTTTGAACATCAGCAAGCAATTGGCAAGGGTGGTGATCATCGGTCAGTGCATTAATAACTGGGACTTTAGAATATTCTGCAAAACGTGTGACAATATCGTGGCCAAAAGTACGAATCATCACAATATCAAGCATGCTTGAAATAACGCGAGCTGAATCTTCAATCGGTTCGCCGCGACCTAATTGCGTATCCCGGGACGAGAGGAAAATTGCGCTACCACCAAATTGGGTCATACCAGCTTCAAAAGAAACACGGGTACGTGTGCTCGATTTTTCAAAAATCATTCCCATTACTTTACCAACAAAGGGTTGGTAGACTTCATGATTATGCTGCATGCGTTTTAATTCTATAGCACGATCAATAATGCGATTTAATTCTGCAGTTGAAAGGTCACGTAAAGTAAGAAAATGTCGTAGAGCCATGGTTACTCCACAATCATTGTTTCGTCAAAATAGTGAATGAGACGACCAATAATTGTTGGTTGATGAAAAAAAACGAGAATCGACTAATATACTATATGTAAAGAGAATTGCAAAAAAACTAGACTTTTTGGTGCCCATCTAGGAAGCGATCGACAGAATAGCTGATGTATTCGATGGTTTCTTGATCGGTTTCAAGTACTGGTATCCCCATTAAAATTTTCCATTCTAAATTTCTTAAGATTCCAAAATATAATTGAGCAGAAAATAAAGGATTTTCACATTTTAACACACCAAGTTTATGCGCATTTTCTAATGCATTTGCGATCGCTAACTGGATATGTTTAGGGCCTTTTTCGTGCAAATAAAGAGCAAGTTCTGGATTTTTTTGGGATTGCTCAATCACGAGGCGCATAAAGGCAGTATGATCTTCTTTTTTAATGTGGCGATGAAAGTTAAGTAGTGTATGTATCAGATAAGATCTAAAATCGCCATGATCTGGATCATATGCAACACAGATATCTTTAAAAAAGAGTTCACGCCGATAATCACATATAGCAGTAAAAAGGCCTTCTTTGCCGCCAAAATATTTATAAATAGATGCTTTGGAGCCTCCAGCATGTTGAACAATATCATCCAAAGACACAGCATCGTAGCCACGTTCCAAGAATAGCGTATTGGCGCTTAGCAATAATGCTAAACGTCGTTCTTGACCACGGCGAGTATGGGGCATATCACAACCAGAAGTTTCAATATGCGGAAATGGATGTTGCATGCAGTAACAATAGCGAAAAATGAAATTGAAGATGGAGTATAACAAATTAAAGCACTTAACGCCTGACACTCAAAATAATAACAAAATCAAAAAATGAATGATAATTCATTTTTATATGACTAAAGTTTTAGAGCAAAAATACTAAACGGTCATATATCAAACTAAATTTATAGATATACTAAAAACTCGATAATTATAGTAAACACTGTGGAAAGGAATATGACAGAACAATCGTCTGCAGGCTTAAGATTTAGACAAGCATTAGAAGTGGAAAAGCCATTACAAATCATCGGAACTGTAAATGCATATGCAGCAATGATGGCAAAACAAGTTGGCTATAAAGCAATTTATCTATCAGGCGCAGGTGTTGCAAACTATTCCTATGGTCTTCCTGATTTGGGAATGACGAGTTTAGATAATGTGCTTGAAGATGTTCGTCGTATCACTGAACGTGTAGATACGCCTTTGCTTGTGGATATTGATACAGGTTGGGGCGGTGCATTTAATATCGCACGAAGTATCAAGCAAATGATCGCTGCTGGAGCTGCTGCTGTTCATATTGAAGACCAAGTTGCGCAAAAACGCTGCGGACATCGTCCGAATAAAGAAATTGTGTCACAACAAGAAATGGTAGACCGTATTAAGTCTGCTGTTGATGCAAAAACTGATTCTAATTTCGTGGTCATGGCACGTACGGATGCGCTGCAAAAAGAAGGGCTTCAAGCCGTCATTGATCGTGCATGTGCATGTGTTGAAGCTGGAGCTGATGCTATTTTTGCGGAAGCGATGACTGACATAACGATGTATAAAACAGTCTGTGATGCTGTTGGTGTGCCTGTGCTAGCGAATATCACTGAATTTGGTGATACCCCTTATTATACTACCGAAGAGCTAGCAGAACAGGGGATTTCAATGGTGTTATACCCATTGTCTGCGACACGTGCGATGCAGAAAGCAGCATTAGAAGTGATGCATTCAATCCGTAAAGACGGCACGCAAGTGAATGTTATTGATAAAATGCAACAACGAAAAGAATTATACGAGTTCCTTGATTATCATACTTTCGAAAACACACTAGATAAGCTATTCACTCAGGAGAAATAAAAAAATGGCTGAAGGAAAAGTATTGACTGGCGCAGGATTGCGTGGACAAGTCGCAGGTAAAACAGCACTTTCAACCGTTGGGAAAAGTGGTGCAGGCTTAACATATCGTGGTTATGATGTTCAGGATTTGGCGGAAAATTGCCAATTTGAAGAAGTTGCATATTTAATTTTCTTTGGTGAACTACCTACGGCGCAACAACTTGCGGACTATAAAGCAAAACTAAAATCACTGAGAGCGTTACCGCAAGCATTAAAAGAAGTGCTTGAACGTATCCCAGCAGATTCACATCCTATGGATGTTATGCGTACAGGTGTTTCTATGTTGGGTAACTTAGAAACAGAACAGTCCTTTGGTGAACAGCAAGATATAGCTGATCGTATTTTGGCAACATTGCCAGCCATTATTTGTTATTGGTATCGATATAGCCATGATGGTGTTCGTATCGAAGAAAATACTGATGACGACTCAATTGGTGCTCAATTCTTGCATTTATTGCGTGGCGAAAAACCTAATGAATTGCATGAACACGTCATGAATGTTTCTTTAATTCTCTATGCAGAACATGAATTTAATGCTTCAACATTTACGGCACGTGTGTGTGCTTCGACGTTATCAGATTTACATTCGTGTATTACAGGTGCGATTGGTTCTTTGCGTGGTCCACTGCATGGCGGTGCAAATGAAGCGGCAATGGATATGATTGAGCAATGGAAATCTCCTGAAGAAGCTGAGCGCGAAATGCTGGGTATGCTCGAACGCAAAGAAAAAATCATGGGCTTTGGTCATGCAATTTACAAAGACAATGATCCACGTAATGGGATTATTAAGGTATGGTCTGAGCGCTTGGCTAAGGATGTAGGAGATACTGTTTTATATCCAGTATCAGTACGTTGTGAAGAAGTCATGTGGCGAGAGAAAAAATTATTCTGTAATGCTGATTTCTTCCATGCTTCTGCTTATCACTTTATGGGTATACCAACGAAGCTATTCACGCCAATTTTTGTGATGTCTCGTGTAACAGGATGGGCGGCACATGTGATGGAGCAGCGTGCGGACAACCGTATTATTCGACCAAGTGCAGATTACACAGGACCTGAATTACGCAAAGTTGTACCAATTGAACAGCGTGCTTGAAAAGCATAATAAAAAGCTCTTTCGGGAGCTTTTTATTTTGTTGAGCAGAGTAAAATGGCATCTTGTTTTTCGTAGCCTGTTTCAGTAGGAATACCCATATAACTAATAACTGCAACGCGATAATTGGGGAAAGTGTGAGGAAATGCGTAAAGTTTTTTGATCTGAGGTAAGTTACGATGATATCGAATATTCTCGAATTGTTGGCTTTTATACATTGAAGGTTTAGAACTTTGGCTGAGTTGTACCTGAGATTGGAATTTACTTACTTTAATTTCAGGCACGTTTAACCAAAAATTTCCAGTCTGTTCTCTTTGTTTATTTAATTTTAGGTTAGCAGTCTTAGGGCTTAATGGCGCTGGTTTGACAAGGCGAGCTTGAATACTTTGAATTTTGCGAAGCGTATGCTGAGTTTCAGTAATGTGATTTCGGCTATTTAATGGGGTATAAATGGATTGAACCTCAATCGCTTTATGTGGGTTTCTGCTGTTGAGCAAATAATAATAAAGTGTTGGTAGTCGACCAGATTCATCATGGTAATGGCGTAAATAATATATTTTCTGATCTTTAATATCTGAACCTAGTACTTCTATTGTCTCCGGACCGCCGACTGTGGCAAAGGAGGGTGAAGAAATAAGGCAGAAGATGATACCTAGATAAGTTTTATGCTTTAAGTGATTATTGTTCATTTGGACTCATCTTTTTGTATTTTATATTGAGCATGATTTAAAATTTTAGAATTATGATGAAGAATAGGTTAATCAAATGTGTTGATTAACCTAAATCTAGAAGTTTACTCGGCAGTAGTGCTTACAACTTCATCTTCATCATCTTCAGCAGTATCCATTCCTAATTCTTTTAGCTTACGAGTCAAGGTATTGCGACCCCAACCTAAAAGCTCAGCAGCATGGCGTTTTCTTCCTCGAGTTTGTTGTAGTGCAGCATTAATTAAGGTGCGTTCAAACATAGGCGTGGCGATATCCAATAATTTCATTTCGCCATTTTTGAGTTTTTGTACAGCCCACTGACTAAGCAACTCATCCCAATGCTGAATAGCGATACGATCTGCTTGATTGTGTGGATGATTTGGATCATCAGATTTTTGGATTGGTAGTTGTTTTAACTCAGAAGGAAGATCTTCTGGGTAAACCTCTCTTCCAGTAATCATCACTGTCAGCCAGCGACATGTGTTTTCAAGTTGACGTACATTACCTTGCCAAGGTAACTGTTTCATGTATTCAATAGTTTCTGTACGTAAAATCTTTGGACTTACACCAAGTTCTTTACCTGCTCGTGCGAGAAAGTGTTGTGCGAGCATCGGAATGTCTTCCGAGCGGTGAGCAAGTTTAGGAATATGAATACGAATTACATTCAGACGATGATAAAGATCCTCACGGAAGCGTCCATCATGTACTAATTTTTCTAGATCTTGGTGAGTCGCAGCGACAATGCGGACATCAACACGCACTGGAATGTGTCCACCGACGCGATAAAACTCGCCATCAGCTAAAACACGCAATAAACGCGTTTGGGTTTCGAATGGCATGTCCCCAATTTCATCGAGGAATAATGTACCGCCATTGGCTTGCTCAAAACGACCTTGTCGCTGAGTATTAGCGCCAGTGAATGCACCTTTTTCATGACCAAATAATTCAGTTTCAATCAAATCTTTCGGAATGGCAGCCATATTAAGCGCAATAAATGGCTTGCTGCTACGTGGTGAATGACGATGCAATGCATGAGCGACTAACTCTTTACCTGTACCTGACTCACCATTAATTAATACCGTAATGTGTGATTGCGACAAACGTCCAATTGCTCGGAAGACTTCCTGCATTGCAGGAGATTCTCCAATGATCTCAGTTGATTGAATTGGCTGTACGGATGATTTCGCAGATTCTTGTTGTTGGAGCTTATTAATGTGCATGATGGCACGATTGACAAGTGCTAAAGCCTCATCAATATCAAATGGTTTTGGTAAATATTCAAAAGCACCCGTTTGATAGCTTGATACTGCTGACTCTAGATCCGAATGTGCCGTCATGATGATCACAGGTAGATCAGGATAATGACCTTTGACTTTAGCGAGAAAGGTAAGACCATCAATTCCTGGCATCCGTATATCTGTCAAAATTACATCAGGTGTATCATCAAGTAACTGATCCAGTGCAGATTGAGCTTCTTCGAAACTGGTAACATCTAAACCTTCTTCTTTAAATGTTTTTTCTAGAACCCAACGCATGGCGCGATCGTCATCTATTACCCAAATTTTATTTCGCGACATGGTTTAACTCCCAAGGTATATAAAGACTAAATACGGTTTTGCCTGGAACAGATTGGCATTCAATCATTCCATTGTGTTGATGCATAATATTTTGTGCGATGCTCAGACCTAAGCCTGTTCCTTTAGCGCGTCCTGTGACTAATGGATAAAATACGGACTCTAAAATTTCCTCTGGAACGCCAGGGCCGTTATCTTCGATATCAATTCGAACAGTTGAGCGATGTAAAGTTCCGTTAATCGTGACAAGGCGATGAATACGTGTACGCAGGGTTAATTCAGGTTGAGTGTCTTGAAAAAACTCTTTATTTTCAGTCATGGCCTGAATAGCATTTACACTGATGTTCAACATCACTTGAATAAGTTGATCCCGATCTGCTTCAACATCAGGTAAAGAAAGATCATAATCACGAGTAATTTTAATTTTCTTTTTTGTTTGGTTCACAATCAGAGAACGAACGCGTTCCAAAGGCTCGTGAATATTTACAGGTTCATAGCTTGGTAACTGCCGAGAACCGAGCATTGTGTCAGCAAGATTTCTCAGGCGATCTACTTCACTAATAATAATGTCCGTAAATTCTTTATATTCAGGATCATTTAAACTACGTGCCAATAATTGAGTTGCGCCACGTATGCCCCCTAATGGATTCTTAATCTCATGCGCGACACCTCTGATTAATTGGCGTGCGACCTGATGTTGTTGAATAAAATTTTCTTCTTTAGAAATTTTCAACATTCGATCAATTGGATTGAGTTCAATCAGAAGGAGGGGGTGATAACTTTTGCCAGTGTTAAGTTGGGCAACAGAATAGTCAACATGTACATCTTTAAAGTTCACAATAATAGTCGCTTCACGGCGGGTATAAGCTTGCCCCGTGAGTAATGTATTCGTGAGTGCTTCTTCTGTGTTAAATGAATCACCTGGAGATTGTAAAATACTGAGCACAGATTGACCTGATGCTCTTAATAAGCTGATATCAAAGAGTGCTTCACATGAGGAATTTAAATAAAAAATATTTAATTCACTATCGACTAAAAGTATCGCAGTGCTCAAGTTGTCTACGAGTAAACGGTAATCAATCGTTGGTTGTTGATTCATTAACCTCAAAATCCTGTCTTAAAATAGAGCAATTGCATCTATGAGTTTTTCCATCACTGCTCACAAAGAGGGAGTTATTTAATTTTAACGTCCTCAAATAAAGCAAAATATGAGCCAACTTTGTTTGAAATCGTTAAATACAACTAAAATGAACTCATTTATTAAGAAAAAAAGCGCGAAGCGATTGCAAAATATTCATGCAAAGTTGGGTTTATTTAATAATGCATCATATTGGTGCGATTGCAATATTTTTTAAAATTTATAGGAATATTTTGGTGCGTTATGCAAAGAGTGGGGTTTTCAACTGTTTTTATGAATTGAAAAGACATACAATACGCGGATTCTAGTGGAGCGCAGATTCATGAAATCCCCCAAAGTCGGTTTTGTTTCTTTAGGTTGTCCTAAGGCATTGGTAGATTCCGAGCGAATTCTTACTCAGTTAAAAACTGAAGGTTATGATGTAGCGTCGGATTATGACGGTGCTGATTTAGTTGTTGTTAATACCTGTGGTTTTATTGAATCTGCAGTACAAGAGTCATTAGACGCGATTGGCGAGGCGATGAGTGCGAACGGTCGCGTCATCGTAACAGGTTGTTTGGGTAAAGATGAAGAAAAAATTCGTCAAATGCATCCAAACGTACTTAAAGTGACTGGTGCAGCAGCTTATCAAGAAGTAATGGAAGCTGTGCATCAATATGTTCCTGAACCTCCTAAACATAATCCGTTTATTGATCTTGTGCCAGAACAAGGTATTCGATTAACACCAAAACATTATGCATATTTGAAAATATCTGAAGGCTGTAACCACCGTTGTACCTTCTGTATTATTCCAAGTATGCGTGGCGATCTGGTATCTCGCCCAGTTGGTTCTGTATTAGAAGAAGCGGCGGCTTTAAAACGATCTGGTGTAAAGGAAATCTTGGTTATTTCTCAAGATACTTCGGCATATGGTGTAGATACAAAATACAAGCTTGATTTTTGGAATGGTCAGCCTGTAAAAACTAAGTTCTATGATATGTGTGAAGCATTAGGTCAATTGGGTATTTGGGTGCGTCTGCATTATGTCTACCCATATCCACATGTTGATGCGGTTATCGATTTGATGGCACAGGGTAAGATCTTGCCTTACTTAGATATTCCATTCCAACACGCTAGCCCTAAAATTTTAAAACTGATGAAGCGTCCAGCGCATAGTGAAAACACGCTAGAGCGTTTAAAAGTTTGGCGTGAAAAGTGTCCTGATTTAGTCATTCGTTCTACATTTGTTGTTGGCTTCCCGGGTGAAACTGAAGAAGATTTCGTGCAACTTCTAGATTGGTTGAAAGAAGCTCAGCTCGATCGCGTTGGTTGTTTTACATACTCTCCAGTTGAAGGTGCAACTGCAAATGATCTGCCAGATCATGTGCCTGAAGAAATTAAACAGGAACGCTACGAACGCTTTATGCAGGTTCAGCAAGAAATTTCTGCTGCAAAACTACAAAAGCGTATTGGTCAAACCATGACTGTGCTGGTTGATGATCTAGAAGAAGAGTTTCCAGTTGCAGTGGCGCGTTCTTATGCAGATGCCCCTGAAATTGATGGAAATGTCTTTGTGGAAGATATTGATAAGAGCATGATTAAAGCAGGTGATTTACTGGTTGTTAAAATCACTGATGCGGATGAATACGACCTTTATGCAGAATTGATTGAAATTAAAACCGCATAATTGTTTGAAGAAATACTTATAAATGAATTCGGATATTGGAGTTTGTAATGTTAGATTCTAAAAAACCACGCTTTGGTCGTATTCTGCTAAAACTTTCGGGTGAAGCGCTAGCAGGCAATAAAGATATGGGTATCGATGCACAAGTGCTTGATCAAATGTCTTTATCTATTGCTCACTTGGTTGGTCTAGGTGTGCAGGTTGGTATCGTTGTGGGTGGTGGTAACCTTTATCGTGGTAGCCAATTACAGCAAGATGGGTTGGTTGGTCGCGTAACAGGTGATCAAATGGGTATGCTAGCAACTGTGATGAACGGTTTGGCGCTACGAGATGCATTGGTACGTCGTAATATTAAAACCCGTTTAATGTCAGCATTACCAATCGGTACAGTTGTAGAATCATATTCTAGCCGTGATGCGATTCGTCATTTAAATAATGGTGAAGTTTGTGTGTTTGTGGCGGGTACTGGTAATCCATTCTTTACGACAGATACCGCTGCTTGCTTACGTGGTATTGAGATTGAGGCCAACTTAATTCTTAAAGCGACGAAGGTAGATGGTGTCTACAATAAAGATCCAAGCAAATACGAAGATGCTGTTAAATATGATGCATTGACATTTGACCAAGTCTTAGATGAGAAACTTGGTGTAATGGATTTAACCGCGATTTGCTTATGCCGTGACCATAATGTTCCACTTCAAGTATTCGATATGAATAAATCAGGTGCGTTATTGTCAGTGGTTATGGGTGAAAAAGAAGGTACTCACGTTACTAATTGATGTACGTGGCTTTCAAAGCTATTTATACTAAACACTATTTTGATTTAAATTTTGAGAATTAGGTAAGGAAGATCACATGATTAACGATCTTAAAAAAGATGCTGAAGAGCGCATGAATAAATCATTGGACTCATTAGAGCATGGTTTTGCTAAAGTTCGTACAGGTCGTGCACATCCATCAATTCTTAACGGCGTAATGGTTCCTTACTATGGCTCTGATGTGCCATTAAACCAAGTTGCTAACATTGGTGTTGAAGATTCGCGTACATTGCTTGTTCAACCTTTCGAGCGCACCATGGTTGCTGCAATTGATAAAGCAATTCGTGAGTCAGATTTAGGTTTGAACCCAATTACTGCTGATTCAATTCGTGTACCAATGGCGGCATTAACTGAAGAAACACGCCGTGATATGCAAAAAGTGGCACGTAACGAGGCTGAAAATGCAAAAGTTGCGATTCGTAATATTCGCCGTGATGTATTAGGTGATATTAAAGCGTTGCTGAAAGAAAAAGAAATTTCTGAAGACGATGAGCGTCGTGCTGGCGATGAAATCCAAAAAATCACAGATAAATTTGTTGCTGAAGTTGAAAAGCGTTTAGCAGCAAAAGAAGCAGAGTTGATGAAGGTCTAAGCTATATAATGACCATTTCAGCAGAGCTTCTGCCTCAACATGTTGCCATCATTATGGATGGCAACAATCGTTTTGCAAAAAAGAAACATCTACAAAAAGGTGATGGACATCGTGAAGGAAAAAATGTCCTTGATCCGATTGTAGAGCATTGTCGTAAAGTGGGTGTAAAAGCACTTACTGTTTATGCCTTCTCAAGTGAAAACTGGAATCGACCTCAATACGAAGTTGATTTGCTCATGAAACTGTTGGAAGAGACGATTAATGAACAAATTCCTCGAATGATAAAGTTTCAGATTGGGCTTAGATTCATCGGGGATCGCTCTCGTTTATCGCCAGAATTGCAACAATTAATGTTGCAAGCAGAACAAAGGACTGCTACTTTCACAGAAATGACGCTCACAATTGCTGTGAGCTATGGTGGAATGTGGGATATCGCACAAACTGCTAAAACAATCGCACAACTCGTCAAAGAACAAAAAATTGATGTTGATCAAGTTGATGTTGATTTGTTTGCTCAGCATGTCAGTTTAGGTGACTTACCTCCAGTCGACTTATTGATTCGTACTGGTGGTGATTATCGATTGTCTAATTTTTTATTATGGCAATCTGCATATGCTGAGTTGTATTTTACTGAGACGTTGTGGCCAGAATTCACAACAGAAGAATTGGATCATGCCTTTGGTGTGTTTTTAGGGCGTGAAAGGCGCTTTGGAAAAACCTCTGAGCAGGTCCAACAAGAGAAAATAGAGAACTAATAATGTTAGAGCGGATAATTACCGCATTGATTTTAGTGGCTGTAGTCTTGAGCTGTATGTTTGCAACTACATCCATTTATCCAATGTTAGCGTTAATGATTATCGCTGCCGGGGGGGCTGGCTATGAGTGGTTTAAACTCATGCCTCGTCAAACTGATCAAGTGAATAAATTTAAAGCAGGATGCTTTGGTGTAATCACTGCGGTATTTTCTGCAATTGCGCTTTATTTTGATGATCTAGTACTGCTGTTGTGGAGTGCTTCGATTATTACTTGGGTTATTACCATTTATTGGGTTAAGCAATATCCTCTTTATGATGCGTGGTATAACACTTCACTGAATTGGATTGGTGTAGTGATTATTAGCGCTGCAGTATCGGCAATATACGAAGTCTGGATAAGTTCACCTTGGTGGCTCATGTATCTATTCCTCTTAGTGTGGGGTGCTGATAGTGGGGCGTATTTTGTAGGTAGGAAGCTTGGTAAGCGTAAGCTTGCACCTGAGGTGAGCCCGAATAAATCTATTGAAGGGTTAATCGGTGGTGTAATTACAGTCATCATTGTTATCTTATTTGTACAATTTAACTATTTAGATTTAACCGCAGTAGAGCATATTCTATTTTTACTCCTATCTGTGCTGACAGTATTTAGCTCAGTTCAAGGTGATTTATTTGAATCAATGATTAAGCGTCGTGCAGGTATTAAGGATTCAGGTCGTATTTTGCCTGGTCATGGTGGTGTATTAGATCGCATTGACTCATTGCTTGCTGCCGCACCTATTTTTGCTGCGGGAATATTTGTTTTAAAACTTGTTGGTGTAGATTTATAGATGTCTCAATCAGTATGTATATTAGGTGTAACGGGTTCAATTGGACAAAGTACCTTAAAAGTCATTGATCGACATCCAGAGAAGTACAATGTTTTTGCGGTATCTGCATTTAGTCGTGTAGAGCAGTTAAGCGAAATATGTCAACAATATCATCCACAGTATGCTGTTGTACCTTCAGGCAAGGTGGATGAACTACATCAATTTTTCAAATTAAAAAATATCACTTCAACCGAAATTCTCTCTGATGAGTCGGGTTTAATCGCTGTTGCTGAGCATCCTCAGGTTGATATCGTGATGGCGGCGATAGTGGGTGCGGCAGGATTATTGCCAACACTCGCTGCTGTTCAAGCTGGTAAGCGTGTTCTTCTAGCAAATAAAGAATCGTTGGTGATGTCTGGTGACATCATGATGAAGGCCGCTAAAGAGAATAAAGCCTTATTATTACCTGTAGATTCTGAACATAACGCAATATTTCAGTGCCTGCCTCAAAATTATTTACAATTAGATACAGGTGGTAAACCCCAGTTAGGTGTTTCACAAATTTTGTTGACTGCTTCTGGGGGGCCATTTTTGCATCATACGCTAGATGAGCTCAGTAAGGTGACACCTGCACAGGCTTGTAAGCACCCTAATTGGTCTATGGGGCAGAAGATATCAGTTGATTCGGCAACGCTAATGAACAAAGGTCTCGAATTGATCGAGGCCTGTCATTTATTTTCAATTCAAGAACATTTTGTTACAGTGGTTGTGCACCCACAAAGTATTATTCACTCAATGGTTCAGTATGTTGATGGTAGTACTTTGGCTCAAATGGGTAATCCTGATATGTGTACGCCGATTGCACATGCATTTGCATGGCCAAATCGAATTGAAACACATGTTCCTCCGCTAGATTTATTTGTAAACGATACGCTTAATTTTAAGCAGCCTGATACTGTGCGCTTTCCAGCGCTGCAATTGGCTCGTGAAGCAATGAAATCTGGAGGATTGGCCCCTGCGATCTTAAATGCTGCAAACGAAATCGCGGTTGAAGCATTTTTAAAAAATAAAATCAAATTTTTAGATATTCCTAAAGTTGTTGAATCAACTTTGAACCATATTCAAAATTCAAATGCTGATTCTTTAGAGCTAATCCTAGAGACTGATTCGCTTTCACGTCGTTATGCTATTCAACTCACGAATTCACTGAGTACCTAAGATGAATATACTTTTCATTATCGTCGCGGCTATTTTGCTTCTAGGTCCATTGATTGCAATTCATGAATTTGGACATTACTGGGTAGCACGAAAACTTGGCGTTAAGGTTCTTGTGTATTCAATTGGATTTGGTCCAACAGTTCTAAAGTGGACCTCTAAAAAGTCAGGCATTCAATATCAGCTCTCTGCATTGCCTTTAGGTGGTTATGTAAAAATGCTAGATGAGCGTGAAGGTAATGTAAGTGCAGAAGATTTACCTTATGCGTTTAATCGGCAATCCCCTTTAAAACGAATTGCAATCGTTGCTGCGGGACCACTTGTTAATTTAATTTTTGCTGTTTTACTTTTTTGGATTCTGTTCTTACCAGCTCAGGAACAATTAAACACTCGAGTTGGTAAAGTGATTAAAAATACGCCAGCCGCACAAGTAGAGATGCGTTCTGGTGATAAAATCATAGCAGTGGATGGAACTGCGACACCAACTTGGGAAAAATTGAATTATGCGCTGATTGATCGCGTAGGTGAAACTGGTACGATTCAAATTCAAGCTGATCGTGATGGTCAGGTACAAACTTTTAATTTACCGATTCAGCAATTTTTAAAAGATCAGTCTCAATCACCATTGGATGTCTTGGGGTTTTTACCATATCGACCTCATATTCAACCAGTTGTACATAAATTATCTGAAGATGGTGCTGCTATACGCCAAGGGATGAAAGAAGGTGATGTAATTGTCGCGATTGATAATAAAAAAATTAACGATT
The DNA here is from genome assembly GCF_056779915.1 of Acinetobacter sp. ANC_7513. Classification (NCBI taxonomy): domain Bacteria; kingdom Pseudomonadati; phylum Pseudomonadota; class Gammaproteobacteria; order Moraxellales; family Moraxellaceae; genus Acinetobacter; species Acinetobacter sp. ANC_7513. The sequence goes on from NZ_JBWYIW010000001.1 coordinate 581,146, forward strand.
GGTTTGAAGTTGTTGATATAGTACAAAAATCACCAGAAAAACTATTGAATATCGAAGTGATGCGTCAAGGCGAGATTGTTCAATTAAACGTCATGCCGCAAGGAAAGCGTGACAATATGGGCAATACGACAGGAATGTTGGGAGTGCAAGCTCAATCTGGTCAGATCAATATTCCTGCTGAATATAAGCATACAATTCAATATAATCCAGCGGAAGCTTTCGTGGTAGCGGTTGAAAAAACGGGTCAATTATCTTCTATGATCCTTGGCTCAATTGTCAAAATGATTCGAGGATTGATTGGGTTGGATAATCTCTCGGGTCCAATTACGATTGCTAAAGTTGCAGGTCAAAGTGCTGAAATGGGGTGGCAAACTTTCATTTCATTTATGGCATTAATGAGTGTAAGTTTGGGGATATTAAATTTGCTTCCGATTCCGATGTTGGATGGTGGGCATTTAGTTTATTACATAATTGAATTAATTCGTGGTAAACCTGTTTCTGAACAAATACAATTGGTTGGATTAAAAATTGGTATGGTGTTGCTGGGAAGTATGATGTTTCTCGCAATATTTAATGATTTTATGCGTTTATAAGCGTTATAGATGGATAATTAACTTACTGGAAAACAATAGGCATGCAGCACAAACATTTATTTATGCCATTGGCACTCGTTAGCGCAATGGCAGCAGTACAACAAGTATATGCAGCAGACGAGTTTATCGCGCGGGATGTGCGTGTTGATGGATTAGTTCGACTAACGCAAGCTAATGTACTCGCAATGTTACCGGTGAATGCTGGGGATCGCATTAATGATCCAGTGATTGCGAATGCGATTCGTGCGTTGTATGCCTCTAATTCGTTTGATGATATTCAAGCTTTCAAAGAAAACGATGTTTTGGTTTTCAAAGTCGTTGAACGTCCTATTATTTCTAAAATCAATTTCAAGGGTAATAAGCTCATTCCAAAAGAAGCCTTGGAAGAGGGCTTGAAGAAAATGGGTCTAGCTGAAGGTGAGGTGCTCACTAAATCTGCACTTCAGACGCTAGAAACTGAGCTTGAACAGCAGTATTCACAACAAGGTCGCTATAATGCGGATATTCAGGTCGAAACTGTTGCAAAAGCCAATAACCGTGTTGATGTCAATATTAATTTCATTGAAGGTAAACCAGCTAAAGTTTTTGAAATTAATTTAATTGGTAATACTGTATTTAAAGACGATGAAATTAAGCAAGTCTTTGCTGTCAAGGAAAGCGGATGGTTATCTGTCATTTCCAGAAATGATCGCTACGCGCGTGAAAAAATGGCAGCAAGCCTTGAAGCATTAAGAGCTTTATACCTTAATAAAGGTTATATCAATTTTGAAATTACCAACTCTAATTTGAATATCAGTGAAGATAAAAAAAATATTTTCATTGAAGTTTCAATGAATGAGGGTGAGCAATTTAAATTTGGTGAAACCAAATTTTTAGGTGATGCTTTATATAAAGACGAAGATCTTCGTGCACTAAAGATTTATAAAGATGATGCAACTTACTCACAAGAGTTGGTGAATGCAGTAAAACAGTTGTTACAGCGTAAGTATGGTAATGCTGGTTATTACTATGCTGAAATTAATGTTGTGCCTCAAATTGACAATGAAACAAAAAAAGTTAATTTGAATTATTACATCAATCCGGGTCAGCAAGTTACGGTTAGACGTATTAATTTTACAGGTAATACCAAGACTGCTGATGAAGTTTTACGTCGTGAAATGCGCCAGATGGAAGGTGCATTAGCGAGTAACGAAAAAATTGATCTTTCAAAAGTCCGTTTAATGCGTACTGGATTTTTCAGTAAAGTAGATGTTAAGCCGGTACGTGTTCCGGGGGCGCCTGATCAGATTGATTTGAATATCGCTGTTGAAGAACAACACTCAGGATCAAGTACTTTAGCTGTGGGTTATTCGCAAAACGGGGGTATTACGTTCCAAGCAGGTTTAAGTCAAACTAACTTCTTAGGTACAGGTAACCGTGTAGCGATTGATCTTTCTCGTTCTGAGACACAAGATTATTATAACCTAAGTGTTACTGATCCATACTTTACAATTGATGGTGTCAGCCGTGGTTACAATCTCTATTATCGTAAGACGAAATTAGACGAAGACTATAACGTTAACAATTATGTTACAGATAGCTTCGGTGGTGGTCTGAGCTTTGGTTACCCAATTGATGAGAATCAGAGCTTAAGTGCTGGTATTAATATTGATCAAACTGAAGTAACGACTGGTCCATTTGTTTCTACTTATGTGCGTGATTATTTACTTGCCAATGGTGGTAGGGAAACAAGTACTGGTAAGTATTGTCCAGTCGACTTAGAGCCAATTAAAGATGATAACGGTAATGTAATTGGTTATGAACCTTGCTCTGAACCTGAAGTTGAGTACGGTAATGAGTTTAAAGGTGATTTCTTTACTTATAGTTTAAATTTAGGTTGGTCTTATAACACATTAAATAATCCACGCTTCCCAACGTCGGGTATGTCTCATCGTGTTAATGCAGAGATTGCATTGCCGGGTAGTGATGTTGAATATCAGAAGGTAACATACGATACTCAAGCCTTTATTCCTTTAGGAAAGGATTTTGTATGGCGTGGTTATGGTAAGGTAGGTTTCGGTAATGATTTACCATTCTATAAAAACTATTACGCTGGTGGTTATGGGTCTGTTCGTGGTTATGATAATAGTACATTAGGTCCAAAATATCCGAGTATTACAGATGCTGCTCTAACTCGAGAAGATAGAAACCCTGAAGAGGTGGGGGGTAATGCATTAGTTCAATTTGGTACTGAATTAATCTTACCAGTTCCTTTTAAAGGCGACTGGGCGCGACAGGTCCGTCCTGTTATTTTTGCAGAAGGTGCTCAAGTGTTCGACACTCAATGTGACGTACCTACTGGAAATATTTATTTTGGCGCAACCAATTCGACTGCATTCGATGCTAGACAATACTGTAAAGACAACTTTGGTTTCGATGCTGGAAATATGCGATATAGTGTTGGTGTAGGCTTCACATGGATTACGATGATTGGTCCACTATCATTAAGCTATGCGTACCCACTGAATGATAAGCCTGGTGATGAAACTAAGTCTGTTCAATTTGAAATTGGTCGTACTTTCTAGTACGGCCTTTTGCCTTTAAGGAATAATAATGAATATGTTTAAAACAACGATTTCAACGGTTTTACTCACATCTGTAGTTGGCTTTGCGCATGCAGCAGGATATGGAGTAATTGATTTAGAAAAAGTCGTTGAAAATAGCACGTACTTAAAACAGCAGAATACTCAGCTTGAGCAGACAATTAAACCGCAAACGGTAAAATTAGAACAATTGGGTAAAGAAATTGAAGCGTTGGCTAAATCGGCTCAAGCCAATCAATCGAATGCCCAGCAACTATCCTCTCAATATCAAACGAAGATGAACGAATTTCAATCTTTGCAACAGACTGTTCAATCACGTGTTCAAAGCACCATTCAAAATACAAATAAAGTTTTCGACTCAAGAATTAAACAAGTTGCTGAACAATTGCGCAAAGAAAATAATCTTGATTTAGTTTTAAATAAAAATGCTGCCTTGGCATATGACCCAAAATACGATTTAACTGCTAAAATGATTCAAAAGGTTAATGCAATCAAATAGTCAATGAAATCAAATCAATTTCGTCTCGATCACTTGGCCAAACTTGTACAAGGCCAAGTTATTGGTGATGCAGATCTGTTGCTAGAGGGTCTTGCAAGTTTAACTCAAGCGAACTCAAACCAAATTTCTTTTGTAAATTCTGATAAGTATTTAGACGAAGCGATTTCATCTCAAGCAGGTGCCTTAATTGTCACTTCTGAGATGCAGGCTCAGCTTAATCAGCATAATAATTTTATTGTCGTACAAAATCCGTATCTTGCTTTCGCGATTTTAACTCATGTGTTCGAATCTAAAACTGTGCAACGTGGAATCGAGGCCACCGCAGTAATCGATCCGAGTGCTATGATTGGAGATAATGTATACATTGGTCATTACGTTGTAGTTGGCCCACATGCCGTGATTGGTTCAAATACAGTAATTCATTCGCAAACTAAAATTGATGAGTATGTTGAAATCGGTGAGGATTGTTTCATTGATTCGCATGTCACGATTACGGGTCGATCTAAAATTGCTAAACGTGTTCGTATCCATGCGAATACCGTAATTGGAGGAGAGGGTTTTGGCTTTGCTCCTTATCAAGGTAAGTGGAACCGAATTGCTCAACTCGGGTCTGTTCAAATTGGAAATGATGTCAGAATTGGTTCTAACTGTAGTATTGATCGTGGCGCTTTAGATGACACTATACTTCATGATGGTGTGATTATTGATAATCTTGTGCAAGTCGCACATAACGTTCAAATCGGTGAAAATACTGCAATTGCTGCAAAATGCGGTATTGCGGGCAGTACTGTGATTGGCAAAAACTGTATCCTTGCAGGTGCTTGTGGTATCTCAGGACATCTAAAAATTGTAGATAATGTGACGCTAACTGGAATGTCAATGGTCACAGGTAGCATTTTAGAAGCTGGTACATATTCTTCAGGAATGGGATTGCTCGAAAATTCTCGTTGGAAACGGACAGTTGTTCGTCTAAGACAATTAGCAGATGTGCCATTGACCAAATTAGTCAAACAAATAGATGATATGCAGGCTCAGTTAGAGTCAATCGAATCAACTTTAAAATTGCGTAAATAATATGACAGAGTCTACTTTATCTTTTTCAATTCCTGAATTGCCGATGAATATTCAAACAATTCGTGAATATTTGCCGCATCGTTATCCATTTCTATTGGTAGACCGTGTTACAGAAGTGACTGAGAATGGAATTGTTGGATTTAAAAATGTCTCCATAAATGAAGAGTTTATGCAAGGTCATTTTCCAGGTTATCCAATCATGCCGGGTGTCTTAATCGTTGAGGCGATGGCACAAATTTCTGGCGTTCTTGGCTTTATTATGAACAATGAAAAACCCAAACCGGGTTCACTTTTTCTTTTCGCTGGCGCTGAAAAAGTTCGTTTTAAAAAACAAGTCGTTCCTGGTGATCAACTCGTGTTAAAATCAGAGCTTGTAATGCAGAAACGTGGTATTTACAAGTATCTTTGTAGTGCGAGCGTTGATGGTGTAATTGCAGCGACAGCTGAAATTATTATTTCTCATCAGAAATTAGAGCAAGCATGAGTAACAGTGATTTAATCCACCCTACAGCAATTATTGATCCTACGGCAACGATTGCTTCTGATGTAAAAATTGGTCCTTATTCGATTATTGGTCCTCATGTGACGATTGATAGTGGGACAGTGTTACATTCTCATGTGGTGGTTGGTGGATATACTCGCATCGGTAAATCAAACGAAATTTTCCAGTTTGCCAGTGTGGGTGAGGTGTGTCAGGATCTTAAGTATGCTGGTGAAGAAACTTGGCTTGAGATTGGCGACAACAACAAAATTCGTGAGCATTGCAGTCTGCATCGCGGTACAGTGCAGGATCAAAGTATTACTAAAATTGGTAGTAATAATCTGTTGATGGTCAATACGCATATTGCGCATGACTGTGTGGTGGGTAATAACAACATTTTTGCAAACAATGTTGGTGTCGCAGGTCATGTGCATGTTGGTGACTTCGTTGTTGTCGGTGGCAACTCCGGTATTCATCAATTCTGTAAAATCGACTCATACAGCATGATTGGTGGAGCATCATTGATTTTGAAGGATGTTCCTGCTTATGTGATGGTGTCTGGTAATCCGGCGCATGCATTTGGAATGAATGTAGAAGGTATGCGTCGTAAGGGTTGGTCCAAAGATGTAATCAATGGTTTACGAGAATCATTTAAGTTGATTTATAAAAGTGGTCTGACGACACAACAAGCCATTGAGCAGATTACTGCTGAAATTTTACCAAATGTTTCTGAAGCTCAGCTCCTCATAGATTCTCTAAATGAATCTAAGCGCGGTATTGTTCGTTAAGAGCTTTTGCTAGCAAAAAAAAGACATCTTATGATGTCTTTTTTATTTAACTTTTTTTGAAATATCCAGCTTCTTCTGAGTCAGGATAGGTGCTTAGTAGTTTATTTTTATAAATTTCAGCAGTTTGAGCGTTTTTATTTACATCTTTCGCGATGCTATACAGCTGATATAAAGATCGCGGTGCTTTTCCTGAGTTTGGAAACTTCGAAGCGACAGTTTCATAGTGTTTTCTTGCTTCTTCATAATTGGGTGGTTCAATTGCTAAATTGAATTCAGCTAACCAAAAATAGGCATTACCTGTATACACACTATTTGGATTATTACGTACAAAGTTTTGCATAGGTGCAATGGCTTTTTTTGCGCCACCTTGTTTGTATGCATCTAAGGCAACTGTATAAGCTGCTTTATCAAGTTCTTGTTGGTTGGTTTGATTCAAGTTCGTTGCATTTTGTGATGCTGTGGTATTTGAGTTAGTGCTAGTGCTTGGTGCAGTTGACTCATTAGGAACGGGTGGTGCAGCATTAGGATCCTCGATATTGGACTCTTCCACAGGATCAATTTTTTGTTGAAGGAGTTCTAATCTTTGATCTAGATCTGTATAGCGATTTTTTAATTCGTTGGTCAGTTGATTAATTTGATGTTCTTGTTCTTCTAATTTGCCTTGAAGTGCACGAATTTGATTTTCTAAGCGTTGACTTTGTTGGATAAGCTGCCAACTGGTGTTGGTAGGGGCTGTAGCGGTGTTATTCGCTGCGACTGCTGTTTGGTTCAAACTCGAATTTTGGCTTAATCCTTTTGATTCGATAGGAATATTGGCAAAAACTGATGTTGAGCTCATCAATGCTAGTGCAAGAAAAGTACGCTTATTGAGCATGTTCATTATTCCATTTGTGTCCATACTCAAATTTGAACTTTGAGTATTTTCAATTCTTAATAATCAGATCATTAAAAACGTCATAGCATTTAAAATCAATATAAATTTACAATGAAACTGTATAAATGAAGAAATTTAAGTTGAAGTTATTTAGATGAAAAATATCAAGTTTGTTGTTAATAGATTAGTAAATATTCACTTGAACTTTTTTAGTGCCTTTAAAGCCCATTATGGTCTTGCAAGATCGTTAAAAATCTCTATACTCTGTTCTTGCAATGGTAGCCCTGCTGGTGGCTTCGCAATTGTACTCTGAGAACCCCGCCAGGACCGGAAGGTAGCAACGGTATCAGAACTATGATGTGCCGGAGTTTTGCTAGTAGGGTTGCCACCATTATAATAATTTTATTTCTTATTCTTCATTCTCTTTTCTTTTTATAGCTTTCATAATCGCATCCATTTCAAAGCCTCTATATTGTAAAAAGCGAATTTGTTTTGCTTTTAATTTTGCGTCCTGAGCAACTTCATAGCCATATTTTTTGACCTTCAATAAGTATGCTTGTTCATACCAATCTATTTCTTCCATTTCTGGTTCAGCCAAGGCTTTATCAACGTGTTTGCTTTTAAGCGCTAGCTTTATTCGATTTGGACCTTTTCCTTTACGTAATTGGCTGCGTACCGTCATTTCTGCAACGCGAGCATCACTTTGATAATTTTCTCGCGCTAGCTCATCAACTAAGCTCAAAACCTCTTCCTTATTTTGTGCATACAAAGCAAGTTTATCGATTAAGTCTTTTTTTGAGTATTCTTTGCGAGTTAAGACTGCAAATGCATACGATCTCAAACGAGTTCCTGTTAAGCCTTTATTTTGTGCTAGAGCTGATGAATGGTTGTCATCTAAATCACATTCATCTGATGCTTGATTTTTCGGGTGTTGGCTAGCCACATGTTGATCATTGATGAGATGTTGAGGTTCATCTTCATTCATTATTGATTTTAAGTCCTCATAATGAATGAACTTGGGAAACTTCTCTGACATTTTAAATCCATGCTCTTAAACAAAAGCGCCCATAATTTGGGCGCTTCGATTTCAAATTTTTTGAAAAATTATACTTCAAATAAATCAGCTTCTTCGTCATTTTCTTCGGTTGGAGCTGGAGTCGCTGTGGTTAACAACTGTTCACGAATCATGCGATCAAGATCTTGTGCAAGTTGAGGATTTTCCTCAAGATGACGAATCACGTTGTTCTTACCTTGTCCAATCTTGTTACCTTGGTATGAATACCAAGCACCAGCTTTTTGAACAAGTTCTTGTTGTACAGCGAGATCGACCAATTCAGCAAGCTGATTTGTACCTTTACCGTACATGATTTGGAATAATGCTTCACGGAAAGGAGGTGCCATTTTGTTCTTCACCACTTTAACGCGTGTTTCAGAACCAACAATCTCATCGCCTTCTTTCACTTGACCAATGCGGCGAATATCTAAGCGTACAGAAGCATAGAATTTGAGCGCATTACCACCAGTAGTGGTTTCTGGACTGCCAAACATGACACCAATTTTCATACGAATTTGGTTAATGAAGATCACCATGCAGTTGGAGCGCTTTGCATTACCTGTAATTTTACGCAATGCTTGGCTCATCAAGCGTGCTTGTAGACCCATATGAGAGTCACCCATTTCACCTTCAATTTCGGCTTTAGGGGTTAAGGCTGCTACAGAATCGACAACAATTAAGTCGATAGCGCCAGATCGTACCAGCATATCTGCAATTTCTAGTGCTTGTTCACCGTGATCAGGTTGTGACACCAATAAGTTATCGATATCTACACCAAGTTTGCGAGCATATTGAGGATCTAAAGCATGCTCAGCATCGATAAATGCACAAGTACCACCAGCTTTTTGACATTGCGCAATCGCTTGAAGTGTCATGGTGGTTTTACCTGATGATTCTGGACCATAAATTTCAATAATACGGCCTTTAGGTAAACCACCAATACCTAGTGCGATATCCAATGTAAGAGAGCCTGTAGATACAGCTTCTACAGCTTGAACAGTATTGTCACCAAGGCGCATTACCGTATTTTTACCAAATTGTTTTTCAATTTGGCTTAAAGCAGCACTCAGTGCTTTGCTTTTATTATCATCCATCTCATAACCTCAAAACGATGTAAATCACTGATAACTTAAGTGGATGTCTTTAATTAAGTCTAATGTCCACGGCATTTATAGTGACAGAAAAAATCGAACTGTTCTATAATTTTAAACTTCAAAACGACAGTATTTGTCGCTTTAACTTATTCATCATCGTATGACCAAACTTCGTCATATTGCTGACCATTTTGTTGACGGAATCTTGTAATATCACGTCGATCTTTTTTGCTTGGTCGATGATCTGGTCGTGCAAGATTATGCAATTTTCTTTGTGCAGAAAGCAACTCACGACGCGCGATACTGACTTCAGTTTCTTCATAGAGTAATTGTGCAGTAGGTGCCCCGCCTCGTACAGATGATAATGCTTTCACAATGACGGTTTTCTTTTCAAATCCCTGCTGAATCGTTAACTCCATTCCTACACGTACTTCTCTGGAAACTTTAACACGATCATTGTTGTGATGAACTTTACCACCTTCGATTGCTGCTTTGGCAATTGAGCGGGTTTTAAAAAAGCGTGCTGCCCAAAGCCACTTATCAATTCGCATTGAATCAGTGATTTTAGTTTCATGCTGTTTTGACATTCATTTCTTTCTCATGGTTAATTTGGTCTAAATAGGGGATTAATGATCTTAGATCATTAATTGCAGGATACTGAAGTTTAGACCTTTCGCGCTCAGGTTGAGCGCTAGATGGTTGGGTAATTGTGATTAGATGCTCAATACCAAAAGATTTAGCACCTTCGAGTACAACCGCAGTATCATCAACGAGAACGCAGTGACGAGGTTCAAATGGGTGCATTTGCTGTAATTGATCCCAAAATTCAAAACGCTCTTTAGCAAAACCGATTGTTTCACTACTGATCATCACTTCAAAATAAGAGGTGAGGTCAACTTGATTCATTTTCAATGCCAAACCTCTTTCATCAGCATTGGTGACTAACCATATTCGGTATCCAGCTTGCTTAAGGCTTGATAATAACGCAATGCATCCCTGTCTCGGCTTGATGAATTCTTTGTGATCGTGTTGAAGCTGAAAAGTATCAACGCCGACTTTGGCTGTCCAAAAGCGCGTAGAATACCAATCGAGCGTGTGCTTATGATCTTGATAAAATTTAAATAGAATTTGATTGCTCTGCTCTAAACTGATTTGATGAGTTTTGGCATGTCGCTCAGGGAGTTTGTGATTCCAAATTAAATCGTCAAAAGCAAGATCGAGTAGGGTTCCATCCATGTCGAACATGATGATCGGTTTGTCCATTCAAGATTCCTCAAATATTTTCAAACTTTAAAATCAATGAGAAAATTTCAATATTTACATAGATTTTGGATGTTTAAATTAAAATTAACTCAAATAAAATATTTTCAAACTTGAACAAAAATATTTACCTTTCAAGCAAAATTATGTACAAAACTGTGTACATATTTTTAGTTTGTACAAATTCGTGTCCATTATAGCGGAATAGTGTGGGGGCTTCATGGCTTTAAGTGATTCATGGTTGAAATCGAATAATGGTAAAGAGAGAGATAAAGTTGAAGTCGTTACTGACCGTGATTCACTTTCTGTACGCATCTCACCAAAGGGAAAAATTGTTTTCCAGTACCGCTACAGATTCAACGGAAAAAGTAAAAGGCTCGATGTTGGAACATATCCTTTAATGAGCTTAAAAGATGCACGTAACCAAGTTTTATTATTCAAGGCTCAATTAGACCAGGGCAAAGATCCGTATCAACTAAAACTAAAAACAGAACAAAATTATTTTAGCCAGCCTACAGTCAAAGAGATTTGTACAGAGTGGTTCAATAAAGTCGCAGTAACCAAAGTCTCCATGAAAGATGATTCAAGGGCCTTTGAGCTTCATGTATATCCAGTAATCGGCAAAAGAATTTGCGATGAGGTTGGATTGCAGGAATGGTCACAGCTCCTGTTTTCAATCGCTGAAAATGCTCGTACTGTAGCAGTAAAGGTTCTTGGCAATTTAAAGCTAATAATGCGCTGGGGATGTGTACACGGAAAATTAATAAATCAACCGTTACAGCATTTGAGAGCTGCAGATTTAAATATTAAAAAGACTGTCAAAAATAGATTTCTAACTGAACAAGAAATATTTTGGGTTGTACATGCTTCAATGCAATCTAGAAATATGCCATCAAAAAATAAAGCGCTTATTCTGATGCTCTTGCATTTCGGTTGTCGAGTGGGTGAACTTCGTTTAGCAAAAAAATCAGATTTTGATTTTGAAAACCACGTTTGGAATATTCCTGTAGAAAACCATAAGACTGGTCGTAAAAACGGAAAGGGGATCGTTCGCCCATTGATTCCTCAAATTGAGGAATTTTTGAAATCTGTATTCGCGATGACACCAGATTCATGTCCATATGTTTTTCCGAATGTGAATGGGAAAAAGTACACGCAATTAACGAAAGGCTTTCAAACAACCATACCGTATTACATTGATAATAATATTAAGAAAATATTTGGTGCTGATATGCCAAGTTGGTCTATTCATGATTTGAGAAGAACTATGCGAACGCACATATCAGATCTAGCGCCACCGCATATTTGTGAAATTATGCTTGGACACGCTTTACCGCAGATTTGGGGAACTTATGATTTGAATGAGTATTTAGAAGCTCAGGCACAAGCTTATTCGAAGTGGTTCGATAAGCTTTGTGCCATATTAGATAATCATGAACGATTTGATAGAAGCGGTTCAATATCTAAACTATCAAGCAATCCGCTACTTTTTTCCCAAGATGCCACCGCTTTGATGCCATAACGGCTATGTGATCTACCATGTGCTTTGATCACTGGTTGTGGGAAAGCTTTATTGTTGCGCCAGTTGATCAAAGTCCCTTCACAAATTTGATAACGCTCTAATAATTCTGGAGTTGTAATAAAAATCGCCATATAAATTTACTCCTATTTAAATCCGCATACTGAACAAAACACGCCGCAATGAACGGTAAATTTCTTACAAATAAAGCAGTATTCAGTCATTGGTTGGCTCCTGTGCTTCGATCATGGTCTTATATTCTTCAAAGTCACAGTTATTTGGATCGGTAGCGGTAAGTAACTCTTGGATTTGACAAGCCAAACGCCACCACTCCATATTTCGTGGGTTTTCAGACTCAAAAGGGAGTGGTTTTGATTTATCGCGTTGGAAGCGGTTTGCATTACCCAGTAAATCAACCAACTGAATAGTCGAATCAATAATTTCAAAGTCAGTTCTACTTGCTTGCACCGCATTCTCTTTGGCTGCTTGCCATGCTTCCCAAAGCATATTCACTAGATCATCTACATATTCTTGGTCGCACTCTTTAAAATCCAAAAGATGATGATTTGGGTGGATATCGCCATCGTGATAATTAACAACAAACCAATCCTCAAACGCCTCTCTTTCTTTCTGAATATCCATCACGCCACCTTTTCCCATATCGTCACGACCACAGCCGAAAAACCAAAAATAATTAACATCACACACCCATAAAAATATTCACGTTTCATACGATCCACTCCTTGGATTGCGCCCCGAAGGGCGCTTGTGATTAGCCTGTAATTTCAGCTTCGCGTTGATCTGCGGCACTTTCGATTGCTTTCTTATCGTCCTCTGTTAAGGATGCTGATAAGTAAGGATCACTTTCAATTTCAGCCCAAACTTGATTGATCTCATCTTGGCTCTGACAGTTCATGATTCTAGAAATGGACTTTTCGACTGGTGTTTGCTCTGTAACAAACTCGAAGATATCTCCTTGCGCAACGACCACTTTACGTTCGCTGTATTTAACCAGTAGCTCTTGATGATCTTCAGGTGTGAGCTTTGCTTTGTTCTCAGTTACCTTTGGTGCTACAGCTTCTAATTCAGGAAGTGTTTTAGCCTCATCCATCATTAGCATTAGACCACCTTTGACTTGAGCACTCTTGTTAGGATCCACAGCGGTTACTTTGGACTTGTTAATGTCCTCAATTTTGTTTGTAACGGCATTCACTAAATAGGTTTTATGCGCTTCAGTGAGGACTTCGTTACCGTTAATAAAAGGGATTACAGTCTCTAAATCTTTTGTATTACTCATCAATGCAATACGATCTAAGAACTCTTTACGCACCTCGGTCGAAGTCGGCTTTTTTTCAGCTGTTGTTTGTTTGGGTGGAGCATCTTCAAGCTGAGGTTCAGGCTTTTTTGCTGCTGGTTCCTCCGATTTAGGGATGAATTTTACTGACTGAGCTTTTACAAGCTTATGTAAGTCTTCACGTGTATTCAGGTCTTCAATATCAAACACTTGTTCTTCTAGAGCGTTAAGTTCAGCAGGGGATTTAGCACTTAAAATTGAGCGTTTTAACTGACTATAATCAACTTTCACATCCTTTTCTGGTGTGACATCAATGATACGATCTTGCTCCTCTTCAGTTGAGCGTAATCCCATTAGTAACTCTGGTGCATACACACGTCCAAAGAAAGAAGCAGCACGATAACGAAGCATTTGCTCAGGCATCGTTTGCCATTTTGAACCATTCTTTTGATACCATCCTTCTTTCACTGCCATTTCGATAGTAATTTTAGAAGATGCCAAACGTTCACCAGATTCACGTTCAATGGCCCAAGCTGTACAAGCATAGTTTTGAATTGTGATTTTTTTAGTTAATGTGCTTTTACGTCCATTCGCCCAAGATGTTTCTTGATACTCAACTTCCTTTTCTCCTAGATCTTCTAAATCAAAACGAAGTGAAGAAAAACGACCACAACTATTGATTGAAGCCATAATAAATTGAGAAGACCAAGAAGGGCGACCTTCAATAAGATAAAGGTTTTGCATAATCATCAAAGGATCTGCACCCATACGGTTTGCCATATTCAGTGCGATTACACAGTTAGATAATCCATTCGGATTTTCTTCATCACGGTAAATCCATTGTCCGCTTTGATCTTTGCCTGCTTTTACTTTTAGTACAGCGCGATATTGTTCTGGTACCAATGTCGAGCTTGAAAGCATTTTTGCCACTCGTTGAGAAAGTTCAAAAGCTTCTAGGTTTAAAAGACCAACAGAATTCATTTGAGGTGCAGCAGTAATTTGAGTTTGAGTATTCATTATTAATATTCCTATTAGTTAAAATCGTTTTCTAAAGCTTGTTTAGTCATGTATGACGGTAAAAACAGCTCTTCAAGATCAGTCGAGTAGCCATCCCACTCATTGATCAATAGCGATTCAGCAAGTAATTCTTTAGATTTGCGGTACCGAACTTCACCAACACTTAGAAATAGGTCGGAAGCTTTGTACTGCTTAACGTTGAAAGGGATTGAGCTTTCAGCTACAAGCAATAAAAAAGGCGGTTTCTCATCAGTCTGGTAGTACTGTTGAAATCCTTCACGGTACATAGCTGCGCTTAAGTCATATCCAAAGTCAGAGCATTTCTTAGAAAAGCTGTGTGGTCGTGCATCAGTCGTTGTTTTGAGGTCCAAAATCAGCCCATACGGAAAGGCTTTGCACGGTGCAATGTGCCAGTCAGGACGGATACGAAGTTCTAAACCAAACTCAGGATCTACAAAAAAGATGCTTGCTTCTGGCATTCCATAGTGGTTCTGCATGTCAGCGTATGAACTGAGTTTTTTAAGATTCGCTACTATCCGATGTGCTCCATCCACTTGTTCCTGATCTACTAGAATTTTCCCTTGATTAGCTTCTTCAAATGCCAATGCTTGGGCTTTACCATCTTTCGTTCTACGATCAAATTTAGGCGCAATCACAAACTCATTTTCGAATTGCTCAGGCTCTAAAAATAGCGTGTGAGCCAATGTGCCAAAATCCATTGCTGATTTAGATTCACGCTCAACTTCTTTCAAAATGTTTTTTGAATAGAAATGAGCACTTGAACGTAAAATATCTTTGAGCTGGCTTGAACTAAATTCAGAACGAGCGTGATATTCATCGTTGCTCATTTTTTCAATGAGCTTTGCAGTCGGCAGCTCAATTAGTGCATTCATGATCAACCTCCGAATATCAAAGAAATTAAGAAGCTAACCAATAGCCAGCAGAGCACAGCCATTACAGCAAATACTGAGAACTCTTTTATATTGGCGCGGATATATGCAAGACGAGGTGTCGTCATTTCCGCTTCGGTAGGGTGTTGGCGCAAACGCTTAGACGTTTGACTATTTGGTTTTAATTGGTTCATACTTACCTCGCTTAATTGCAAAGCGGCATGCCTTCGAAATCATTGCCGCTTTTTTATTGGGTACGAGATTTAGTTTATCAAAGGAAACTTTTAAGTCAATAAAAAGTTTATTAAAGGAAACAAATTATTTTTTAATTGGAAACTTTAAGTTTTTATTGGCAAAAAAAACCCACCGTTTGGGTGGGCTATAGAACAAAGAGTTTTTGGGGTTGTAACTCTATACTATGGTGTGAATTTAATTGATTTATACAATGCGTCTACTTGAGCTCTATCTTTTTGAGAGAAGTGACCATCGAAATAATTAAGAGTGATTTTAATCATTTTATTTTTATGCAAAAGCAAAGATGTATTGTCAAAAGTTTTACTTAATCCTGTATTTGCTATGAATACATATCGAAATACATCTTTATTATTTATTTTAGCTTTACCCGTTTTGATTAGTTGAATTTTTCCACCCATAGCGGCATCAGAAGCCATTTTTTTAGCAAAGTCGTCTTTATCTTTCATTATATATGAAATGAAATCAGCATTAGACTTTGTGTATGGGTTGGATTTGTTGACTGGAACAACATCTACAGAAACCATTAATTGGTTATCACAGAGTTTGCAGGTTAAGCCAAAGCCAGTAGGTGTTTTTTGAGAAAGCCAATCGCTTGTATTAAGAGTCAATATATTCTCATAACCAGTTTTAGCAAATGATGTTATTGAAAAAATTGAAATTATTATTGCGAGTATGTATTTCATTATGAGTAGCCTATTTCACTTTAAATTGTATTTCTCTAAAACATTAACCACTTCTTCATGTCCAGATGTGAGTGTGTATTGGTTGCTGAAATAATCATTTATAAAAAATGCCTCGCACTGAATTAGACTTAACATCCTCTCCATATTTACTGTCATACCACCTCTATTCATGACTTTATCAATTTTTTTATTTTTTTCGTAAATATCATGTAAGTAAGACACGATTTCATCATTCGCTTCGCTGGGTAGCCTGATATTAAAATGCAATAAAGTTCCAATAAATGAGCGCCGCATTAATGTTTTTGGGGCAAAAAAATACAGAAAGTAAGCCACTAAAGCATTAATTATTTTCATAAAATTACCAACTTTCTAAACTAGATATTTGCCAAACCCAACCGATAATTTCTAATTGCTGATCAACTACTTCTTGGGCATTTAATTGTATTTCTGGGAACTCTGTAGAATTATCTGAAACAATGCGGACCCCACCCAATGGCAAGTTGTACAAGCGTTTGCAATAAAACAGACCACCGAGACAGATAGCAAAAATTTTGCCGTCTTTAATATTTTTTCGGCCTAAATCAACATGGATTGTATCGCCATCTTTAATTGTTGGACTCATTGAGTCGCCCGTAGCTGTAGCTGCTACTGCATTATCTTTTGCAATCGAGAGGTTTCGCAGTGTTGCTTTGGACATGCGTAATTTTCGTGTCTCATTAGCAATAGCCTCGCCAATAGAGCCGCCACCACAAGCAAAAGAAAAATCTTTAAAGAAAGGAATTTCAATCTCGTCATCATCAAGAGGGGTATTGCTATCCCAAGGCTCGACTTGTCTAAATTCAGGGGTTTGATTGCCTGTTAAAAGCCAGTTTTCTGAAGTCTTTAGAATTGCTGCAAGTGCTGGCATGAATTCAGTACTAGGTACATTAGTTCCTGAAACCCATTTTGAAACAGCTCCCTTGGTTGCACCTGTTGCATCCATTAAATCGACCTGTCTGAGCTTTAGATCAGTCATTCTTTGAATTATTCGATCTCTAATTGAACTCATAAAAACTCTCCGCTTTATGTTTCCCATAGTAAACAAATGCATTGAAGAATGCGGAAACTTGTGGTTTACTAATGGAAACTAATAGTTTATTGAGGTAAACATGACCGTTGATGATTTAAAAAACCACTTCGGTGTTGAGAAAGACATCCAGCTAACAGAAACAATTCTTGGGGTAACAAGAGGAACTATTAGCAAGTGGCGTCATAAAGGGATTCCTACTGATACACAGGCGAGAATTCAGGTCTTAACCAAAGGAAAGTTAAAAGCAAATCTGCAGGAAGCAAGAGCTTAGGTGAGTCTATGTCTGAAAAACTTACGGAGAGCATAACTTTTAAATGCACGTATGAAGAAAAACGTGATTTAGAGGCAATAGCTCGATCTGAATTAAAAACTTTGTCTGAGCACATTAGATCTTTAGGCATGGCGAATATCACAGAAGTAAGAGAGCGAGTTAATCATCTCGCAACATTGCTTCGTATGACCACAGATACCGTAGACACGCCTATTTTTGAATTAACACCCGAACCATTACCAAAATCCACAGGAACAAAAAAAGCCCAACTGCTCGAACAGATGGACTTTCTTGCCGTTCACTCGAGAGTAAACGAGGCATGTAACTAATGTTGAATTTAGCACAGGAACAGCACCCAGCTCAAGGGCTACTAGTGCCGTTTCCCAAAAAAGAGCGACTAAAGATGACAGGGATAGATGAGGGATATACAAGACTTCCAAATCTGCTCATTGACTCTGAGATTATGGCGGATCTGAGCGACAAGGCGTTCAAATGCCTAGTGTTCATAGTGCGTCAAACTCTAGGGTTTGGGCGCAATTCTCACACCATTTCAATTACTCAGTTCCAAAAGTATTGCGGTATTAAAAAAGAGGAAACCGTTGCCAAGGTAATTCGTGAATTAGAGCAATGTAAAGCTATTAAAGTAGAGCGTAAATCAGGGCGTTTAAATGAGTACCTCCTCACGCTTGACCAGTACCAACAAACAGTACCACCCCCATCAAAAGGGAGTACCCCCATGAAACAGGGGGAGAGTACCACCGTCACAAGTGGGGAGAGTACCCCCATGAAACAGGGGGCTATTAAAGAAAATATTAAAGAAAACTTTAAAGAAAAAGATAATAAGAAATTCACGGCTCAAAATCGCCCATTGAATTTCGTTGAATATCATCCTGAAGACAGCGACTTCATTTCTTTCAAAGACCTTTGCAAAAAATATCCAGCACAAGTCGATTTTCAAGACCAGGCAAGAACCAACTTTCCGAATCACTCAGTTGATCGAATTTATAAAAATCTCGAGACCATGGCGCAATGGTCATTAGACAAGGGGAAACATACACCTCAAAAGTGGATGTCGATCTGGTTAACCACGTTCATGAAAAACCTTAAAACCGATGCAGAGGAACAGGCTTTTCAACAACGCAAGGCAAAACAATCTCAAAAACCGAAAACTAATCTTGATGTGAATGCAGCATGGGAAAAAGCTGAGTATCAGCCAGTTTCTGCACCTGTAGACATTCCGGAGGATTTTCTATGAATGCGATGTCATCAATCAATTTTGATCTCAACACCGTTGCTCAAGTTTGTCAGATCCACAACGTTGCAATGGTCAAAGCAGGTCCATTTACAACATGCCCGAAATGCGCAGTGGAATCAGTGAATAACTCAAACGCTAACCATCAAAAATCTGTAGACGAGATGGTTCGAGTTAAACACATGACAGGTGCAATGCTTCCAGAACGTCACGCAGAATCAGGTTTTAAAAACTATCTGGTTGAGCATGAAGGCCACAAGTATGCGTTAGACAAAACCGTGAATTATGCGAAAAGCATTCTGAACGGCGATAAAAACAACCTGATCATGGCAGGTCGTACAGGTACAGGTAAAACACATCTGAGCTGTGCAACGGCTAAAACATTGCTCAAGAAGGGTAAATACACACGCTATATCACCAGTGAAGACTTAGCACAAAAGATCATGGATGCATGGGATGCTCCGAATGAAACTGAAAAGTCGGTGATTTATGAGTTTTCGCAGTATGACTTACTGATCATTGATGAGTATGGATTGCATGACCGTGATAAGCGCCGTGAGTTAGTTCACAAGGTTTTGTATGCACGATATGACCGATTGAAGCCGACTATGCTGATATCGAACATGCCATTGAGTGAATTGAAAAAAGATCTTGGCGATCGTCTCTGGTCACGTTTCCAACAAGGCGTTTTGACCATTATCGAATGCGGTTGGAATGACCATCGTTTGGGAGGTGCTGTATGAATATCTCTCAGAAAAAATTTGAATCAGAAAAGATCGACGCTGAAATCAAAAAATTCTTAAAACAAGGCGGTCAAATTAATTATTTGCCTCGTGGTTATTCAGGTGAGACTCACAGTTTCAACAATCGTGCTTCTGACAGCAAACGCACAATGAACGCCGTTATGGCAGCTGCAATAGCCAGTTCTAAAGCGAGACAGAACAACCCTAACGTGATTGCTCGTAAGGATGCACAGGCAAAAGGTTTAAAGCGATACCACGGAGCATCATGCAGAAATTGTGGAACTACTGAGAAATACGTCAGCACAAACTCTTGTTATTACTGCGACAGAGCGACTAAGGCACGTAAAGCGAAAAAGGAGTGGAATGCATGACAACACTTCGATGGAGCGAACAACAGTTACAAGCGCACTTGAAAGCGCATCAGAATCGATCAGGTTTAGCGCGTGAGCGTCTTAAACAAGAAAATCAAGCAAAGGTACAGCAAGCTAAGAAAAACGCAACACAAGCGAAATTAGAGCGAAATACAGACTATGACGACAACCAAGTTTTATTTTGCGAAATCGCTGCAACACCACCAAGTGTGAATCACTACTGGGAACGTCACGGCAAAGGCATGAAATTAAGCGATAAGGCGCGTCAGTTTCACGCCGTAGTCAATGCACTCATCCCAGCATTAAGGCTTTCCACACGGTTGAAATTAGAAGTGACGTTTCATTTTCCAACCAATCAGAAACGAGATATCGATAACCATTTGAAAGCAACTATCGATTCTTTAGTGAAGTGTGGTTTTTGTGAGGACGATGAGCAGTTCGATGAACTTCATGTCAAGCGTGGAAGTGTCGTTAAGGGTGGCTTAATTCGTTTGAAAGTCTGGGAACTTTAAGGGGAATAAATATGGATATGACGGTTGATTCTGTAGCGTTTGCCACTGATCCTCGCGCGCGCGCGCGTTTTATTAATCAAAAAAACAAAAAGACGGTTAAAGAATTTCGCGTGAAACAGCGTGGATACAAGCGTCCAGACTTCAACCGTATGATCTTGGATTTGTGTAATCACTTTGGTTGGACGCATGAAAAGATCGCATTCATTTTGCCTGTCTCTGGTGCTTCTACAGTCTCTGAATGGGCGAGAGGTGGAATCCCAAACTATGACAACGGCGCAGCATTTATCGAGTTGTGGCAAACGGAAACAGGCATTGAGCGATATCCACGAGAAGGTGAGTGGCAGACCTACCAATACAAGTTAGGTCAGTTAGATATTTTTGAAGATGGTGGGGAAATTGACGGCGTGATTGAACAATTGGATCGGGAGTTAAAAAAGTGAGATTACTGTTTTATGTATTAAGATTTGTTTTTACAAGAAAGTTTGATATTAAAGTTTTGAATGGAACAGTCGTTAGGCTTGAGCCATTCAAAACTTATATTGTTGAGTCCATTAATACCCAAATTGGAGAAAAGATATTTACAGTAAGAATATCTTACCAAGGGTATGAGTTAATCATCCGTGTAGATGAAGAAAATCTAAAAAAAATAATGTTAGCTAAAATTGGCTGATAATCCCTCTTTGAATTGCTTCGCCAATATAATGGAAAGTAGTGTTATTACTAACCACTTTAGGGATATTCTGTTTTGTAGAAAATATACTTAGAATATTTTTTCCAAATTCTAATGCTCCTTTAATGCTTATACTCTGGTCAAGGATCATTTGGCCAGCTTCTAAAAGACCACTATTTAAGTTGATATCGGCAGTTAATGGCATTAAAAGAGGGTTTTTAAATTTACTTTTAAAAGCACTCTTATACTCTTTCAAGGATTCTTCAAATTCATTAAATAACTGCTGTTCATAAATCGATCTGATATCTGGGTCAGACATGTTGGAGATACGAGCATAAATATCAAAAATATGATTATGTAAGTTTTGTAAAGATTGCCTATTATTTTCTTTAAATTCTAAAATTTTATCTGCAGTTACAAATTGACTCGGTATAGGCAGTAACGAATTAAATTTTACACGTATAACATTTTGCTCCATAACTTTATTACTTATAGCAAAAGGACTATTAATTCTATGATGCAAAGTCCAGTCAATTGCGGAGTGTGTAAAACAACTATCTTCATAACATTTAATTATCACTTCCATATTGTTTCTATGAATATTCTCTTCGTTTAAAATTCCAGAAAATCTTACCCCTGTACGCTTGTATTGGAGTATCCCTTCTTGAACATATGAATCATCTCCTGCTATTTTTTTTATGAAACTTCCATAAGGAAGCATAATTTGATCCCAATAAAAAGAATAATTCATTAAATCATTTTTAGTTAGTTTGGACTCTAATAAATCTGGCCTGCTTCTAAACTCGAATGCATTAGTATTGGATACAATAATTCCTCTTTTTAATATACTCATAATGAATACTCTCTAATAATTTTCTTAAAAATAGTTTAAATCACATTTTTTAACAAGTTTTAATCACCCAACAAACCATAATCAATAACCCCTCACAGTAGCCCTATTCACCAACAAATGAATAGGGCTTTTTAATGACCACTCAAAAAAGAAAACTCCAAACACCAGGTGCACAACCTGCGATAGATGAAACACCAATCGGTGCGAATGAATCAAATCCTCACGGCGAAGATATCTCCAATGAAATATCGACTGAGCCTGAGTCAATTCAAATTGATGTATCTACCGAAGCTCAAAGTACACCTGAATCAATTCAAGTCGATGACGCACGTCTAGATCTCATTCTTGATAACCAAAAACGTATCGAATCAAAGCTCGACCAATTGCTCAAAGCTGGTGGTATCGAAGCGAAAAAGAAAACACGTTGGATTCAAGGTGAACACGGCTTAGAGCAAAAGGAAATCTAATCATGTGTGGTGGCGTAGTAGGGAAAGTCATCGGAACGGTGACGGATGCGGTTGGTCTTACTGATACCAAAGCAGCGTCAAAAGGGTTCGATGCTCAAGCAGCAGAAGCACAAGCGAAGAAAGAAGCGCAATTGGCTGAGAACGATGCCAAAGCGCAACGTAAGAAACGTAAAGCCTCTGATGTGCTTGCTTCAGCAGAAGAAAACGAAAAGAAAACAACATTAGGCGGTTAAGGCATGAGTGAACTAGCAAAACAGCTATGCAAAAGACTTGGGGAAATGCGCTCTGAGCGTTCCAAGTTCGAGTCGCATTGGACTGAGTGTTACAAGTTTGGTGCACCTGAACGCCAACAATGTTTTAGCGGTGGCGGTGATCTAACTGGCACACGTGAGAAACAACGTGCTGATTTGCTAGATTCAACTGCTGCAGATTCGATTCAAACATTTGTGTCGAATTTAATTAGCGGTACCACGCCAGCGAATGCAATT
Organism: Acinetobacter sp. ANC_7513; assembly: GCF_056779915.1. Taxonomy (NCBI): domain Bacteria; kingdom Pseudomonadati; phylum Pseudomonadota; class Gammaproteobacteria; order Moraxellales; family Moraxellaceae; genus Acinetobacter; species Acinetobacter sp. ANC_7513. The sequence continues at coordinate 603,799 of NZ_JBWYIW010000001.1, forward strand.
TGGTTTAAAGCTGTACCTGATGGTATGGACGATCCAGCCGAATTAACTGAGGGTGAGCATTGGCTAGAGCAGGTTGCACAGTTCATTTTCCGTAACATCCACGGCGCGAATTACGATTCTGAAATCTTTGACGTGATGATTGACTTCGCTATTGCTGGTTGGTGTGTCATGTACCAAGACATTGATCGTAAGAAAGGCGGTGGCTTCGTATTCCAAGGATGGCCTATTGGTGAATGCTTTATTGCATCGACTCGATCAGATGGTTTGATTGATACCATCTTCCGTGAATACACCAAAACAGCAGCACAGATCGTGAGTGAGTTTGGGGAGCACAAGGTCAGTAAAGCAGTGCTTGATGCATTCCAAAATCGTCCAGATGATCGATTTAAATTACTGCACGTGATTCAACCACGTGACGTTAAAACGCCGTTAGATGGTCGTCCATTGCTTCCAAAGAATATGCCTTTTGCGTCATATCACTTAGAAGTCGATAGTAAGCACATGCTTAAAGAATCAGGCTATAACGAATTCCCATGTGCGGTACCACGTTTTAGAAAAATACCTGGTTCAGTTTACGGCGTTGGCATCATGTCAACTGCACTACCTGATGCAAAGACAGCCAATACATTGATTAGAGATACGTTACGAAGTGCTGAGATCGATATTCTTGGTATGTGGGTAGCAGAAGATGATGGCATTCTAAATCCTCGTACAGTGCGTTTAGGTGGTGGGAAAATCATTACAGCGAACAGCACTGATTCATTGAAGCGCTTAGATTCAGGAAAAGGCTTCGTGGTTGGGGATGGTCTTTTAGAAAAAATCCAATCAGGTATTCGCCGTAAATTATTGGCTGATGGTCTGACTCAACACTACAACACACCGCCAACTGCAGCTGAAATCTATGCGCGTGTAGACATGATTCGACAGCAGTTAGGTCCGTTATATGGTCGTGCACAAGCTGAACTACTAGTTCCACTATTAGAGCGTTCATTTGGGCTTGCTTATCGTGCTGGTGTGCTTGGTGAAGCTCCTGAAGAACTTGTCGAGCGTAATCTTACTTTCAAATTTATCTCACCTTTGGCACGTGCTCAAAAGCTTGAAGAAGTATCAAGTATTGAACGCTTGATGATGTCTTTAGGCTCAATCATTGAAGTAGATCCGAATGCATTGGACAACATCGATACAGATGCAATTCCGCATGTATTGGCAGCAGGTTTAGGTGTGCCGACCTCAATCATGCGCACGACTGAAAAACTTGAAGCCTATCGGGAAGAAAAAGCCAAACAGCAGCAACAAGCCCAAGCACAAGAACAACAAGCGGTTATGGCTCAGCAAATGACTGACGCGGTTGCTCAAGGTATGGGTAAAGGCTTAGAAGCCCAAATGGTTAGTGAGGCAATGCAATGATCGGATTCATCGTATTTCTTGTGATTGCTGTACTGGTTATGGGTGTTGTCATCTATCAATTAGTACACGAAAACGACCAGAACAAGCACAAGGCAGAGTACTACAAAACCAAGTATGAAGAGTATTCCAAGCCGTTCGAAACGCTTCTTGATGAAAATGAAGCCAAGGATGAGCTTGGTCATCACTTCAAATGGCGTCAGGTTCGCAAGCCTACGTCTATGACCTACCGAATCCATTTCGACATGAGTAGCGATGGTCAGCGAATTTTAGAAGAACTGACAAGCCGATTTAAACGAAACGTCTTTACAGATGATGAGCGTGAGACTTGTCGCCGTATAGGGCGTGCAGAAGTCGTGGACTTCATCATCAATCGAATTAATACAGCAAATGATCCTCGCTATAGCGAGCAATTAGAAATTGCACATATGGAGCAAAACAATGAATGAATCACAAACAACAGACACAACGAACGTACAAACAACTGAACAGACTCAAACTACAACACCACCTGCAGCAACAGAAACGCAAACGGTGCCAGGTACTGAGACAACACAGCAGAATCCTGGTGAACAAGAAACGCAAACAACTGAAACAGATCCAGCTACGGCGGTACCAGAATCAGCGGATGCCTATTCAGTTGAGATTGATGGCTTTGATTTTGATGCTTTCAAAACTGGTAACGCGGAAGTTCTTGAATCTTTCCATGCTGAAGGTATGACAAATGCGCAGGTCACGGCGGTGGTTAAAGCTTTTGATGAGCATAACGCCGTTCAAATTGATGCATTGCAACAAGAATGGGGCTCTGAATTTAACGCCAATGTGAATTTAGCAAAGCAAGCCATTGAGGCTTTAGGTTTTCAGGCAAGTGATTTGGATTCACCGATTGGAGCTTTGAAGCTTGCTGCAGCAATTGGTAAGCAAATTCAGGAAGATTTACCGCCATCAAACACACAGCAAAGCGGTAGTGAAACAATCACACAATTAATGATGTCAGAAGCGTATAGCGATGCAAATCATCCTGATCACAAGTCGGTGACTGCGCGTATCAATGCTTACTATGAAAAACAATATCAGGATTAATAAGGGGCAAGTCCAATGGCTCAAGATATCGCAACCAATGGTGGCATGATCTCCGCAGCATTTAAGCGTCAATTCCACGATGCTTTTGAAGTGAAATGTCAACAAACACAATCAGTATTGCAGGTCTTAACGACTGATCGTGGTCAGATTCAAAGTTCATCTTTTACTGTGAATGACCTTGGTACTGTAGAGATGGAGGCAATGACAACACGCTTTGCCGATACTAAATGGTCTGTACCTGAAGCTGGTACTCGCTTAGTAGCTATGGCTGACTATGGATTATTCGTACCGATCGATCCACGTGATGAAGCAAAATTGTCTGCTAATCCTACATCACCTTACATGCAAGCATGTCTCGCTGCAGAACATCGCCAGCGTGACAAGGTGATCATTGCAGCTGCTGGTGCATCAGTTCAGCGTAAAACTGCTGACGGCGAGAGTTATACAAACTTGGCTCTGCCGTCTACTCAAATCATTGGTGCAAATGCTACACCAGTAAATAAAGCGAAGATCGCAAAAGCACGTGCGTTATTCCGTAAAAATCATGCTGACAATGCGCCGTTATACTTCATTTACAACTCTGAAATTCTTGAGCAAATTTTAGTGGATGATGAACTCACCAAATGGGACCGTGACACTATCCAAGCGATTCAAGATGGTGATGTGGCTAAAAAATGGGGTGGTTTCATTTGGCTGCCATATGAAGACTTGCCAGCAGGTACAGGTTCAACAGAACAAGCGCCAGTTGGTCGTACTTTCGTAGTGGCTAAGGGTGGTATTCACTATGGACGTAATTCGATTTCAAACTTCGATATTACAGTTCGTGGGGATAAATCAAACACCAAACAAATCGGTGGTATCGCATCTTATGGTGCTGGTCGCTCTAACGAACAGAAAGTTGTAGCGCTCGACTTCGTACGTTAATCAGTTTTGACCTAACACTTTTCAGCAAGGGTGTTAGGTCTTTTTTATACACAAAACTTTCAAAGTCTAACGCCCTCAATATGAAATAAAATTGAGGGCTTTTTTATGACTACCACACGAGTTTCTATCTGCAATCATGCGCTTAGCTTGATTGGTGATCGTGGAATTACAGGCTTTGATGAAAATACTGCAACGGCTGAACGATGCAGAAGCCTATACGATCAGACACGTAAATCAATCTTGCGTGATCATCCTTGGTCTTGTGCAAAAAAACGTACCATTCTTGCGCCAATTACGACCCATCCTAGCTTTGGCTATGCACATGCTTTCCCATTGCCACGAGATTTTATTCGTATTATCAGTGCTAATACTGAGTGCTATGAAATCGAAGGTCGTCACATCCTTGCCAACCAGAATCAAATTAACCTTGAGTACATTTTTGATAACGATAATGAAGATGAATGGGATTCGATGCTGGTTGAAGCTATGGCGCTTAAATTAGCTTCGAGACTCAGTAAACCGAATACAGGAAGTGATGCAGCAGGGCAATCAGCATTAGCAGAGTATGAGCGATTATTACGCCGTGCACGTGCAATCAATGCACAAGAGCGACCTAGTGAAGAACTGCAATATGAGTTTTCACGCTACGTGGGGAGTCGTTACTAATGGCTAGACAGTGGTTATTAAAGAATAATCTCAGTAGTGGTGAGCTTTCACCCTTACTTCATACACGTACAGACGTTCAACAGTATGGGAACGGCGCTAAAACCTTACTCAATGCAATTCCATTGGTTGAAGGCGGTGCAAAGAAAAGACCAGGTACACGTTTTGAAGGTGTGATGGAGGGATGCTTAAGATTAATTCCATTCATTCCAAACTCTGAAAATGCATACATGATCATTCTCAAAGTTGGTCATTTGTATGTTTATGATCCACGTTCTAATGAAACAGTTTGGTCTGTAGAAACGCCGTATGATACTGCGCAAAAAGTCAAAGAAATTCAATTTGCACATACTCGGTACCGCATGTATTTCGTGCAGGGTGATACGCCAGTCTATCGATTCATCTGTTCTGCAGACTTTACCAATTGGCAATTCAGTCCGTTTAACTTCACCACACAGCCTACAGATGAACTCGGATCGTCGCCAAACGTTGCGTTGAAACCATCAGGCACGGATGTTGGTAAAAATATTAGTCTGACCGCTACAGCTTTTCCATCTTGGAACAGTGCAGAGCAATACCTCATTGGTGACCGTGTAATTTATATGGGGCAAACATGGCGAGCGATAGTCGACAATAAAAACGCTATACCTGCTGAATCTGCATCACAATGGGAATTGGTGACCAATGTTGATGCTTCAGTATTCAATTCAAGTCATATTGGTGCAGTAGTCTCTATCAACGGTGGTCAGGTCAAGATCACATCGATCAGTTCACCAACAGTGGCTATGGGTGAAGTCATGGTCAAGCTGAATGCGGATGTACAAGCAATCGCAAAGTCTTGGACTTTGGGATCATTGGCATTTACATCAAGTACAGGTTATCCACGGACGGTTGTATTCTTCAAACAAAGACTGGTATTTGCAAACACAAAAACCAATCCAAATCAGATGTGGTTTAGTTCGATTGGAAATGACGGCGACTTTTTGGAATCGACTCAGGATTCAGATGCTTTCAGTATCGCTTCATCATCTGCGCAGTCAGATAACATTCTCCATTTAGCGCAACGTGGTGGCGTTGTAGCGCTCACTGGCGGCTCAGAATTCCTTATTAGCTCTACTGGTGCATTGACGCCAGCATCAGCCCAAATCGATCAACACACGTCATATGGTGTTCAAAAAGACGTGCGTCCTTGCTTGGTAGGGAGTGAACTGTTATTTGTTCAACGTGGTGGTGAGCGCTTAAGAGCTTTGTCTTATCGTTATGAAGTGGATGGTCTTACTTCACCAGAACTCTCTGCAGTTGCGCCGCATATTTCACAGAATCATGGCGGTATCAAAGAAATTACATATCAACAAACGCCGTACAGCCTTGTATGGATGGTGTTAGGTGATGGCAAGGTTGCAAGTATCACACTCAATCGTGATCAAGAAATGAATGCTTGGGCGCTTCATGATTTTGGTGCAAATGTCATTTCAATCTGTGCGTTGCCGACAAGTACTGGATCTGACCAATGCTTCATGCTTACTGACCGAAACGGCAGTACTTTTCTTGAAGAAATTACAGACAGTGCAATGAGTGACTGTGAATTTTTAGTCACTAATTCAACTCTCGATTCTAATATGCAGAAGTTGGTCGATCCGCTGTATAACTGGTCTGAATTTGATGGATTTTTCTATAGTGAAACTTATCCAGATGATGTTTCTTCCGCTTATGTAGGTCAGCCAATTGAGGTTGTGATTGATCTACTTGCACCTGATTTTAGCCAGGTACCATCGACCATGATGTTCCACAAAATTATGGTCCATGAAGTTGTGGTATGGCTAAACAAATCAATTGGCGGCTATGTCAATGAATATGAGTTTCAGCACAAACGAAATGATCAATGGGCTTTTCAAAATCAGCCATTTACAGGCTACACAGAAGTAGCACTAACTGGTTGGCAACCACTGCATGAACTGCAAATTAAATTAACACACAACAAACCTTTGCCGTTTCACGTTCAAAGTATCTCTATGTTGGTATCAGTGAACGAGAAATAAAATGTATGTACGTGCAGCAGAAGAACGAGACGTTCCAGTATTAGTAGATTTTGGTGAAAAGCTAACTCAAGAGTCTGAACGTTTTAAGAAACAAGGCTTTGATGCGAAAAGAACAGCCATGGTATTTGAAAAGCTTATCGATATGTATGGCTCAATCTTTGTCGCATTAGATGATGAATTTGAAGTTGTAGGCGCATTGATTGGTGCGATGGATGTTGACTGGCGTTCAGGGCAAAAGGTGGCTTATGAGCAGGGGCTATATGTCTTGCCTGAGTACCGCAGATCAGGTGCAGCATCCGATTTAATCAAAGCATTCATTTCGTGGTCTGAGTTGCAAGGTGCTGATCGAATTAGTGTCGGTACCATCACTGGCATTCATGCTGATAAAACTGTGAAACTTTATGAATCACTTGGTTTTGAGCTCACTGGCTATGTATTGGAAAAGGATATTTAACTATGTGTGGTCAAGGAAATATTATCGGCGAGATATTCAGTGGTGTTGAGAACTCGATGAACGCCGTTCAAACACGTGCTGAATCGAAAGGTAATGCAAAAACTGTTCAATCTGTGGCACGTGTCGAAGCTGAAAAAGCAAGACGCATGGCAAAGAATAACGCAGGTTCAGCACGTGCAGCAGCGGCAGAAAATGGGCTTGATGTGGATGTAGGTTCAGCAGCTGCAATTCAGGATGAATTTTTATCGGATGGTGCATATAACGCCTCGATCATGATTCAGGATGCAGCAAATAACGCATCAAACATTCGCAGAGCTGGAAGTATTCAATCAAATAGTTATGGGCTTCGATCAGCAGCAAATGTTGTTTCTGGTACATCGAAAGCTATGGGGTGGAAATAATTATGGTGATGATTCCTCGATCTCAAGGGCGTATAAATTCAACTCCACAATTGAGACAAAGCCCTGCATTTTCTGGACTTTCAAATTTAGGTCAAGCTATTGGTGGCATTGTTGATGCTCGAAATGAATTAGCTACCAAAGAAGCCAAAGTCAAAGTAGATGATATCTTGACGGTAGAGCTATCGGAGCAAGTCACAAAGCTTAAAAACGATGTGGCTAATGGTGCTATGGGTGCAGAAGATGCGAATAAATTATTAAGTGGTTGGTCAGAGAAACGATTTAAAGAAATTGAAAATGATCTACCACAGCATGCACGTCAGGATTTAAAAAACCATTGGACCAGTAACGTCAATCGTAATGGCACTGGCTTTTTGCCTTTGCAATTTAAAGCGGATGAACAGCGGGGTCTAAATGTTGCTGACCGAATGACTGAAATCGCGACACGTATGCCACGTCAACAAGGATCAGAATATTTAAAAAATAATCTTTCGAGTTTGAATATCCCTGAGCATGTTAAGCAACAGCGTTTGAGTACTTACAACACATCAATGGATCTCATTGAAATTGATGGTCGTATTAGCAAAGCGCTTGAAACCAAGAATACAGCGGATTTGCAATCATTAGTCACTGAACTGGATGAGGGTAAATACGGATATTTAGATGGTCAACAAGCGCAGCAGAAGAAAGCTCAAGCGCAAAGCCGTATTGATGCACTCAACAAACAATTGGAAGTTGAAGAAAACAAACGTGTTCAGGTGGCTGGTAAGGTTTTTGGAGACTACAAAACTCAAGTGCTCACCGGGCGAATGCTTGATGATGAATATTCTTTAAATGTTGAAAAAGCTGTAACAGGTACTGAGCATGAAGCTGAATTTAAATTTTATAAGCAACAGTCTAATAATTTTCAGCACTTTACTCGGCTATCCACCTCTGAGCAACTCAAGCGTATCAATCAGCAAAAAGCCAAGATGGCAAATAGTCCATCAGCCGATCCAGCAACCGAAGAAAAGATTTTAGGTGTGTTTGAGTCGCTTCATGCTGAGAAGCTTGAGAATATCAAAAAGAATCCTAATCAAGCTGTATCAGAAGCTGGTCTTAAAGTGCACTCACTTACACCAACTGAATTGCGTGGTAATCCTAAATCATTCGTTTCAAAAGTGATTGATAACGGCGTGAATCAGTTGGCTTTAAAAGATGCGAATCTCTCTGTACGTCCAATTTCAGAAGAAGACTTACCAGAGGCGCGTAAAGCCTTCGAAGCAATGCCAGTAAACGAAAAACTGAATTTTATTGGAGAAATGATTGGTCAAACCAAAGGCGTTAAGGGTGGTGCATCTGTTTGGGGGTCCACATTAGGGCAGCTTGGTTCTGGTGATAAATCATATGTAATGGCTGGAATAGCGAGATTAAATGGTTATAAGTCAAATCAAGGTGAAGATATAGCTGAAGCAATTTTAAGTGGTACACAGGCACTCAAAAACAAACAGTTAATTCTGCCAAGTGACAATCTGCTTAAACAGAAATTTAACGAATATGTTGGTTCTACAGTTTCAGGTGAAACTTCAAATATGACATTTGCAGCTTTTAAATCCATTTATGCGCACGTGTCTGAGCGAGAAAACTTTCGCCATGTTGATTCCAATAGTGTGAATACTCAAATTGCTAACACGGCGCTAAGTATGGCGACAGGTGGGGTTTATAGTCAGGGTTTAAAATTTGGTAACCATGGTATGTCCAAACTTGATTGGAAAGTCTCTAAACCATATGGAATGCAAGATACTGACTTTGAAACTCATTTAGAAAAAGGCTACAACACCATAGCTAAACAAACAGGTCTAAGTGTCGGTGAGTTACAAGATCTACGTTTACGCCGTTCAGACAAACGATCCGCACGTGGTGAAATTCAATATGACCTGATCAATGAGCGTGGGAACCCTTTAGTTGTAAATGGCGCAATTTGGCGTATCAACCTGAATGGAGTAACTAAGTAATGAGCAATTGGTTATCTGAGTATTCAGGCGAGGAACAGCGTCAGATTGATGAATTAAATGCGAAAGGAATTGCGCATAAGCCTACTGAACAACCTAAAAACGTGGGGCTATTTGATGGTGCTGTGAGTGCGCCGTTTCGTGGTGTTGCAGCAGGTTTCAATAAGGTCGCAGATTTAGCTATGAAACCAATCGATGCTGTATTTGATACAGGGCGATATGGTATTGATTACGCTTTAAATTTAGGAAATATAGTTCCATTTGAAGATTATATTTCAAAAGAACGTAAATCTCGTGATGATCTAGTTTATGGATCTATTGAATATCTTGAAGATAAAGAGAATACAGGAACCATCGGTAATATTGCGTTTAGTCTCGGAGATTACGCAACTCGAGCAACCTTAGGTGCAGCAGTTGGTGGCATAGGTGGTGCAGCAGCTGCAACAGGTTTGTCAGAAACGAATCACGTATATGGTGATCTTACTCGGCAAGGTGTAGACAGTGACACAGCAACTCAAGTTGCATTAACGGATGGTGCAGTTGCAGCAGTTTCAACAGTGTTGCCAATGTCATATGGGTTTAAGGGTGCTGGTGGCTTAGTCAAAGATGGTCTGCTTTCCATTGGTGGTGCATCTGGTCTATCAATTGGCGGTCAAGCTGCATCGAATGCAATACTTGAGTCGCAAGGCTATGAGAAGCAAGCCAAGAAATACGAAGTCACAGGCGAGTCAGTGGCGACAGATATTTTATTAAATACTTTGTTTTTTGGTGCAGCACGTGGTGCAGGTCGATACTTAAATAATAGCGATGCTACACCAGATCAAAAGCATGCAGCCTTGGTCGCTAATGAGCTTGAGTTTGAAGAAACGCTCACACCTGTTAAAGCATCGAATCCTGTCCAGCATAACAACCATTTAAAAAACTTAGATGCTGCGGTTGATTCCGTGCGCATGGGTCGACCTGTCAAAGTGCCAAGCACGGTGAAGGGTGATGAAATTAAAAAGCCTGTTAATTTTGAATCCATGGCTTTGCCTACGAATGCCAAAGCAATTGCGCGTAAAGCACAACAAGAAGGCATCGATCCATCCGTTGCACTGACCATCAGCCATATTGAAACAGGTGGCAAGTTTAGTCATACCTCTAAAAATCCAACTTCAACGGCGCATGGTTTATTCCAAGTTTTAGATAAAACATGGAAAGGTCAAGGCGGTGGGGATCGTAACAATATTGATGAACAAATTCGCATGGGTTTCAAACACATGAAACAAGCGGAAAGTTCAATCCGTAAAAGCATAGGTCGAGAATTAGAACCACACGAACATTATTTAGGTCATTTACTTGGACCAGGTGGAGCAAGTCGTATCCTTAAAGCGGATCAAAATGCACCATTGATTGATATTGTTCGCCAGTACGACGCTAAGAATGCGGAAGCCATCGTTAATAATAACGGCATGCAAGGCTTAACAGTTGGTCAAGCTATAGGAAAATGGCGTAGTAAATGGAATCAACTGAGTGCGCGTTATGGTGGGTCTAATACCAGTACGGCGCTAGGAATGGACGGTTCAAGCTACGAATTTGCTTATGAGGTTAAATCCCTTGATGAACTGATTGCGTCTAATGATTTAGCGTATGGAGTAAATCCAAACTATCCAAGTGAATTACAACCGCGTGATCGTACACGTGAAGCATCACGTCAACAGATCGAACAAATGGCGAATGACTTAAAACCTGAATGGTTGGGCGAGTCTTCAATGTTATCGAATGGTGCGCCGATCATTGGACTGGATAATGTTGTTGAATCAGGGAATGGTCGTACATTAGCCATTGGTAAAGCTTATGAATCAGGCAAAGCAGATGCATATCAACAGTATGTTGCCGAATATGCATCATCTAAAGGATTAGATATTGCTGGTATCAATAAGCCTGTTTTAGTACGTACACGCCTAACCGATACTGACCGTGTACAGTTTGCACGTTTAGCGAATGAATCCGATGTGGCGCAATTTAGCGCGACTGAAAGAGCTATTTCAGATGTAGATCGTTTGCCAGAGTCATCAATGATTAACTTCAATGCAGATGGCTCGGTCAATTTAGATGGCTCTATGGATTTTGTGAGAGGCTTTATTTCATCTTTACCTAAGGCTGAACAAGCTTCGATGATGACTGCTGAGGGTAGGCTCAACCAAGATGGTAAACGCCGTATTGAGTCTGCATTAGTTCAACGTGCCTATGGTGACTCAAGTCTGGTAACTCGTTTAGCAGAATCTTTAGATGATGATGCAAAAACTGTATTAAATGCATTACTTCGAAGCGCTCCACAACTTGCACAGCTCAGTGATTTGGTTAAGCAAGGGGGTAGACATCAAAACACTTTAGCAAGTGATTTAGCACAAGCAGCGCAAAAGCTAAGCGACTTAAAAGCGAATAGTCAAAACGTACAAGATTATTTGAATCAAGGTCAGTTAATTGATGATGGACTTACACCTGGTGCAAAAAACTTTCTCAATGTATTTGATCAGAATAAGCGCAGTGCTAAGGGAATTTCTGAAAATATTCAGAAAGAAATAGATCGTATTGAATCGATGGGTGATCCACGTCAAGGTTCGCTATTTGGTGATGGTCCAGAGGAATCAGCCGCTTTGGATATTATTATGCAGAATCCAGATCGGCCTTATTTAAATGGACGAGTGGACAAAGATGGTAACCCAGAGGTTTACACTCTAAGAGAATATTTAGCAGAATTAGAAGCCGAAGCACGTCAGGCACAAGAAGATACTTTGGCTGCACAAACAGCCATTAGTTGTGCTTTACAGTTTGGGGAGTAAATTTAATTTTTTAGTTTAGTGCATGTTATATTTTATAAATTAAATAAACTAAAATTTAAGAGATATCAATGCATAAGAAAACATTAAAAGAAAAAATAACCGATCTAGTTTTTTGGACGGTTATTTTTTTTATTGCATATTTAATTGTAGCTTTCCTGCTAAAAAGTTCATGGTTAAAGGTAGTACAAACACTACCTGAAATTTATGAAATTATTAAAGATGGTTTTACTATTACTGCTGGAATTTTGGCACCTGTGGCAGCGCTTATATTATTTACTGATTGGAAAGAACAACATACTTTGACATTAGTTGATTCTTCCTCAAGAAAAATTAGTGAGTATATAAATGACATTCTATTACTGACAATTCAAGCTTTTTATAAGCCACCATTGGAGTATTGTGATAAAAATATCAGGTTAAAAGAGCATTCAACAAAAGGGTCGCTTTTTGATTTAAGAGAGATGATTAAATTTAACGAAAAAATTATTTCTCAAGCTGGAGTAGAATGTAATGGATTATTGTTTGATCTGTTGAATTTTAGAGAGTTGTCACTTTCCTTAGAGAACATGATTATGAGAGATAAAGTCTTAGAAGATAGCTTACAAAAACTAGATAATCGAAGTGTGCTTTCTAATGAAAGTTTGGAATATAAGAAATTAATTAATGATATAGATCGTACCAGGCACTCTTTTGATGAAAAACTCAAAGAAATGGGCGAACTTAAAGAAAAAATAGAAACAAAATTATTAGGGATTCAAATTTAATTACTCAATAAATCTCACCACAATCAATGCTCAGATAGCCTAAAACTATCTGAGCATTTTTTATGAAAGAACAATGTAAAGCCGCCGTAGCACAAGCGCTAGGAAAGTCACAACTTAGTATTCAAGAAGCCACCGACATTGAAAACCGGATCAAGGACGCGATGAAGTCTTTGGCCAAAAAAGACATTCAGACCTGGCGCAATCTATCTGATGCTGAAAAACTGGTGAAAGCTGGTGAATTTGTTGCCCAAGATATTCAAGAAAAATTAAAACGCCGTCATAAAATTGCTGCTCAAGATATCCTGACCCAAAATAAAAATCTTGCTTTATTGGACCATCCGACATTACCTGCAATGGAAGTCATAGACCGCTTAGTTGCACCGCATGGGGATATGTCAGGTGTTCAGTCCCTTGACTCTAAAGCACGTGCTATTGCCTCTATTTATCGTGGTGAGCTGGTGGATTTCTATACCAACATCAAAGGCGGTTTAGGTGTATTTACCGATGCAGATCTAGTGCAAAAGATTGTCCGTGAACGTTTTGGTGATAACACAGATGATCCACTAGCCAAGAAGATCAGCGACAAAATGGGCGAAGTCTTTGAAGGGATGCGCGAACGATTTAACCGTGCCGGCGGTGATATTGGCAAGCTGGATGATTGGGGATTGCCGCAGACACATAGCTTAGAAAAGATCGTATTAGCCGGCAAACAGGCATGGGTGCAAAAGGCAGAAAGCTTAATCGACACTTCAAAATATGTGCATGAGGATGGCGCATACTATTCACAGCAAGAGATCCGCGAACTCCTGGAATATTCATTCGACACATTGAGCAGTAACGGTGCCAATAAAACCGAAATTGGCCGTCAGTCCTTTGGGGGCAACTCCAAAGTCACCAGCCGACATTCTGAAAGCCGAGTACTACATTTTAAAGATGCTGAATCATGGATGGAATACCAGGCTGAGTTCGGCGGTATGCCGTTTGTGGATCTGATCGAGGCGCACATAAATGGATTATCTAAAGATATTGCTCTGGTGGAAAATCTTGGCAGTAGTCCTAGAAATTCCATGCGCATATTGATGGATGCGGCAGAACAAAAGGACTGGCAAAAAGGCATTGATGCAAACGACACAGGCAAATCACGCAAACGCGCACAAACCATGTTTGATGAGTTCTCAGGCCAAAATACACCGCAATCCGAAGTGCTGGCCAACCTAGGTTTAGCATACCGATCAATGAATGTTGCATCTATGCTAGGTGGTACCACAATTTCATCCGTCACCGATCAGGCCATGATTGCCAAGACTGCATCGATCCATGGTATTGCTTACCGTAAAACTTTTGGTGAACTGATTTCACAGCTTAATCCAAAAAATAAAGAAGATCGGGAGCTAGCGCACAGCTTGGGTCTAGCCACTGAAGAAATGCTTGGCTCTATCGCACGTTGGTCTGATGATGGTCTAACTTCAGTGCATGGCAAGTCACAGAAATTGGCGCGTGTATCAAGTGGCATTGCATCCCAGGTTATGCGCGTATCTGGTTTAAATGCCTTGACTGCGGCCAGTAAGGTTGGGTTTTCCAAAATGCTCATGGAAAAGTACGGACGTTTAAGCCGCAATAAAGCATGGGCTGATCTAAATGCAATGGATCGTGAGCTTATGGAGAAAACTGGACTAAACGAACGAGCATGGGAGGTCATGCGCCTGGCTGATCCGGTTGTGGATCGCAAGGGCAACCAGTTAATGTCTGCGCGTTCGATCTATGAAATTCCTGATAGTGATTTGACTAGGTTTGGCGACCCACAAAAGGTGCGTGATGAAGTGGCCACACAATTTCAGGCACACTTACTTGATGAGCAGGGAATGGCAGTTGTTGAAGCCGGCCTGCGTGAACGTACATGGATGAGTGCAGGACAGCGTAAAGGCACAGGTATGGGGGAGTTGGTCAAATCCATGCTTCAGTTTAAATCCTTTCCAGCAGCATTCTTGATGCGCCATGGATCACGCGCAATGGCACAGGATGGTGTGAAAGGTAAGGCAGCTTATGGCGTTTCATTGTTTGCTATGACCACACTACTTGGTGCACTAGCGGTACAGCTTAAAGAACTAGCCAATGGTAACGATCCTTCAACCATGTGGGATAGTGACGATCCACAGAAGACTATGAACTTCTGGACACGTTCAGCGGTTCAGGGTGGCGGTCTATCCATTCTTGGCGATATTCTTGTTGCCGGTACGGATACTTCAGGGCGTAGTACTTCGGACTTTATGGTGGGTCCATTGGGATCAGACGTTAAAGCGGTACTTGGTTTGACCGTCGGCAACCTGACACAGTATTACGATGATAAGGATACCAACGCATCTAATGAAGCATTCCGTTTGCTCAAGAACAAGATCCCTGCACAAAACTTGTGGTACACCAAAGCTGCAACCAATCGAATGATTTTTGATGAAATGCAGGATATGATTGCACCTGGTTATAGAGAAAAATTACTTCGTAAAGCAGAGCGTGATCATGATCGTACACGTTGGCTTGGGGACTTTGAATGGGGTTCTGGCTTTGATGAAGCTCGTGCGCCTGATTTTGAGAGGGTTGTTGAATGATAAGAGTTTTAATGTTTGTTGCTTACTGGATTTTAGCAATAACTCAGTTTTTAGGGATTTATACTTATTTTGGTGAAGTTTTAGATTGGAATGGGTTTATTGCAGTAGTGCTAGCGTTACTACTCGGAGGCATACCTGTTTTAGGGACTATATTTGGAGTTAT
Organism: Acinetobacter sp. ANC_7513; assembly: GCF_056779915.1. Taxonomy (NCBI): domain Bacteria; kingdom Pseudomonadati; phylum Pseudomonadota; class Gammaproteobacteria; order Moraxellales; family Moraxellaceae; genus Acinetobacter; species Acinetobacter sp. ANC_7513. The sequence continues at coordinate 619,110 of NZ_JBWYIW010000001.1, forward strand.
GGGAGCAGTCCAAGGCTGGGATTGGGGTATTATTCCAGCCTTGTGTTTGTATTTATGGCCATTTATTTTATTTGGTTTATTAGTTTTGATAGGCAGTAGACGATGAAACCGAACCATTTATTCTATCTAGCTTCTGCCTTGATGATATTAGCGGTTATAGATCTTCCATATGCTTACTACCAACTATTGAGATTTGTAGGTTTTTTTGCCTTTGGTATAGCTGCTTTCTTATCATTTAGTGTTAACCAAAAAACTATTCCGTGGATATTAGGATTTATGGCTATCGTGTTTAATCCCTTCATAAAAATCTATCTTGGAAGAGAGTTATGGATGGTGGTTGATGTGTTAGCTGGGATTGGCTTAGCTTTATGGACATTTAATTTTTATAAAACGTTACCTGCTAAATAACTCACCCAACAAACCTACATTCCATCCCTTGTATATATGCCTTATATGCAGGGGATTTTTTTATGCGCGATGAACAAATTGAAAAAATTGAAAATCTTGCTGAAGAAGTGACAGATGATTTCATTATCACAACGTGCAAGGCGATCAACACAACCATCCACACAAAAGAAGGTCGGGGAGATAAAGGGTTTCTATACACAATATCCCAAAAGCAAGCCAGCATTCTCGCCACATTAGAACGTGTTCTGGCTTTTAAAAATGGAACTATTCAGCCTATTAGTGCTACAGCTGCGACACAGGAAAAATATGAACAGCAATTGATTAAAAAAGCTGAAGAAGAGGCGGCAAAACTTAAACAACGGTTGAGTTAATGACTAAGCCTAAGGTAACGTTTCTCGCATTTTTTTTAATATGGGCAGAATTGCAGGGTTGGAAAGTACCAACCTTTCACGTACTCGTATGCCTATTTTTAGAAAAGTTCTATTTAACAGGGCGTACAGCCTTGTTAATGATGCCACGTGGACACTCTAAATCTTCGATCTTGGACGTGTTTAATGCATGGGTAATTTACTGCTGGCCTAAAACCCAAATTCTTCATCAAGGTACTACTGATTCAGATGCGTATAAATGCTCAAAAGGTACTAGGGATGTATTAGAAAGGCATCCTTTATGCATAAATAATCACGCAGTTAGCATTCGCCAAGGTGAGGTCGAGCGTTGGTTCGTAAACGGCACACCAGACGTACGATACGGCACTATGTTGGCTAAAGGAATTTTATCAGGCGTGACAGGCCACCGTGCTCATTTTATTCAGAATGATGACGTTGAAACCCCACAAACAACTGCAAATCCAGAGCAAAGAGAAAAGCTTCCGAAAAAACTTTCAGAGCAAACACACATTGCTATACCAGGCGCAAAAAAATTGTGGATTGGTACGCCACACACCTATGACTCTTTATACGAAAAAATAAAAAAGCAAAAACGTGTAGAAACATTCATTTTAAAAATGTTCGAGCACGAACGAAGGATTGAAAATGGAGTGGTCGGACAGAAAGTAATTTTAGATTTTGAACCTAAACATAGCTTTAGCGGCATTGGTGTAGGATCAAAATATTTAAAAAAAGGTATTCATTATTTCTGTGAGCGTAAAGGTGAGGTTTGGGAAATAACACTCCTAGAATCGCACTACATTATCGACTTTTATTCTGAAGGAATTTGGGAAGAACGTTTTACTGCAGAAGAAATGGAGATTCGCCGTGAGGAGTGTAAGACACTCAATGAATGGGATTCTCAGTATCAAATGCATGCAAAACCTATTGGTGATGTGAGACTTGATCCAGACAAAATGCTTGCATATGACTGTGAGCCTGTGCTGAAACGTGCGAATGGTGAACTATATCTGATGCTAGGACAACGCCGTATAGTTGGTATGTCTGCAAAATGGGATCCTTCATCAGGTAAATTGAAATCTGATAAATCGACAGTAGCTCTGATATTTCATGATGATCTTGGTAACAAGTACTGGCATCGATCCTTAGCTTTAACTGGTCCAGACATTATCACAGATCAAAACGGTGAGATCGTTGGTGGACAGGTTTGGCAATTAAGCGATCTCATTAAAGAATTCCATGTTCCGCGCATTGTGGTTGAAACAAATGGCATCGGTGGCTTTGCTCCAACATCATTAAAAGCTGTATTAAAGAAAAGAAGAATACGATGTGGAGTCGATGAGCAACATACTAGCTTAAATAAAAACAAAAGGATTTTAGAGGGATTCGAAGGCCCACTAATGTCTGGTTTGCTTTGGGCTCATATTTCAGTATTGGTGACAGTGAATCAGAGTGGTGAGGAAGAGGATGCGCCACCAGCAAAACAAATGCGTGAGTGGAATCCAGCGATAGTAAGTCAGCCTGACGATTATTTAGACTCTGCAGCAGGCGCTATTGTTGACCAACCAGAACGTGTCGGCAAAATACACAGACAAAATGAGGTTGTAGAAGGTCCTAATTGGAGAAGTGAAAGTGGTGTGCATGAAGCCACTTATGATTTTGAAAATTAGGGGCATAACATGGCAGTACCTGAGCAAACGCCGTATATCGAACACACTGGAAACGGAAGCTCAAAAAGCTTCTCATTAGGTTTCCAGTGTGAATCAAAAGATCATTTAATCGTATTAATTGATGATATAGAACCACCGATTGCAACATGGAGTTTGACCGAGGGCAATGTGGTATTCATCACTGCACCAGCAGCTGGTAAGAAGATTACCTTGCAGCGAAATACTCCATTTGGTCGGACGACAGATTATCAATCTTACAATAATTCATTCCGGCCACATTCTGTAAATGGAGATTTTGATCGGGTTTGGCTAAAGCTACAGGAGTTAGGTGTAACTGGTTGGTTGCTTCGGCTTTATATAGATCGACTGCATGGTGAACAAAAAACCTATATCGACCAAAAAGATACGCAATTACAAAATAATATTAACAGCCTATCTACTCATGTTGACCAGCAAGATGCTCAACTTCAGCAAAATATCGACAATCTAAAGACCTATGTGGATGATAAAGATAATGAGCTTCGTGCTTATCTCATGGAAGAGATTCGTAAGCAGGGTGTAGCACTAGATCAGCTGGATGAATATTACAATTATTTGATGCAGCGTTTGGCGCAAATTGCTGTAGATAAGGGGTGGGATGCTTCTTTTGTTGTCAGTGCGAGTGGTGAGACGCAGCAAGAGGTTAATGATTACAATGGTGCAAAATGGCGAAACAAGGTTGCTGGATACGAGCTAAACTCTCGTGTCATGCTCGACAATGGCAGCATTGTAAGATCAATTGTTGCAAACAATACCACCGATCCGAATTTAGATATGACAGGGTGGGTTAGGGGTAGTACGGTTAAACTTAGTGATTTAGGTGCTAAGCCTGACCCTGATTTTGATAGCGCAATAGCTTGGAAGGCAATCAATGATGCCTTAAGTGATGGTGACACTCTAATCATTGATATTGATAACTACGTGTCTAGCTATGTTGAGATTACTAAACAAATCAACATAGACAACAGAGCGACTACCTATGTGAACGCAGGAGTGGCTAATGCCCTAATTGTGTTTTCAGCACCTCTTTCACGTACTATTTCAGGTTCTGCACTTTCTGTATTGCCAAAAAAGGGAGATAGCCAGTTACACTTTACAACTCTAGATTTTGACCCAACAGACTATCTGGTTATCTTAGAATCAACAGAAATTACGACTGTCAGGGTTGGGCAAATTGATTCATATACAAAGCAAGAAATCAATGAGTTTGTCACTCATGGCTGTATTTTAAGAGATACAGTTTTACACGATTACACTGACGCATCTAAGCTGCAAATTAAACTTATTAAAAAGACCCAACAAAACACTTATACGAACTTCAAAGTTAAGTTGTTTAACTCTGCTGGCGCTACACAAAAAAATGCGTTTGTAGAATTCAGACGTTTGTATGGGAAAACAATTGTAAATCTTCAAGTGAGTAAGGAAGGCTCGGAGCACGTTATCGGAAGTGGTGTGAAGTTCGCGGATTGCGCTGAATTTACTTGGATTGCACCAACATTGAGTAAATTTAATACAAGCGCAGAACCAACATACCCACTTTTTAATATACGGAGTGGGTTTATGCTGTTTATTAAGCCTGTTTACACAGACGGTGTGGATACGTTACGCAAAGAGCGTGGTTATGGTGGGCGGCATGGGCGCAATATTAACTTTATCATGCCACAACTCGGGGGGATCGATGATCACTGGGGTCACAATTATGTTGTTGAGAAGGCTACGTTTACGACACGAGGAGTGGATATAGCAGGAGGGTCATTAACTTTACGTGATTGTGATAGTTTTGGGGTTGCGTTGGTTGGTTTGCGTGGTGATACTCCGTACGCAGATGGTACTTTAACGCTTGATAATTGTTCGTCCGACTATGCGCTAATCTATAGCTCACATTACGCTGTTGATGAACAGCCGACAACTTATAAGCACTGGGATAAAGTTAGAATTATCAATTCTAAACCGTGCACAACTAAAGCGTCAGGTGGTGTACCAATGGTGGCTATTAATTGCATTGACCCATCGCAAGTAAACACTGTTTTAAAAACCGACCTTGAAATTGACACCATAGAGTTTAAAAACGGCACAACATCTGGAAATTCATCATTAATAAGGTTCTCACGCGATCAAGGTTGGTTGCGTAAACTAACACTAAAAAACATAAAAGACACCACAACTGTAGAGCCAACTCAGTTTAGACCTCTAATTCAAAATATCGAATGTGACATCCTTGATGTATCAGACTGTGAAGACTTTACTTGGTCGAATGTAACAACGGGTGATTTTACAATCAAAGGAGGTACTGTCGGCAACAACTCCGAAGGCATTGTTTATTCTACAATCACGAGAATGGGGCGATTTAGTACAGATTTTAGTAACAAATTCACAGGTACGCTAAGTTTACAAACAAGCTTCACCGCAAAATTGTTTTTTACATCTTGTATTTTTGACACGCTAAAGGTTTTTGAAAGTACAACTGTAAAAAATCAAATCGAGTTTATGTCTGGTAATATTGTTGGTTCAAGCCTAAGTACATTTAACTCACCTGTCGATATATATCATTATGTTAAACCAACGGCTCATAAGCAGAGGTACGCAACAATTACTATATATGCACAAACAATCGTATCAAACAGTGCGACTGAACGTTATGATATTACGGTTGCAGGTGCAAAAGTTGGCGATGTTGTTGATGTTTCACCGAGTGGATCATTAAATGGATGTGATGTTATTGCTTACGTTACTGCTGATGATACTGTGAGTTACCAGATTAATAACAACTCTAAGTATTCCGCGGCTATCTCTACTCAGACATTGACATTTAGAGTTAGAAGTATTTGAGAAGCCCTTTAGGGGTGGTTTTACTTCTTAGTTTTTGAAGTGATATTAAGCGCGACCTTCGAGTTGCGCTTTTTTATTGCCTTTAAAATCGGCGTATTCCTATTAAAACACAGCATATCATTTGAATCCTTGATCTTTAATGAGATTGAGTTTTTTATTACCAAAATTTAGGGGACTTAATATCCGAAAAGGCGCAGTTGGCAGTTGATGCAGCGGTAGCTGCGTCCACAGCTACAAAATTTACATATGGGTGTCTAGGAATAGGCACCCTTTTTTTAGGGGGAATATATGGATGACTTAAAATTAGTCATTGCTTTATTCGTGATGGCATATCTGGATTCGCCACATATATAGTTGTTCAGTGAAAGAGGTATTTTTTTTGGAATTATTAAAACCTTATAGGTTTGAGATTTTGTGTATCAGAAATTAACAACAAACCTGCGTTAACCCTGATCTTTAATTAGATCAGGGTTTTTTATTATCAATAAAAAGGGGGCGGCATGTCTGAGCATGCACAAAGTGTGATTGAAACGAGTGCCGCAGTGACATCCGTTTCAACCAAAGCAACTGTTGGCGCTGCAGGTGTAGCTGCTGGTGCCAAGTGGCTAGGTCTCGATCCAATTACATTTATTGGCTTAGCAATTGGTATAGGTGGTTTGATTGTCAGTATCTTTGGATTTCTTGTAAATTGGCATTACAAGCGCGAAGAAAATAAGCGAGAGCAAGCGGAAGAAGAAAGAAAAAAAGAAATACATCGCCTTCAAATGCAGAAACTTATGGGGATGAGCAATGCAAAAGAAAACTAAGATTGCGGTCACTATGGTATCAGTAATTTCGTTAGGCGGGGTTTATTTTACTCAAAACCAAGAAGGAACTATTTTAAAACCTTATAAAGATAGTGGAGGTGTACCAACGATCGGTACAGGGTCCACAACTTACGAAAATGGTCAAAAGGTCAAAATGACAGACCCTCCAATCACTCAGAAACGCGCAACTGAATTGCTCGTCAATCACATGAGTAAAGATGCAAAGATCTTCAATAAAACTCTGTTGGGTGTTCCACTTTCTCAAGAAGAATACGATCTTTATATGGACTTCACATACCAATTCGGTACAGGTGCATGGTCCCAATCTTCGATGCTTAAAAATCTTAAGCAAGGCAAATATGTTCAAGCCTGTAAATCTTTAGAAGCCTGGCGAAAGGTACGTATTAAGGGCGTGTTGCAAGATTGCCGAGTTAGAAGCAATAACTGCTATGGGGTTTGGAAACGTCAAGAATTACGCATAAAAAAATGTATGGAGGTTAATTAATGTCAGCATTTTTAGCCAAATTTTATGAACTGATTATTTATGTTTTGCTAGCAATCATCGTGATTTTATTGATCTCTTTAGGTTGGCAGAAATATCACCGTACGGTTGCGGATAACAAGGTTTTAAATGCTGAAATCACATGCCAAGGAAAAATTGATGAGGCAGTCCAACCCTATCTAGATGCCGAAAAACGTGGTCGAGAAATTGCAAAAGAGGTGAGTGAAGAATATGAACAGCGCGAATCAAAAGAAAAAGTTCGAGTCGAAAAAATTACAGTTGAAGTGCCAAAGATCATTGAGCGTACTGTTTATCTCAACTCTTGTTTTGATGATGACGGGATGCAACTCGTTAACGATCTACGATATACCAGCGAATCTTAAAACACGTTGTGAAAACTTGCGTGAATTAGAAGGATCGACAGGTAAGGATATCTTACCTGTAATGATTGATGATCGAATTAAATATGGCTCATGTGCACGCAAACACGAAGCGATAGTGAAGATTATTAATGAGTCCTCAAAGTGAGGGCTTATTTTATTAATTTGGAATAATACGTCGATAGCTCATCATGGAGTTTGAAAACTATATGAGTGCATAATTTTTTTAGATCACCTGATCGTTTTTTGCTATTTACGTGTTTGAAGGAGTTGACATAATCTGAATCGAAATCGGGGGTAGTGAATATAGAATGTAGCTCGCTTAATATTTGAGTTGTATCTTCTATAAGTTTTAACTGGCTTAAATCATCAGGTTTATTTGAATTAAAATTACATTTATAGGAAATGAGTAAATCATTCAAATCTTCCATGTCGTCAAGTATCAAATTAATGATTTTTTTATATTTATCATAAGAATTATCATCACTAAGTGTTGATGGACTTTTTTGGACTGAGTTTAAAAACTGCTGCAAGTCGACTAAATTTTGTTTAAATGATCTTCTAGTTGTCTTTATTTTTTCAATTTCTATTCCTATTTTAGATACTAAAATAGGTTTTCTCCAATCCGTATAAAGGAAGCTAGCTATCAATGCAGCCCCTAAGGTTGAAAATCCAGATAAATATTCAGCAAAAGTAGAATCATTACTAGTTATAAGTAATGTTGCATAAAGAGATAATACAATTACCCATAAGCAAACTGCTATTGAAAAATTAATAGGATTCGTATTCACTTTACAACCTTAGCCCCATTCCAAAATTCACCTCTATTGCGCAACAATATTTTTTCAGCAACACCAGTATCAATAAAAGTCTTTGCCTTTTCTTCATCATCAGTCCAGTACCATCCGCTTTTAATCTGCGCGTCCAGCTCTGATACTTCCCAGTAATCCGATTCATCAACAATATCTTTATAAGCTAGAAATTTTCCATTCTTCTTGATGAAGATTTTTCTTAGTGCCATTTTTTAAGCTCATTTTTGTAGTCACTAAAATTATATGTGATTTAATCAAAAATCTTAATGTGTACAAGAGTGTGTACATAAAATTTAAAATCATAAAATATGTGTATAATTAATTATATAAATCAATTGTTTGTAAATATATCAATCCATGTCGAACATGATGATGGGTTTATTCATTCATCTTTCCTCAGGTATTGTTGCAATTTAGCACAAATAAAAACAACAAAATGGGTGTTATTTAAATATCGATTTACACCATCATTTGATGCAAAAGGTTGGACTCGCATCAGCATTTTAAAATTGAACTTCAAGAATGGGTGTGCGTGGTGACTTCTATATTTCATTCCATTCGTATTATATCGAATTAGATGTGTGAGGTCACAAATTTAGATCTTGATAATGAATACAAAAATAGTATAGAAGTCGCTATGAAAGCATCATATTTTTTGAAAATGGTGCATAGGAGTTTTAAGTATGACAAAACATGATAATAGTTCGAAACCACACAAAGAATCTAATGAGGATAAAGGGAATCAGGACTCTTTTAAAAATAAAGAGCCTGTAAAAAAACCGAATGAACAGCCTGAAAGTCCAGTCAAAGAGCAAAAATAAAAAACAAGCCTTCTTTAAGAAGGCTTGTTTTTTTATGTTGATACTGACTCTAAGGCGCGCTCTGATTTTTGGAACTATTGCGGGTGTTATTTAAGATGTATTGAGGGTTGTTGGCAATCACGCTTCGGATTTTGTTTTAAAAGTGTTAGAGTTCTTATGATTGAAATGGGTTATGTGTTTCAAAGTGGTTATATTTTATAGGTTTGCTACTATAAATATAAATCCAACAATGCAAATTAAATCACGCTGCATTTTAGGCTGAGGTTCTTAATATGATCGTCGTGCTTAGAGTGTGTAGCGCCAGAAAAAATAGGTTTTATCCATGTTTATCACAACGCATGCTCCCCAAGATCAACAAATGTTAAATTTGGTTCCGATTTTGGCTGTTGCAAGCCAAATATTATTAGAAGAATATCAAAACTATTGTGCTGGACGTGATTTTAAAATCAACGAAAAAGATGACCATTCTCCTGTAACTCAAGCAGATTTAAAGGTCAATCAATATCTGCTCAGAGAGCTTGCAAAACTTACACCTGATATTCCGATCATTTCTGAAGAAAGTGATTATTCAGAGCGACATGAATGGCCTCAATGTTGGATGCTAGACCCTTTGGATGGTACGAAGGAGTTTATTCATGAACGTGATGAATTTACAATTAATCTGAGTCTTATTCAGAACCATCAAACTGTATTTTCAGTCATAGTCGTGCCGACTGAGAAAGTTATGTATATGGGCTATTTGACGGATCTTCCTTATAAATATTCATTTATGAACAATATTTGGGAAAAATATTGCAAATTTAAAGCCTCACCAGTCGATGCCATCCAAATTGGGCTGAGTCATAGTAGTAAAAATCCTAAGTATCAACACTATATTGATTATATTGAAAGAGAAATACCGGTTATACGTCGTGAAGCTGGAAGTGCTTATAAATTTTGTATGATGCTTGAGGGTGAAATAGATATTTACCCAAGATTTCATCCAACCTCCGAGTGGGACACTAGTGCTGGACAAGGCTTGCTAGAGAGCATAGGAGGTGGTTTGTTGACCTTGGATTCTGTGCCATTTACCTATAATCAGCGTGATACTGTTTTGAATAATGGTTTTATCGCCTATCGTGATCCTGAAATGAGGCAATTGGCTTTAGATGCGTTGTCAAATGTACTTTAGGGGAGTGGAACTATAATTTCATCGTGTTATAGTCAAATTAATTTCATTTATTAGAATTATTATGTCGCTGAAGTTGCTTCCTCCAAGTATGCTCAGAGCGGTTGATTTACTGCCCGATGTTGCTGTGCCTGTTACACTATTTACTCGCCACTCAATTCGTGAAATGGTAGTGGGTCAAGGACTCGCTGGATATGATTTGCAATTAACAGATCAAGGTAAGGATCTGGCGCAGGCTTGGGGGGCTTATCTTATTGATCAAACAGATCGTGTGATTGAACACTGTATTTCTAGTCCAATTCAACGTTGTATTGATACTGCAGCACTGATGATTCAAGGTGCTGATCAAATCAATCCTAAGTCAAATACCCATCATATTAAAATTGTTGAGCAGGGGCTTTTGGTCGAGCCTGGTAGCTTCGTTTTAGATATCGAGCAAGCTGCGCCATATTTTAAGCAACAAGGTGCTTTGGGATTTATCAATAGCTTTGTAAACAATACTTTACCTGGGATGAAGCAGCCAATTACAGGTGTGATTGATGTTTTACATTTGCTTTATCAAACTCACCCTCAACAGAATCATGGATTAAGTTTGGCGGTTAGCCATGACACTATTCTGGCTGGTATTCTGGCTGTGATTTCAGGTAAAACACAGATTATTCAGCAGGATTGGCCAGAAATGATGGAAGGTTTGTTTGTTTGGTTTGAAGGTGAAGCATTCATAGATGCAAAATTGAAATGGATATGGCGTGGTGAACGTAATGAGCTGTCTATTCGTGAATTTGTAGAGCAAGAAAGATAGTAATTTTAATATTATTTAAGTATTGTTGATAAATTTAAGATATAAAAAAAGCCCTTAAAGGGCTTTTTTTAACGCAACTTAGTTAGAAGCTAAAGCTTTAACTTGTGCATTTAAACGGCTCTTATGACGAGCAGCTTTGTTCTTGTGGATGATACCTTTGTCAGCCATACGGTCGATTACAGGTACTGCAGTTTTGTAAGCTTCAGAAGCTGCTGCATAGTCACCCGCAGCGATCGCTGCTACTGTGCGTTTAAGGTAAGTACGAACCATAGAACGTAAGCTTGCGTTGTGTTTACGTGCTTTAACGTTTTGACGAGCACGTTTTTTTGCTTGAGCAGAGTTTGCCACTCGTGCACTCCTTGAAATTGATTGGTCTGGGCGGGCTGAAATTTCAACTAAATACAAACATTAGAAGAATTTACACCAGCCCGTAAACAAGTGCCATATTGTGATTAAATGATGCGGCAAAGTCAAGTCTTGACATGCTTTGACAACATTTTTGATGCAGATAAAATGCGGTTAGCGCGTTAGATTATATGAATATTGGAAGGAATGGCGAAAAAATGATTAAAAATATTAAAAGTGCAATAGTTATAGGGGCAACTGGTTTAGTTGGTCGATCTTTGGTAAATCATTTGAATCAATTGGTAGATTGCGAAAGAATTGTCGTAGTTGTTCGTAAGCATGATGAACAATTTGAAAAGTTCACTAAAGTTGATCAGTTGGTCATTGATGACTTTTCAATGTTAAATGATGAGGACGCTTCTGGATTCTCACATGCGTTTAGTTGCCTAGGAAGTACAATTAAAAAAGCAGGCTCTAAAGAAAATTTTTACAATATCGATTTTGAGATAAATGCTCATTTTGCTGATTTGCTCGTGAATACCGATACTTTTTTTGCAATTGTAAGTGCGGAAGGTGCGAATGAAAGATCTCCATTCTTTTATAATCAAGTGAAGGGAAAGTTAGAAAATTATCTAAAATCATTATCACTCTATCAATTGGCGATCATTCGACCTTCACTCTTAATTGGTGAAAGAGCTGAAACAAGGACACTCGAAGATATTTCTCAGAGTATTTTCAAGCGAGTATCGCAATTTCTGCCAAATACATTCAAATATAAGCCAGTGACAGCAGAGCAAGTCGCTAATACTATGGTCGTGAGCGCAAGAACTCAAAATGAAAAAATTAAGATTTATGATAATTTAGAGATTCAAAAACATAACTGAGGGTATAAAAAGTGACAACGCCAACATTTGTGACGTGTGATTTACTGGATGACCATCCTGATTTAGATATTCAAGTATTGTATCCATCTATTGATGGAAAATTCTTCAAAAGTTACGGCGGTGTAAAAAGCTTTGGGGGTGAAGCTGTCACTGTTAAATGTTTTGAGGACAATTCACGAGTAAAAGAGTTACTCGCTACAGATGGGCAAGGCAAAGTTTTAGTTGTAGATGGTGGTTCTTCCATGCGTTGTGCATTGATGGGAGATATGATTGCTGAGTCTGCCGTTAAATATGGATGGAGTGGTGTCATTATTAATGGTTGTGTTAGAGATGTTGATGCCATTGCGAGTTTAAATCTAGGCGTGCACGCACTTGCGGCTATACCTCAAAAAAGTAATCGCAAAGGGGTGGGCGAAACCAATATCACGATTCAAATTGGAAATATCACAATCCAACCAGGTGATTATATCTATGCAGACAATAATGGAATTATTGTGTCCAAGACAAAATTAGTCGATTAATTTAAATAAAACAAAAACGAGGTAATCAGTATGGTGATTCATCAATTAAAAGTGGCTCAGGCGCTAGCTTCAGCTGTTGCAGAAGGTGGACGTGGGACTTCAGGTACACCTTTTCCTAAACAGCCAGAAAAAGCATTAAAGCTTTACGAATTTGAAGGATCACCATTCTGTCGTCGTGTAAGAGAGGTGTTGACTTTACTTAATCTTGACTACGAAGTGTATCCTTGTCCGAAAGGTGGAAGGGTCTATCGAGATCAAGTAAAAACACTTGGTGGTAAGATTCAATTTCCTTTTTTAATTGATGAAAATACTGGGGCTAAACTTTACGAGTCTCAGGATATTATTCACTATCTTTTTAAGCATTATGGTGAGACAGGTCAAACACCGAAGCAATTCTCACACTACCCCAAATTGCCTGTAGTTGCTCTAGCTGGAACACTGATTAATGGTGCTCGTGGGATTTTTATAAATAAAGCGATTAAGCAGAGACCACAACCCGAGCATTTAATTGAGCTGTGGGGGTTTGAAGCGAGTCCATACACCAGAATCGTGCGCGCTGAACTCACAGAACTTGAATTACCATTTAAGTTTCATAATGTTGCTAAAGAACGTTGGCAGGATCAAGGACCAGCGATTTTACGATTGAAGCCTGGGAAATATATTCCTTTGGCTGGCGGTAAACGCGAGCAGGTTGTAAAGATAATGAATCGCAAGGGGAAGGATATACAAGTCCCGTATTTAGTTGATCCTAATACAGGCGTAAAATTGTTCGAATCGAAGAAGATTGTAGAATATTTAAGAAAAAATTACGGTTAATTTTAGTTTGAGTGCTTTTTGGTCATGAATATAGGTGTATTCGTGACCAGATGCTAAGATAGACCATCATTTTGAGTTTTCAGCTTTTCTTCCCAAACTATGTTTAAAAAAATTTCTGATTTGTTTCAAAAAAAACCATCGGCTGAGCAAGTTTATTTACAGACTCATCAAATTCGTTATGATCCTGAATTAGGATATATTATCGATGACGTTGTTTTGAATGAACTAAATGAAAGATTGTCATATTTTTCGAACCGAAAGGTTACTCGTTTTGATGATTTGGAAAATTTATTTTATCGGGGAATGTTGATCAAAGAGAAAATAGATCTTGAGTTGAATACAGGTCGTTTTACTACGAGATTAGGTAATAATCAACAGAATCTAGAACAGTTAAAAAAATTCGTGATATTGCTCAATGATTATTATCGTGAATTCAAACGTGAGCGCTAATGTTTGCGACTGAATGTTTGTGATATCTAAAAATAACTCATTCTCGATTTTGAACATGATAAAATAGTGCAATGTCCTACCAGACTTTTAAAGCGATCTTCATGTTCCAAAAAGAAATTTCTCAACTTAATCTATCACAAATAAAATCTGGCGAAAAAAGATGGTTAGGGGCGCTTAAAGGCTCTGCCATCGCTTTGCTTTTAAAAGAAATAAGTCAAAACTCTGATCGACTCTTTGTTCTGGTAGCTAGAAATAATCAACATTTAGCTCAACTTGAGAGTGAACTTGAATTTTATGGTGTGAAGCCCACGATCTTTCCAGATTGGGAGATCTTACCTTACGATCGGTTGTCTCCGCATCAAGATATTGTCTCAGAAAGATTATCAGTGCTCTCTAATATGCCAGCAAAAGGGATACTACTCATTTCAAGCACAACTTTGGCACAACGTGTTGCGCCGACGTCTTGGGTGTTAGGTGAGCATTTTGATATTAGCGTTGGGCAAAAATTTGATTTAGAAAAGCAGAAACAACGCCTGATTCAGGCTGGTTATCATTTGGTCGATACTGTATATGATCATGGAGAATTTGCTGTTCGGGGAAGTTTAGTTGATATTTTTGCTTCGGGGCAAGATGCTCCAATTCGAATAGATTTGTTTGATGATGAAATTGATTCTTTAAAATTTTTTGATCCAGAAACTCAAAGGACCACGACGAAACTTGAACATTTTAAGGTTTTACCAGCTAAAGAGTTTCCTTTAAAAGAAGGTAGAGCTCAATTTCGAGACCGTTATGCTGAAGAGTTTCCAACGGCGAACCCGAAAAAAAATCCAATTTATCAGGATGTAATGGAGGGTATATCTTCACCGGGATTGGACTATTACTTTCCGCTGTTCTTTTCAAAAAAAGAAATGCTAGAACAAAGTAGTATTACATCATACTTACCAAATCATTCCATTGTCATTACAGATCGCAATATTGAAAGTGAATTAACTCAATTTTGGAAAGATATTTATCAGCGTTATGAAGACCGACGTCATAATGTTGATCAACCTTTATTAGCTCCAGAACAAATCTTCTTTCAACAAAATCAAATTTTTGAACAACTCAATCAGTTTCCTCGTATTATCGCATCTGACGAAGTTTTTGAACCTAAAGCGGGTGTAATTAATACCTCTGCTGAACAGCCACCTCGTTTAGCGGTAGAGCCTAAACATCAACAGCCATTTCATGCTGTAAAATCATTTATTGATGCTGCGCAACACCCTGTCTTACTCGTCGCTGAAAGTGCGGGACGTCGTGAATCGTTAAAGGACTCCTTGCGAGCAAGTATGGGTGAAATTCCTGTTGTAGAGCATTATCAGGAGTTTATTAATCAACAATATTCAGTAGCAGTAACGCATGCACCACTTGAGCGTGGCTTGGAGATTAAAGGACAAATATCTGTCATTTCAGAAAATCAACTCTATGAGCATCGTGTTGTACAACGCCGTAGAAAACGCCAGCATGAAGTTTCTGAAGAGTTCTTAGTTAAAAGTTTAACTGAATTAAGTATAGGTGCTCCTGTAGTTCATATTGATCACGGTGTAGGTCGCTATGCGGGATTAGTGACTTTATGTATTGATGATCAAGACCACGAATTTTTGCAACTTAATTATGCTGATGATGCCAAAGTCTATGTTCCTGTCACCAATTTGCATCTGATTAGTCGATACAGTGGAGGTGATCCTGATTTAGCACCACTGCATAAACTTGGTACTGATGCTTGGAATAAAGCTAAGCGCAAAGCACTAGAACAGATACATGATGTTGCAGCCGAACTTCTTCATATTCAAGCAAGACGCCACTCAAAACCAGGTATTCAATTTGAATTAGATCACACTACTTATATGCAGTTTGTCAGTGGTTTTGCTTATGAAGAAACGCTTGATCAAGCGAATGCTATCGAAGCGACTTTATACGACATGCAACAAGCTAAACCAATGGATCGTTTAGTCTGTGGTGATGTTGGATTTGGTAAGACAGAAGTAGCGATGAGAGCTGCTTTTGTTGCTGTACAGAACAATAAGCAAGTTGCTGTTTTAGTTCCAACAACTTTACTTGCGCAACAGCATTATGAATCTTTCAAAGATCGATTTGCTGATTGGCCTATCCGTATTGAAGTGTTATCTCGATTTGGCTCAAATAAAACACACTTAAAAACGATCGAAGATTTGGCAGAGGGTAAAGTTGATATCGTCATTGGAACGCATAAAATTTTGCAGGAAAATGTCCAGTTTAAACAACTTGGATTGATGATTGTTGATGAAGAACATCGCTTTGGTGTGCGAGATAAAGAACGTATTAAAGCGATGCGTGCCGATGTAGATATGCTGACGCTAACCGCTACGCCAATCCCGCGTACCTTAAATATGGCGTTTTCAGGTATGCGTGACCTCTCAATTATTGCTACACCACCTGCACGCCGTCTCGCTGTTAAGACCTTTGTCAATGAGCAGACCGATGCCACGATGAAAGAGGCGATCTTGCGTGAACTATTACGTGGTGGTCAGGTTTATATTTTGCATAATGAAGTGGATACCATTGAACGAGCGGCTGAAAATATTCGGTTGTTAGTTCCTGAAGCTCGGGTTGCAGTTGCGCATGGTCAAATGCGTGAGCGTGAGTTAGAACAGGTCATGCAGCAGTTTTATCATAAAGAATATAATGTATTGGTGTGTTCGACCATTATTGAAACGGGAATTGATGTACCAAATGCCAATACAATTATCATCGAGCGAGCAGACAAGCTAGGTTTGGCACAACTTCATCAACTGCGTGGTCGTGTGGGGCGCTCTCATCATCAAGCCTATGCGTATCTGATGGTTCCGTCTATTAAAGGCTTAAAAGGTGATGCTGAAAAACGACTTGATGCCATTCAGCGTGCTTCTACTTTAGGCGCTGGTTTTGTATTGGCAACAGAGGATTTAGAAATACGTGGAGCAGGCGAGCTTTTAGGTGAGCAACAAAGTGGTTCAATGCATGCAATTGGATATAGTCTATATATGGAAATGCTTGAGAAAGCGACTAAAGCTATCCAAAATGGTAAGACTCCTAACTTTGATGCCCCTTTGTCACTCACGGCTGAAATTAGTTTACATATGCCTGCATTAATTCCAGATGAATATTTAGGTGATGTGCATCAGCGTTTATTGTTCTATAAGCGAATTAGTAATACGGATACACAAGAAAAACTTGATCACATCCGTATGGAACTTATCGATCGTTTTGGTTTGCTACCTCAACAAGTGAAATATCTTTTTACTGTTCATCAGGTGCGTATAAAAGCAGAAAAATTAGGTATTACCAAGATTGACTTGAGTAAGCAGGGTGGCCAAATTGAATTTTCACCTGATACTCCTGTTCAAGCGATGAGTATTATCCAAATGATGCAAAAACATCCGACATTTTTTAGAATGGACGGTGGTCAACGTCTGAAAGTGATGGTTATGCTTGAGGAAAATGACAAAAGAATTCAGTTTATTAATGATCTTTTAGATGAGTTGATGAGAGGGCTCAACTGATCTAAGTTGGGCTTGAATCTAGACTTGTTCATTGCTCAAAATGCACTGGCTGACAGTCAACCTTATAGGTTGATTTTTTAGCGATGCATTGCAATGAATGAGTGAGATTCAAATCAATGAAATACATATTTTTTTGTATCGAAACACATGACTAATAATACTCAGTCTAAAACTGTTGTGTTAGTATTAGCTATCCATTTAATTTTTGCGTCATTTATAAATATATGTTTAGTTTGCATCCACAACTTGCTCAAGATACTTTTTTTGTTGGCGACTTTCCACTTTCAACTTGTCGTTTAATGAATGACATGCAATTTCCATGGTTGATTTTGGTACCGCGTGTTCCTGGTGTAACTGAATTATATGAATTAAGCCAAGCAGACCAAGAACAATTTTTAAGAGAATCTAGCTGGTTATCTAGTCAATTATCTCGAGTTTTCCGTGCGGATAAAATGAACGTTGCAGCACTAGGAAATATGGTTCCTCAACTTCATTTTCATCATGTAGTTCGTTATCAGAATGATTCTGCATGGCCTAAGCCTGTTTGGGGTGCTTCACCTGCAGTTCCTTACAGTAATGATGTTTTAGCGCATATGCGTCAAACGCTCATGCTCGCGCTACGTGGTCAAGGTGACATGCCTTTCGATTGGCGTATGGAGTAAATACGTCAATTTCAAGGAAGAATAAAAATAATGTGAATTGAGGTAATAGCAATTGCCATTTGAACGAATGCTGGATAAAGAGCCACAGCAGTTTGAAGTACTCCTCAGGATGATGGGGTATGTGATGATCGCGATTCTTGTTGTGATCTATTATTTCACTTCACAAAACCAAAATTATCAGATTTTATACCCTCTATTTATTTTCTTGCTGATTCTATTGGCACCCCGAATTTCACACAGTATCCAATATCGTTATGGCAGTAAAACCAGACGTTTTGCGTTCTTTATTATTGATGTAGTTGTTGTAGCTACCGCCTTAGCAGCAGTGCATTTAAGTTTGTTGCCAACATTTGTTTTCCTGTTTGGATTGGTGTTTACCGCCGTTAATAATAAAATTTCGATGATGGTGAGTTCGATTGCAATTTTAGTTGCGATCATTGTTTTTTATATTTGTACAATTTTTATTTTTGGTTTTGAAGATTATTTCCAGCAAACTTCAATCGAATTGTCCGTAGTCTCGTGTATATGTGCGATTCTTTTTGTGAATTTTGCTAATTATTATCAGAATCGACGTGTAAAAAAATTAGATGTTCAACGTCAAACTTATTTTAAAGAAATGAATCGATATATTGAGTTATCGAATCAGTTAAGCCGCTATGCACCAATTCAATTGTGGCAATCAATCATGCGTGGTGAAACTGAAGCGAAACTTGAATATAAACGAAAAAAAATTACGATTTTTTTCTCTGACATTCAGGGGTTTACTGAGCTTTCAGAGACTCTTATTCCAGATGACTTAGCTTTTGTTTTGAATGACTATCTGAGCCATATGACTGAAATTGCCAAGCAATATGGTGGAACAATTGACAAGTTTATGGGAGACGCGATTCTCATTTTCTTTGGAGATCCAGATTCGCAAGGGGTTGAGCAGGATGCCAAAAATTGCATCGATATGGCGATGGCAATGCGTCAACAAATGAAATTTTTGCGTGAACGCTGGGTGAAAATGGGATACTCAGCATTGCATATACGTATGGGCATTAGTACAGGTTATTGTCACGTTGGTAACTATGGCGCAGTTCATCGAATGGCATATACCATTGTTGGGCGGGATGCGAATTTAGCTGCAAGACTTCAAAATGCTGCAGAAATTGATGAAATTTTAATCTCGGATGAGACTTATAAGTTAGTTAAAAACTATTATCTTTGTGCACCTCAGGAACCTATAGAGCTGAAAGGGATTCATGGTTCAATTAAAAGTTGGCAGGTCATGGAAAAATATAGCACCAAGCAAACCCATCAGCATTGGTTTGATTATGAGTACAAAGGGTTTCAACTGGTACTGAATATGGAAGAAGTACAAAATTACGAATATGCTGAATTAATCGCAGTTTTAGAAAAAATGATTGAACGTATTAAACTTCAGCAGGATTTAACCAACTCTTCTGGTATTGTGAAATTAAAACTATCTGATGAAGTAAAATATCTAAATTAGGATTTTATATCTACACAAATAAAAAGGTCACTTAAGTGACCTTTTTTATATGGTTTTACAAATGATTAATGATTTTCAGAAGCATGGTTAATCGTGTACTTCGGAATTTCAACTTCTAAATCATCATTTTCAATTTTTACTTGGCAAGAAAGACGTGAATCTGGCTCTAGACCCCAAGCACGATCGAGTAAATCTGCTTCTACATCATTCATTTCTTCAAGACCATCAAAACCTTTACGAACAATAACATGGCAGGTCGTACAAGCTGCAGACATATCACAAGCATGTTCAATTTTGATACCATTTTTTAGAAGGCTTTCGCAAAGATTGGCATTTTGCTCAACTTCAAACTCAGCACCTTCAGGGCAAATTTGCGCATGTGGAAGAACTTTAATACGTGGCATAAATTTTTACCTATGTTTAGTTTGAGTTTGACCAATCGTCAAGCTTAGTGCCTTTGAGAGCATGATCAATATGTTGATTCATTCGTTTTGCAGCAAATGCATCACTATGAACTTTTAACGCAGCAACAGCAGCTTCAATTGCTTCAATATCAGAAGTTTCAAGTTGTTGAGCCAAATGAGTTTGTGCCGAAATTAAATCCTGAGCTTCCTGTTCAGTCAAGAGTTTAATATCAGCTTTAAGCGCTTGAGAAAGAGCTTCAAGTTCTCGTTGAGCTTCAACTTTAGTTTCATGTAAATGACGAAGGGCTTTATCTTCTGCTGCAAATTTAAAACCATCAACCAGTAGGCGCTCCATATCAGTATCAGATAAACCATACGATGGTTTAATATCAATCTGAGCTGAGACGTTAGATGTTGTTTCACGAGCAGATACCGATAAGAGACCGTCAGCATCGACTTGATAAGTCACTTCAATGCGTGCTTGACCAGCAGTCATCGGTGGGATGCCGCGTAAAACAAAACGTCCGAGACTACGGCAATGTTCTACTAAATCGCGCTCACCTTGGACAACATGGATTAACATCGCAGTTTGACCATCTTGATACGTGGTGAACTCTTGACGACGAGCGACAGGAATTGCAGTATTGCGTGAAATTAATCGCTCTACTAGTCCACCCATGGTTTCAATACCAAGTGATAATGGTGTTACATCAAGTAGTAGAGAACCATCTGTACTATTACCAATTAATTGGTTGGCAGTAATTGCAGCACCGATTGCAACGACTTCATCTGGATTAATGGTACACAGAGGCTCTTGACTAAATACTTCTGCTACAGCTTTTTGTACCGCATAAGAGCGAGTAGAGCCACCTACTAAAACGACATTTTTTATATCGTCTAATTTCAATTTAGCGTCACGTAATACTCGTTTGCACACTGAAATCGTTTTATCTAGAGCAACTTTAATGATGCTTTCAAACGTTGAACGATCCAAAGTTAATTCGTTTTCTAAAAGCTGAAGATTAACTTGATCTTGGTCCGATAAAGCTTCTTTCGCTTTACGTGCTGCAACAAGGAAGTGTGCATACTCGTTATCATCTAAGGTCTCGATATTGAGTGATTTTTTAGCCCACTTGACGATAAGACGATCTAAATCATCGCCTCCAAGTGCAGTGTGTCCACCTGTAGCGAGTACCTCAAATACACCCTGTGAGAAACGTAGGATGGAGACGTCGAAAGTACCACCACCTAAGTCGTAAATCACATAATTTTGATCTGTACTTAAATTTGTTGCTTGATCTAAACCATACGCTACAGCTGCTGCTGTAGGTTCGTTTAATAATCTCAGTACGTTTAAACCAGCGAGCTGTGCAGCGTCTCGTGTGGCTTGACGTTGTGCTTCATCAAAATAGGCAGGTACTGTAATGACAGCACCATTTATGGGATTTTTTAAACTTGCTTCAGCACGATCTTTTAGATTTTTTAGAATTTCAGCAGAAATTTCGACAGGTGTTTTACGACCTTGCGCTGTTTCAAAAGCAGGCATCTGATTGTCTTCACCCACCAATTGATATGGGTGTTGAAATTTAATATCAGCTTTTGAGCGTCCCATAAAACGTTTTACAGAGACAATAGTATTCTGTGGGTCACGAGTTATAAACGGTTTTGCGTCATTGCCGAGCACAGTAGAGTTTTCAGCATAATGTACGATAGAAGGAAGTAACACTTGACCTTGTTCATCGTTTAGAACTTTAGGTTTGCCAGAAAGCACAGTTGCTACAAGAGAGTGGGTCGTACCTAAATCAATACCAATAGCAATGCGATGTTCATGTGGCGCACTTGATTGTCCAGGTTCAGCAATTTGCAAGAGTGCCATGTGTTAAATCCCTTGAAAATAAAACAAAAAAATAAAATTAGAATTCGTCATCTAAGTCAAAATCTTCATCATCGAGAATACGATCTTCAGCTTGATGTATATCATTCATCACTTTTTGGAAGAAACGTAATTTTCGAACAGTATCGCGAGACTCAGCCCAATCTTCAGCTTCATAGTCTATTTTGAATTCGCGAACTAAACCATCAATCCATTGTTGCACTTCAGTTTTTAAAGATGAAAGTTGTTCAGAACTTTGAGCTTCATCTAACTGTTCACGAATTTCTAATGCAGATTGTAAAAATTCGAAATCATTGATGGATTGATCTAAATGGTAGTCTTGTTTTTTGAGTGTAAGTAAATATCCAGCACGGCTGTCAACTTGAGATAAAACTTTATAAGCTTGATTGATTTCGCTAGATTTGATCAAGGCTTGGTCTTTATTTTCAGCTTTATCTGGATGATATTGTTGCTGCAATTTTAGAAAGTTAGCTTTCAAAGTTGCTAAATCAATATCGAGTGCTACAGGGAGATTAAACAACTCAAAATGATTCATGGATTGGAAATTCCAAAATAGTGAAAAATAAAAGTGGGCGCTGAATAGAATTAAAACAGTGCAGGGCACTGTTTTAATCAGGTAAAAAGAGAATGATTATCTTAAACAGTGAAAGATTCACCACAACCACATTCACCTTTTTTGTTTGGGTTGTTGAATTCAAAACCTTCGTTTAGACCATTTTTAACATAGTCCATTTCCATACCTTCTAGATAAACAAGGCTCTTCGGATCAACGAAAACTTTAACCCCAAACTGTTCAAAGACTTGATCATGTTCGTCAACTTCATCAACGAATTCGAGAACATAAGCCAATCCAGAACAACCTGAAGTTTTCACACCAACGCGAATACCTTCACCCTTACCGCGATTCAATAAATAATTGCTGATATGAGTTGCAGCATTTTCAGTTAAATTGATCATGAAAACTCCATTCAATCATCAAGCGCTAAATTAAGCTTTCGCTTTTTTGCTACGGTAGTCTTCTACAGCAGCTTTAATTGCATCTTCTGCAAGTACAGAGCAGTGTACTTTTACAGGAGGAAGCGCAAGTTCATTTGCAATATCAATATTCTTGATTTGCTGTGCTTGGTCTAAAGTTTTACCTTTTAGCCATTCAGTTACAAGTGAACTTGAAGCAATTGCAGAACCACATCCGTAAGTTTTGAAGCGAGCTTCTTCAATTACACCATTCTCATCCACTTGGATTTGAAGACGCATAACGTCACCACAAGCTGGTGCACCGACCATACCTGTACCTACGTTTTCTGCGTTTTTATCTAAAACACCAACATTACGAGGATTTTCGTAATGATCAATCACTTTTTCGCTATAAGCCATGATGTGTCTCCAAACCTCAGGGTCGGCTGATAATATTTAATATGGGTGCATCTTATTAAATTTCAATATTTAAGCTTAATAAGATGCATGTGTTTGGTTTAAATTAGTGTTCTGTCCATTCAACTTTCGACAGATCAATCCCTTCTTTGTACATATCCCAAAGTGGAGAAAGGTCACGTAATTTTTCTACAGCAGCTTTTGTCACTTCTAGTACGTGATCAATGTCTTCTTCAGTCGTATATTTACCAAAACTGAAGCGAATTGAACTGTGTGCTAACTCATCAGATAAGCCTAATGCACGAAGAACATAAGAGGGTTCTAATGTTGCAGAAGTACAAGCTGAACCAGATGAAACAGCAGCATCTTTAAGTGACATCATTAAAGATTCACCCTCAACGAAGTTAAAACTTACGTTTAAGTAGTTTGCTACGTTTTGAGTCGGATGACCATTTAAGAAAACTTGTTCAAGATCTTGTAGACCATTCCAAAGTTTGTCACGTAGAGTGCGTAAGCGAGTTTGTTCAGCAACTAGGTTTTTACCTGCAAGTTCAAATGCTTCACCCATACCAACGATTTGGTGAGTTGCAAGCGTACCAGAACGCATACCGCGCTCATGACCACCACCATGCATTTGAGCTTTAAGACGCACACGTGGACTACGACGTACGTAAAGTGCACCGATACCTTTAGGGCCATAAATTTTGTGAGCAGAGAAACTCATTAAATCAATTTTCATGGTTGATAAATCGATTTCAACTTTACCAGCAGCTTGAGCGGCATCTACGTGAAAATATGTCTTATTCGCACGAGTTAATTCACCAATAGCGGCAACATCAGTCACAGTACCAATTTCATTATTGACCATCATTAATGAAACAAGAATTGTATCTGGACGTAAAGCAGCTTGAACCATTTCAGGAGTAATTAGACCTGTTTGAGCTTCTGGTTCAAGATAGGTAATTTCAAAGCCTTCTTGTTCTAATTCACGGCAAGTATCTAAAATTGCTTTATGTTCAATTTTACTCGTAATGATGTGTTTGCCTTTTGAAGCGTAGAACTGTGCAACACCTTTCAGTGCAAGGTTGTCAGATTCTGTAGCGCCAGATGTCCAAACGATTTCGCGTGGATCTGCTTTTACAAGATTTGCAACTTGCTCACGAGCGTATTCAACTTTTTCTTCAGCTTGCCAACCATATGCGTGCGAACGTGATGCAGGGTTACCAAAAGTCCCATCGAATGTAAGGCATTCCATCATGCGCTCAGCAACTTGTGGGTCGACTGGAGTCGTTGCAGCATAATCAAGATAAATTGGACGTTTCATGTCAAATACCTGTAACCGATAAAAGGGCTGAATCTAATGGAGCTGTATTCTGGCGGATCGCAACAGTTTGAACGTTATCGCGAGCAACTAAATCAGCAAGAGAGATTTTAGCTAAGTAATCGGCAATGTGGAGGGAGAGTTCTTGCCATAAATCGTGAGTTAGACACATTGCGCCATTTTGGCAGTTACCTTTGTGGTCACAACGTGTTGCATCAACAGTTTCGTTTACAGCTTCAATAATTTCTAAGACCGTAATATCAGAAGCATTACGCGCTAAATGGTATCCACCATTAGCACCACGTACACTCGAAACCAAGCCATGACGCTTTAATTTAGCAAATAGTTGTTCTAAATAAGCCACAGAAATAGTTTGGCGAGTAGCAATTTCTGCCAAAGTAATGGTTTGTTCAGTTGGCTGCAAAGCTAGATCAAGTAATGCAGTCACTGCGTAGCGACCGCGAGTGGTTAAGCGCATGATTCGATACACGTGTAAAAGGCTAGATGATGAAATTTTATGAATTCCGACTAATTTAGTCAAGTATTTTTTCTAAAAACCAACTAAATTAATCGGAATTAAATATGGCGAGGATTTAAACAGATAAAACTTTATTATTTTAATAAATAATCAATAAATTATACACGATTAAAGCCACGAATAGAACCGAAACTATCCCGAACGCAATATTGATACGTTTTTGGTTGGTTTGCATGCGACGAATACGATTTTTATATTGTTTAACCTCTACTTGAAGTGTATTGATTTTAGATCTTTGTAAGTCAATTTTTTCAAGTAATGGTGCAATGCGTTTTCTCGAAGCCTTTGTATCTTGGTCTTCAGAAGCTGTTGTTAACCAGTTTTTCCAATCTGAAATTAATTTCGGTGTTGAGAGATGTAATGCTAAATCTCTGAATTCGTCTTTAAGGGTTTGATCACCTTCAATACGCATTTTTTTTAAACTTCTGCGGTTTGCAAACCCGAAAATTTGAATGATATCGACTAAAGTACTACTTACCTTGAGGTCAGGTTCTTTTTCTGGCGCTTGAAGGTCAAATAAGATGCCTTTATCCGTAAATTGGATATAAAAGTCAAAATAGGGGATATAGCTATTCATTTTAATTGTAATTTGTTGTTCTACAAATTTTTTTGCTTGAAGGCGAACAACACGGTCATGTTTTAAGACGAAAGAATAGAATGTCTCTAAAACTAACATAACAATGTTAAGCAACAAACGGGTATGACCTTGTTGTTGTTGCGATTCACTCATAAATAAATCCTATTCAAATTTAATAAATCTAAAAAGTTCTATTAACACAAACTTAAATTAAGTCTAAGATTACATCATTTATCATTGCTTTGTAGAACAGTTTTGAACAAGGTTCAATAGCGATATTTGATATTATCAATGTATTTTATGCACGAATAGTCAGTTTAGAGGCTAAAATATACAGGAGTGTAACGGTGGATCAAGATGTAAATAACAATAAAGAACAGGAATTAATGGACAACTCACAACCTGCAAACTCACGTAAAACAAAGTATCAACGTAAGTCCACACTTGATTTTCGTAAATATACTAAACAAATTTGGCTTGCTGGTTTAGGTGCTTTTTCTCGCGCAGAGGAAGAAGGTAATAAAATGTTTGACTCTTTAGTCAAAGTTGGTGAAGAGCTTGAATCTAAAACGGTTGAATTTACTGATCAAACAGTAAACAAAGTTGCGGAAAAAACTAAAGAGTCTGTTACGGATAAAAAAGATAAGGTGGAAAAACTTTTAGATCACGGGGTGAGTACTTCGCTTAATCGTATTGGGCTCGTCTCAACTAAAGATGTACAACATCTTGAGAATATGATTTTAGATATTCACCAGAAATTAGATGTGCTCATTGCTGAAAATCAAGCTTTACGAGCTAAACTCGAAAAAAAATGATGGATTTAGAGATAAAACTGTAATTTTGGTATTTTTTGTCGCTTATTTTGATCAAAACAGGTCGAGCAGTATTGCGTTTCCCCCCAAAGCATTGCTATAAAGTCGTCATGGCCTTTTAAAATACAAGCCTTGGATTTTAAACAAACGATATAAGAGGACGTAATCTTCATGAATAAATCAGAATTGATTGATGCAATTGCAGAGAAAGGGGGATTGTCTAAGACTGATGCTGGTAAGGCATTGGACGCGACTATTGCTTCTATTGGCGAAGCGCTGAAAAAAGGTGACTCTGTTACTTTAGTAGGATTTGGTACTTTCAGCGTTAAAGATCGTGCTGCACGCACTGGTCGTAACCCGAAAACTGGCGAAGAATTACAAATTAAAGCAAGCAAAGTTCCTAGCTTTAAAGCTGGTAAAGGTTTAAAAGATTCTGTAGCTTAATTCTTATTAAGTCCAAAACGCGCCGACTTGGCGCGTTTTTTATTAAAAAGAAAATTTATGGCTTCATCTGATATATTCGGTTTGGATTATCAGTTAGAATCGCTTTGAAATAAAATATTGGAATACCTATGGAATCGTTTCGTAAACTCATTAAAGGGTGGCTCGGCAAAGTCCTTCTAGTATTATTTTTGACACCATTGGCATTGGTCGGTATTGAAGGCTATTTCGGTGGTGGAAACAAAGATGGGATTGCTAAAACCGTTAATGATTTAGAAATTTCTAATAAAGAGCTAGAAGTTCAAACGAAGAATTATAAAGATCAATTCTTACAAATGGTTCAAGGTGATGAATCACTTCTGAATCAATCGTATATTGAACAAATGGCTCTAGATAGTTTAATTGATCGTGCTTTATTGGTTCAGCAGGCTGAAAAGTTAGGCATCAGTTTAAGTGATGCTCAGATTGAACAAATGATTGCTCAACAGCCAAGTCTGCAGGTTGATGGTAAATTTTCACAACAAGCTTATGAAAACTATCTTCGATCAATTAATATGACGAGCCAGGGTCTAATCCAAAATTTAAGACAAGATCATGCGCTTCAAATGTTAGTTTCAAGCATTCGTGATAATTCTTTGGTAAGCCAAAGTGATATTCAGCAAATCGCAAATCTACAAGGTGAGCAACGTACGTTATTTATGTCATCTGTAAAATTGGATGATTACAAAACGTCTTTAAAAATAACTGATGCTGAAGTCGCTGCTTATTATGAAAAACATAAAGTGCTGTTTAAGCAACCAGCCTCAGTTGATCTTGATTATGTATTGGTAACGCCTGCTATGGTAGCAAATGCCACAACAACTGTTACAGATGCAGAATTAAAACAAGCTTATGATCAATATGTAACTCAACAAAATAAAAATGCCAAAGTTGAAGTCCAACATATTTTGATTACAACAGATAATCGTACTGCGCTTGAGGCTGAAAAAATAGCCAATGAGGTCTATGCAAAAATTAAATCAGGATTATCTTTTGCAGAGGCCGCTCAACAGTATTCTGAAGATTCTAGTTCCAAAGATAATGCGGGTCGAGTTGATGGTTATGAAGCCGGTGTATTCGGTGATGCTTTTGATAATGCAGTTCAAGCTTCAAAAGGTACGATTTCTAAGCCAGTAAAAACCGATTTTGGTGTACATATTATTCAAGCTAAAGCTGATCAAGTGAATGTTGCTAGTTTTGAGTCTGAAAAAGCACGTCTTGAAGCTGATTTATTAAAATCTAAAAATGCCAATGCTTATTCTGATCTAGTAAATGGTTTGAACGAGCTCGTTGTAAGTAGCGATGCATTAGATGTAGTCCCTCAGGAATTAAAATCGGCTAAATTGGTCACTGCGAATAATGTAACTCTTGCCACTCAAAATACAGTCCTAGCGGATCCTGCTGTAAAAGCTAAGATCTTTAGTCAAGATGTAAAAAATGGTGATCGTAACGCGACCAGCAATATACAATTGGCGAATGGTGATACAGTTTGGTTGAAAGTTCGTGAATACCGTGAAGCTGGTGTTCAACCTTTATCAGTAGCAAAAGCGAAGGTTAAAGAAAAGCTGTTGAATCAAAAGGCATATGAAGCTGCTCAAGCAAAAGTTGCTGCAATGTTAAAGGATTTTAAAACACTACCTTCGCAGCAGGTTTTAACTAAGCATCAGCAATCTTTCGTAAATGCTGGTGTTTTTAGTCGTTCTCAAGGTCTTAAACGAGAAATTGAACGTGCTGCATTTAGTGTACCTGCACCTAAAGCAGGAATGTGGTCTGTGACTACAGCTCAATTACCAAATGAAATGGTAATTATCGGTGTGGCTGAGGTAAAAAAACCATCTATGGATTCGATTTCGGCTGAAGAAAAACAGCAGCTTGCACAGCTCTATCAAAACTATCGTGGTACACAATTACTTAAAGATTACACTGAGTATTTAAAGTCAGTTGCAAAAATTAAGTAACTCACCAGTAATTCTATCTTCATAAAAAAGCACTTCGGTGCTTTTTTTATTTTGCTATGATTTATTCAATTCGATTAATTCAAATAAGTATTCCGATACTGGCTTGGACTGCATAGATAATGTTTTTTGAAGGCTTGACTAAATGCGGTCTCTGATGAATAACCAACTTTGTGCGCGATTTGTTGGATTGAAAGCTGGCTCAAGCGTAAAAGTTGACTGGCTAATCTTAAACGGTGTTTCTGTAAGTATGCTAATGGTGTTTCATTCACCATATTTTGAAATAAATGAGCGAATTTTGAACGCGACATAAAGCAAGTTTCTGCCAATGATTCTACAGTCCAGTTTCGTTCTGGTTGGCTGTGAATCGCTGAAAATGCAGGGCTCAATTCTGGGTGAGTAAGTGCATTTAACCAGTTATTCTGATCTGTAAGCGTGGAAATGTAATCTCTCACGCATTCGATTAACATAATACTCACCACGTGATCCATAATCTTATGGCGACCAGGTCGGTTCATCTTGGTTTCATCAGCCACGAAATAAAGCCCGATCCTTAACCACTCCGGCTCTCTAGCATTCAGTGCATTGTTTAAATGGATATAAGTGGGTAAGGCTTGAATCAATGGTCCACCCATAATACTGTCCATGTTAGATCGTATACTGAAGATGAGAGATTTCTCAGATTTATCATCTTCGTCACCGAGGATAATTTCATCATCTCTTAAACCTTTAAATAAATGATCTATTTGAGTAATGTTGACTAATCTTTGTTCTTGATGGCTATAGGCTTGATGTGACATTCCAGAAGGAATAATTGCCATATCTCCAGCTTTTAAGTGTAGCTGTTCGCCATTTTGAAATTTAAAAAAGGCTTCACCGTATAATAAAATATAGGTAATCATGGCTGTTTGATGACTTAACTCAAAAGCCCATTTACCTTGTGCTTGAAGGTAGAGATATTCCGTATTTTTGAGGTGAATATCTTCAAAAACTTGACTGAGGGCATCCATGTTTTTCGTATATTCCCTATACGCTTACAATTGCTGAATCTTAACATGTGTAAAGATTTCTATAATGTATTTTAGCTTCAAAATCGTTGTGGAAATACGACTCAATAGCTTTTTTGGACGATTACGACTGTATTTGAAATTTGAAATGAACAAAGATAAAAATAAGAAATAGAAAAGGAAAATGGCAAGTGAATGCAAAGGTAAAAGTTGAAGAGTTATTGAGTCAGAACCCGATAGCGCAAGGCTTACAACTGGATAAGAAGCGTTACTTATGGTTGCTTAGTCCAGCACTACCTGTATTAGGGATGGGCTTTTTGGCTGGATATCAATACGGACCTAAAGCAACTAAAAAATTGTTTGCATTAGGTGGACCTTTATTATTACACGTAATTATTCCCACCATTGATGCTTTGGTCGGTACTGATGAGAATAATCCGAGTGATGAGCAGATCAAAAAATTAGTCAGTGATCCTTACTATGATCGTATAGTAAAAATGTTTGTGCCTTTACAATATGCAGCCAATTTTTTTGCTGGATATGTGGTCTCTCGTAAAGAAACCCCATTGTTGGATCAGTTGTTGATTGGTTGTACTATGGGGTTGATCAATGGTATTGGTGTGAATACTGCCCATGAACTATGCCATCGACCGAAGCGTGCAGATCATTATTGGTCACACGTGACACTAGCACCACTTGGATACAATCATTTCCGTATTGAGCACCCATATGGGCATCATAAGCGCGCAGCTACTCCAGAAGATCCAGCGACCTCTAAGATGGGTGAGACCTTTTATGAGTTTCTTCCAAGAACCATTAGCGGTGGCTTGAAGTCAGCAATACTGATTGAAAAACATCGATTAAATCGTAAGGGTGAGTCGTTCTTTTCACTGAAAAATGAGCTATTTCACGGCGCAGCCATTAGTGCAACTTTTCACGCAACGATGCTAAAACTGTATGGTAAGAAAATTTTACCATTCTTAGCCATTCAGTCACTTTATGGTGTGACTTTATTCGAAATGGTCAACTATCTTGAGCACTATGGCTTATTGCGAGAAAAGAAGGAGGATGGAAGTTACTCGCGCACTATGCCTGAACATAGTTGGAATAATAATAACATCACAACCAATCTATTCTTATACCAGTTGCAGCGCCATTCGGATCATCATGCTTATCCGACACGACCATTCCAAGCATTGAGAAACTTTGAAGAAGCGCCAGTGTTGCCAAGTGGATATGCGACGATGTTGATCCCAGTATTAATACCTAAGTTATGGTTTAAAATTATGGATAAGCGCGTATTTGACCATTATGGTGGCGATTTAAATAAAGCCAATATTCATCCAAAACGACGAGCAAAAATTTTTAAAAAATTTGGTGTTATTGATAAATTATTGGGCTAACACTCAAAAATAAAAAAACCGACCATGGGTCGGTTTTTTTATAATACTTTTAACATGCGTATTTCGCATGCATCACTATGTCCAGTATTTCCTAATGAGTGTTGTAGATGTTGAAAACCTAATTTTTCATATAATTTTACAGCCTGCCAGAGAGATGCTGTGGTTTCGAGATAAATTTGCGTGTAACCCTGATCTCGTGCAAATTGGATACATTTTTCTAGAATTTGTTTTGCAAAACCCAAACCTCGTATTGAGGGCATAAAATACATTTTTTGTATCTCTAGGGTGTTTTCGTGGCCCAGCAAAGGTGCAATGCCCCCACCACCAAAGACCTCGTGTTGGTCATTGCTAATAACCCAATATATGGAGTGAGGTTTTGTATAAACGTCATAGAGTTGATCTAGAATTGGATCTGCTACTGCGAAGCCTGATTCAGCAGCGAGAGCAAACTCCACAGAGACTTCACGAATGATTTTTGCAATATGGGGATTATCTTGGGGTTGAATAGTTCGAATAAAGTACATAATCGATGAAACTTAGTAAATCTTCACAGAGTATATCTAAGTTTCATCGGAGTTGAGTTTAATTCAACGTGATTTATTTCAATTCGCTTGATGATTTTCCAAGTTCACGGCGCGCAACAATAAGCTGTTGAATTTGTTGTGTACCCTCGAAGATATCTAGTATTTTGGAATCACGCGCCCATTTTTCCAACAACTCATCTTCGGTATAGCCTACACTTGCAGCAAGTTCGACACACTTCAATGTAATTTCATTACAAATTCGTCCAGCTTTCGCTTTTGCAATTGAAGCTTCACGCGAGTTAGGCTTTTTATTGTCAGCCATCCATGCAGCTTTTAGGGTTAATAAACGAGCAGCTTCCCATTCTGCTTCCATACGATAAATCTGAGCTGCAATATTTGAGGATTGAAGGTAGGGGGTGGCATATTCAGCATCTAGTTGGTCTTTAAAAATTTCCTTGATACGCTCTAAAGACGCTTTAGAGCACCCAACTGCCATTGCGGCCACAAGAGGGCGTGTATTATCAAAAGTTTCCATGACGCCAGCGAAACCTTTTGCAACATCGATTTCAGCATTGCCTAATAAATTTGCAGCAGGGACACGACAATCGATAAAGCGAATGACAGCAGTATCTGAAGCTTTAATTCCGAGTTTATGTTCAAGACGTTCAACGGTCATGCCAGGCGTGCCTTTAGGAACAACAAATGATTTGATTGCTGCACGCCCAAGTTTTTTATCGAGTGTTGCCCAAACCACGACTGAATCAGCTCGTTCACCAGAAGTGACGAAAATTTTCTCGCCATTTAAAATATAATCATCACCATCTTTAGTCGCTGTGGTGCGTATTGCTGCAGAATCAGATCCACAGCCTGGCTCGGTAATTGCCATCGCAGCCCAAGTTCCTTTGAAGCGTTCAAGTTGCTCTTCATTGGCTACAGCAGCAATTGCAGAGTTACCTAATCCTTGGCGAGGCATGGTAAGTAATAAACCAGTATCGCCATAACACATCTCAATTACACCCAAAGCAGTAGACATGTTCACGCCATTTTTGTTGCCTTGAGTCGTATCTCCACGTTTATTGACGGCAGCGCCAGCATTCATACCATCGCCACCTTCATTCATACCATCCAATAGGGATGCTAACATGTCGAGTTCTTTGGGATAAGCATGTTCAGCTTTATCATATTTGCGTGAAATAGGGCGAAGCACGTTTAACGCTGTCTGATGAGCTTGATCAACAAGCATTTTAAATTTTTTCGGATTTTCTAAATTCATCATCTTTGTCCTTAAATTTTTATTATTTGATTAAGCATGTAAACCAGAATGCATAATGGCAGTAGCACGCAAATCCCGATACCAACGTTCAACTGGATGTTCTTTGGTAAAGCCATGTCCACCTAAGAGTTGTACGCCATCAGTGCCAATTTTCATTGATTTTTCTGCACACAAAATTCGTGCTAAGTATGCTTCACGATGGAAACTTAAACCTGATTCTGCGCGGCTTGCAGCATTCAAAACCAACATTTTCATAGCATCAATTTCAATAGCCATATCCGCGATCATAAATGCAACACTTTGACGGTGGGATATTGGTTCACCAAATGCAGTGCGTTCATTGGCATACTGAATGCAATATTGTTTAACCGCTTGGCATGTACCCACTGCCATTGCACACCACATTAAATTGCCCAGATCAATGAACGCTGAATAATCAAAATCTTGCTCATTTAGTTTAAATGCTGGTGTGTTGTTAAATTTTAGGCTTACAGATTGGGTTGCTTTCAGCCCCATTGCTGGATTTGCTTTATATGAAATCGTTTCATTTCGCTCAACAATGAAAACCTGAGCTGTTCCATCTAAATCTGCGGAAACCAATAAAAGATCTGCCTGCTCACCTAGAATAACGATAGTTTTTTCACCATTAATGACAAAATGATCGCCTTGGCGTGTCGCTTTTGTTTTTAATTGGAAAGGGTTGAAAGCAGGTGTATTTTCCTGAACAGCAAAAGTTGCAAATAGATCATCTTGTTCGCTAAATGCCGACAAATACTTATTTTGAATCTCTGCTGAACCCCACTGTGTAATTGCATTAATGACTGAGAACGTGGAGAGTAATGTAGCTGTTAATGAGAAGTCACCTTGTGCAAGTTGCTCTGCGATCAGCACATTTGTAACCACATTCTTTTCTGAAGCAACGCCGCCGTATTGTTCAGGCAATGCATAATAATTGACACCTAAATCTTTAAATTGAGCCCATAAGTTTTCTGGAAAAGTAGCTTGGTGGTCGGCTGTATGTGCTAGGGGGTAGAGAACTTCATGAGCAAATTGTTGCATCGCATCAACAGTCATCTGTTGTTCTTCAGAAAGGCTGAGATCAAATAACCCTTTTTGCTGATTGGATAGACGTTGAGTCGGAGTATTGGATTTTTGTTTAAAAATTTTCTGTGTAGAGCCCAAGGTTTTAAATCCAGCCTTAGAACCTTGATAAAGCGAGCGTTCGATAATTTTTCTTAGTTTTAATTGATCGATTAAATCACTGCCTGCGAGCTTAGTGATCAAGGCTAAGCCTAAACCTTGCGCTTTGTTTGCGATATCATTCATTGTTGTAAATTCCCTGATGGTTTTTTTATACAACAAGATCGTGACATGTGTTTAGTGAAATGACTATGTCGAAAATGACTAGCTTAAAAGACTTTTTTGACCAAACAGATAAATGGTAATTGAATAGGTATTCTAATGAAATTTAAGATATATTCTTTTTAGTAATTCAATTTTTTATTTAATAAATTGACCATAGTGACACGATAGATCACTATGGTCTTTGTTCCTTAAACATATGATTGGATCATTTTGCGCACATTTGTTTTTGCTTCGATCACAGTCATGAATGTATATGCACCTATGAACTTACGACTGATGAACATAAATTCTTTCGGTGGAACTGAAAAATAGCGCGATGCCATCGACTTGGATGCTCGTTGCATCACACGGCTATGCAGTTGGCTTTGTTTCCAATCATAGCGCTGCTGTTCATCCATAATGCCTGTTGGTAGGTCTGGATTATTGCTATAAGTACTAAAAGCTTCAGTAGCTAGAAGGAACACTTTTGCCATGTCAGGTTTAATGCTTAATGGCATTGCATCGAAAAACTCATAACCTGTCATAGCATTGACCATGGCTTGAGCATCATGATGATAGCCCGCGGTAATTAAATTACGAGCTACCTTGAGGAGTTGATCATCAAATTGACGGATCGCACCGAAGTCTAAAAGAATGATTTTATCTTCAATTTGCGCGCCGTCACCTAAGCGTACTAGGTAGTTACCAAAGTTAGGATCAGTCTGCATCTCGCCCCATTCAAACACTTCACGAACGGCAATTTCAAGCGATGCTTCACCTAATTTGTTGCGACGTTCCTGAGGGAGTGAAAGCATGACTGGGCTATTAATCGGAACACCACGCTCAAAAGTCATACAAAGCACTTGATCTGTACAATATTGATCAATAATTTGTGGAACAACATAACGCGGATCATCTTTTAAACGCGCTCTAAAACGACGTGTTGTTTCAGCTTCAATTATGTAATTTACTTCACGGTGCATCATTTCGCGAACCTCATCAAACCATTGATCAAATTCACGAGTTTGAGGAACCATGCGTGTAAGTTTGAGCATGTTCTTAAACAAGCTCATATCTGAGTCAATTGCGCTTGCTACACCGGGATATTGAACTTTGAGCACCAATTCAAGACCATCAGACTTACGTGTTGCACGGTGAACCTGTGCTAATGATGCGGTGCCTAAAGGCTCATGATCAATAGTGAGATCATCGAGTTTAGAGCCAAGTTGGTTGCGCAGTTGCTCATGGATCGCAGGCCACGCGAGGGCAACGGTCTGATTATTTAAAGTGTTTAAAGCTTGCGTGATCTCTTCAGGTAGAAAATGCTCACCATATAACGCCATCATTTGACCAATTTTGACGATAGAGCCTTTTAATTTACCGATTTCAGCAACGAGATAGTCAGCTTGTTCTTTCATCGCTTGTTTACGTTTTTTTTCTTTTTCTTCTTCGCTTGAAAAAATAGAACTCGCACTTGAAGCAGCCCAGCGTGTGCCAGCCAGTAGAGAAGCTTTCGCAATCGAAAGACGGCGATCCATTGAAGAAGTTTTTAA
The DNA here is from genome assembly GCF_056779915.1 of Acinetobacter sp. ANC_7513. NCBI lineage: Bacteria > Pseudomonadati > Pseudomonadota > Gammaproteobacteria > Moraxellales > Moraxellaceae > Acinetobacter > Acinetobacter sp. ANC_7513. Next base: position 654,925 of record NZ_JBWYIW010000001.1, read on the forward strand.
TTGTTTAAGCTTTTCATTCTGATCTGACATGAAGTTTAGGTCCTTTAAGCGAATCGCGCAGAGAAATCATTGTATTGAATATTACATGTTATGAACGTATTAAAATAGTTCAAGTATTTCAATATCAGGTGTATAAATGGTCAATTTATTCAAACTTAAATAGCCTAAGCTTTTTAAAGTCGATATTTAACTGGGAGTTGAGCTCGAGTAGACAGAGACACGCGATACTCAGAGATGAATAACTTCATTAAGTTGACAACAGTTTCATGAATAAATCCAAGGGCATATGCTTTGATAATAATGACGCTAGGTAAGCTGAAGAAAAAATATTTAACATCATCCAAACTTGGATTTTCAAAAATTTGATGATCCATCAAAAATTGCTTAAGAAATTGTTTTTCTGTTGTGACACGAGGGGAAGAATCATCACTCCAGTAATTTTGACGCATTGCCATTAAATTATTGTGTTTATAACTCATACTTTAACTTTTGAAATTCACTTTAACTTTTATTAGTTTGAGTCTAAATTTTCTTTTTCAAGTCTGGTGAGCTTTTCGAGAGACAAAAAAAGCGGGCAAAGCCCGCTTCTTTTTAACAGTTAATTAAACTGCTACGATGTCAACAGCGTTAGGACCTTTAGGACCTTGAGTTACGCTGAATTCAACTTGTTGGCCTTCAGCCAAAGTTTTAAAGCCTGAACCTTTGATTTCGCTAAAGTGAGCAAAAACGTCAGGACCGTTTTCTTGTTGGATGAAACCGAAACCTTTAGTTTCGTTGAACCATTTAACTGTACCTTTAACAGTATTAGACATAATAGGAATCCTAATAAAACTTTAATGTTATGAGTTTGAACTCAATGATGTAACTTGGAAAAAAAATGAAACTTAAAATCTGAAACCAAACGTAGGATTATGACTAACACTGCGAAATAAAAGATTTAATGAAACAACATAAATTTTCTAGTTGGCTTCGAGTATACACGATTATTTTCAATATCGTTAGTTTTAATCAACTTTCTCGCTATTTTAAAACCTGAATGAGTAGACCTTATTCAATGGATAATTCTAACTATTCAAATTTTCAATACAAATTTGCCGAATAACACCGATAGAACTTTTTATTAATAGGATAAAACAAGGTATCATAGAGCGTTTTTAAAAAATTGACCTTGGAGACGCCTTAAGTGGATCGACCGACTATTAGCCCTGAACATCTACAGGAAGCCGCTGAAAACTTAACAACTATTCGAGATTTTATTCGTTTTGGAGTTACAGCATTACGTCAATACGATGCACACTTAGGTCAAGGTACTGAAGATTATTTTGCTGAAAGTTCTGCTTTAGTTTTACAAACTTTGTCACTAGACTGGAATGCCGATGCTGAGATTTTAGACTCAAAATTGCTGCCAAGCGAAGTTGCGGAATTCTTGAGTTTACTCGAACGTCGTATCAATGACCGTGTTCCTACTTCATATTTATTAAATCTTGCTTATTTCTTTGGTAAACCATTTTATGTAGATGAGCGTGTACTGATTCCACGCTCACCAATCGTTGAGCTAATTGAAAATCGTTTTGCACCTTATTGTTTGACTGAAAATGGTGAAATGGGAGAAGCGGTCAATAATTTGCCAGTGAATCCAAATCCTAAAACTCCACAGCGTATTTTGGATATGTGTACTGGCTCTGGTTGTATCGCAATTGCTTTGGCATATGCATTCCCTGATTCTGAAGTCGATGCTACTGATATTTCAAAAGAAGCCCTTGAGGTTGCTCAAATCAACTGTGAGCATCACAATAAACAGTATCAAGTCGCTTTATTGGAATCTGATCTTTTTGCTAAAATACCTGCTGAAAATCAATACGATTTAATTATTTCTAATCCGCCGTATGTCGATGCTGAAGATATGGCAGATTTACCAGATGAGTTTCATCACGAGCCAGAATTGGCATTGGCAGCGGGTCAAGATGGTTTGGATCTTGTGCGTAAAATGCTGGCTCAAGCCGCAGACTATTTAACTGAAGATGGTTTAATCGTCATTGAAGTGGGCAACTCAGAATGGGCGATGAAGCAAAACTTTAATACTGTTGATTTCTACTGGTTGCAATTCCAACGTGGTGGATCAGGTATTTTTGCACTGACTGCAGCACAATGCCGTCAATATCGTGATTTATTCATTCAATCTATTCAAGTTTAAAGGAGTTGTTGAACATGGCTGGCAATAGTATTGGACAATTGTTCCGTGTAACAACTTGTGGTGAATCTCACGGTGTTGGTTTGATGGCGATTGTAGATGGAGTTCCACCAGGTCTGAAGTTATCAGCTGAGGACTTACAAATAGACTTAGATCGTCGTAAACCAGGTACCTCTAAATTTGCAACACAACGCAAAGAACCAGATGAAGTTGAAATTATTTCAGGTGTGTTCGAAGGTAAAACCACTGGGACATCCATTGGTCTTTTAATTCGTAATACAGACCAAAAATCTAAAGATTACGGTAATATCGCACAAACTTTCCGTCCAGGTCATGCAGACTATACTTATACACAAAAGTATGGTTTCCGTGATTACCGTGGTGGTGGTCGCTCAAGCGCACGTGAAACAGCGATGCGTGTTGCAGCGGGTGCAATTGCTAAAAAATTCTTATTTGAAAAATTTGGTATTGAAATCCGTGGGCATGTAACTCAAATCGGAACTGAAAAAACAGCAAAATTAGATTGGAATGAAGTGCCGAATAATCCATTCTTTTGTGGTGATGTTGATGCCGTACCACGCTTTGAAGCACTTGTGACATCATTGCGTGAAAAAGGAACAAGCTGTGGAGCACGACTTGAAATTATTGCTTCTAAAGTACCCGTAGGCTGGGGAGAACCTGTTTTCGACCGTTTAGATGCTGATATCGCTCATGCGATGATGTCAATTAATGCGGTTAAAGGTGTAGAGATTGGTGATGGTTTTGGCGTGGCTGAACAATTTGGTCATGAAACACGTGATGAACTGACAACTGATGGCTTCTTAGCGAATCACGCTGGTGGTATATTAGGTGGTATCTCAAGTGGTCAAGATATTCGTGTATCAATTGCACTAAAACCTACTGCTTCTATTACCACACCAGGCAAAACGATTACCATTAATCGTGAAGATATGGATGTTCTTACTAAAGGTCGTCACGATCCTTGTGTGGGTGTTCGTGCGACACCAATCGCTGAAGCGATGCTTGCAATCGTGTTAATGGATCACTTTATGCGTCATCGTGCCCAAAATGCCGACGTTGTTGCGCCATTTGAGCCAATTTAACCAAAGTAAAAAAGCGTATGATGTAAAAAGCCAGATGATTGATCTGGCTTTTTAATATAATTTTAAAATTGCAATTGAACGTTTTATGGGGAATTCAATTGAAAATAAGGATATTGGTTGGGGCGATGGTCTTATTCGGATTATCGTATAGTTATGCGAATGGCTTAACACAATCTCAGTTTGATATTGAAGTGAAGTCAATTTATAACGAAATTGAAGCGAGTCAAATTCGACTACATCAATCGGTCGATAGTAAGCAGAATATTTCGTTGATCATTCAAAGAGCTTGTGAATATGCAGATGCATTAAATGCTTTAGAGCGAATAGCACAAAAGAATATTCATATGGCTAAAGCAAAAGAAGAAGCATTATTTGCAAAAAAAATGAGAAATTCTTTTGAGTTATCATTCCAAGATTTAGGAACAAGTTATCAAAAAAGTTGTAAGCCTTAAAAAAAAGCCAGTTCAACGAACTGGCTTTTTAGTGAATAATTCATTTATTCGATAGTTTGACCTGTATAACCTTTGATAAATGTTAAGTAAGCAGAAGACTTCTGACCGTCAGCTTGCAGGATGGGACGAGTCACTTCGCCGTTAGCTGTCACGATTTTTAGATCAATTTGTTTTGCATCTCTAAATGAGTTTAAAAAACTTACAGGAACGACAATAAAATTAGATGAATTCGTTACACCAGCTGCAGTTGCATATTGGGTTGGTTGAATTGTTGAATAGACATAAGGCTGACCATCAACAATAAAGTTCAATTGTTTTATATCGTGCTGTATAGTGTCATTTACATCTGCAGTTATTTTAAAACCATTACGCTTTTCATCATTCCAACGGAGTGCAAGCTCAGGGCAAATTTCATCAGTAGCACAGATGAGAGGTCCTTTGGTTTCAACACGTTCTGGATAACTTCCTGCACAACCTGTTAATACAACCAATGCTGAAATAAGCGCTAGTTTGATTTTCATGATTTTACCTATTGTCTTGTTTATTATAACTGTGTACACAATTTGTTAAATCTAACGAAAAATTCTAAAAAATGAAATGCCTAGCAGTCTAATTACACGTTGCAGTTTTGTATCGATGATTAAAAAAAGACCCATAGTGGGTCTTTTTTTACTTTTGCTTAAATTGTTGGTAGCCACTTTTAAATGTTTGATAGGCAAACGATGCATGCCCATCTTTTAAAATGCTATGCGTAATAGCACCTTGATCTGTCACTACAGCAATATCGATAGATTTAGACTGATCAAACATAACGACAAAATTCATTGGTACATCAATGTAATTTGTAGAGTTAATGAGATCGGAATTGTTGACTGATCGTGTATTGGTTTGAGTTAAAGTTGTGTAAGGATAAGTTTGACCATCTAGCGTGAAAATCACTTGCTTGATATCAAAAGATTTTCGATCAAATAGATTGGTATGTACTCTAAATAAATTATTGCTCTGCTGTTTCCAATCAAATGTTAACTCAGTACATGGTTTTGATGGTTCACAAATCACCTGACCACGTGTTTCAATTCGCTTGGCATTTTCTGAAGGTTTAAAATCAATAACATTAGATGCATAAGCTTTTGCAGAACTTGCATTTGGTTTATTGGATACAACGATACACCCACTCAGTGAAAGAGCAGTAAGAATAGATATAAATTGAACTTTCATTATTATCAACCAGTTAAATAGATGTTGTTTTTGTATATGCTAAATTTAGCATACAATCCATATAAATGTTAACCAGTTATCAAAAAATATATATTTATTGTCGTGTTTTGCTATTTTTCTTTTTGTGATGCTTGTCAGGTTGCTTGAATTAAGTTTAAAGGTGGTAAAAAATAATTGATTGAGTCCTTTATGGTCAAACGTTTCTATTTTTGATTGAACACTTTTCAAAAGGTGATATAACTAAAAATAAAGCGTTAATAAAAGAGTATGAAATGAAAACGACTGTGAAATATGTGGTGCTGAAGAGCAAAGACTATCAATTGGGCACTCCATTGTTTGAAGAAACCATCGAGGCAGACTATGCGTATTTCGATTCAATTCCATCAGTCATTCAGTACCAGAATCATGAGTTTAAAGTGAAGTCAAAAGAACTTAATCGAAAGCAAATATTTGATGACTTTGAAGAATCACAAACAATCTTAGTTAAAGTCATCGCACTGAATTAATTTAAAGGCAGCCTTGAGCTGCCTTTCTTATTCTCATCACTATTCATTATCTATTTTATAATATAGTTCTATTCGAAATTAAGCACGGTTCAATATGCACCAAACATTCCCAATCCAAAGTAGGTTAGGTGGATTCTACTTTTTCTATAACACCATTGTGGATTATTCTTAACTTAAAATTATATATTTATTAGTGGTTTATATCAATTTTAACGATGCTATAAAAGTCTTAAAAAATCACGTGTAGACTATTTGTAGACTGTTGAGAAGCATGATTTAATAAACTTACTGAAGGTTTATTGGATTAATCATGAAACTCAACAAGTCTAATGTTGATGCTATCCCATTGACGGATTCTGGTCAAAAAATTATCAGAGATAAAGATTTGATCGGTTTCGCGATTCGTGTCACCACAAAATCAAAATCCTATATTGTAGAACGAAGACACGAGGGGAAACTTTATCGAGTCGTGATTGGGAAAGCGAACGAAATACCCGTAAATTCTGCTCGAGCAAAAGCCCAAATGATTTTGGCTCAAATCTCCAATGGGGAATACATTAGTCTAAATGAAAAAGTTTCCGTAAATAATTTTTTAAATATTACTGTAGATGAGGCATTAAAGATTTATATCGATAGAAATGAATTCAAACCTAAAACAATTAGGCAGTATAAAAAATACTTTGATTTATACTTAAAGTGGTCAGATCGTAAGCTCTTTGAAATAACAAAAAAAGAAGTCCTGGATAAATTTATCGAAGTATCTGAGCTCAGCAAGTCATCAGCCAATGGTGCAATTTCATTGCTTGGCACGGTCTGGAAATATATTCATGTGCTTTATTCGACCGATGAAAACCCAATTTTAAAAAGCAATCCGGTAGATATTATTGCCGTAACTAAAGGCTGGAATAAGATTGAAAGTCGTAATAGGCATTTAGATAAAAGTATCATTCATAAGTACTACAACGCCGTTTTGAATTATGAGGATGAACTTAATCTAGAAAATACAGCACGATCCAACACGCATAGAGATATCATTTTATTTACCATGTATACCGGTTGCCGTCGTCAAGAAGTCTGCGGTCTTAAATGGGAAGATGTGAATTTTAAAGAAGGTATAGTTATTTTTAGAGATACGAAAAATGGTTCTAATCATGAATTTCCAGTAGGGGATCATTTGCTGTCTATATTAAAAGAAAGATACTTACTAAAAGAAAATGATTGGGTTTTCCCAGCGACTAAACTTCCAACTTCTCATAATATTCACGCCACTGTTGTAGATACTGCGCTCAAGAAAATAGGTGCTCAGGTTAATTTTTATGTATCGATGCACGATTTTAGGCGTACCTTCGCGTCAATATGTAATTTACTAAGGTTTAACATCTATGTGACTAAACGACTCCTTAACCATACTGCTAGACCACGGTTAGATGTCACGGGTGGATATGTTCAAATCCCGATGGAGGAATTAAGAGCATCCATGAATATGATTGAGGTTGTATATCAAGGGAAAATTGATTGTTTTAATTATGAAAGTGTATGGGATGAAAGACTTAAGCAATTAAAGGCAGGGTAAACCTGCCTTATTATTATGCGTATTGAGCTGTGCAGGTGACGGTTCTGCTTTTTTCGAATGCTAATACATCAGCTTTTCTATATGCAACTCGTCGACCAATTTTGGTGTAGGGGAGTTCAGACCCATCACAGCGCATTCTAGCCAATGTCCAAGGGGAACAATCTAAATATAACGCTACCAAATCTTGTCCAAACTTTTGATCATTAGGTGCATCTAAAAATGGTTTTAATAATTTAGATCGTTCATCTTCATTGATATTCTTAAAACTTTTTAAAGCCATTAAGAAACCTCCTTTAAGCTCTCAACCACACTCTCAGGTAAATCATGTTCAAATAACCACTCTTGAACGATGTGATATAGAGCGCCTAATTCACCATCTGTTAATGTGCCTTGAATACCTGTTCCATTTCCTACACGTGGACCAATCAATTCAAGAAAGTTCTTTGCAAAATCAATGTTTGTGCGTTGAATTTCAGTCATTGTCTTGCTCCATTTCAATATCTTCATCGGTAAATTCACGAGATCCTGGAGTCGCAAACTTTTCGGTTGCTCCATATTCTTCCTGCAGATAAGCATTAAAGAATTCGGATTTATCCATCACGCGAAAGCCTTCAGGTAGAGCATCTTGAGCTTGCTTAAAGATAGACTCTAATGTTGTTCGAGTAGGGTATTGGCCCAAAGGAAGCGACATGGTTACAACTGCTTGCTGACCAGACTCTTCTTCAACCGCATAAACCTTCATTTCAATTTTAATTGGTGCATTCATTTTCATTTGGCTGGCTCCTGTGCTTCTTTTGTATTGACCCAATAATCGATGCTTACTTCAGCTTGCAATTCAAAAGTTTTCTTGCAGCTATTACATTTCACATCCCATTCACCAACATGGTCATCCTCATGAACTTGGTCGAAAATATCGTCGCGGTTCATACCCCATGAGCAGTAAGGGCAATTAAAGTCATACATCGCTTCACCCCTGTGCTTGCAATCCGAGCATTCGGCGATATTCATCTCGAATAGCACTAGCTTCAACTTCTGATGAACAAAGAACAAAGCGATCACGCTCAACTTGGCCGCCAATGAATTTAAATTTCCATACTCCAAACAGCGGCGTGGTTTGAATAATTGCGTCTTCAATTTTATTTACTTGAATTATGTCTTCATGATCTAAGTAGTCGCCAAGATCATCCAAGTTACCAGCCTCATAACAGTAGTTTTCAGGCTCGCTATCATCTTGATACCAAGTCTTAATTTTTGATTTCTCAACCAAAACAAACCCTTCCGCCACACTCGCTTTGGCTGCTTGCCACATTGACCACATTTGACGAGTTTGCTCTTTCATCCAAATGACTTTAGTGCCTTCAACCACATGATCAAATAACTTTTCGTCAGACGCGTAATCTTTAAGCATGTCGTAAACGAAAGTCTTCTTAAATTCAGCGATAAAATTTTGAATATCCATCACGCCACCTTCGCTAAATTTGCCAACTGATTAACTCGAACCGCCTGAAAATATCTATTCGCAATGCCGAGCCTCAAATCATGAATAAAATCTTTGCCATATTTAAAATATTGAGTGAGAAATAACTCGTAACGCTGAGCTAAATACTCATCCAAGTGATAAAACTCTTTAACTCTGTGGCGCTCGAATGGTATTGCGCCACGCTTTCCATCCTTAGTGATGACCATTAAATCTTTCTTTAATGTAATCTTGTGACCGCCACGCTCAAGCCATTCTAAAAAAGGTCCTGAGATGCTATTTGGTAATAACTTAGCCATTTCGATATCCCCACGTACTCACAAAGTCTTTAACGCATGCCTCGATTCCGAACAGATTGATATCTCTATAAGTTTTAACTCTGCCTCTACATGTGATTTCAACTGTGCGAGTTTGACTGTTGTATGTGTGGCTCATGCTGCCACCTCAGCTTTAAATTTGTCGGCCAAGTCATGCATAAGAAGATTGCCAGACCCTGTTTGATACCAAATTCCCAATTCACCATTAAGCTTGAATCTTAAAATTTCGTATTGCTCAGCATTGGTAAAAACATCAGCACCTTGATCAACAAGCCACTCCGAAAAATCGTTTTGCTGAGATACACGCAAAGCAATTCGATTTTTATAGGCTCGAGCACTTGGGTAGCGATTACGTAGTATCTGCCAATCGCTTGGTGGTTTGACCTTAATTCGCTGTCTCATGCTGCCACCTCGAAAGCTTGTAGCTGTTTTAAGGCAATATCGACATTGCGATTAAAAGCAATCACTTCATTTTCAACACCCTGAATATCTAAGTCCTTTGCATAAACTCTTTTAATAAAAAGCTGTAAATGTTCAGGTAGGCGAGGGTCGTAACTCACAAAATCACACCACGCTCGACGAGTACAGGCCAACTGCCATGTGATCTGTGGAATATATTCAGCAGGTACCTCATCCATTAAAATGGTGTTTAGGTGTATGGTTGTAGATGGGCACTTAATTTCTAATTGACCATCTTTACAAACCAAACCATCTGGACTCGCCCCACTCATTTCAATAGCAGGGTGATCAACCAACCCCACGTTTAAAACAATCACACCACGCTCATTTTCATAAGCAGTAATTGCAAAAGGTTCTTGATCGATACCCCATTGCATCAATGCGGTCGGCTTTGATTCCTCCTGAACGCCAGTTATGCGCTCAGAAAGAATAGTTAGTGTTAAGGCGTTATACTTCTTGCCTTTAGTTGGCTTAGCACCCATGTCTTTTATGCGCGATGCGGTAACTTTTCCACATCTTTGAGCATGCCAATCACCATTACGCTGGAGAATGTTCATAAGTCTCTCCATGTGATTGATCTGCTTTTTCTGCTGCTGCTTTAAGCGACTCTTTATGAATAGTCCAGAAGTGAGAACGGCATTTACCTTTAGGTAGTGAATCAAAACCAGCTTGAAGAGCCTCAAGACCCTCAAGAGCTAAGGCGCGCATTTCATTCAGATGCTGCAGCTCAAATTCCTCATAACCATTAGGGATTGTATTTTCATCGAAGCCACTAACTGTTTTAGGTGAGTTATTCTCCTGAATTCGTTCCGCTTCATCTTGGTCATAAATACCAACAAAACCAAAAGCCAAGCGTGCGCACTGAATCAAAGCTTTATGGCGTAAAAAGCGTTTAGGGTGGGATTGCCAAGGTCCTGCAAAACCATTAGCACCCATTGGCTCACGATATACTTCATCCAGATATTCACGAACTACAGTAGGGCGGTCACGGTCTTTGCGGTAAATCAAGCAATCCACCCATTCAGGGCAATCAACCTTTGCCTTATTCATACGAACCATGTTGTCCGAAAACACAAACTCAATTCCGTTAAGGTTTGGGTTGCTATTGATGATGCGAGACCAACCATCAACACCCACTACAGGAATAATGCCTTTACTCTTATCAGGGAAAGCGTAGATTTCCTTAGTCCAGGGATTTAATTTGTACTGACTTGCAACAATCAGCAGTGCGCCCATTTGCTCGCGTGTGATTTGTGTCGATGACTTAAAAGCAGTTTGAATTAAAGTTTGCTCAAGCTCAGCAGGATCAACGTTGTGCAAACCAAGCACAGTAGAAAGCTGACTGATCTGAGCGGTAATTAAATTCGTTTGTACTGGTGCATTCATATCATTCACCTTTAGTATTTGATTGAAACATGTGGAATTTGGTTTTTAGCAATCGCACCAATTAATTCTTTTATTTGAGCCTCTGAAATACCCAAACAATGCGCTTGGATCGCATCAAAAGCTTCACGATTAATTAATCGTCGATGCTCCACATCTGCTTTACGTGCTTCTTCAGCCTTACGCTCTGCCTCAGCTTTAGCAAATGCCTCTGCTTTAAGACGCTTACGTTCATTTTCAGCAGCTTGAACCGCACGCAGTTCAGCGGCTTCTTTTTCTGCTTTTAGTCGAGCTTCGCGCTGTTCCGCTTCCAGCTTTTCACGTTGTACACGTTCAGCTTCTAAACGAGCTTTTTCCTCCGCTTCACGAGTTGCACGTTCAGCAGCTTCACGAGCAATTTGTTCTTCATGTTCACGCTGAATGCGTTGTTGTTCAGCAAGGCGCAGTGCTTCGAGTTCTGCTTGCTCTGTTTCAAATTTTTCGCGTTCGATCAATATGACTTTCATGTGCTCTAAGCACTCATATTTACGAAGCTTTGCAACATCCTTGAAATCATCAAATGAGTCATCAATCGCGATTGATTCGATTTCAGCTATTACAGATTTTATTAACTCAGCAGGAGAACCAATATCGATACGACCCTTATCAAATTCAGCTATTTTGCTCTGAATCTCTGCTTCACGTGCTTTTTTAGCATTCTCCCAATCAGTTAACGGCTTGCGAATCTCATCACGCAGGGCATCACACTGGTCACGGAATAGTTTTCGATCTGCATCGATCTTGTTTGTGATTACCGTGTATTGCTCTTTAAGGGCTTTGCCGTGAGCATCAAAAGCGGTCTTTGTAGACGCAACTTTACGAGCCACCGATGCAATCTCTTTGCGACCTTTGTCGGTTAGTAAATCAGGTACAATTGATCTAGCTTGACTAGCAATACGATCAAATAAGGCTTGTGCTCCACCTTCAGTTTTAAAAGCCTCAACAACCTCGTTAGAGTTTTCACTCAAAACTTCCAATTCAAATTTTGCATTCATTTCCAATCCCTCAGTATTCTTCAGCAGCCAACTTCTTTGCTGCTAATTCCTTTTCAAAAGCTTCTTCAACAGCCCACTCGATGCGCTCATTTAATCGATAAATTTGATCATCTGTGAGCATGAATTGCTGACCTTCTTGAATCGCCACACCATCACTTGCAAGCACATCAACAAGCGTATTTTCAATGGCTTTCCACGAGTCGATATCTAAATCAATTTCGTTTTGTGGATCGGAAGTGTGGTTAATCAAAAAGCTTTGTGTGGTTTTAAGCACAGGCATTGAGCAATCAATCGAACAACACCCAAGGCTTAGAGCAAATTGGATTCGATCACCTAAGACAATTTCCGATTCAACTTTAAAAGCTGGAAAACAGGGAGCTAATAAGTCAGTTTGAATTGATATTGCGTTCATGCTGCGCTCCTTGATTTTGTTGATATTCAGCTTCTTTATCGGCTGCATAGAAGCAAGCAGTTGTGAGACCACTCATAATTGAAACTACGACTAGGGCCATAACAATGTTGTGAATGGTGTCTTTAATGAATGACTTAGGTTTCATTTCAGCCTTAGTAGGTGGCTGATATAGGATTGGAGTTGTTTGACTCTGAACTTTGTCAAACTTCGGGGTTTGACTGTGTGATGCGGGTTGATTCATAATAATTTCACTCACAGTTTGGTGTGGGTCATGCTCCAGGTTGTTCGCGCAACGCTGGGGCTTTTTTTACTTGATAATTAAAGCATACTTTAATAAATATGGTGTGTAAAGCATACTTTAATATTATTTTTAAACTTTGCTTTAATTTGTGCTTTAATAGACAAAAGAAAACCCACCGATGGGGTGGGTTAGATGGAGTTTATTATGAGTGAAAAAAAGAAATTGAAGTTGCTGTAATCCCAAAAGGAAGTAAGGTTCAGATTATGGGTTGTTCTTATACCCTACTGGAAGGTGTTAAGGTAGATGGTGTACAAATCTACCTTGATCAAGCCTTAAAAGCTCAAATAGATTTTGATAATGGTATTGGGATTACATCCGAACCTAAATTATGACCAAACATGTTTGCGCAACCACTCTCTAGTCTTGTCTCCTAAAGTTTTAGTCCAGGAGGTGTCTTTAGTGACTAAAGTGACCAGTAACTTATCATCTGAATCCATATAAGGGCTAAGCGCTGTCACTATGTCAGAAGCTTTCCCGGAATGACCAATAATCCAAACTGATTTCAATGGGTTGGTATAACCATTAGCTATAGATTTAATAGCATTAATTAGTTTGCTGTAGTCCTTATCCTTAATTAAGTCGTAGCTGATTAAGTATTTAGGTATTGCCATTATTCTCTCCATCCGATCCAGGAGCCGCTCGGGTATGCGGCATTTGTTTTTTCTTCTAATTTTATGTATTTTAAAATATAGGTGAGGGGGTGCTTATCACACCCCCTCGTTTTTACGCAAACCAAGATAGGATTGCAATTATCAAGTAAAGGTTTATTTTTACTTTTAATTTCAGACCCTTCTTAGTCTGCAACGTCAATGTGATCATTGATAAATCTCTGAAAACAATGGCGAGCGCTCACCAAGTTAAATTGGTGTAACTTGTATAGCGCTATGCCTAGCGCTTGCCCTGAAGGTGTGGCCACACCGTAGGGGCGTTCGGCTCCAATGATTTGCTAGATTCTTCTTGCTTTAAATACATGGCATCCACCAGTGTAATAAAGCATTCGCTAATCTCACCTTCACCTTTAGCGGATTACTAGCCCGCAATTCAGGAGTAGTAGTCCTGAATACCCAAGCCGCATATAGCGGCTTTTATTTTCTAAATCTTTCGATATAAACCAACAACCTTTCCAACCAGGCGGCAATCTTCTGTAAGCTTGATTATCTGTTCAGGCCAATCAGGGTTAAGTGGCTGAAGATATTTTTCACCACCCTCAATAATAAGTTTTTTAAAAGTAGCCTCACTCTCACCACAACAAGCAATGATAACTAAATCATCAGTCTGTAAATCAAAAGTCTGAATGTCAGGATTTACATAAATACGATCACCTGGTTTAAAGTCTGGCTTCATTGAGTTGCCGACAACTACCAACCCATAGCCATTCTTGCCACACTCTTTGATCGGAGGAAGGTGTTCCTCAATCTCCGCATCTTTTAAAACAGTCTCGATCGGCTCAAATGAGCCAGCAGCCACCCAAGAGATAACAGGAACAGGCCGCCCCTCGATATTTATTTTCTGCGCCAAATCGATATTGTTATCAAGTTTTTGATCACTTGATGCGTCTAGCATTCCGTACTTAGGATCACCAGCTAGCCAGTGGGGATTTACACCCAAAAATTGGGCAGCTTTAGCATTTTTAAAGCTATCAAGAGATTTTGTCTTGCCATTAATCCACTGACCAACCGCAGCCACAGATGCTTCGCAATACTTAGCCATAGCCGCTCTGTCCAATTTCTTAAGATTTTTTTTGGACAAGAAATGAGATATGGCCTGATTAATCCGATCCTCAAGAGTACTCATATTAAAATTCACTTTAAATTTAAAGCCAGCTTACAACAATATTAATAAAGCTTGCTTGCATAAATGTGTTAAAGTACACTTTAATAATAAAGCATACTTTCGAGATTAGGCATGAGAGTACTTATCAAAACCAGCGACGCTCTTGATCATTTTAAAAATGCATCGCGCCTAGCTGAAGAAATTGGAATTACCCCTCAGGCGATTAATCAATGGGGTGAATACGTTCCCGATCCTTCTGTTGGAAAAATCATGGCTGTTATACCTGGAATTTCTTACAAGATCGTTCGAGAAGCTACCACGCAAACATTGTTAACCGCTTAAACCAATTATTAAGCATTTGAATTTAAACAACCACGTTCAAAGGAACCTTAAATGAACATAACGGATGCAGCGTACAACACAGTTCATGACTACCCAGGTGGAGCTTCAGCTCTAGCCGCACGTATGGGAATCAAAAGCCCGGCTGTGCTTAACAGCAAAGTAAATCCAAATACTGAAACTCACCACTTAACACTGGCCGAGGCTTCAAAGCTTATGGCTTTAACTGGTGATTTCCGCATTTTGCATGCCCTATCTGCTGAACATGAAAAAGTTGCAATTGATCTACCTGAAATTCCTGAATGCCGCGACATGTCACTGACTGACAAAGTGCTGTGCATTGGTATGAAGGGCGGTGATGTGATGAGCCTGTTCCGCGTAATCATGGCGGATGGCCGTATCACGAAAGGTGAAGTGCAAGACATGTCAAAGGTGATTCACCAGATGCACGTTGCTTTGGCTGAGCTAGATAAACAAATCCAAGCTTGTATTAATAACCCAGAAACAGAAAAAGCCTGACGGTCGAGGTCAGGCTTTTCCGGTTGTTCACTAACTAACAGGAAAGTAAACATGAATATGATGACACAATTTAATCATAATCAACAGAGCATGACAAGCCTTGATATTTCAAAGCTTTGTCAAAAACGCCACGATAATGTTAAGCGCCTTATCGAAAACCTCATTAATCAACAGGTAATAGCATGTCCTCAAATTGAGGTTGTGCAAAAAGAAGCCAATAGTCGCACCTACAATGTTGAGGTGTATGTCTTTACTGGCGAACAAGGCAAATTAGACTCAATCACAGTGGTCGCTCAGCTTTGCCCAGAGTTCACAGCAGCACTAGTAAAACGTTGGTATGAACTAGAAAACCAAAACGCTGTACACCTCCCTCAAACATTCGCTGAAGCCCTACAACTCGCAGCCGATCAAGCGCGTCAATTGGAGCTTGCAGCACCTAAAGTTCAGTACTTCGACCGTGTTGCCGACACCAAAAACCTTTTAAACGCCTCCCAGGTAGGTAAAAAGGTCGGCATGTCAGCGGTAAAACTCAATCAATACCTTGCTGATATGGGTGTATATGACCGTCGTATTGCTGGACGCACCTTTGCTCAATGGTTTATCGACAAAGGTTATGGCGAAGTCAAACAGACAGAACAAGGCTACCCACAATCCAAATTCACTAACAAGGGCGAACAGTGGGTAATTGAGCAGCTTGTGAGTGAAGGGGTGGTGCAATGAGCTTAGATGCAACTCGCTGGGCGTGGACTGCGCCTGTAGAGAGCTGTCCTCAGCGTGCAACCTTGCTTTCCTTGGCTGATCGAGCGGGAGAGGATCATAAAGCATGGCCAAGCATTAAACGCCTTGAGATTGACACTAAATGCGACCGCAAAACCATCATGAAAGTTTTGGAGCGCCTACAAGAAATAAACCTGATTCGTTTTACCGGAGAGGTGCGCGGCAATGGGGTAAAAGTCTATCAATTGATCGGCGTGCGTGGTCGTGAAGATGACTTAACCGGTACCAAAAAAGGTACCAGTACCAAAAACGGTACCTCAACCAGTACCAAAATTGGTACTGCGACCAGTACCAATTTTGGTACACAGAATCTACCAATAGAATCTACCAATGAATCTACCAATATATATAAAGGGAAATTCAACTTTGCTAATGCTCTGGTTTCTCAAGGAGCAGATCAAAAACTTATCTCTGAATACATGGAAGTTCGTAAAGCGAAGAAAGCCGTTAATTCAGAAACAGCATTTAAGTCTCTTATCTCTGAACAACAAAAATCTGGACTCACTTTAAATCAGGTCCTTGAACACTGTGTTGTGAATTCATGGAAAGGATTTAAGGCGGAGTGGGTGAAGAATCAAAACCAAAATCAGTCTACCCAACCTAAAGCACATCGCTTTGGTCAAGGCTTTGCTCAACCACAAATGAAGGATGTGAACTAATGAATAGTATTCAGTTATTTCAAGACGCCTTCACGGTTGATTTCCCGATCGAAGTGGCTGATCAGGTTTTAGGTCGTATTCAACAGCTTTATGGGAATGAGTTTGACAAGAAGTATGGCGATGTTGAAGCGGACCAACTAAAGCTAACAGCGTGCACAGTGTTGAATGGTCTTAAGCCTGTAGATATCAAACGTGGTTTGGATCGCATGTTAACAGAGAAGTGGTGCCCATCACTTCCTGAATTCAGAAGCTGGTGTATTGCATCAGATTGGTGGACCGCAGATCAAGCATGGGCTAAAGCTATGAACTTTGAAGCTGATAGAAGTAAGCCGATCACAGAGCTTGCTAAATGCGCTTTAGATGAGGTTCGCCATATCTTGAATATTGAGGGGCAGAAAGCAGCCCACAGAGCATTTAAAGACATCTACGAAGACTATCTTCAAAAAGCTAAGGATAAAGGGCGTGTTCAGCGGTTATGGAAGAAGCCTGAGACTAAAGCCATAGGTCATAACAATGCACCAGTTCAAGGGATCCCATGTCCAGCAGAATTGGCGGCAAAAATTAAAGGTGCGGTAAAGAGTGTTGGAGGTGTGGCGTGAGAAATCAAATAGATGTTTTTGAAAGAGCTGTATTGGTTTTAAGGGTTATACAAAACACTCCTATCGCCAGCACCTCTGAAATCAGAGACCAAGCGCTTAGTGGTTTATCTCTACGATCAACTCAAAGATACCTTAAGTGTTTAGAGGATGCAGGGTATATACACCGAAAATATTCTGGTCTTAAGGATTCTAGGTTTTTTCTAACCGATAAGTCTAAAGAGTTGTTTGGGGTAGCAGTATGAACGATCTAAAAACATTAAGAGACAAATTAAACGGCTCTACAAGTCTAGCTTCTGGTGAAACTCATGAATCATTAAAACAGGAATGGGATGCTATTCACGCTGAGTTTGAATTGCTGAAAGCGGAAGATGAGCGAAATTATGTAGGTTTTGGAGAAGTTGAGGGGTGGAAAGGATGAATAAGCAAACAATTATTCATGCTTGTAATCATGAATTCCAATACTGCTGGATTTACGACTTAGAGATTTGCATTCACTGCCAAGAGGTGAAGAAGTAGTGAGAATGACAGAGGAGCAACTCAAAGCTCGTCAAATGCGCCAGAAATCCACCATTTCGGCTAGCAAGTCGAAAGGTGGTGCAAGAGCACTAGGGCGACTTAAACAGGGCGTAATGAACAATACAGAGCGCAAATACGCTCAACATTTAGAACAACTAAAACTATCGGGCGAAATCCAGTATTTCGCCTTCGATTCAATCAAGTTTCGCTTGGCAGACAAAACATTCTACTCGCCTGATTTTATCGTAATGAAAGCAAATGGTGAGCTTGAGGCGCATGAAGTGAAAGGCTTTTGGGAAGATGATGCAAAAGTGAAGATCAAAGTCGCTGCTTCAATACACCCTATCCCATTTGTGGCGGTTTATTGGGATAAGCAAAGTGGTTGGAAGTTTGAGAATTTTTAAGGGGATGGGGATGAGCACAATTAATATTGATTTAGCGATTGACAAATTTGAACCATTTGAATGGCTGGCAAAGGGAATTACAGCTAAAACTGCAAATTATGAGCCTACTGTTCGAGGAACTGCTGAAAAGCCTTTAGATTATCAAGATCGTCTTGGTGCGATTGCGAGTATGGATACTCAATTAGAGAAGTCGGTGACGAGTTTGATTATATATGGGGATTTGGCAAAATCAGACTATGAGTACATTAGAAATCATCTAGCGAAGATAATGCTCACTAATGCGCAAGCAGATAAGAAGCGCGAGCCACAGGGAATTGCAATGTATCACCTGGCATGGTTAATGGCTCGAAAGGTATTGGATTTTGCAATAAACCCAAGACTTGAAAATGCATATACGAAATATGGATGTATGTATTACATGGGCATTGGCGATCATCAAATGTCTCTTAAGGCTTATGAATGCACTTGGGAGCAATATGAGAAATTAATGGTTATTGCGATTGAAACTGCTATAAATGGAGCATCTGAGGCGATCAAGAAGTATAAGAAAAATACCTTTAAAGAAATATGAAAATAGTTCTAGGAAAATTTTCCTTGGAATAGTATAGTAAAACTATACTGGTCGTATTACGCAGTTTCAGACCATGTTTAAATTAAGCTCGCCAAATGGTGGGCTTTTTTGTTATCAATATTTCTTTTTTTTGGTGATAAAGTTACGAAGTATAGTGTTTTAACCGTTTGTTTGTTCTGAAAGCTTTAATAACAGGCAGTTGTCATTGTTTGTACTTTTAAATAAGGCATAATGTGCTTCTTAAATTTAGAGCAAATTTTTATTTATGGTAGATGTAAACCAGTTAAACAATATTTTTAAAGAAACATTAGCGAATAATAAAAAACCTGAAAGAATATTGATAGGCTACAAGCTATATGCAGAGTTAATGAAAGATAGAAGGTTTTTTGAAGAGGTAGTAGGATCCGCTATGAATCCTAGTAAGCGTACTTATCAAAATATTAAAATTAAGATTACTCAAGATGATAGACAGCTTGAATTAAAATCTTCGGGTTAATGAATTCTTCTAATATAATATTGTAACTTATTGCTAATGCTACGCTTTTAGAAATTGAATATTATTTATGCACAGGACCTAACCTGTTCTTCAATTTTACCTCCTCACCCAGGAGGTATTTTTTTGCCTTTTAAATTATTAACAGTTAATGAATATCTATCAGTTAATTTTATTGTGTTTAAAATCACAAATAAATTGATATTGGATTATTTACATAATTAATCTTTCATTGAATTAGCAAGTTAAAACACTAAATAAATTCCCTTACATTAACTTTAAATTTCAAGTTTAAATGGGTGTTAATGTGATCTTGGGTTGTAACCGTAAGCAAAACGGAACTATTCAAGTTGAAATCCGGAATTGCGTTTTCCTTTCAATAAACCTGGATGTTTAACATCTAACTTGAATTTCTAACGCATGCATGTATTTGCACCATGCCAACCTAAAGGGCTCGCAGGTAAGAGCAAGCCCTTTATGAAGTACTTGCCGAACTTATTACGGCACTAAACCCCGCTCTAGGTTCATTTGGTGGGGTTTATTTTCTTAAAGACATCACTGTACTTGGTAATTGGGATTTGTATTATCGTGCGTACACTTTCTTGGGTGGGTAGAGATACATAGAATCGCCCAAAAATTTTCTGGAGAATCGTATGCTCCGTAAATTACTTTGTATTCTAGGCTTTCATGGCGCTACTGAAATTGATTACACGATTAATGATGATCAAATAAAAGTGTGTCGAGATTGTTTAAAAGAGGTTGAGTAAGTGCCAATCAAGGTTGAGGTATGAATGCAATGAATGCATTAAATATCAATATCTTATGGTGTTTGGCTTTTCCACGAGCGTTCAATTATCTGCTAAAATACAACCTATTATTTTTATAAAATAGGTAATACGGATGAATTCAAACTGGTCAACAAATAAGGTTAATAAAATCCTTGGATGTCTTTATTGTAAAGACAATCACATTGATGAAAACGTGTTTGAAGAAGATATGCAGTTGGACACTATGGAAGCGGAGAAACTTAATGCTGTGGTCATATTGAGTAAAAAGATGTTAAAGCAAGGTAATGGAATTGAATGCTGGATTGAAAGGAAAGATGAAAACTCATATCCATTATTAAAGTATCGAGTTATTTTACGTTGATAGCCGAATGTATTACGGCACATAACCCCGCTATAGATTCTTAAGAATTGGCGGGGTTTTTCTTTTTTATGAGGTGTCGAATGGTCGATATCGTAGAAGCTGAGAAAAGCCTTAAGAAGCTAGAGAGCGATCATTATCATCTAGCGCATCTTAATCACTTAAATAGCCGTGAATCATTCAAACAAGATTGTCAGCGCCGTATGAATGAAATCAGAATCCAAACTGACAACTTAAGACATTTGATAAATGCGGAACGCAAAAAGACTCGCTGAGATTCGGAAGCTACCTTGTGTGAGGTGTGGTCAAT
The DNA here is from genome assembly GCF_056779915.1 of Acinetobacter sp. ANC_7513. NCBI lineage: Bacteria > Pseudomonadati > Pseudomonadota > Gammaproteobacteria > Moraxellales > Moraxellaceae > Acinetobacter > Acinetobacter sp. ANC_7513. The sequence goes on from NZ_JBWYIW010000001.1 coordinate 675,457, forward strand.
CGCCAAGCCAAGCTGCTCATTCAAATAGTTCCAAGCATGGTAAGGGAAGAGGGATTAAGGCAAGTGATGAGTTTACGGTGCCGCTTTGCTATTCATGCCATAGTCAATTTGATCAATTTAAGCTTGGAAATAGAGAGCAATCTGAAAAGCTATTTGAACAATGGTTGGTTAAGACAGAAGTGATGATGAGTAAGGTTGAAGAGGTGTTTTGATTTATTTTAGTTTGTTAAAAAATGTAATGTGATATTATTTTACTCCATAAGATAAATTTTATATTTAACTAATGGGGAAATTATGCATACGCTACATCCGTACGGGATAAGAATGCACGATAAGATTGATGGAAAAGTCGGATATCCCTTACTTGGGTCATTATTTAATGGCAAAGTTGATGCATTTGAATTGCTAAAAACATGGATCGAAGAAAAACAAAAAGAAGGTGCGAGAGTCGATCCAAAAGTTAAGTCAACTATAGTTTTTAGGGAAGACTTTGTTTTTGATGTAGTAAATAGAAGAATTTATGGATGGATTTGCACTGGAAACTATGGGCAAAAAAATACAGTAATAAATGTATTCAACCCAGAAGAGAAATATGAAAAGGGGGTTAATTTTGCTGAGCAAATACCTCATTTTATTTATTTCTATCTGCCCGCCTCTAAATCTGATGGTTTAGTATTATTTCATGGTGTGAGGGGATCAGGAATAAAAGCTGCTTTCTTAGAAATGCTTAATAAAATGTGCCGAACTAAATACGATAGAGTTTTCCAAATGAGATCGAAGTCGTATGCAAAGTCTCTGAAAATGTGGCAAGAGGCGGTGACTAAAGAGATAAAGGCCATTCCTAAGAATAACCACTCTGATTTAGCGGATAAGGTTGCGAATATAGCTCCTAAAGCAGAAACTGTAATTAGCATTAAAGCACCCAAGGGTGGTAACTTTGGTACTTGGGGTTCGTTCGGAAAGGACGACTCTAAACAACATCAATTACTAGAAGTTCTTGAACAAGATTATCAAAATATTGTAGCAACCGTTCAAAGAAATGGAAAAACAAGAAAGGTAAGAATTGGTACAAATATCACAGATGAAATTTGTATAATTGAAGCACCTGACGAGCTTGAGTTGAATGATGGAAACCCAACTACTGAAAGTATCTTGGCGTGGTGCGAAACAATTAAATCAGATTTTTCAGCTTAACTGAAAATATTGAGTATAAAATTATGAGCAAAAAAATCGATATCATTTCTATTATACGAGGGCATTGCTCAACCTTAGGGAATAGTGATGGAACTTTTAACAAGTATGATTTTTTTACTTTCTATATTGTACCTCTAATTCTTTCAGGCTTAGCTGTATATTATATTTCTGAAATTACAGGAGATACTCTCTCACTACTTGTTAATTTTGGATCCATATTTACAGCTTTGTTATTATCTGTTTTGGTTTTGATCTTTGATCAAGAGAATAAAATAGATGAGCAATATGAAAAGTATCTACTTTTTAAGGAAGAAATTGATAAAAACCCAAGTTTGAATGATTCTGCTGCATATAGATGGATTTTTAGTAAGAATCTTGATGAAAATTACACAGACAAAAAGGCGTTATTGAGACAGTTATATTTTAATATTAGCTTTTCAATTGTAGTAGCGCTTTTGCTTGTCTTGGTGTGTTTAATTTATTCAAAAGTAGGTGAGTTAACCCACACGATATACACATGTATTTCTTCAAAAATCCTCATTTTTTTAATTGCATTTTTAATGCTCACAATATTTTTAAATATCTTAATGATTGTTAAAAGAATGCATACTATGCTAATTACCAATTAAATTAATGTGAAATTATGAACCACTCCATTCGGGGTGGTTTTTTTTGGGAGAGGGAAATGCAAAAAGCCGTGTTTCCTATTCAGTCTCATGCTGACATCACCAAAGTCATTAACTTCTTACACAACAATTACACCAGTGCGATTCATGAGGGTAAACCACTAGTCGTTCGCATTAATCAGAAAGAAGATGATCGAAGTAAGGCGCAGAATCGTATTTATTGGATGTGGCTATCACAATGGGCTAAACACCAGGGCACTGATAAAGATACAGAGCATTTGTATTTCAAGAAAAGATTCTTAGCGCGGATCTATGATCGTGATGATGTTAGTCAGTATCGAAACACATTTGCAGCAGTCAAAGTTTTAAAAGAACAAAAGCATCCGCAATACCAAGCTGTGGCAGATGGCTTGAATGAGTTGATAAGCACTAAAGATGCATCGGTTCAGCAGTTCACTGAATACCTAAACGACATACATGCGTTCTGTAATAAGCATGGGTGCTATTTACATACACCGGATGATTTGATGTATGCTGTTGAAATTTAGTTTAATTTAGAGTAAATATTAATTTCAACACAACCACAAGGAAGTAATTATGTCGGCTAGTAAGTTAGAATTAGAAACCCAATTGGAAATTGAAAAAATTAAAGCTAAAGCTGCTATAGCTGTGGCGGTTATTGAAAATATTGCCAGTGGCGGGATCGCCTCAATCAACGATAATAAAATTGAAAAGCTTTATGAAATTATCAGAAAAGCACAAGCCACAATAAATGAACAATGATTGGAAAATCCAAGACCACCTTCGGGTGGTTTTTTAATGGCAGAAGATATGAATAGACCACTTCCACCAAAAGATCTATTAGAGCATGAATGGTGCTTGGAAGCTAAATTTGCACCAGCTCAAGATATTATTGATTGGCTTCATGAATGCATACTCGATGAGGATAGTGATTTATTTAACGAGGATCACACTCATTTAATTGATCATAGTGGCATAGCATTTCTTTGGTGTGATTCTGGGTATGTAAAACGCGGGAAAAGAGTTTTAGGTCAAGCTGAAATTATTCAGTTCAAAGTAAGCGGTTGGCAGAAATACAGACAAGAAACACAAATGATTGAGTGGTTTGGATTTTTACCAAAAGCATTAATTACATTGGATGCGCTATTTTGCTCAGAGTGTTCAGACACAGAGTTTATGGCGTTGGTTGAGCATGAGCTTTATCACTTAGGTCACAAACAAGGCAATCATGGTCCTATGTATGATCAAGAAGGTAGACCATCTTTAGAAATGAGAAGTCACGACGTTGAAGAATTCCATGGTGTGGTTAAACGCTATGGTGCTTCGACTGATGTTCAGAAGATGGTAGCGCTTGCAAACAATGGCCCAACGATTGGTAAGGCTAAAATTGCTCAAGCATGTGGTACGTGTTTATTGAAGTTGGCTTGATTATTTGTAAATTGTTGGATGTAGTTAGATATTGGTGAAATTATGGCAAGACTAAATAAGGAGCAAAAACTGTTTATAGTTCGCTCCCTTGCTGTGTTTAATACACCCAAGGAAACTGCAGAACTCATCAAACAAGAATTCGAGGGACTTGAATTATCTTTGCAGCAATGTGAATCATACGATCCGACAAAGAGATCAGGTCAAAACCTAAGTGAAGATCTGAAAAAAGAATTTGAATTGACTCGTAAAGATTTCCTAGAGAAACCTCAAAATATTCCAATTGCCAACAAAGCAGTTCGTTTGCAGATGTATCAAAACTTGGCTACCCGTAATTCTAAAAACACAGTGATGCTTTTAAAGATTTTGGAGCAAGCTGCAAAAGAAGAAGGTAATCAATACACCAACCGCCAAGAAATCACTGGTAAAGATGGTAAGCCTATAGAAACAATTAATCAGAACGTGCCTACCGAAAGCTATTTAAAAGCTCGGGAGCAAGTTATTAATGAATATTGATCCAGCGAGAGAATTAGCAATACAGATTGAAGCACAAGAAGATTTATATTTTTTTACGCGCTACATGTTTAAAGAGCGTCGAAAATATAAATGGATGCACAACTGGCATCATCGAGTGCTTTGTGATGCGCTAATGAAGGTTTTCAAAGGTGAAACGAAGCGACTCATAATTAATATTCCACCACGTTATTCAAAGACTGAAATTGCTGTAATTAATTTTATGGCTTGGTGTTTTGGAAAAGTTCCAGATTCGGAATTTATTCACATTAGTTATTCAGCGACTTTAGCGGCAAACAATGCTTCGCAAACGAGAAACTTGGTATTAGAGCCGTCATTTAAGCGTGTATTTCCTGATCTTGCGCTACGTGAAGACAGTAAGGCTAAAGATGACTGGCGAACTGTTGCCGGTGGTGTGTGTTATGCACAAGGTACAGGTGGAACAATTACGGGTTTTGGTGCTGGTAAGATTCGATCAGGTTTTGGTGGGGCAATTATCATTGATGACCCACATAAAGCAGCAGAAGCAAGCTCTGAGACAATCCGAAACAACGTCATTGAGTGGTTTCAGAACACATTAGAGTCTCGAACAAACTCACCTGAAACCCCAATCATTGTGATTATGCAAAGGCTTCATGAGCATGATTTGTCTGGTTGGCTTTTAGATGGTGGTAATGGTGAAGAATGGGAACATCTATGTTTGTCTGCAATTCAAGATGATGGAACGGCTTTATGGCCTGAGAAACACAGCATTGAGCGCTTAAAACAGATGGAAGATGCGGCACCCTATGTTTTTTCGGGGCAGTATCGCCAATTACCTTCACCTCCAGCTGGAGGTTTTTTTAAACCTGATCGAATTGAAATTGTTGATGCATTACCACCTGATATTGTCAAAGAAATACGAGCATGGGATTTAGCAGCCTCTGAAAACGAAGGTGACTGGACTGCTGGACCTAGAATGCTAAAAACCACAAATAACACAATTTACATTGTCGATATGGTGCGTGGTCGTTGGGGTCCTGATGGTGTTGAAAACACGATCAAACAAACTGCTCAAATGGATGGTAAAAAAGTCATGATTCGCCTACCGCAAGATCCAGGACAAGCAGGTAAGGCTCAAGCTAAAAACTTCGTCACGATGTTGTCAGGATTTAATGTAAAAGCTGAAACAGTTTCGGGCGACAAAGTGACAAGAGCACAACCTTTTGCAGCACAAGTGAATGTGGGCAATGTGAAGATGCTTCGCGGTGATTGGAATAGGGAACTTATTAAGGAGCTTCGAGTGTTCCCGAATGGTGTTCATGACGACCAAGTAGATGGTTTGAGCGATGGATTCAATGAATTAAATGAAGCACCTCAAGTCACATCAATCGACCTACCAATTTTCGGATTTTAATTATGAGTATCACAAGCAAACATGCCGACTTTCTAGAACATGAAAAAACTTGGAAAAAGTTGGATGATGTTTGCAAAGGTCCTGAGGTAATTAAGAAAGCTGGTAAAACTTATTTGCCATTACCAACGCTTTTCAAATCTAAGAATGATGAGACTGGTGAAGAGCGTTACAAGGAATACAAGGCTCGAGCAATCTTTCCAAGCGTAACTTCTGTAACACTGTCAAATCACATTGGATTGGCATTTGGCAAGACACCTGTATTTAATCGCCCTGATGAGCTTGCGTATTTAGAGCGAAATGCAGATGGTGCAGGGCGTTCAATTTGGCAAGTATCTCAGCGTGCAACACGGTTGGTGGAGAGAAATTATCGTTGCGGTATTTACGTTGACTATCCAGCAACCACACCGAGTCGCACTCTAAAAGAGGATAAATCTAAAAACGCTTTTCCAATGATTCATGTGATTGAGGCGGGCTTGATTGAAGATTGGGATCACATTGTGATTGGTAATCAACGAAAATTAAGCTACGTCAAGATACTTGAGACAGTCAAAGAGCGGAATGGGTTTGAAACCTCTGAAACTAAGCAATATCGCTGCTTGTGGCTTAAAGTCATCAATGGTTTATTAACCTACGTTATTGAGGTTTATAAGCAAGATGATAAAGGGAAGTGGTATTTATTTAGTGAGTCGACTCCGACTGACTTTAGTGGAAAAACTTGGGATTACATTCCATTCACTTTTTGTGGTGCCGTAGATAACTCTGATGAGATTCAAATGCCACCTTTGTACGGATTGGCTGAGTTAGAGTTATCGTATTATCGTAGTTCAGCAGATGTTGAGGAATCAGCTTTTATTGTTGGTCAGCCTACTTTGTGTTTTCCAAGCATCACACCTGAACAATATGCAATGGTAAAAGAGTCGGGCGCTCAAGTGGGTAGTCGGTCTGGAATCCCAACCGATGGTAAATTCATCCAAGCTGATGAAAATGGTCTAGCTTACAAGCGCATGCAAGATAAGTGGGATCAGATGAAAGAGCTTGGCGCAAGGCTTATTGAGGTTGGTTCAGCAAATAAGACAGCAACCCAAGCAGATAATGAAAACTCGATTCAACATTCGGTTTTGTCGCTTGTGGTTGCAAACGTGTCTGAAGCTTTCACTAATGCTTTGCGTTGGTGTGCAAAATTTGCAATGCCTAGTCAAGATTTCACAACCGAAGAACTAAGTTATTCGATTGCTCAAGACTTTAATAAACCGAAATATGATCCTGTTCGGTCGCGCTTGATCTATGAGGCTTGCTTAAATGGCTCGATGCCATGGTTTGTTTGGTACCACTATGAGCAAACAGGCACTTTCACAGATTCTAAATGGGAAGATGTAGTGAAGCAGATTGAGGCTAGAGAGGATGGGGTGGATGGCTCGTATCAAGAGTAGTGTTAAGTCTGAAGGATTTTATGTAATATCCCTCTAAAAATAGGGGGATTTATGAGTGATATTCAAAAAAAGATAGAAAATTATAAATGGATATGGATTGTTGTAATATTCTCAATCCTACATTTTATTGTTGGTGTATGTGTTAAATCTGATGGGCCTTATTTTGACCCCAAAAAGGCTTATAGCATTTTTAACAACACAATTACTTTAACGGCTTATTTCTTGGCTCCAGCTATAGCAGCGACGTTATATAGTGATTGGAGACTGCAGCATCGCGCATTAAAAAATGAAAGGGTAAGTAGTGAAATTAAATTTAAACTTATTGAAATAATTCCTTATTTAAGTTTGTATCCATCTGCCAAAAATGTAGATATTGCAGTTTTTAATTTAGGCTTTAATATTATTTTAGCCAAGTTAAGAGAATTAAAAGATCAACTTGCAGAGCAGGATGAAGAATCTATAAAGTTTAAGACAGACTTAAATAATCAAATAAAAAATCTTGGTGATTACCTCGAGGCTTTTAAAAAGCAATATAGTCTTAATGTTGATCATCACAACTTCATTCAATCAGGTGTTAGAAATGACACAGAATTAAATAAAATATTGTCTGAAATTAAACAAGCAGATATAGAAAGTTCTAAGTTTGCTAACGCTTTTGTTAATTATTTACAAAAATTTATGGTTTTAAATGTTTAACAGGTAACATATGAACATCTCAACGCAAAAAGCCTTGGTCAATGCGTTGAGTCAACACAACGCTTATCTATACCGAGCTTCATCACAATCAGTAAATGAATTAATCAAGCACTTTAATTCTCTCTCAAATGCGAAATTACAGCGTTTGGCAGAGTTGCTTGAGGATTTATCAGATTCAGAACGAAACGCGCTGAAATCGCTTAATTTTGCGAGTAAAGCGAAGGCTTCAAAGAACATTGAGGAAATTAAAACCATTCTAAATGAGTGGTTTAAATCCATCGATGTTGACCTAAGTGGGCAATTTAATAAAACAGCATTAGAACTAGCAATTTACGAAGCATCTTACGTTGCCAAAATTGCAGGCGAAACAGCAGCAGTTGTAAAAGGCGCTGAGGTTTTAAGTAGGGCTAAAGAAATTCCCTTTGCTGGCGGTGCTTTAGTTGATTATCTATTTGCCGATATTGCGGATTCACTAAGAAAGAAAGTTGAATTCATTATTCGTGATGGTATTTCGCAAGGTCAAACCAATCAGCAGATTGTTCAGCGAATCAAAGGTCGAAAGTCTTTAGATTATAAAGATGGTGTGCTTCACACATCTCGATCAAGCATTGAAAGACAGGTAAGAACAGCTCGAAGTCATGTGTCGAATGCAGCATATATTGATACATATAAAGCCCTTGAATACACACATGTAAGAGTTGTCTCCACATTGGATGGTAGGACATGCAAGTATTGCGCATCAATTGATGGCAAAGTGTTTGCAATTGATGATCCAAAACGGCCTAGATTTCCTGTTCACCCTAATAATAGAACCACTTATGTTGGTTGTGATGCTGAAGGCAAGATTTTCGGAAAGCGTCCTTTTGTTGCAGATGAGCGAAAAGTTAAAGATATTCCGAAAGATCAACGAGATGGCATTATTGGTCAAGTGGATGCAAATACCACCTATCCCGAATGGTTCGCTAACCAAGATGAGTTCTTCCAACGTAAATGGCTGGGCAAATCTAATTACTTACTTTACAAGCAGGGTAAATTCCCAATTGAGAAGTTTGCCGACCCATTAAATAAGCGTGGTTACACATTGGCTGAGCTTGAAGAAATGGATAGGGAAACTTTTAACCGAGTATTGAATGCGGCTTAAGTCTATGACAACAGATTAAACAAACGAAATTCTCAACATGCACCTTCGGGTGCTTTTTTATTGCCTGAAATTCGGATGAATAGGGCGCAACCGAGCGGATGCTCAAAATTATGGTGGATACCAATGAAACTTAAAACGACACAAATCGATAGCAAAACGTATGCAGAAGTAGATGGACAAGGCTTACCAATCTTTGTGCATGACGATGGTAAAGAAGTGGGGTTTGATGCTGGCTCAGCTATGCAAAAAATCAGCTCACTAAATGCGGAAGCAAAAACACATCGTGAAGCAAAAGAACAGGCGCTTGCTCAACTTAAAAACTTTGAAGGTATTGAAGATCCAGCAGCTGCAAAAAAAGCTTTAGAAACTTTGAAAAATTTTGATGACAAAAAACTTGTGGATGCAGGTGAAGTCGAAAAAATCAAAGCTGAAGCAATCAAGGCTGTTGAAGAAAAATACGCTCCAGTGGTTCAAAAGTTGGAAAAAGTCGAAAACGATTATTACGAAGAGCTAATCGGTGGTGGATTCTTACGTTCTAAGTTCATAGAAGAAAAAATTGCAGCGCCACGAGAGATGGTTCAAGCCACTTTCGGCAAAAACTTTAAAATCGAAGATGGAAAAGTTGTGGCTTACGGTGCTGACGGTCAAAAAATTTACTCACGCTCACGACCAGGTGAAGTTGCCGATTTTGATGAAGCTTTAGAAACTTTGATTGGTGGATGTCCATTCAAGGATTCAATTCTAAAGGGTAATCAAGCTCAAGGCGGTGGTTATCAGGGTGGTGGTGGTTCAAATTCTGGCTTTAAACGCAGTGAGATGAATGCTGATGCTAAAGCAGATTACATTCGTCAGCATGGTCAGGAATCATATTTAAAACTTCCAAAATAAGGAGTCGAAATGACGACTACAGTTAATAGTGACATGATTGTCTACAACCAATTAGCGCAAACAGCATACCTAGAGCGCCTACAAGACAATCTTAATGTATTTAACCAAGCATCAAACGGTGCAATCCGCTATGTGAATGAAATAATTCAAGGTGACTTTAAACAAGAGTCGTTTTATCGCGTTGGCGGAAGTATCGAGCATCGTGACGTTAACTCGCAGGCAAAAGTTACACCGAAGAAGATTGGTGCTGGTGAATCAGTAGGTGTAAAAATTCCATTTAAATATGGTCCATATGCTTCAACTGAAGAGGCTTTTAAGCGTCGTGCACGCTCACCAGCAGAGTTCGCTGAAATCGTTGGTCAAGACCTTGCTGACGCATTGGTTGCTGGGCGTCTTCAATACGGTTTGACCGCTTTAAAGGCAGCAATTAGCAGCAATCCTGACATGATTGCGGCTGGAAGTATTGCTGTTGATGGTCGCAAAGCTTTAACTCGAGGTATGCGTAAATTTGGTGATAAGTTTGGACGCATTTCACTCTGGGTTATGAACTCTGATACGTATTTCGATATTGTGGATGAGGCTCTTACAAATCAGGTTTATGGTGAATCTGAGATTGTTATTTATGGTGGGGTACCTGGAACGTTAGGTAAACCAGTTTTGGTGACTGACTTGGTTGGTGACAATGATGCCTTTGGTCTGCAAGCTGGCGCATTGACGGTGACTGAATCGCAAGCACCTGGTTTCCGTGCCTACGACATCAATGATGAGGAGAACCTTGCAATAGGTATGCGTGCAGAAGGTGTTTTTAATTTAGATATCATGGGTTATTCATGGGATTCCTCGAAAGGATCCAACCCAACATTGGCGCTATTGGGTGCTGATGCTAACTGGATTAAACATGCTACAAGCAACAAGATGACAGCTGGCACATTGCTTGATTTGTCAGGTACACCATAAAGGAGGGCTTAGGCCCTCTTTCTTTTTGGAGACAGAATTGAAAATTATCTATGCAAAAAAAAGCTCAGGTATTGATGAGTTGGGGTCATTTCAGAATCCAGACTACTACGATAAACCAAACCCATCTGCTGAAGCAGTAATTATTTATGGCGATTACCCGAAAATTAAAGCTGATTACGAGTCGCTAAGTATTGATGTCGAGGTGCGTGAATTACCCAAAGTGAACAAAATCACTGGTCAATTAAGTGTTGAAATCGCACCCGAACTTCAAAAAACAATCGATGATGCTAAAGCTGAATGCGAAAAAGTTGTTGCTGAAAATGAAGCCTTAAAAGCTGAAATTGAAGGCATTAAAAATGAGCGTGATGCTTTAGCTCTAAAAGTAAAAGAACTCGAAGAGCAGTTAGCTGCATCCCAAGCTGAATTTGTTGCTATTAAAAATGCAGGTACAACTGGTGATTTGCTGTCTGAAAATACAGATGCACCTCCACCCAAAGAAGCAAAGAAAAAATAGGTGAAACATGAGCTTTATTACAGAACAACAAGCGCTTCATATCATTGGAACACCGTTTGAAATCTCCAGTGATAAAGCTCAAACCTTGATTCTTGCTAATGCTTGGGTGAAAAATCAGATTGGTTTTGTGCCTGAATCAATTGATGAGAATCTTACTTTAGCTGCTGCTGAAATTGTTCGCGGCATCATTGATGAAGCGCTATTTGTCGGTGTAGATCGTCAAACGGTAAGCGAAACGGTTAACGCCAACGGTGTGTCGGTGAGTGAAACATTTGCCGAGGGTTCGGTTGTTGTAACTCGATATGAGCAAATTGCCAAAGCATTGATTCAATCAGTTGATCTTGAGAATCAGAATAAGTCGAATGGCTTTAGTTTTGAGGTGTATCGATGACCAAAAAATTACGCCTACCAGCTTGGCACGAGACGCCGTTTCAACACATGCGCTACACGCTAGTCACAAATCAAGAGCAGCTTGACAAATTGCTGTTAAAGATGACATGTAAGCCGAAACTATTTGAGTTTCTTGAGGGTGGTGCAAGCGCAAGAGTAAATTTCTTACCAGATGATTCTGCAATAGTGCAAATTAGCAACCAGACCGATTGGACAATAAATCAGATTCACAGTCTTCTAACACACGAAGCAGTGCATATTTGGCAAGAACTTAAAAAGAGAATGGGCGAAGAATGCCCAAGTGTAGAGTTTGAGGCGTATTCAATTCAGCGCATCACGCAAGATCTATTTTATCTATATGATTGGAGTTTGGGTCATGATTAAAAACAAAATTCAATCCAAGCTCACCAAAGCATTAGATAGCAAATTAATCGATGCAACTCACCCTTTTTCATGCACAAGGGTTATTTCAAGTGGTCGATGGAATCCAATTACTGGTCAATATGAAAACCAAGAAACTGAGACTTACACAGGTCGAGGTGTATTGTTTGGCAATTACCTGAAGGATTTGTCAAAGCCTTCTGACTACCTAGTTGATGATTGCAAATCAATTGTGTTGCAGAACGAAGTTACAGCAGAACCTAAAATTGGTGATATTTGGGACACTCCTAAAGGTGATTTTAGGGTGATAAACGTTTCGCCTGATGCTGCGGATGCAACATGGCTTGTGCAGATTCGCAAGGTGACTGAATGATTAGAGACCACAACAACTTAATCGATCATGAGATTAAACAAGGCGATAGTGAGCCAATCATCTTTGAATATACAGATGAAAATAATCAACCTTACGACTTATCTAATGCGGAAATCATTTGCCAAATCAGAACAACTAAAGGTGAAGTCATTGCAGAACCTGCAGTAACTGGTACTGCTGACGGTGACATTATTATTGATCTTGGTGTGACTGATGATTGGCAGATCGGCACGTTTGAATGGGATTTAAGAATCACTTATCCGGGTGGTGAGTCGCACTCACTGCCACGTACAGGCGTCAGTCTTTTTAAGGTTGGACGTTCAGTTTCTAAAAAGGCTAAGCCATGAGTAACTTGGTTAAAAAGAAAGTTGTTCAGAAGATTACAACAAATAAAGTCATCTCAGTCTCAAAAACCAATGCTAAGCAAATCCAACTAGAACGACCAATTAAGAATGTGACTTTGGCTCGAACAGGGGCGCAAGGACCTAAAGGTGATCCCGGTTTAACACCCGAAGAAGTCGATCAACGTATTGATGAACGGCTTGAAGAAAACAAATTGGTATTTAGAGATATCGCAGGGAATATTTATGAGAACGGTGATTGATTTTGTTGCGCCTAGTGACTTTGGAAACAGCTTTGAGCTTGATGTAAATAACAAAATTCAACCTAAAGTTGATAACTCAACCATTGAGCGAAAAGTAAATGGTGCATTAGGGCTAAAGACATCATCACAAGAATTCATTGAAGCTGTGAAAGCGAATGAATCAATCACTGTGCTTAACACCCGAATTGAAGATGGTAAGCGCTATATCACTTATCAGAATGAATTGGGTGTTGTATCTGAAATCGATATGACGTCATTCATTGTTGATATTCACACGAATGGAATGGTGCTTGATGGTCAGGTATTAGTAACAACTGATACTAACGGTGTTGAGTGGCGAGTTGATCTAAGCAATTTCACAACTGAAGATGAAGTTCGAGCAATTATTCGCGAAATGGCTACTGTTGTACTTCGGACTTTGGGTGGTGAAGAAGTCTTAAGGGGGTTCCCTATTGACAGTCCATAAATTTCTAATTGGTGTAAACGATCTTTCAGATGATTTTGTTTGGGATCCGAATGCTCGAAAAATATTTGTAGATTACTCTCGAGCAATCCGAGATATCAAAACTTTAAACAACGTGGATTTGATAGGTGAAGGCAACATCACACTTCAACAGATTGGTGCTGAAGATCGTGGAACTGCAAACAGTGTGATGAGAGAGCACACTAGTCAAATTAACCCTCATGGTCAATATTTGCTTGCTGACGCTCTACCAATTACAAAATTTATTGATGGTAATGCTTTCCCTAATCAAAACATAAACGGGGTTGTGGTCTGGTCTAAATCTGTAAGGACGCCAGAATCATCGCCTAACAACCTGGTAGTTCATGTGACGGTTGATGGCAATGAGTCGTCACCAGCGATTTTTAGCCAAATTATTCTACCTTTGGCGATGACGATTAATCCTGTCGGGACAATCAACGCTACTCATTTGATGGGTTGTTATGAAATCACAGCAAATCAAAAAACTATTCGTTTCTCTAATATCAAGGGTGGTATCTCGATTGTCGGTGGTGCTGGTCTTCAAGCTGGTGATGCGGGTGTAGAGGTTAGGATTATGGTGATTGGTATCCCTGTGTGAGGTGAATATTATGAGCTGGAAAGGTTATAAGCCCACACAATTTGCTTTAGATGTAATTGAAGAAAGCGAAGAGCATGTGAAGAAGATTGCAGGTGTTGGTCTACAATCGGTTGTGGTTGGATCGCCCATTATGGATGGTGCATATCGCGGCAATCATCTAATTTCAATCAATGAGGAAGACCACACATTTGATGAAAACCTTAAAGATTTGGGTGGTCAAAGCACGATAGCCAAAGAAAGCGCCAAAATTGTGAAATTTAAGCTCGGTGATAAGTTGTATATTCAAAACAATGCGCCTTACGCGGTAAGGCTTGAAAATGGATGGTCTGATCAAGCATCCAAAGGTGTTTACTCAATCGCATTCATGAATATGAGAAATGTAAAATGATGACACTAAGCCAAGCTGAGCGTGTGATTTACACTCGAATAGGTCAATTTATTGATCGAAGTAAATACATGGCAGGTGCTGATATTCACCTGATTGGTCAAACTGAGCCTTTGGGTAAAGTTGAAACAGGTCAGCCCGATATTGATGTTGTATATGAAAATTCACCACCACACACACCGCCTAAAAATAAATTGTGGTGCAAAGTGTATATAGATTATGCGAATAGCTTGGTGGCTGAACTTGCTGACAACCCACTGGTTAGACATAACGGATTAATTCAGATTCAGTGTTTTGCACCACTTAGTTCAGGAACTCTACCACTATTGAATCTATGTGATGAGTGGTTGCTACTCTTGCAGTCATTTAGTGAAGACGATCTGGAGATTCATACAGTCCACGCACCAGCACGTATCGATGACCCTAATTTCTTGGGTCGAATTATTAGAGCTGAGTTCCGAGTGAATTAGCTTGAACACTTTATTCCACCGCCTACATGGCGGTTTTTTTACGCCTAAAATTAGGAGATTGCCATGTCTAGTGGTGCTAAACAAATACTTCAAATTGCCAAAGAAACAGTCAATGGCACAACGCCAACACCTTTTGCAAGACAAACCCTGCCATTTATTGACTGCTCATTAAATCAAACAGCAGAGAAAGAAGAATCTCAATCCGTTGTAGATTCAAGACTGGATGAAGCCTCTGCTGTGGTTGGCGCAACTTATGATGGTGATATTAACGTTGAGGCTCGATATGGAGCGTTTGATGATTTAATTGCAGCCGCAGCATTTAATAACTGGGCTACGAATACACTAACATTCGGCGGAATTCTTCGACAGTCGTTCAGTATTCTGTGGGGTTATTCCGATATTGCGAATTACCACACGTTTGCAGGTATGCACGTAAATACGTTCGGCATCGATATTCCAGCTAAGGGCATGATCAAATTTAGCTTTGGATTCATGGGCAAAAAGCGTACCCCATCGAACACATTGCCAGCAGGATCAGTAACAGCCGCTTCAACAAACAAAAAATTATCCAATGTGTCAGTGGGTGAAATCCTGATTGATGGTGTATCTACAAAAGGTGTGGCGTGTGTGTCTGCATTCTCGTTTAAATGGGAAAATGGCATCACACCGCAAGATTGTTTAGGCTCAGGCTTAACAATTGAAAGCCTCATTGAAACAGGCGCAAAAGGCTTAGGAAATCTAACAGTAGCATGGAGTGCTAAAGCTGCTGAAATGTATGAAAAGCAATTTGCAAACACCCCAGTCACCATTGTTATCCCAATTACTGATGCTGATGGTAACGCTTACACGCTCACTATTCCAAAAGCCGAGTTAACAGCACCACTGGCAACTGGGTCTAAAACTGATCAGATTTCCACTACTTTTGAATACAAAACCGTTGAGCAAGCACCGACTCTTGTTCGCACTCCAAAAGCATAATTCACACCGCCTTCGGGCGGTATTATTTTTGAGGTCTATATGGCTTTAGTTGTTGAGATTAAAGAAAGTAAAAATGTGTCTTTATGGAAAGAATATAAAGATGCTAAAGGTAATGTTTTAGCTGAATTCAAGATTCGTGGTGCTGCATATCCTGCTTATCAGGTTGCAATTGAGCGTGCGCACAATCAGGTATCTTCAAAGGGTTTTGATGTCACCAAGGCGAGTGCTAGTGATCGATTACTTCATGAGCTTCATCTTGATGCTGCTGCATGTCATCTCATTGAAGATTGGAAAGGCGTAGCACTTAAAGAAAATGACGAAGTTATTGAAGTGCCTTATTCAGCTGAAAATGCTATGAAGCTTTTTAACTTGGGTGATATTGGTCCACAAATTTGGGCTTTTGTTAAAACGCAATCTGAGTTGATTCAATTTGAGGCTGACAAGCATCGAGATGAAACACTGGGAAAGTCTTAAGTCTTTATGACTGGATTCAGTACGAAAGTGAAGAAGAAGCCAACGAGGATAACCTAAAGCGGAAGGCAATCGCTGAAGCTTTAGGGCAGCCTTTACCTGATCCAATCACTAAGCCTGAATATTCTTATACAGCAAATCTCATTTTAAATGCTTTCAACATCATTGCTCGATCAAGAAACTATGAACAAGGCACACCATTACCTATTGATATGAGTGCAATTGCTCAGTATCTACAGATTTATGAAGCACCTTGTCAGCTTCATATTTTTGTAGATTGCATTGTGATGATGGATAACAAGTTTTTGGATGGGGTGTTTAAAAGGATGGGTGAGAAATCAGCGTAAGTTAGTTTCTTCTTTTTTTTTATTTTTTATGTTTTTATACTAAATAAATTATCCTTAAATTTACGAAGAAAAACATAAATTTATTAAAAATTGAAAACACCAAATTAAAAAATATGATAATCTCATAGCTAAATCAAATACTAGGTATTGGTTATGAGTGGCTCAGAAAAAATAGTTGTACCGGGTACAAATGTCTTAAGACGAGCGGGCAATACTTTAATCAGCTCAGAAGCTAGTGAAGCTGAAAAAATAGAAGCCTTTAAAGTGCTAACCGCATGGCGTTCTTTACATACATACCCAATTGATACTTTTCAAAAAACCTTGAGAAGAAGATGTGGTGAGTTGAAATTTAAAGACTCAACTGTGGCGCAAAGACTTAAGCGATTGCCATCAATTGTCTCTAAATTGAAGCGATATCCTGGAATGAATTTGGCTCGAATGCAGGACATTGGTGGGTTAAGGGTGATTTTGCCTAGCATTCAGGATGTTTATCGACTGCACAATGACTTGATCCACATAAACAAAAGATTTAGCCATGAGCCAAAACTACCTTGTGATGATTATATTCTAAAACCAAAGCCTGATGGTTATCGTAGCCTGCATCAGATATTTATTTACAAGAGTAGAGATCACACAGAGCTGGATGGCTTAAGTATTGAGTTGCAAATAAGGACTAAATTACAGCACTCATGGGCAACAGCTGTAGAGACTCTTGGGGTAATTGAAAAAGCATCTATAAAGTCTGGTTTTGGCTCTGAAGATCATAAGCATTTTTTTAAGTTGAGCAGCGCACTATTTTCAATAAAAGAGCAAACACCGATGCTACTGGAATTTGCAGAACTCACCCCAAATGAGATTGCGCATCAAGCAAAAGAAATTGAAGAAAAGCTGCAAATCTTCAAGAAGCTCAAGGGAATTGCAATTACAGCTAAGCACATTGAGTCAACCTCTAATAGTAAGTATGCATATCATATTTTAAGGTTATATAGAGACGAAGAAGCTTGGAAGGTGGATGTAATGCCTTTTTCCAAAAATCAAGAAGACTTAGCCAAGACTTTTTATGCATCACTTGAGGCTAAAGTTAAAGGTAATCCAGATGTAGATGTTGTATTGGTATCTGTGGGGGATTTAAAGGCGATTAAAAAAGCTTATCCAAACTACTTCTTGGATACTAATCAATTCATCAAAGAGATGCAGTCAGCATTTAAGAAGTATTTGGATGCTTAAAACAGCCACCTTCGGGTGGTTTTTTTAAACCTGGAATAAAACAAAACCTCCAGGTGGAGGTTTTTTATACTAGTTATTTCTTACAATCTAGGGCGCTCTTTTGTTTTTTGTCTTGATTGTTTTTTACTAGCAAATTCTTCATTTCATGTATTTGAACATTCTTATCTTTATCAGTGATCAAACATAGCCCTTTAAAGCATAAATCAGTAACTCTAAAATCAGATTTAGATTTAGGCTCGGTTACAACTTGGGGCATTGTGCAGAATTCTTTAAATTTATTTTCTGCGTCAGAATAACCAATTTCACTTTGCTTCTTACCAATATAAAATAGTGCGCCTAAACCAAAGATTAGCAAAACAATTAAAAGATAGTGAATAAGCATAGCAAATTCAAATTGAACTGCTGGTGTAACTGGAGGATCTCCATAAATTGCTTTCTTTAAATCATTATCAGAAATTTTATGCCTTTTAAAAAAACGCTGAACTTTTAGGCCTAATAAAGTGTCTAGACGTACAGTGCTATTTAGATGCGGCTTTATACGTAAGAATAATTTTCTACTGTTGCGCCGAATAAAACCTGGAGAGCTTGATCTGAAAAAGTGTTTATAAAGATAGAAAAAAAGAAGATATACATTTAAAACAATTTGTAATGTCTTGGCAAAAATAAAACTCCAATGATTCTTATCAATGGATATAAGAAAAGATAAAAGTATAAGCGTAAGAATTAGATAAATAACATATTCAACTCCTATCATTAGGCCTTTTATAATTAGAGTTGATAAAGGAATGTCAAAAGTATCTATTTGATAGTTATAAAATGACGCAAATCCATGAAAATACCAGTACCCACACCAAAAAAGAAATATGGTGAATATTGATGTGATAACAGCCCAGTCGAGTCTTATATTAAATTTCATATTTGTTATTAAGTAGTAATGGTGTTCACAATCCTAAAATGAGGTTGTGGCTAGTTGTAGTCAGGGCCTCAAATTGAGGCTGGGGACGCAAGGCTCAGATTAGAGTCTTGACACTCAGTTTGAAGGTCAGTTGTAACGACACTCAATTTGAGTGTCGTTGAATTAATAATCTCGTCCATCCAAGTAATTCAACCTATCTGTAGCTTCACTCTGGAAGGACTCTAAATACTCGACATTTTTTCAAGTTCTTTAACTCGCGTATCCAATTCTTTAAGTCTTAATAATTCATTTAATACTGACTTAGCCCAAGCCTCAAGTTTATTAGGGTCAGTAATATTTTTTGGATTGGTTGGCTCGGGAAGATTGTCGAGTTCAAATGTGGTCTCAAGTCGCAAAATTAATTCAGCAGTAAGTGTTCTGCCATTGTTCTTGGCAGCTTCGTCCAGCTTATCTTTGAGTTCAGCAGGTATTCTAAAGTTAACTTGTGGGTCTGTGCGTGCCATAGGTTTATAACAACTAATGTTCCAATGTACATAAACTATAGTGTGCTATAAATAAATAGTCAAAAATTTATTGACACCAAATAAAGCACCTGCTTTAATGTGATTGTGATGTTAAATTACATCACATGCTATAAGGAGAATCTAATGGCAAGACAAGATCCTCAGGTAAACTTTAGAATACCTGAAAAAACTTTAGAGCGATTTAAAGAGGAAACTCAGAAAGACCGCAGAACTATCACAGCTCAGCTAAATATGATCATTGAAGAATGGTTAGAAAAGCGAGAAAACCAAAAGAGTGCGAAAGCATGAAACTTATAGGCACAAAAAAACCTTGCTCCACTACCACATTTTGCAAGGTTTAGTTGCCATCACAGAAGGATGTAAACACATGTCTAATTTAACACAAAATTTAGTAAATCCAAATGCTCAACCATTGGTTATTGGTGATTTCTCAATTCGCCAAGATGAAGATGGTCGTTATTGCTTAAATGATCTACACAAAGCAAGTGGTTACGACAAGAAGCACCAGCCTGCTTACTTTATCCGTAACCAACAAACCAAAGACCTAATTGCTGAGATTGAAAACCCTTCGAATGGGGCATCTGCAAATTTGCAGATGCCTGCTGTTGGCAAAGTCAATGATGGCAAGAATAATGGCACATATGTAGTTAAAGAATTAGTTTACTCATATGCAATGTGGATCTCTGCAAAATTCCACTTACAGGTGATTCGTGCTTATGATGCGATGGTGATGCAATTTAGAGTCAAGGCTCGTCAAGCCATCTCACCTGAACAGCAAGCACTACTGCATGAAATTGTAGATCGACGCTCACAAGGCAATCGTAAGATTTATGCAGAAATGTGGAGTCGTCATAATCGACATTTTAAAATTCCGCGTTATGCAGAGCTTTTAGAAATTCATTTTCCAGAGGCTGTTCATTATCTGGAAACAATGGATATAAAAGCGAAGGCTGAAAAGCAAGAAGTTAAAGCCTTACCTTATCCACAAGAGGTTATTCAAGTTGCTGAACAGATTAATCAGGAATTTAATAACTCACGGTATGATTCTTGGCATGTAAGTGCTCGTAACGGTGTGCTGACCGCAATGCCACTACCACCGGGCTTCTACCCAACAATGGATATTGCTGAATTTACTAAGCGTTTTGATAGTTTGCTGGATCTGCTTTATGGTACTGATACGTTGCGCGTAGGAAGGCATTTCCTGAGAGAGCGAAATAATCGCTAAAACCAAAAGAACCATCCTTCGGGATGGTTTTTTCATTCTGGAATTAGTATCTTATAATTTATTATAAGAGGGAAATCACATGAAAAAGATATTGGTTGCAGGGGTAGTGGGTTTTGGATTGGTTGGATGTGCAATATCTCCAGATATGCAGCATGCCCCAAGCCCATTAAACGAGGTGGCTCAAGTTGTAGAGATTGATGGGTATTCTAAGGATCAATTATTTGAGTCATCTAAAATTTGGATGGCGAAAGTATTTAATTCATCAAATAACGTAGTTCAGTATGCAGATAAAAATACTGGCAGCATCATTGGTAAGGGAAACATCCAATATCCTTGTAGTGGCTTTATGGATTGTGAGGCTTTTGGTCGAGATGTTGTGAATTTCACCATAAAAATCGACACAAAGGACTCAAGAGCGCGAGTGGCTTTTTCCGATATTTCTAGGAAACCTCTCACATATGTGAAGGGTGGACTAAACACTAATATTGGTCGCGATGTCCCTATTATGCAGATCAAACAGCAGCAACAAGTTAAGGCTAAAATGGAATCCATTATCCAGCAATATAAGCAAGACATTATAAATCAGAAATCTGATAGTAATTGGTAAGCTTGGGAATATTAAACAGAACCACCTTCGGGTGGTTTTCTTTTGATCGGATTGTTAGTATTGTGTGTTTACTTAAAAGGGGTAAATACATGAAAAAGCTTATTACAACTTTAATATTTGGAGTTATTTTTTCAACCGGGGCGTATGCAAATAGTTGCGAATATGAGGGTTTAAAGGGTACAGAGTTTCGCTTAACTGAAAAGGCTAAACAAAGTGCGTCTTATAATTTTTTTATTGATCCAAACAAAAACTTAATAGCTGGGGTTAATAGGAATGAAAAAGGATATAAAACTCTAAAAGAAAATAATTTTAAAATACTAGATACTGGGGTGCCAACTAAATATCATGACAGTTTATCTCAATACAGTTTAAAGAATTCTAAGAGTGATATTAATATTAATGGAAAGGCATTTACTGTAAACAAATCATTAAGCACAAAAGTTGTCACTGCTAACTGTGATGTTTATTACTTAAATCTTGATAGACCATTAGATGAAATGTATGTAAATTATACATTTGAACGAAATGATGGTAAACCAGTGACTATTGATTCTTTAGTTGAAATTTTAGGTAAATCACTACAACCTAAGGATACAGTAGCCACAGTTTCATTTGATCGCTTTGAGAAAATTGTAAATATCAAAACAAAATCTTTTGAAAATATGATATTGAGAGGTATCTATAATCCAACTACAAAAAAAACAACTTTAGTCCAATTGTATTTAGATGCTACATTTATTGGTGGTTGGGGTGGAATAAAGATTGCTTACGACATACAGGGAGTTGCGCACGAAGTTGTACTAATAAATCATGAAGCCAACTGTTCCAATAGATATATGGGATGTAAGTTAAATGAAACATTAGGTGTTACTTTAACTGAAGAGTTCATAAGAAAAAATAAAGAAGGCTTTGAGTTAAAACTCAAAGGAAAACAGGAAAGAGTTATTTCAGTATCAAAAGATTTAGTGGTTTCTTTCTTAGATGGATTGGATTCAGCTAAGAAAAATTATTAATTACACAAATGAATACAACCCCGCATTGCGGGGTTTTTTATTGCCCGCAGGAAAGTGAAATGTCTCAAGAATCTCGTCTGGTCATCGTGATTGACTCAAAAAATGCTGAACGTAATGCACGTGCAGTCGCAAGCGAGCTTGAAAACCTAACTAAAAAGGGTGATCAGGCTGACACTCAGATGACAGCAATGGGTGCTTCAATTAAAAGCCTTGTGGGATATATGGGTGGCATTCTAACCATTAATAAAGCAATAACCATGGCTGATGGCTATACACAGATGGCTGCACGTATTCGTAACGCAACTGCAAGTGCGGCTGAATATGACCTAGTGCAAAGCCGAATCTTAGCAACTGCAAATACCACCTATCGTCAATTAGGTGAGGCTCAGGAAGTCTACTTGAGTATGGCTGGCGGCATGAAGTCGCTTGGCTATCAAACTACCCAGACGCTTGATTTGGTTGATTCACTTTCTTTTAGCTTTACCCATAACGCCACACGTACCGACCAAGCACAATCAGCAATGGATGCGCTAAGCAAATCTATGGCAAAAGGCAAGATTGATGCTGATGCGTGGATTTCAATTGTGACGGGCGCGGATAACGTCATTGCTGATATGGCGAAAACCACAGGTCAAACAGAAGCTGAAATTCGAAAATTAGGTGCTGAGGGTAAAGCGTCTTTAAACGACTTAATTGAGACACTGATTGCTACTCGCAATGAAAATGAAAAGCTTGCTAATAATATGGAAAATAGCTTGGCAGATGGTTTTACCAAGCTATCTAATGCAGTGACTGTTTACCTGGGGAAGGCTAACGAAACTACAAGTGCGACTGGTATATTGGCAGGAGGTTTAAGCACCTTAGCAGATAACCTAGACTTAGTAGCAAATACTGGTGCAGCAATAGGTTTGGGGTATGTAACCACAGCATTACTGACTAAAGGCGCCGCTGTAAAACAAGGCATTGTTAATTTAGTCGCTTATAGTGCTGCTCAAGCCGCAGCCACAACAACATCGCTAACACTGACTAGTGCCGCAAGATCAGCCTTGGCTTTTATGGCGGGACCAGTTGGTCTCGGTATTACGGTGGCAACGGTTGCAGCTGGATATCTACTACTGGGCAGCAATTCAGAAAAAGCCACGGTTTCATTACGTGAAAACAATGAGGCTGTCGGCGATGCTATTCAAAAATACCGCGAGCTGGATGACGTTCAAAAGCGCGGGCAGCAAGCAGTCGAGAAAGCAAAGCTGTCTGAACTAGCTGAGAGTTATAAGGAATTAACAGATGATTTAAATACCAATGCATACGCTTTGAGTCGATACAATGATTTTACTCGAGAGCAATCTCGTGAGGTAAATGCATTAATTGCTGAATTTAAGAAAACGGGTGATTTAGATAAGTTTTCTGCGGCGATTAATAAGCTTTCTTTTGTGAGTCAGGACTCTAAAGATAAGTTTAACGCTCTGGCTGGGCAGGTTCGCAACTCTGGAAATGAATATAAAAACCAGAAGCAATTTGTTGATGCAATGACTAACTCCTTAAATCAAAATGCCGCTGCGGGTGATAATGCAGCAAGAGGAGTTAGAAGTGCTGCTGAGGCGGTTGCTGAATATACTGGCAAGTTAAAGCAGCAGAAATGGGATTTGGAATTTATTAATGCAGTTATTGACAAGCATGGTAAATCAGCAAGAGAAGCGGATCTTTTGTTGCAAGCCTATCGTGAAAACGAAAAGAAGGGCATTAAAGGCGTAACCGCTGAACAAAAGGAATTAATCAAAGGGATTATCGCTGAAGAGGAGGTTACAACCAAGCGAAATGGCGCATTGGCAAAGCATACAAAAGCAACCAGAGAATCAACAGCACAGCAAAAGAAGGCTGTTAAAGACCTCGATCAGTCTATAAGAGATCGTCAACAAATTGTATTTGAGAATGCAGACCGCGAGCGTCAAATAGAAATTAATTTAGCTCGCGAGATTGAGCAAATTAGAAAAGCCAAGTTTAGTCCAAAAGACACTCAGGGCTTTATTGCAAATGCTGAGGCTCGTGCAGGTTATGAAAAGGAGTTGTATAACGAGCAACTCAAGTACCAGTTAAATGAGTGGCAGTGGTCTGAGGAGGAAAAACTTGATCAACGAGTTAAAATAAATAGGCTTCTCATTTTATCTAATCGTGAGCTAACCGATACCAATAAGCAATACAGCTTAGATTCTATGGTTGACCAATCCAACCACGAACTCGCCCTAATCAAACTGGCTCAAGAAACACGCATCTTCTATATGAAGCAAGCGTTGATGACTGAGAGTGAAGCGATTAGGGAGCGTTACAGGTTAGAACGTGAGGAGATTGCCAAAACACAAGACCCGAATTTAAGAAATCAGCAAATGACGATATCCATCTTAAATGAGGGGTATGACACAAGTGTCGCACAACAGGGTGTAGCGCAACGTTTTGCTGGTGCCATGGGGATTGACTATAGTGCTGAAAAGGCGCTTGAAGATCGACGTCAAGCAATCATTGAATACCGCGAATGGTTTGATATGAGTGAGACTGAGTTTCAATCTGCAATGCTGGAAAACCAATCTCAGTATGAGAGAGACAAGCAGTCCTTGGCACTTGGATCACTTCAAACCATCTTGTCTGCCACTTCATCAACATGGTCGCAAATGACTCAACTTGTGAAAGATGGAGCAGGTGAGCAGTCGGGCGCATATAAAGCCATGTTTGCGATGCAGCAAGCTTTTGCAATGACCTCTGCAACTGTGAGCGCATTTCTAGCCTATAACCAAGTATTAGCAAGCCCATGGAATACAGATCTGATTAGCAAATCTGTGGCAGCAAATATTGTGCTGGGCATGGGTATGGCAAGTGTTGGAGCTATCGCTGCTCAAACAATGGCAGGCTTCTCAGATGGCGGCTTTACAGGTCATGGTGGCAAGTACGAGCCTGCTGGTATTGTCCATAAAGGTGAAGGTGTTTTAAACCAAGAGGAAATACGTGCGATTGGTGGTGAAGCTGGGTTTAACCAACTCAGACAAGCGATCAAGAGTGGGTACTCTACAGGTGGGTTGGTTAAAGACAATCAAAGAGTTGGTTCACGAGTTGTTAATTCAATCCAACAACCAATTTCAACATCTAAAGCTGAGTCAATATCCATTCAAAACCACATTACGATTGCAAGTGATGGTAATGCGACTACACATAGCGACAGTAAGCAGCTTGGTGAAATGATTAATCAGGCGGTAATTGCGGTGATACGACGCGAGAAACGACAAGGGGGGTTATTAGCTTGAGCAACCGAAAATTCAACTTTCCTGCTGATCGAGAAGGCAACTCGCAAACTAATTCATTCAATGTTCTATCAAGTCAATTTGGTGATGGATATCGCCAAAGTACATCGGTAGGCATTAATAATAAGCGAGGTGTGTGGAATTACACGCGCACAGCTTATAAAGATGAAATTTTGCAGATTAAAGCCTTCTTTGATGACCATAAAGGTTCTGAATCTTTTTTATGGGATTCGCCTTTAGATGGTGAAGTGAGGGTCATAGCAAGCGAATACACACCAGTTCATGTAGGTGGATTGGTGTGGCGAATTTCAACTACCTTTACTCAAGATTTTCAACCTTAAAAAATTTAATTTTTATGCCCCGCTTAGTCGGGGTTTTTTAATGGAAAAATTATGGCTAAGCAAACAATTAATCAAGGTACAGCACCAACTGGCGCAGGTGGGGATACATTCCGGACTGGATCTGCTAAATTGCAGGCGAATGATGATGAGATTTATGCTCAATTGGGTGCAAATGCTCAAGGGGTTTTGCCTTCTGCACTTCCAGTAAATAAGGGCGGCACAGGTGCAACAACAGTAGCACAGGCACGAACTAATTTAGGGTTAGGCACAGCAGCGACAGCGACACTTACAACGTCAAAAAGTGATTCAACATTGGGACGTGTTCTAACAGTTGGTGATTTTGGCATTGGATTACCAAATAACATATATGTAGCAACCAATGTAGAAAACGGATTGCCATTTAAAAATGGTTTTTATACAACCCCTTCAACAGCAAGTGAATTTGAAGCTTTCCCACCGTCAGTTGCATATATTAATTGTAATTTTGCTGCTAACATTGGTTATGCAATCGGTGCGCTTTCGAGTCAACGCCGCCTAATGGTGGCTTTTAAACACCAATCTTATTCTGCTTATGAGCTCTATGATATTCGTACTTCAAGAAATACTACAGTAGATAGTAACGGATTTCTGAAAGCAGCATCGCCAATCATTAGTCTTTATGCAGATAGAATTGAGCTAAACGCAGAAGCACAACAACAAGACATCACTTTTGAAAAACTTGGTGTGGGTGATTACTTAATTAAAGGTTCAAGCGGATTTGCACAAGAAGGTTGGTATGTAGAACAACCTAAAGATGCAAATGGCAATATTTTCCACGCCGTTGTGTATGAGCAGTTTGAAAATGGTGATATCTCTGTAAAAACTTATGAAAAACGCATCAATGAAACTGGATTAATTGCAGCAGATCCTAACAAGCCAATCGACATTAAAGAAAATCGCTTTATTTCGATTCGTCTACAAGAATTGCCGACTGAAGAAATTGAGCCTGAAGTTGATCAAACGATTCTTGATGATGAAGGTCAACCAGCACCAAGCCAATATCACACTTTAGAAAATGGTGTGTGGGTGATCTCAGGTGAAGATGCTGAGCGATTAGAGCAAGAGCAACTTGCGAAAATGCAGCCACTAACACGCCGTCAATTCCGTTTAGCTTTAACAATGAATGGATATGACTTGTCACAAGTAGAAGCGCTGATTGATCAAATCCCTGACCCAATGCAACGCCAAATCGCATTGATTGAATGGCAAGATGCAACCACGTTTGAACGCTTGAATCCAAGTTTATTGGCTATGGCTGATTTAATGGGGCTTAGTGCAGAGCAGGTCAATATGCTTTGGAATCAAGCACTCACATTGTGACGGAGTAACTAATGGCACTAAACAGTGATTTTCAAAAACTTCACGTTGACGGCATTGTGACGCTTTATGAGTTGGATGCTCGCACTTTAGGTGCGGGCATTCTTCGTTTTCATGGTCACATCGCATATCAAGACTGGGAGCGCATTTACAGCCTGATTGGGTCTGATGGTTTGATTGGTGACGAAACTCAGCTCATCGGTGAAGTTTTTGAACAGGGTCAAAATAAAGTTTGGCATCGAAACATCATTTGGCAGGGTGAAACATTTGAGCCAATGGCAATTGATGTAACCGGTATGGAAATGCGATCTGATGGAAAGGCGTCAATGCCTATCCTCACAATGGCAAACAATATCAACAAAATTCAAGGTGCTGTTTCAGCTTATTGTTTGCAATTTGGCGACTTTGCGGGCGCAAAACTAAAAGTCATTACCACTCTTGCAAAATATCTTGATGCTGAAAACTTTAGTGCGGGCAACTCAACTGCTTCAAATGAGTCTAAAGAGCAAATTTGGTATATCGAACAAAAGACGTCCGAGAATGCACAGGCGGTGACATTTGAGCTATCCAATCCTGTGGATTTTGAGGGTCTAAAAATTCCTGTACGCCAAATATCAAATTATTGCCATTGGTGCTCTGTTAATTCATATCGCGGTGAAGAGTGTCAATACACTGGTACAGCAATGTTTACAGATAAAGATGAACCTACCGACAATCCAGCCTTGGATCGATGCTCAGGCAGACTTTCATCTTGTCGTATACGCAATAACGAAAGTCGCTTTGGTGGCTTTCCAGCTTCGAGTTTAATGTGATGAAATTATCCGCAAAACTTAAAAAAGCAATTTTAGCCCACGCTGAGCGTGAATATCCGCTTGAATGTTGCGGTGTTGTGGTTAATAGCAAATATATCGCTTGTCGCAATATTTCACCCAACCATGATCAATTTGAAATTCATCATGAGGATTTGGCAAAAGCTGAAGATATGGGTGAAATTCAAGCGTATGTGCACTCACACCCAAATGCATCAGCACAAGCATCAGAATATGATTTGCATCAAATTGAGCTGCACGAAAAGCCTTGGGTGATTTGTGCTTATCCTGATGTGGAATTTCAGGCTTACGAGCCATGCGGTTATAAAGCACCACTTGTAGGGCGAAACTATTTTCACGGCTGGCAAGATTGCTACTCAATCGTACGTGACTTTTACGAACGCGAACTCGGTATAAAGCTCATGGATTTTAAGCGTGAAGACGCATGGTGGCAGAATCCAGAAAGCAAGTCTTTATATTTAAATGGGTTTGGTGAAGCTGGTTTTATTGAGGTGGATCAGCCGCAATATGGGGATGTGCTTTTGTGTCGAGTCGGACGCACTGAGCATGTGAATCATGCGGTAATTTGGCTTGGTGATAACGGTGTGCTTAAGTCTGAAATTACCGAGCCTTGCATCGGGTCAGCTCTAATTTTGCATCATCCTTATGGGCGTAAATCTGTACGTGAAATATTCGGGCATCAATGGCAAGAAAGAACTGTTAAAATAGTGCGATACAAGAACTTGCGAGAATAAAATGAATATTGAATTAATTGATTTAGGTAAACCTCCCCACGGTGAGGGTGGTGATAATTTTTATGATGCTGTTAAGAAGTGCAACAATAACTTCAAACAAATTTCAAATCAATTAAAACTAATTGAAGAAAATGAAGCAGATAAAATGTTTTCGCAGCCTCGATTTTCGATAAGCACAATTAACCTATTTGATGTGTTGGAATCCAACAGTAAGGTGCTTGGATATAAATTTGTTTCGTTGCGTGATTGCGTAAACACTGAGGGGTACATCATGCCAAAGCGTATGTTTGAAAAGATAAATGAATACTTCAAAACACTAACCGCCAAATAAGGCGGTTTTTTATTGCATGGAGAAAAGTAAATATGCTCAAAACAATTAAGTTGTACGGCATCTTGGCTAAAAAGTTCGGTAAAGAATTTCATTTGGCTATTGATAATACAGCAGAAGCAATTCGCGCTCTATCTGTGCAAGTGCCAGGTTTTGAAACGTTTATGATGCATGCACATGAACAAGGTCTAGAGTTTGCTGTTTTCCAAGATAATCAAAACATTGGTGAATCAGAACTTAAAATGAATACTGATGCCAAAACCATCAAGATTGTGCCTAAAGTTAAGGGTGCTGGTGGCGCTGTGCAAACTATTTTGGGTGCGGTCATGGTGGTGGCTGGTATTGTAGTTGGTGTCACAGTGGGGTGGACAGGTGTTGGTGGTGCAGTTGCTGTAGGTTTAATTGGTGCTGGTGCAGGAATGATGATGGGTGGTATAGCAATGATGCTGATGCCAAAAACCGAAAACCAAGATCAAAATCAAGACGGCAACAAAGCCAATAAAGGGTTCGGTGGTGCAGTTACAACCGTAGCACAAGGCAATCCGGTTCCAATTCTCTATGGTCAAAGAGAGGTTGGTGGATTTATTGCAAGTGCAGGCCAATATCCCGAAGATTTGATGTAACTAAGAATTTTATTCAGGCGCTACAAGCGCCTTTTTTATTGTTTGAGAGAAAGTATGAACGCAGTAATTAAAGGCGCAAAAAAAGGATCAGGACAAGCAAGAAAAGCAGTCATTGCTCCAGATTCAGCTCAATCTAAAACATTTATAAATATCCTGTATGGCTTGAGCGAAGGAGAAGTCGAGGGTTTAGCGAATGGGTTGCAAAGTGTGTATCTTGAAGAAACTCCACTTCATGATAGTAATGGCAGTCCAAATTTCCAAAATATTGTCGCAGATTTTAGAAACGGCACGAACGATCAGGAATATATCGAGGGGTTTCCTGATATTTCATCTGAAACCGCTGTAGGTGTTGAGCTTCAATCAGGAACGCCTTGGGTTCGAGCAATTTCAAACACCGATCTCGATGCATTAAGAATTCGTTTAAAATGGGGTGCATTGAGAACGACAAATGAAGACAATGGTGATGTTACAGGCGTAACGATTGATTACGCAATTGATTTGCAGACAGGTGGAGGGGCTTGGAATACAGTTATTGATGCTCGTATTTCTGATAAAACATCAACAAACTATGAGCGCTCACACCGTATCGATTTGCCGAAATCCGACAATGGCTGGCAAGTGCGAGTTCGCAGAATCACACCAAATTCAACGTCAGAGTACGTAAGTGACAAAATGTATGTTGAGGCGATTACGGAAGTTATCGACCTAAAGCTTTCATATCCAAATACTGCGTTACTTGGTCTTCGATATGATGCAGAAACATTTTCAAATGTTGCCAAAGTAGCAGTTGACTTAAAAGGTATAAAAGTCAAAGTTCCAAGTAATTACAATCCAATTACAAGGGCTTACACAGGCTTGTGGGATGGTACTTTCAAGAGAGCTTACACCAACAATCCAGCGTGGATTTATTACGATATTTGCACATCAAAACGTTACGCTTTAGGAGATCGATTAACTTCTTCTATGGTGGATAAGTGGTCATTGTATCGTTTGGCGCAATATTGCGATCAAATGGTTGATGATGGCAAGGGTGGTCAAGAGCCGCGTTTTACTTGCAATGTTTATTTGCAATCTACAGAAGATGCATATGCGATTCTAAATAAATTGGCAGGCGTCTTTAGAGCCATTACTTTTTGGGATGGTAATTCAATTGTCTGTGATGCTGATATCCCGCAAGACACATTCTTTACATATACTCGCGCCAACGTAATTGATGGGTTATTTGAATACTCAGGATCAAGAGCGCGTGATCGTCACACGGTTGCAAAAGTGGCATGGGATAACCCAAAAAATCACTACAAGACAGAATATGTGTATGTGCGTGATGAGGCTGCTATCGCCAAGCTTGGTGTTCGTGTAGTAGATATCGATGCATGGGGTTGTACATCTGAGGGGCAAGCACAACGAGCAGGCTTGTGGGCTTTAAAATCCGAGCAACTTGAAACACGTACGGTGTCTTTCAAAGTTGGTTTGGATGGTCATATTCCCTTACCTGGTAAAGTAATTGAAATTGCAGATGAGTTGTTTGCTGGTCGAGCGAATGGCGGTCGCATTTCAGCAGTTTCAACGAATCGTAGAACAATTACAGTTGATCGTGACAATGTGGTGTGTCGTGCGGGTGATCGACTCGTCGTAAATGGCGAAGATGGCATAGCTCAAGCGCGTACAGTCTCATCAGTGAGTGGTCGAAACATCACTGTTTCTAGTGCTTTTGATTCTGTTGCAGCTCAAAACGTCTGGGTTGTGGATGCGCAAGATTTGAAGACAATGAAGTTTCGTGTCATGAGTATTACTCAAAACGAAAAACATCAGTTTTCAATCAATGCAGTTCAATACGAGTCATCTAAATACGATGCAATCGATCATGGTGCTTTTATTGATGAGCGGCCGATTTCAATTATTAACCCAACCACACAAGAGCCTGTATCAAGCGTGGCGCTTACGTCTGAAAACATGGTACAACAAGGCATTTCCGTGGCAACAATGTTGATTTCATGGGATCAGGCAAAAGGTGCTACTAAATATCAGGTTGAATGGCGTAAAGATGATGGGGCTTGGATAAAACTACCAATCACGGGTGCTAATTCAGTAGAAGTGCAGGGGATTTATTCAGGTAATTACGAAGCAAGAGTTACAGCTATTTCAGCATTCGATGTTGCGTCATTGCCAACCTATTCTGTATTAACCAGTTTGTCAGGTAAAACAGGATTGCCGCCTGCATTGTCAAATCTAACAGCATCAGGCGTGTTGTTTGGCTATAAACTTAAATGGAATTTCCCTGCAATTGGCGCATTAGATACGGCATACACGGAAATAGAAATCGCAACAACTGCAAACGGAGCTAATGCTGCACAATTAGGTTTGTTCGCATATCCGACCACAAATCATGAAATTCAAGGAATGCAAGGCAATCTCACTCGATACTTCCGAGGGAGGCTGATTGATCGAATTGGAAATATTGGTCCATGGTCAAATTGGGTCAGTGCAACAACTTCTGCTGATGCCTCTGCGGTTTTGGATATATTGTCAGGTAAAATTACTGAAAGCCAATTCCATCAAAATTTACAGCAAAAGATCAATCAAATTGACACGATTGCTGGACTTGATGGTGATGTGGGTAATTTAATTGAAGACATTGGTGCGGTTCAAACCCAAGTTAACCAACTCAACCAATCTCTTAACAATGAAACCCAAGCTCGCTTGGATGCAATTGAAGATTTAGAAGATGGCTTAACTCAAGAGATTCAGCACAGACAGCAGGGTGATGCGGCTAACCTATTAGCTTTGAATAACTATAAGGTTAGTAATGATGCGGCTCTTAGCAATGTTCAACAAGCCATTAATGTTGCTGTGGCTGAAAATAGCTCCAATGCTCAAGCAATCCAAGCTTTAGATGGTCGTGTAACAATCGCTGAAGATGATGCCTCAACAGCAAAAACCAATGCAGCTACAGCGCTGTCTCAAGCAAATATTGCAGTTAATGAAGCAAGCTCTGCTGCTTCTCAAGTTGATCAAATTAGAGTTGTGGCAAATGAAGCATCTGACAATGCTGATCTTGCTATGCAAAATTCAGCAACAGCTTTATCTACAGCAAATGGTGCTGCAAACCAATCAAGCGCTAATGCTCAAAACATTCAAGCAATAACAGTTGAATTGGGCAACAAGGCAAGTGCTGGAGCTTTAGAACAAACTAATGCAAATGTACAGCAGCTTGAAGGGCGTGTTTCAGCGAACACTTCAAAGATTGATGGGGTTTATGCTCAAGTCAATCCAGCGATGATTGGTTCAAACGATGAACTTATCGGATCAACTGAAGGTTACGCAGGCGCATGGTCACAATTAACAGCCCAAATTGAGGGTGATCAGGCGCTAAGCCAACGAATCGATTCAACTGTCGCTCAGATAAATGAGAATGCAACCCTCATTCAATCCGAAGCACTTGCAAGAGCAAATGCGGACAGCGCACTTGGGCAAAGAATTGATGACCTTCAAGCTCAAGTAGGTAATGATTTACAGCAAAATCTAGCAACAATTCAGCAAGAAATGCTTGTGTTGGCTAATGCTGACTCAGCTTTATCTGGTCGAGTGGATACTGTCCAATCATCAACTGCTACCGCTCAACAAACAGCAGAACAAGCGATTGCCGATGCGCAAAGTAAAGCGAATGCAGCAGAACAAGCAGCTAAAGCATATGCGCAAGCACAAGCCGAAGCTGAAAGATTAGCAGCTATTGCAGCGGCATCTAATGATGCGACTGCAAAGGCAAATGCCGCACAACAAGCCGCAATTGCCGCAGCAGCCTTGGATGCTAAGAATAAAGCTGACGCAGCAGAATTAGCAGCCAAGCAAGTTGCAAATGCAGCTCAACAGTCAGCGGATGCAGCTCAACAAGCCGCTCAACAGGCTGCGAACCTGGCTGGAAATAAAGGCGAAGTGATTTATGGCTCTTCCGCGCCTGCTCAAGATAAGCGATTAAGTCAAAACCTTTGGATCGACACAACAGGAGGTAATAACACACCTAAACGTTGGAATGGCTCTCAATGGTTCGCAGTAACAGACAAGGCAGCAACAGATGCAGCAGCAGCGGCTTCTGCAGCTCAAGCTACAGCAAATGAGGCACTTGGAAAAGCTAACACAGCGACACAAAACATAGCATCAATCCAGCAGATTCAAGGCGCTTTCAGCGATGATTTGGACGCAATAGCTGGTCGAGTTGATACTTATCAGCGGTCACTCGATGGGGCTATTGATAGCATTGAAGTCATTAACAATATTGGAAATCTAGAAAAGCTTAAGCATGAGATTGCTAAAGCCCGACTGGATGGTGATATAGCTAGTCTTCAAGCAAAATCAGGCGTGATTGATTCCGCAATAGATGGATTTAACGCTCAAATTCTTCAACTTGAACTAAAAATCGATGCGGAAGAAGACAAGGGTGTGGATGCAGATTTAGCATTGATCCAACAAATGCGGGATCAGATAGATCAGCTTGAATTGGCAATAAGTGATGCAAACTTACAAAAGTCTGCAATTACAAGTCAAATCAATCAGATCCAATCAGAAAGAAACATCCTTGAATCTCTAGTTGTTACTGAAACTAAGATTAAGGCTCAAAGCACAATTAAACTCGATGTAGGAGGGCGAATTTATGGCTATGGTTTAGCGGTTGAAGATGAAGAAGGTGGGGATGTTGGTAATTTTGTAATACGCTCTGATTCGTTTGCTTTAGCCAGTCCATATGACACAAACAATCCAGGTGTAGAGTATTACCCATTCATCTTCCGCAACACACCATACACAGATCCAAATACAGGCACTGTTTTTCCTGTTGGTGCTTATATGAAATCTGCGTTTATGGATTATGCTTCTATCGATACTGCTCACATAAAAGATTTGGCGGTTAAGTCTGCTCAAATTGATGATTTAGCAGTAACTACTGCGAAGATTGGTGATTTGCAGGTGGATACACTGAAGATTAAGGATGAGGCTGTTACTGTACCGGTTGGGGTTCATCTTTCATCGCCAATCGCAATACCTGAAGTTAGTGGGAATATTGTAGACAAGACTGAAGACGGTCAAATCAATAAATGGATTCAAGACACTCCAGATTTAGCTTCCATTACTATTAATAGGTCAGGGGGTAAGTGTAGAGTTGATGTTGGTTTCTCTTTAGATATGTTTGATGTAATGGTATCACAAAACGGAGGGATTAATTTAATTCAGGGTGTTGGTGATACTATTTCATTGTGGTGTATCCTAATGAGAAATAACGTTATTGTTGCAAAGTGGAATGTTGGCTACCCAACACGATCCTACAGCTCAAGCACCAGCGTATATCAGTATACAGGCTCATATACTATGCCTGCATTTATTGACTCCCCCTCGGTTGGTCAAACCACATACAAGCTGAAGATAGCGGCAACAACCTCACGAGATAACGCTCAAGTTGTCTCATGGCCTAATACATCAATAAATCGAAATCTTGCAAGAAACCGAGCAATCAATATTATTGAGCTAAAAAAATGACAGCAATTATCTCAAAACATGGGGAGCTTCTTTATTCTATTCAAGGCAATCAAGAAACAATCGAGTTAAATAAACCTTTGGGGTGTTTAGCTGTGCCTGACCCCCCTAGATCAAATATGTACTACAAGGGGTGGTGGGTTGATTTACCCAAATCACCATCCTCGTTTCACACTTTTGATTATCAATCTAAGCAATGGGTTGATCCTAGAACACTGGAGCAAATTAAAGATCAAAAATGGATTGAAATAAAATCGGCTAGAGATGCTTTTGAGCTGGGTGGTTTTGAGTTTGAAGGAAATTATTTTGACTCGGATCATTTATCACAGAGCCGAATATTAGGAGCTTCGATTGCAGGGGTGGATCAAACATGGACACTGGCAAACAATACAGTTGTTGAATTGACTGCTACGCAACTCAAGCATCTTTACCAAGCGCTACAGGCCCATATTGCATTTGCTCATGAACGTGGGCGAGTTGCTCGACAAGCTATTTTCTCAGCCTCATCAAAAGAAGAGGTTGAGGCTATTCAATTTAGGGGAATATATGGATGACTTAAAATTAGTCATTGCGTCACTTGAGCCATTTTATACAGCCATTGCGTCATTCGTGATGGCTTTTTTAATGGCGATTTTTCGCACGGCTAGAAAACATGGCAAGGCGGACTGGCTTGAAGCTTTTATGTGTGGCTTATTTGCCATCGGCGCTTGGTCGGTAATGACTTGGTTTGGAATACCTGAAATTGTTGCGGTGGGTGTTTCATCCGCCATTGGTTTCAAAGGTACTCATTACGTCAGTGATAAAATTGATAAGGTTGAAATCAATGTCAAAAAATAAAACGATAGCCATTTGTGCAGGTCATTCTGACACTGATCCGGGTGCAGTAAATGGCACACGCACTGAAGCGCAAATCGTGCTTGATATGCGAAAGATGGTCGCACACTACTTAACCCTTGATGGCATTAAGCATGAAACAGACGGGAAAGGTGGTGTTAATCAGCCTCTCGCACAAGCAATCAAGGTAGCACAAGCATGTGATATTGCTATCGAATTCCACTGTAATGCGGCAGCAAATAAGGCGGCAACTGGAGTTGAAGTATTATCTGCTAATAAAAACAAAGCTTTAGCTCAAAAGTTGGCGTCTGCTATTCACAAGCATCTTGGCATTCCACTTCGAGGTGATAAAGGTTGGAAATCAGAGGGTAGTGGGCAGCATTCACGACTCGGCTTTATTAGTAAAGGTGGTGGTTTGATTGTTGAGCTGTTCTTCATTTCCAATAATGCTGACCTTGCTAAATGGGATTCTAAAAAGTGGCTTGTAGCGAAAGAAGTGGCAGCCGTTTTGATGCGGGAGGCTACATGATAAAAACCTTCATCGCCAAATTTTATGAAGCCGTCATTATTGCTCTGACGGCTTTTTTATTACTCACACTTATTGGGCTTGGTATTCAGTCATGGCGTGTAAGCCACTGGCAAAACAAATTTAATAGTGCTGATGCTGAATGTGTCGAGCGAATAAACAAAGTTAATGAAGCCTACCAATCTGCACTGGATGCATGGAAAGCAAAAGTATTCATTGTTGAAAATGAACTCGAAGCCGAACGCAACAACATCAAAATTGAATTTAGAGATATTCGACATGAAACTCAAAAAATCATTACTGACCGCATTTACACTGATTGCAAGTTTACTGATGATGGCTTGCGTATCGCCCAAACCGCCATCGCTACCGCAAATTCCAGCAAGCCTATTAATTGATTGCCAAGATTTAAAGCAATTGGAGACTGGCGAAATGGGTGAGGCATTAATTTGGATTGTTGATACTTCTGAGCAATACGCAGATTGTAGAGCTAAAGTTAAAGCATTTATTAAAATCCATCAGCCCTCTAAATGAGGGCTAATTTATTTAAATATAATAAAATTTTTAAAGTACAGTTTTCTGCCTGATTCACTATCTATTAATTTATATACATATAAATCATAATTATTCCTATGCTTTAAATCATATACATTTTGTTTGTAATCACCATCGAGCATTAATTTTCTGAAATATAAATTACGTTTTAAATCGAATGCACTTAGAATTTTTTTCATTTGCGACCTCTATCTCTATATACCTTGTGTAGATGACTTTCCAGAACCCAAATATCACCATCGATGACAACTTTATTGCCATCGTAAAGAGATAAATTCTGGCCATAAAAATCCGTAATGTTATTTAGTTTCCCTTGATAATTATAGTTTGCCCAAGCACATCTACGATCACTGTGGTTTGACTCTTTGTGAAAAACGAGGATTACTTGAGGGTATTTAATCATCATGAGTTTAATTCTCGGCACTAATATGATCTGGTATTTCAACAAAGTAAGCTTGATTGGTAGCAATGCTTACCCATTGCAACGTCCCGATTTTATTAATGAGTTTAATATTATTGTTATCGTATAAGCTGATTAATACATTATTATCATCAAAAAACCCAACATATTGAATAGCTGGATTTCTGTGAAAGTTTTCATACATTTTATGGACTTTAACTTTAACAATATTCATTATTTATCCTAATCACCTAAAAGGAGTTAAACCTTTTAAATGATTTAAGAATTCTGAGTTATAAGTTATTTTTTAACTTCAACCTCAGTATGCTCTTTCGGAGCATCTTTAGTTTGTCTATTCTCAGCATTTAATTGCTGTTCCTTATTTTTTTCTTGCTGAGCTTTTTGCGTATTATCGCCTACAGGATTTGATTGTTGCTGGTTCTGTTGCTGGGTTTTAGAGTCACTTGACTTTGTGAAATTTGACATAATGATTGTCCTTGAATTGTCAATAGTATTATCGACAAACTCAGCATGTGCCTTATATTTATTAATAGATACCCTGAATATGTATCAAGATTTATAGTTTTAGAAATATTTATTATGAGTGCCTGATATTAATCGATTATTAATATAATATTTAAATTAATATATTTGTAATTTATAAAAACTCTTACTCATGCATTGTCATAAATTTTTACATTAGCAATTTAGCAATAATCTCCTCATCAAACTCTATTACCCCAGTCTAGTGCGACTCAATCTATAGATTGAAATTTTTTCAATACTTTGCAAGTTATACTATCCGCTGAATTCTCAAAAAAGAGAAATAGCAAAATTGGGTAGGAAACCTTATAGGTAAAGTATAAAATTTCTTTAGTAACTTACTAACAATTAATTCTCATGAAAATGATCACAGAATTATTTTCTAAGACGTAAATATCTTCAGTCTACAAAAAATGAAGAGTCTACAAAAAAATAAATTTGTAGACTGATTTGTAGACTGATGAAGTGCAATTACACCTAAGTGGTAACAAATGTATGCAACTATTAAATGATATTAACTTATTGAAAATACTGGTAATTGCAATATGATACAAGCGTTGCCAATTAAAACAAAATTAGGTGGATTCTACTTTTTCTACTATGCGATTGTCGGTACCTTCATGCCGTATTGGAGTCTATATCTGCAAGATCAGGGATTTAGCTTTTTAGAGATTGGGTGGCTTAGTGCAATTGCAATCATGACACGTTTTTTTGCGCCGTTTATTTGGGGTTGGGTGGCGGATAAAACGGGTAAAAGAATGCTATTGGTGCGAATCGCAACATGGATGGAAGCGAGTATATGGTTCCTCATTTTTATTATACCCAATAATTTTCAATCAATTGCCTTGTTAATGTTGATCTTCAGCTTTTTTCAAAATGCGATACTTGCTCAATTTGAAGGCGTTACATTATTTTGGTTAGGCGAAAAACGAAATGAACTTTATGGCAAAGTGAGAAAATGGGGATCGATTGGGTTTATTGTTGGTGTTTTCTTTATTGGTCTAATTCTTGAAATCATCGATATTCAGTATCTCCCGATTTTATTACTGAGTATTTCATTTCTAGCGTTCTTATGGTCATTTACAGTAAAAGAACCGAAGGGCGCACCAAAAGCCCAAAAAACACTTGAATCCATTATTCCAGTCTTAAAACAACCAGTTGTGAAAGCAATTTTCTTAATTGAGTTCATTATGTTGTTTGCTCAAGCACCATTCTATAGTTTTTATAGCAATTACTTACAGTCATCTGGATTTAGTACCACAGCAACAGGATTTCTTTGGTCAACAGGTGTTATTGCTGAAATCATGATGTTTGCCTATGCATCATTTTTTTTAAATCGTTTTACATGGCGTCAGTTGGTTGCGATCTGTTTATGGATGACTGGGCTTAGGTTTTTGATTGTTGGTTTATTTCCTGAAAGTTTTGTTCTCCAATTTCTCTCCCAGACAATGCATGCATTCAGTTTCGGTTTATTTCACTTATTGGCGATGCGCATTATTTTTGAGCACTTTTCTGCTGGGCAGCAGGGTAGAGCTCAAGCTTTGTATAGTACGATGTGGGGCTTGGGTGTGGCATCTGGAAGCGTATTGGCAGGACAATATTGGGAGCTGATTTCTGGCAGCTATATTTTTATCATTGCAGGAGCTTCAACGTTGATTGGTTTCATATTTTTATCCGCTTTACCAAATCTCAAGCCCACTGAAGCAAGATAGTGACTTATGATGTTTGAGTAAATAGTAATTGCGGATCCACGCATAATCTATTTCGTCCTTCAGATTTCGCTTGATAAAGGGCAACATCTGCACGATTAATCAATTGTTGGAATGGGGTGCCAGACGGAAGTTGTTGATAACTTAAACCTATGCTTACACTAATATTGAGATGTTGATTTTGCCTGATCATAATCGGTGTTTCTGCCACGCGGTCGCATATACGCTGTGCGATTTTAATGCAGGCTGGTAGGTTACTATCTTTAATTAAGATGGCAAATTCTTCACCGCCAACTCTACCGAATAAATCATTTGATCTAATTTGAGATCTGACGATATTGCTAAAGTCTTTGAGAACAATATCACCTATTTCATGTCCATGTTGATCATTAATTTTTTTAAAGTGGTCAATATCGAGTAGTAGAATAGACACGCTGTGAATATTGGATTTCGCCTCCCTATGAGTTGAGTCTATCGTCTTTTCGCTTTCTTCATAAAAATATCGGCGATTCATAGTCGTTGTTAAACTATCATGGTTCGCTAAATATAATATTTGGTGATATAGCTTTTGGCGATTCAAACTAATAATTGATAATGTTAGTGGGCCTAAAGCCAGCATGAAAAGACCGATGCGAACAGACAGTGTTGTCGAAATAAATGCTTCGGGAGATTCTGTTAGATAATATGCACTTAAGCTGTTGTATAAGAACATACATACAAAGCAGTTGATGATTGCAACCAACAATAAATTGTAGGTTAATGCTGCCCAGATGAGTGCTCCGATCGGGAACATGATGGCGCCAGGGCCAATAAAAAAGTGAGTTAGAATTACAGATACAACGACAAATATGAAGGGTAAGACAAGGGGCAAACTTAAACGTTGATTTTTTTGATTTACAAAATATTGTTGAACTGTAGTTTTGTTTGGTAATGCGAGAACAATAGGTAAAAAAGCGACAAAGTTAAGAATTTCACCACTCCACCACATGCCAAAATCAACCCAAATACGGCTGAGTTCCATAAAGCTGTTAGGAACATAAGGGATGGTTAAAATCGCAAAGGTTGGGCTCGCTAGGCACCCTCCAAAAGCACTAATTAAAAATAAGTAAACAAATGTAAGACCTTTATTGAATTCTTGATAATTGATTTTTAACCGGTTCAGTAGGTATAAGGTCACTAATGGGTTTAGCAAGTTAGCAAGAGTTAACAACCAAGTAAGTTGTAAAGTGTTGCCAGTACCTAGGTCTGCAAGCATATACCCAGAAAAGGCCCCAAGCCAGCCACCAAGATTATTGAGATAACTAAATCTTAAAAAAAGACCAAGTAGTACGGCATTTGCAGGCCAGAAAATTGCAAGAAATGAGAGAGGTCGACCAAGTATTCCAGCCAAAGCACAAAGTGTAATGATGAGCATGACAATCAAAAAAGATTGTGCATTGTTTTTAATCAGCTCTGTTCGTATCCATATGGTCATACTTAACGTATATTCCCTTGCATAAAATCTTATATTTTTAAGCTTTCTGTGAGGTATAGAATGAATATTATTCTGATAAGAATATATTTTTGGACTAATAAATCAATAGATCGCATTAAACTGCTGATGATTTAAAGTTCATCAATAGGGAATTCATTTTCTTATATAAAATTGTTCTTATCACGTTAATTCTATGAGTTTTCTTGCTGAAATGTGCTAATTTAGTTCTAAACGTTGACCTATAGATGTTGTATG
This sequence comes from Acinetobacter sp. ANC_7513, assembly GCF_056779915.1. Taxonomy (NCBI): domain Bacteria; kingdom Pseudomonadati; phylum Pseudomonadota; class Gammaproteobacteria; order Moraxellales; family Moraxellaceae; genus Acinetobacter; species Acinetobacter sp. ANC_7513. The sequence continues at coordinate 716,569 of NZ_JBWYIW010000001.1, forward strand.
AAAAAAACAGTTTTTTTTGCACCTTTACTTTTATTAATGACGTCTTTTTCTTCTGCCGATCAAAATGTCCAAGCGCAAGCTAAAGGTGCTGATTTACAACAGCCTGAAAATAATATTCGAATCAACATGCGCCCAGAAATTTTAGGTTTATGGGGAATGGAAATTCCAAATAATAAAAAATGTGTTGAGTATTATAATTTCCGTGGTAACAATGAGGTGGTCGTGAATAGTGCTAAAGAGTGGTCGGTCGGTTTATTTGAGTATCAACCATCTCAAGACAGCTCTTCGGGCTTGTTGCCTACCTTGGTCATGCAAGTCAATTATGAGAACAACGAAAAAGACTGCTCTGGTAATCAAGTAGATCAGGCAGGAGATTTGTCTCAATATTTTGTAAAATGGGACAATCCGAATCAAATCAATTTCTGTGCATCTGAAAAGGGTGGACAATGTTTTGCAAAACTTAATCGTATATTGCCTTAAGCTAAAATCTTTGCAGTCTATTCTTCAATAATAAAAAAGCCTCTTGAAAAAGAGGCTTTTTTATTCATCTTGTAAAGCTGTAATTACTCAGCTTCGCTATGTCCTTGTACCTGTTTCAACAAATGTTTCTCTAAGTAGTGAATATCCATAGCCTGTTCTGCAAAGTTCTTATCTTCAAGGATGAGATCTTTGTGTAGCGGAATATTGGTTTTGATTCCAGTTAAGATCATTTCATCTAAGGCTTGTTTCATACGAGCCAAAGCGGTTTCGCGATCTTTACCATGTGCGATTAATTTAGCAATCATCGAATCATAGTAAGGTGGAATGCTATAACCTGGATAGATATGAGAATCTAAACGGATGCCTGCACCACCAGGTGTGTAGAATTGCTCGATTTTACCTGGTGATGGAAGGAAGGTGGTTGGATCTTCTGCATTAATACGGCATTCAATTGCATGACCGTGTACTTTGATTTGATCTTGTTCTAGATTTAAACCAAGACCAGCGGCTACACGAAGCTGTTGTTCAATAATATCGACACCCGTTACCATTTCTGTCACAGGATGTTCTACTTGAACACGTGTATTCATCTCAATAAAGAAGAACTCACCATCTTCAAATAAGAATTCGAACGTGCCTGCGCCACGATACTGCATTAATTCGCATGCTTTTACGCAAGCTGCTAAAATTTCAGCACGAGCTTCTTCTGGAAGGTTCGGAGCAGGAGCTTCCTCAAGAACTTTTTGATGACGACGTTGTAATGAACAGTCACGATCATATAAATGTACGGCGTGACCATTACCATCGCCAATCACCTGTACTTCAACATGGCGTGGCTTTTGAAGGAAACGTTCCATGTAAACCGTATCATCACCGAACCACATTTCAGCATCACGTTGAGCTGCTTGTACAGACTCCAACAGTGTATCAACACGTTCAACAATTCGCATACCGCGACCGCCACCACCAGCAGCAGCTTTTACGATAAGTGGGAAGCCAATCTCTTTTGCTTCCGCCAAGGCATTGTTTGGTGTTACAGCATGAGCTGAACCTGGAACGGTTGGTACACCAGCTTTACGCATCGCCATAATCGCTGACACTTTATTCCCCATAAGGCGAATATGTTCAGGACGTGGACCAATAAAGATAAAACCAGAACTTTCTACAATCTCAGCAAATTCAGCATTTTCTGATAAAAAGCCATAACCTGGATGAATTGCATCTGCACCAGTCACTTCCGCTGCTGTAATAATTGCAGGAATATTTAGATAACTTTCGCTACTTGCACCAGGACCAATACAAACGGCTTCATCAACAAAGCGTAAATGCATGAGGTCTTTATCGGCATCCGAGTAGATACCGACTGTTTTAATACCGAGTGTTTTGCAAGCACGTGTAATACGCAGTGCAATTTCACCTCGGTTGGCAATGAGAACTTTTTGCAACATACCAACCCCCAACGATTACGCGCGGTAGCGGAATAAAGGTTGACCGAATTGGATTACATCACCATTTTTAACTAAAATTTCTTCAATCACACCACTTTGAGTTGCCTCAATTGGGTTCATGATTTTCATTGCTTCAATAATTCCAAGCGTTTCGCCTGCTGAAACAGTTTGTCCTACATTTACAAATGGTGCTTCGCCTGGACTTGGTGCAGCATAGAACACGCCAACCATTGGTGAGGTTTCAACAGCACCACGAGAAGCGGGTTTCACAACTGGAGCTTCTGGCGCAGCAGATTGTATTGGTGCAACACCAGCGGCTACGATAGGATTACGACGCGCTAAAGCAATGGATTGATCACCTTCTTTTACTTCAATAGATTGAAGATCCGATTCAATCATTAAGTCGATGAGCTTTTTAATTTTGCGAATATCCATGAATTCGTATTCCTAAGGTTAAAGAGGTGTAGAAGTTTGAATTTTTTGCACGGCATGAGTTAATGCAAATGAATAACCCTGTGCGCCTAGTCCACAAATGACACCGACAGCTTTATCTGAGAGATAAGAGTGGTGTCTAAATGCTTCACGTGCGTGAACATTTGAAAGATGAACTTCAATAAATGGGATCGCAACACCTAATAGGGCATCACGTACTGCTACTGAGGTGTGGGTCAGTGCAGCAGGATTGATGATGATAAATTTTATACCATCAATCTGGGCTTGATGAATTCGGTCGACAATGGCACCTTCCCAATTGCTTTGGAAGGTTTCAAGTTGAATTGAACTTTCTTGAGCTTGCTGTATGAGTTGATGATTGATATCGTCTAAAGTTAAATGTCCGTAAACTTCAGGTTCTCGCTTTCCTAGCAAGTTTAAATTTGGTCCATGTATGACCAAAATGGTCGAACTCATGAAGACAGCTCCAATATGAAAGTTGCAATATAACCTTGCAAGATGTCTGCAAAGTTTGCATATTATGGCATGTTTTTAAGCTTTTCATTTATATTTTGTTTCAAAAATAGCAAAAAAACAATGTCGTCAGTGAGCTGTATTTTGAGAACTTTGCAGTCAATTGGCAATGTTAAAAAATTACATTTTTCTTTTAATTCTTCGAGTCTGCTATTTTAAACCGAATTGACCAAAAGTATTCATTTGTTTTGTGTAACCGCCATATGTGAGTCATCAATAGTCAGCATTTCTGACCATGAGGTGGTATAGCGTGGAGAGTGGTGCAATTGCTTCATTTTCCATTGTTGTTGATTGGTATGATAGCCCACTTGAATACAATGCTTTCCAAAGCGGTTTTTCATAGCGCCAATTGTTGTCATGAGCGAATCTCGCTGCTGGATTAAATCATGAGGCTGCCAAAGGTCGTGTGTATGTGTTTTTTTAGCACTCAAAGCAGAAAACATGACGGAAACTTTTACATAACGTATATTTTCTTTAAATAAAACATCAATTTGCTGTTGTGCTGCATGAGTCAGGAGTAATAAATCATCCGTCGGATATTCCAAACCAATTACATGAGAATGTGATTTCTTGAATGGTTTTACTGGAATTTTTTCATAAAGAGACACATGGACACAGGCGCATAATTGTTCTTGCTTGGTTAAACGCTCATGAGCCCGACTTAAATGAAAAATCATGGCTTGCTTGATTAATGCTTTATCCTTTAATGCTGATGCAAAACTTCGTGATGCTAAGATTCGTTTAGACGGTAAATCAGGATCTTCTAGTGAAATACAGGACTGACCTTTTAGCTCACGAATGGTACGCCCCATAAGCACTGAAAACTGCTTCATTAAATAGTGTTCATTGGCAAAAGTTAAGTCATAGCAATTATAAATACCGTAACTTTCAAGTTGTTTACTAATTTTTCGACCTACGCCCCAAATTTCCGACACTGAGGTTTCTATAAGTAATTGATCAAAACTGCATGGATCCAAATCCAATAAAGAACAAACTCGGTTAAAACCAGAACGTTTTTTGGCAAAGTGATTGGCGAGTTTAGCTTGCGTTTTACTGTAACCAATCCCGATACAACAAGGTAAACCGATCCATTGTTGAATACGGTCGATTAATTCCCGACAAAATTTTTCTAAATCAAAAAGACTTTGATAATGTGTTAGACGAATAAAACATTCATCAATTGAATAGGGCTCTAGATCTGAATCTGCATGAAAGTGTTGCTCTAAAATAGTGAAAAAACGACTAGACATATCGCCGTAGAGGGCATAGTTGCTTGAAAATACTTTAACACCAGCTTTAAGCATATCTTTTTCAATTTCATACCATGGCACGGCCATGCCAATATTGAGAGCTTTCGCTTCCTCACTACGAGATACGACACAACCATCGTTATTACTTAAAACAACGACCGGTTGACCATTTAAACTTGGATTAAATACACGCTCACAACTGACATAGCAGTTATTAATATCAATGAGCGCAAAAATCTCTTGATGATAAATATTTTGCATAGGAGTAGGGTGAATTGCTTAGATCAATTTATTTCAGTTTTTTTAAAATACAAGTCACTACACCCCAGACCATGATTTGTTCTTCGCTACGAGGATAGATGTCAGGGTAGTCTGGATTCTCGGCTTTTAACCATAAAAGGATCGTTCCATCATTCTGTTTTTCTAGCATTAATCGTTTTACTGTGAATTCATTATTAATCAGCGCCAAGACGATATCACCATGTTCTGCATTCAAACTCCGGTCAATCAAGATTTGATCACCAACTTCAATCCCTGCATTTTTCATTGATAACGAATTTACGCGTAGTATAAAAGTAGAAGCTACGTTGTGAACCAAGTATTCATTTAGATCAATATGTCCTTCTACATAATCTTGTGCTGGGGAAGGGAAGCCTGCTGCCACAGATTCAATAGGATAGGCGATTTTTAAACGTGTTCTAAATTGGATCGGTGAAATTTCAATTTGTTGATTGAAATCATCTTCAGGTCGTATTTTTAACCATTCTTTAATTTGAATCACTTTTGATTCAGGAACACGCATTACTACTGTTTTTTCTGAAAACTGTGATTTTCGACCTGCATTGGCACGTTTACCACCATGTAGAGAAGCGGTATTTGTTGCTGAAATATTTGAATTGCTGCTCATATGAAATTCCCCCCATTTAATCTTGAATATGTAACAAAATCAAGATAGCAAAAAAAACATTGTAAAAACAGATTGTTTCGTCGGATTGATTGTGCTTATACGACACTATGCTTAAAATTAGGTCTGAATTTATGATGAAAATGGAATCATCCATGTTGCAAGATTTTATTGAAGAGCAAAAATTAGTCTGTGAGGAGTTTGATTCTGCTTACATCAAAGTGAATGAAGATGATGTTGTTGCTGTGGCTAAGCATACTTTAGATCAAGAGCCAATCGTCGGTTTGCGTAATAAGCCTGAACCAGGTGAGAAAGTGGCATGGTTTATTTATGGTGGTGAATTAGGCGAGGGCGAAGATTTTTTTGAGACGATGACGGTGAAAGAGCTTGAAGAAATTTTACCCGACGCAATTCCATTTCTTGCATTGGAAACAGGTTTCCGTTTTATGATTGATCGAGATGATTATGAGGATGTTTGGAAAGCTGAGCCTGATTTAGGAATCTAATGTGCATGTTATGGGTGAGGTTGATTTTTGTAGGTTTAAGTTTTTTTGTATCACAACAGGTTGTAGCGAATGATTTGATTGATGCACAACAGATGGTGTATCAGCAAAAACTGGATCATGAAATGCAGCTGATCGAACAAACCAAGCAGATTTTAGATGATGAACACAGTACAGCCACACCGATGGAGCAACAACTTGCTTTATGTGGAAGGTTAAAGGCCTATCTAAACATTGTTGGTTTAGCAGACGAGTTTATTCAAGTTGAACAAGCACATGTAGTGAAACGTATTGCGCAATTTTATTTAAATCAGCAATCTACGAGTTTTCAACAATCGGGCATGACAATTGATGATTGGTGTAGCGCAAACTAGCAAATTTGTCAGATATTGATATGAATTTGGACTGAATTGATAACTCGAACTTTATTATAATTTTTTGCGTTGAGTTGACGTATTCCAATTTCCCTGATTGACACGCGACATCTTAACCATCATTAGTCTAGGTGATGTCTAAACCCGCTGCATAGCGGGTTTTTTAATGTCTATTTCACTGATTAATTCATTTTTTAAAGCTACGAACTGACTCGATATGCTATGTAAATCAAAAAGTAGTTTTGGTTTACAGACAATTGGCAGGCTTTGGTATTCCGGCTAATCGACTTAGATGGCGAGCAACTAGGCCTGTTTTAAACTTTTCTTGCAATACTGCATTATCAATGTCAGCGCTGACGTGTTTCATTAAAAATTTGATTAAGGGACGAGTTGCAGGAGAATGACCAAATTGAGCGTAGAACTGACGCACCGCATGCAATACTTCGAAATGCCAAGCTGTTAGCTCAAGCTCGAGCGTATTCGCGAGTACTTGCGCTACATTTTCATTCCAAATGGTATAGTCAACTAAATGACCATCTTGATCGAGTTCAAGGGATAATTCAGTGGTCATGGTAAAACCTAAGTCAATAAATTTGTTTTATTTAAGGCTAATACAGCGTGTAAAGCCCAGAATGATATCTGCAAAAGTGGTGTAATCAATCACTTCAATTTGAAAATACTCGCCGTTCAATAGATGCGAAGGTAATAACTCAGCATCTCGATCTAAAACGTAGACCTTGTTTTGAATCGTAAGTACAGATGGTGTAAACAATGCCAACACCGCATCCCCCATAAGCACTAAAGCATCATTGGTATCCAGTGTTTTTTGAACCTGTTGAATACAATGTTCAGTATTTGCAAATTGAGATTGTATTAAATAAAGCGTTTTATCGGTCATATGAGTTACCAATACAGTACATGGTCAAAGCTTTGAATTAACTCTTTATTAAATTCAATAAATTTAATTTCATGCGTAGTATGTTGAACAAAGGGATTATCTTGTTGATTTGATTCAACCAAAATAGGGCTTAGATCATAAAACTCAAAGCTATCGACGAGGTTGGAAGCCAGTTTAAACGCATGTTTAATGGGTTCGAAGCTTAATTCGGAACGGAGTAAACTTAAGGCTGCGCCTTGCAATAAAACTTTTACTTCAGCGCCAAAAGTTGCTAAAACCATGGTTGCAGAAAGGCTCTCATGAACTTGTAGCGAGTTGAGATTTGATTGGGTTAATATAACCAGTACAGATTTCACACAATTTACCTTTCAATTGCAACAATCAATGAAAAATGAATAATTTAGAATTGAACTAGACGTGCTGAAGATGAGACAGCATCTGCCAATTCACCGAGTCCTACCAGCTGAAAACCTTCAGCCAGATTATGGGACTCAATGTGATGGCGTTGAGCATTTTCAGCATCAGTGATTCCACGTGCTAGGGCAGCACTTACGCAAACAGGAAGTTTGATATTTAATTTTTGCCACTCTTGTGTGAGACTTCTTTGATCATCTGGCGACCACTGTAAGTTGTTTGCAACTTGAACGCCGTCTTGATAAAAGAAAACTCGAAAAATTTCGCCTTTCGCTTGCAATGATTGTGCGAGTCCTAATGCATGCCAAGCATGGATTGAGCTAGGTGCCGAGGTAATTAGTAATAACGTACTCATTTAAAACTTCGCATAGGGTGATCAAACTGAAAATAGCTTGTTCAGGCTTTTAAACAAAAAGGTAGTATACAATGATTTTAGTGACAGGTGGATTAGGCTTTATAGGTTCACACGTTGTTTTAAGCTTATTGGCACATGGTCAAGAAGTCGTCATTGTAGATAATCTTGCCAATGCGAATTTACAAACGCTTGAACGTCTTGAATACATTTCTGGGATGTATGTACCTTTTGTAAAGCTAGATGTTAGAAATACGCCTGCTCTGAATAAAGTTTTTGAGCAGTACTCAATCCGTGCTGTTATACATACTGCAGGATTTAAGTCTTTAGAGGAGTCTCGCTTAAAACCGCTTGAATATTATAATGATAATGTCAGTTGCATTATGAGTCTGATGCGTGCAATGCAACGAACTGGTGTACGAACATTATTGCATCTTTCAAGTATGGCGGTTTATGGCACTTCGAGTTTGAATTTAAATGAAGAACATCCTCTCAATTTTGCCAATCCAAACCCTTATATTAAATCCCAGCAAATGATCGAAGAGATCATCCGTGATACCTCTAAAACGGACGAAGAATGGAGTATTGCGATCCTGAGACTAGCAAATGTAGCTGGTGCTTTTGAACATGGAGTTTTGGGTGAAGTGGTTGCCCCTTTACCTAAAAATATTTTGCCTTTGGTGTTACAAATCGCAGCCATGCAGCGCGATTCCATTCAATTACAAAAGAATGCCAAGACAAAAGACCAAACGGTTGAACGAAGTTTTGTGCATGTCATTGATGTGTGCGAGGCAGTCATTGCAACTTTAAAGTGGTTATTTAATCAAAGATCAACGTGCGAAGCATTTGATATCGCAGGTCAGCCAAGTTCAATTCAAAACTTGATTAATACTGTAGAAAAAGTGACTGAAACAAAAATTAGAACTGAGGAAACTGATTATGTTTTCCAAGAATTAGATCAAATTGGTTCGAATAGTTTAAAAGCATTAGAATTATTGCAATGGAAAGCACATCGATCACTAGAACAAATGATTGAAGATCAATGGCGATACTATCAAAGCACCTTTAATAATTAAAATGATAATCATTTACATTTATGGGTTTTTTGATTAGCATCAAATCAACGGTGGATGAATCCGAATCAAACATGATTCTTCCAAGGAATAGCGAAATATTTGAGGCTGATATGCAAACACGTATAGAACACGACACGATGGGTGATGTAGAAGTACCAAGTGATGCGATGTGGGGGGCTCAAACCCAGCGCAGTTTGCAAAATTTCAAAATTGGTGGTGAGCGACTTCCTCGTGCGATGATCCGTGGTATGGGGCTGGTCAAAAAAGCTTCTGCACTTACTAATGCTGAGTTAAATCAGATTCCTGCTGAATTGGCGAATTATATTGTGGGTGCTGCAGAAGAAGTGATTACGGGGCAATGGGACAGTCAATTTCCATTAGTGGTATGGCAAACAGGTTCTGGTACTCAAAGTAATATGAACTGTAATGAAGTCATTGCAAATATTGCGAATCAAAAGCTGGGTAATCCGCTTGGAGCACAGAAACCCGTTCATCCAAATGATCATGTTAATCGAGCTCAATCTACAAATGATTCATTTCCAACAGCGATTCATGTCGCTGCTAGTTTACAGATCAATGAGTTACTGATTCCAGCAGTTCAAGCTTTACGTGAAACTTTACATCAGAAGTCTCAAGAATTTTCAAATATCGTTAAGATTGGGCGTACACATTTACAAGATGCAACGCCGTTAACTTTAGGCCAGGAATTCAGTGGTTACGTATCCCAACTCGATCATGGATTAAAGCGTCTAGAGCAAGCTTTAGAAGGGTTATATGAATTGCCATTAGGTGGTACAGCTGTCGGTACAGGTCTAAATGCTCATCCTGATTATGCTATAAATGCAGCAAAAAAATTGGCTGAGCTTACGGGTTTACCTTTTGTGACTGCACCAAATAAGTTTGAAGCACTAGCAGGACGTGATGCTGCAGTATTTGCTTCTGGCGCACTGAAAACACTTGCTGCGAGTTTAAATAAGATTGCCAATGATATTCGTTGGTTAGCGAGTGGTCCTCGTTGTGGTTTTGGGGAGATTCGTATTCCTGAAAATGAACCAGGTTCGAGTATTATGCCAGGTAAGGTGAATCCTACTCAAAGTGAAGCTATGACGATGGTTGTTGCGCAGGTTTTGGGTAATGACACGACAATTAATATCGCTGGTGCTTCAGGTAATTTTGAACTAAATGTTTTTATGCCGGTTATTGCTTATAATTTACTGCAATCAATTCAACTGCTAGGTGATGCATGTAATAGCTTTAATGAGCATTGTGCTGTGGGGATTGAGCCAAACCAAGATAAGATCGATTATTTCTTGCATAACTCGTTGATGTTAGTTACTGCATTGAATCCTGTGATTGGTTATGAAAATGCGGCTAAGGTTGCGAAAACTGCCTATAAGGAAGGAAAGACTCTGAAACAAGTTGCTGTAGAGCTGAATTTAGTCACAGCTGAGCAGTTTGATGAAGTCGTTGTACCTGAGAATATGGTTTCACCTAATGTGAAGTGATTTTGATTTGGTGAATTTTATGATTTGAATGTTGATAACATATATTGACAAGCAACTGTCTTTAATATATTGACCAATTATTCATTTCAGAATACTATTTATATAACGACCTTTCATACGTCACTTAAGGCTTTTATAAAGGAGACAATCATGAATAATTATAAAGCTCGTCTAATCCTTGAAGAAGGCTATGGATTAGGTTGAGACTCATTTAAATTTGTGTAATAAAGCATCCATTAGGGTGCTTTATTTTTGAGTAAAATAAAATTGAATTACTTTTATACTTATCTTTTGATTATTCCATATGTCACTGTAATTGCTTATTTTTATATTTATCGTAGAGATAATTTCTTTATTAAGATTAGAAGTAGTAATCAACTCCTTCTCATCTTAATTTTATTAGGTATCACGTTTGTAGAAATATTAATTTGGAAAAGTTTTTTTGAAGATTATAAATTTCTAAATTTTGATATAGAAAATACAGATGGGCAGTTTAAAACGACAGCATTAGTTACGGTTTTAGCAGCTATAGCTGCCGTTTTTGGTTGGATTTTTACTTCAAGGGTGCAAATTATAAACACTATAAGAAGTCATTCAGTACAAGTATTGATGAATAGTAGGAATTCTACTGCGTATATTGCTAAGGTTGATATTGCAACCAAAATAAGAAGGAATTTGGGGAAGGATCAAAACGTAGAGTCGAAAGATAAAGTGCAATTGACTAGAGAAAAATTTAATTCATTGGAAGATGAGGAAAAATCGGCTGTAACATATTTATTAAATTTTTTGGAATTTGTAGCAATTGGAATCAGACATAACAACTTAGATGAAGAATTAATAAAAAGTAGTTTCAAATCAATACTTAAAGCTAATTACAACCTCTTCCAACCTGTAATTGAATATTTAAGAGAGATTGATAGTCCTAAAATTTACAATCAACTCGAAATTTTGCATAAAAGGTGGGAAGAGAACAAAGAACCAGAATGTATCAATTGTAAGCAAGGTATTGATGATGAAGTTCAGAATAGAAAGAAACATAAATTTAATAATCTTCGGAACATTACATTAACAATTTTAACGGGCTCAGGGTGGCTAATAATGATAGCTATCATGAGATTAATAGAGAAATTAACGAAATATTCAACGGAGGAAGATTTATTATGCGATAACTGTAAAACATTAAAAAAATAAGTAAAAACTTCATCACATAGTCATGTAATTATTATGAGATTGATTAACTCGTCACAATTGTTAAAATACACATTGCTTTTAATTGCTGTTGTATCAAAGTTCTTATCTTAGACTTAAGACAGCCAATCTACGGAAATTTTCAATGCTCGATATATATTTAACAGATGTTCAAAAAAATGTTCAATTTCAAGATTATCCAGGTGAACATCCTGTTAAATTTATTCTTAACTTTAAAAAAATCTTCCCAAGTATCATGGAATTACTACTTCCTGTTCTGCCTAAAGATGAAAATCTAGAAGACATGACGTGGGAATCAACAACAAAAGATTTTGAAACGTTCAAACTTCTACTGACAGGTTGGGGTGTTATTGAACTGCGTCTAAATGCCATTACACAATTCAAAAATCGTGAATTTGCAGATCAGCTAGTAAAAACTGCTCAACAAAAAAGAGCAAAGTTTTCTAAAGAACAACCTAAGCTCAGTACGGTAGATTTAGACTATTTGTTCATGCATGAAGTTCATACGGCGATTGATGCTGAATTAGTAGAGTTAGGTGAAAAATTCTATTTGCCAACCTTACGCTCCCTATGGAAAAACCAAGTATCGGCTCAGGTTCTTGAGGCTAAATTTTAAGCTTACATATGCCAAGAAAAGCCCTCTATCATGGAGGGCTTTTTACTATTGGGTAAAAAAAATACGAATAAAATCAAATCTTCGAATTAGGGTTCAAAATGGATAGATGTTGGTCTGATAAATGCTTAATGTAACACTACAACATATTTGATTTGTTGAATATTTAATGTTTGGTTAAGTATTTCTAAAGAATTAAAGGTCATAGTATCGTATTTCCCCGAGGAAATACCAAAGGATTTCAGAAAATGTCGAATCAATTTTTAGATTTAATTCAAAAACGCCGTACGATTTATGCTTTAGGAAAAGCAGTTGAACAATCTCCTGAGTACTTAACAGATCTTATTCAGAATGCGATTAAACAAAGCCCATCATCTTTTAACTCTCAATCTTCACGTGCGGTGATTTTATTTAACGCTGAACATGAAAAGTTTTGGGGCTTTGTGAAAGAGAAGCTAAAGTCATATGCGAAGGACGAGGCGAGTGCAGCAAAAACTTCTGCAAAAATGGATAGCTTTGCTGCAGGCGTAGGCACTGTATTATTTTTCGAAGAAATGGATACAATCACTGACTTACAAGAGAAATATCCTTCGTATGCGGAAAACTTCCCAATTTGGGCGGAACATTCAACAGCAATGGCACAGTTTGCGGTTTGGACAGCTTTACATACAGAAGGTTTAGGTGCAAACCTTCAACATTATAATCCGATTGTAGATGATCAAGTCCAATCTGAATGGGCTGTACCGGCTTCGTGGAAACTACGCGCACAATTGGTATTTGGATCTAAAGAAGGAGAGGCTTTCGATAAAGGCTATATTGACGACGCCACACGTTTTAAAATGTTTAAATAAAATATGGAAAAGCACTCATTGGAGTGCTTTTTTTTAAACCCATAAATAGCCTAAGCAATATTCATATTTCTAACTTTATTCCCATGTAATACATAATATAAGACAATGCAAAATAAAGTACCCATAGCACTATATAAATAGAGTTGTTGGTAACTGATCAAATCTAAAGCTAAACCTAAGAAATAAGGACCGAATCCCAAACCTGCATCTAAAAAGATAAAATAAGTTGAGGTTGCAAATCCCATTCGTTCCAAACTAGTACTTTTCACTGCAATCGTTTGGCAAATTGACTGGATATTACCGTAGCCTAAACCTAATAATCCTGCGCAAATCAACAAAAGGCCCGAACTGTTAGCTTGGCTCAACAAGAAGAATGCAAGTGCCATAATGAGAAAGGCCGGATACATAATTATATTTTCGCCTTTTTTATCCATCAGTGGTCCCGTAATAGGACGAGAGAGCAGAATCGTCAAAGCATAAATGAGAAAGAAAAATGATGCTGCTTCAACCAGATCAATTTCTTTGGCATAAAAATTAATAAACGATAGAACACCAGAGTAAAAGAGGGAGCTTACCAACATGATCAGAGCAATGGGTAAGGCGCTCTTTTCAATATATTGAGATAGAAAACTATTTTGAGTATGGGCCTGATCAGGTATAGACGAAACCTGTTGCAATTGAGGAACTTGAATAAATAAAGCTGTAATTAAACATAAAACTGCAAGGATTGAAGATAGGGCAAAAATAATGTTGTAACTGACATGAAGCATTAGCCAGATTGCCAAAAATGGTCCAATTGCAGTTCCTAAAGTACTACTCATACTGTAGTAACCTATACCTTCACCACGACGAGTAGCTGGAATAATTTGAGCGATAATTGTGCCAAATACGGTGGAGGCAACCCCCATCATAAAGCCATGCAAGAATCGAACGATTAATAAAGCTCCAACCTCTAAATGGAGAAAATAAAAGCCTGAAAATATGAGAAATCCAGTGAGTCCGACCAGCATGGTGACTTTAGAACCGAATTTAACGAGGAACTTAGCCACCAATAAACGACCAATCAGTGTACCCACAATAAAAAGTCCTGATACTAAACCAGCCTGCGCCGTCGTCGCTCCAAGTTCTGCTATCGAAAATCCCACAATGACAATGACGAGAAGATAAAAAGTCAGTACCAATAGAAAGTTAATTAAACTGACCAAAATAAAGTTACGTGTCCAAAGAGGCTGATTAACTTGATTTGAGGAAGTACTCATAACTCCTCCACAATATTTAAGCTTTTATAACGCTCTAAAATAGACAAAAACAGTTGAAGTGTCTCAGCACTTTGAGCAATGTCTTCAGGATTTACTTGATTCAAAAACTGTTGTTCAAATTGATCAATCTGAATTGTACAAATTTGATAAAGATCTCTACCTTTTTCGGTTAATTGAATTAATTTTTGGCGTTTATCAGATGATTCTAAAAACTGAATAACATCTAATTTATGTAAAGTATTAATGCGTTTTGCAATTGATGGTTTCGAAACATTGAGTTCATGAGCCAAATCAATTGAAGTGATGGAGTCATGATCATAGATATGATAAATCAACTGCCACATTGAATAGTTCAGTTGGTATTGAGCCAAGATATCATTTAAACGGTCACTAAAGAGTCGCGCACTTCGCAGCAATACGACACGGAATTTGGGAGAGTTTTGCATATAGTTAACCAAGCTAACTAGTTTGTTGGCTTGAATTTACGCTCAATTATTAGACAAATCAAGCGTAATGAACTTATTGATAATCAGGGTATTGAAAATATTAGTTTTTTTGTTTTCTAAAAGTACTTGGTCGAATAGGACGGGTCCCGCGCCATAGACCACGTTTATTGCGTTTTGCATTATCTTGCAGCGAGATCATATATTTTAATTGCTTTGGATCACGTATGTATTCTTCGTAAACCCACGCACCACCACGCCTCACTAATTCTTCATTCATATTCTTGCGATAGAGGTAGACCACACCTACGCAACGTCCATAACGATCTATATCCGTGATTTTTACACGAACAATTTTACCTTGAACCATTTTCTTAACTAAACGTTGAGATTCAAGCCCATAACTTTGATTAGATTCAGGCGCATCTACAAAAGCAAAGCGTAATTTAGTTTTAGAACGTCTCAAATTCAAACGATGGCAGGAGAGGGTGTCACCATCACTCACCGCTGTAACACGGCACCAATAAGTTTTTCCTTTTTTAAAAGGTTTAAATACTTGAAGAAGATAAATTCTTACTTGTCTAAAAATGATAAGAAGTAATAAGCATAAAATCGCACCTAGCCCAATAAGCCATGATGCAGGGAGTTGATCAAACATAGAAAACACAAGAGAAAACAAGCCTTAATATGATAAATCAACTCGAAGTGAGTGTTTGATTCAATATTGAACAGATGGTGTTCACACAGATTTTCAACTAAATAGCCTAAGCAAAAATTTTATTAATTTCTGAAATTAAATATTCAAACT
Source organism: Acinetobacter sp. ANC_7513 (assembly GCF_056779915.1). Taxonomy (NCBI): domain Bacteria; kingdom Pseudomonadati; phylum Pseudomonadota; class Gammaproteobacteria; order Moraxellales; family Moraxellaceae; genus Acinetobacter; species Acinetobacter sp. ANC_7513. Next base: position 731,922 of record NZ_JBWYIW010000001.1, read on the forward strand.
TTTGATGTGATGCTAATTGTGAGTTCCAATAAATTCCCATTTTCATTAAAGGAAATTCAACAGGAAGTTCAGAAATTTTTAAATCTTGAGGTAATTTCAAATTTTTTAAAATACTAAAAGGTAAGGTTAGCAATGTGTCAGGATACTCCTTCAAAATTTGTAGTGCTGTTGAATAGTGTTGACAGCGTAAAAAAATATCACGTTGAATATTCAACTTTTTAAAATGTAAATCTTCAATAAGCACACCAGAATGCCTTGATGAAACACCAATATGTTGGGCATGTTTGTATTGTTCTAAATTTTCGATGGTTGTCAAACCACATATGACAAAGCGATCATTCACTAAAGGGTTAAAATAAATTTTCTCATCAACTTTCTGTTGAAGATCGACCACTAAATCAAGTTGCTGTGACAATAAATCTTTTGCCCAGTTAGTTCGATCTAACTTGATACTTTGAAACCGTGTCGCTAGTCCTAAATCACGAAAATGACGAATTAACTGCGGAAAAATTAAAGGCTCAATTTCATCATGAATTGCTATACGAATAGATTGAATCGTCAGTGGATCAAAAGATATATGATGAGTCGAGATATGCTGAATTGCGATTAATGTTTCTTTTATTCGTGGATAAATTTGATGTGAAAAGGGTGTCGCAACCATCTTTATACCACTTCGGATAAAAAGATCATCTTTCAATTGTAGTCTTAATCGCTGTAAAGCATGACTGGCTGCAGATTGTGTAATACACATCAAATTTGCGGCTTTGCTGATACTTTGATGTTCGTATATCGCAATAAATAATGGATATAGATTGATATCAATGTGTGAAAAAGCGCTCAGGTCCACAGATTCCTGATGAATTCTATTCATAAAGTAATATTTAAATAAATCATTTTATTCATAGTAGATTTCAAGCTATGTTGATGTAAAGCGTGACGAGAATATAGTTTGAGGGATTAATGTTTGAATTAACGGAAAAAGCTAAACACTTTTACGATTTAGCACAACGCTTTATTCAAGACGAAATAGAGCCTATAGAACAAGAATTTTGGCATAAAGTTCATCAATTAAATCCAAGTGATGATTGGACATCATGGATGTGGCCAGCAGAACTTGAAGTACTCAAACAAAAAGCTAAATCACAAAATCTGTGGAATCTTTTTTTACCAGACCCAGAATTTGGTCAAGGTTTAACAGTTCAAGAATATGCACACATTGCTGAGTTAACTGGCCGTAATTTATTGGCTCCTACAGTTTTCAATTGTAATGCGCCAGATAGCGGTAATATGGAGTTAATTTGGCGTTATGGCTCAGCACAACAAAAAGAGCAATGGTTAAAACCTCTTTTAGACGGAAAAATTCGATCCGTATTTTGCATGACTGAACCAGAAGTTGCTTCTTCAGATGCAACGAATATGCAAGCCACTGCTGTAATTGAGGGAGACGAAATTGTTTTAAATGGACGCAAATGGTGGTCGTCAGGCTTAGGCGATCCTAATGCAAAACTGATTATATTTATGGCACATACACCAGACGCAAATAAAGGTCGACATCAACAACATTCAATGGTTTTAGTTCCAGTTGAAACTGAGGGCGTGAAAATTGAAAGAATGTTACCTGTATTTGGTGATTATGATGCGCCACACGGTCATGGAGAAGTAACCTTTAATAATGTTCGTGTTCCAGTCACTCATTTTATTGGTGGAGCAGGTCAAGGGTTTGAGATCGCACAGGGGCGACTTGGTCCAGGACGTATTCATCATTGCATGCGTTGTATCGGGGCTGCTGAGAAATCATTGGAATTAATGATTGATCGTGGAATGCAAAGAAAAGCATTCGGCAAGGAAATTTTGAAACTTGGTGGTAATTTGGAAAGAGTCGCGGAAGCACGTGTTGCCATCGATCAAGCACGTCTTTTGACCTTATATGCGGCATATAAAATGGATAAACTGGGCAATATGGCTGCACTCACTGAAATCTCTGCAATTAAAGTCGTTGCACCTAGTGTTTTGGAAAAAGTTGTCGATATGGCAATGCAAATTCACGGCGGTGCAGGTCTATCTAGAGATACGCCATTGACAGGTTTTTTTGCACAAGCGCGTGCATTACGTTTGGCAGATGGGCCAGATGAGGTGCATAAAGGCATGATTGCAAAATTGGAACTTGCGAAACGTGGTTTTTCAACTCGTCATTCTCAATAAGATGAGCACTCGATTTAAGGAAGAAATATGTCAGTTATAGATACAGCAGGGCAAGTCAGACGTGGTGAAGAGCTCGATATCGTTTCAGTCACAAACTGGTTAAATCAAAATGGCGTGGAAGTGATTGAGCCTGTAGAAGTTACACAATATTCTGGTGGAGCTTCAAACTGGACATACCGGCTCAAATATAGCAATGCAGATCTGATATTAAGAAGACCACCCACAGGAACCAAGGCCAAATCTGCTCATGATATGGTTCGAGAACATAATGTTCAGAAAGCTTTAAAAGATCTATATCCAGTCGTGCCCAAAATGCTGACATTATGTCAGGATGAATCTGTACTCGGATGCGATTTTTATGTGATGCAGCGAATCGAGGGAATTATACCAAGGGCAAAGCTTCCACCAGAACTAAAACTCACTGAATTTGATGTGCATCAGCTTTGTATAAATGTTTTAGACAAATTGATTGAATTGCATCAAGTTCCTTATCAAGGAACAGCACTTGAAAAAATTGGAAAAGGTGAGGGTTACTGCCGTCGTCAGATCGAGGGTTGGGACAGTCGCTACGACAAAGCCCATACCATCAATGTACCGACCTTTAAGTTTGTAAGAAATTGGCTTAAAGACAATATTCCTGAGGATTCAACCAACTGTATTATTCACAACGATTGGCGTTTTGATAATGTCATTTTGAATCCTCAACAGCCTACTGAGGTCATCGGGGTGTTGGATTGGGAAATGGCGACAATTGGTGATCCACTTATGGATTTAGGATCAGCCTTAGCATATTGGGTTGAAGAAAACGACAATATGATCTTTAAATCGACACGTCGACAACCTACACATCTTAAAGGCATGTTTACACGTAAAGAAGTTGTGGATTATTACCTTGAAAAAACAGGACTAAAGCCATCTAACTGGACGTTTTATGAAGTATTTGGGATCTTTAGATTAGCGGTCATAGCACAACAAATTTATTATCGTTATTACCATAAACAAACGGATAATCCTGCATTTAAGGATTTTTGGATTGTGATTCATGCATTACATATTCGTGCTTTAAAACTCATAGGTATACAAAAGCTTGAAGCGAATGAAATTGCAAAAACTTATCTCGCAAAATTACAGGATATTCTGCCAAGATGACGACAATATATTTGGTCAGACATGGTCAAGCTTCATTTGGTGCTGAAAGTTATGATCAGCTTTCTCAGAAAGGTGAAGTTCAAGCATGTGTGTTGGGACAATATTTTCAAAAGTTAATACAAGAGCAGCCCTATGTATTAGCTGGCTCGATGAAACGTCATCAGCAGACGGCGGATATCTCTTTGAAAGAGTGTTTTCCTGACAGTCAGATTGATATCGATCCACATTGGAACGAGTTCAATCATCAACAAGTGTTTGCAAAATATGAACCACGTTTTGCAGATCCTGCATTACTTAAAAAAGATGTTAGTCAAGCGGTAGATCCACGTGCCTATTTAGGAAAAATTTTTGAAGGTGCAATTCAACGTTGGACCAATGGTGATCATCATCATGATTATGACGAAAGCTGGCTTCAATTTCAGCAAAGAGTACTTCAAGGCTTGAACAAACTATGTGTACAACTTGAAAAGGAAAAACCTCGCTATGCCGTAGTTTATACGTCTGGTGGTGTTATATCTGTTGTTGCAGGGCATTTACTTGGTTTAAGTGCAGACAAAACTTTTGCATTGAACTGGGCAATCACCAATACCAGTTTTACCACCTTAAGATTGGTTGGTACAGAACCACAATTACTCAGTTTAAATGAACATCATTATTTAAAAGAACAAGATCGTGATTTGCTCACTTGGATTTGATCAAGGCTATATGCCATAGAGAGAAAATGGAATGAACAAAACTATATTAATTACAGGTGCAAGCTCAGGTATCGGTGCTGGGATGGCACAAGAGTTTGCAAAAAAAGGATATAACCTAGCGATCTGTGCACGTCGTTTAGAAAGGTTGTATGCTTTAAAAGATGAAATAGAACAACGCTATCAGGTAAAAGTAAGTGCGAAGGTATTGGATGTCACGGATGATGAGCAAGTCTTCCGTGTATTTAAAGAGTTTAAAGATGAGCTAGGCACTATCGATCGAGTGATAGTCAATGCTGGTGTGGGCGAAGGACGTCGTATCGGTAAAGGTAATTTTGCGATTAATAAAGCAACAGTTGAAACTAATTTTATTTCTGCGATGGCACAATGTGAAGCAGCGGTCGAAATTTTTAGATCTCAAAATTCAGGACATTTAGTTGTAATTTCGTCGATGAGTGCTTTGCGTGGTATGCCAAAACATCTTACAGCTTATGCTGCAAGTAAAGCGGGAATTGCGCATTTAGCCGAAGGGATTCGGGCTGAACTTCTTGGAACACCAATTAAAGTTTCAACGATTTATCCTGGTTACATTCGAACTGAAATTAATGAAGGTGCTGGAAAATTACCTTTTGAGGTCGATCAAGCCACAGGATCACGACTATTAGCTGAAGCAATCGAAAAGCAACCAGTCAAAGCATATGTACCAAAGTGGCCATGGTTGCCATTGGGTTTTGCAATGAAGGTTTTACCGCTTCAGCTCGTCAATAAGCTGAGTTAAAATAACGTCTTATAAATCCCACATTTAGTGGGATTTATTTTTAAAGAAATATTTCAAAGCATCTTGTATGACGATTTGCCAAACGGCATATGAATGTCCGCCTATATATTCTTGATAGTGAACATTGTGTCCCTGATCGATTAAATCCTGAGCGACAATCGGAGAGGTTTCTAGAATGCTTAAGCTATTATTTTGTCTCGAATTTTCATAGCTATTGGCTGAAATATACCAATTGAGTTTCTTTGTATTGTCTAATGTTGAAGCTCTGATCAGTTTACTCATACCATTGATTGTATCGTTTGGATCAGATTTCCACCAAAATGAACCAGAAAGTGACACGACGTGACTAATATCATTGGATGTTTTTAACGCCAAATAAGCAGAACTCAGACCACCTAAACTTGAACCCAATAAGACTGTTTTGTTGTGATCACGTTGGTTGGGCAAATGTTGACTCATCCAAGGCAATAATTCTTCTTGAAAAAACTGTGTGTATTCTGGATTGGGGCTAAGTTCTTTAGCACGTAATTGATCATTTGGGTGTCCAACAAAAACAGCCTGTATAGGTGGGAGTTGCTGTTGTTCAACCAACTGATCTAATATCTGGGGAACTTTAACTAAATGCGCATATTGTTCACCATCAAAAAAAATCAGAGTGATATATGATTTTCCGACTTGAGGTGGAGTTGCATAAATCTGAATAAGACGATCATTTCCCAAAACTTTACTTTTCAACACGGAAGAAGTTAATTGTTTTTCACTTTTTTCAGCCATTTGAGTTGGATCAATAAAATTGGGCGCTCGACTGAGTTTTGCGATATTTTCATTCCTCAGCGTGGTATTCGTTTTTAAGGCAATGTTTTTAGAATCAAACCACTTATGAGGATTGAAAGGGTCGAGTTGTTGTACCTTTAAAATAGATCGACGCTGATCTCGTGATTCTTTTAAATTTGGGTTTAAATGTGGACAGTAATTTGATAAATATCCATCGATATTCGGTGAATCCACAGCAAAACTATAACTTCCGATAAATCTTGAATCGACAATACTTTCTTTAAACCAAATATCAGTACCTTTAAGTCGAGTTAACCACTCATGATCATTACTCGGACCACCGATTAATCGCACATTGTGTTTTGCACCACGATATAAATAAATGACACGTTGGTGTGTTTCATTAAAATCTTCAATTATTGGGGTTTGATTTTTACGAATTTCCGACCAAAATTGATCGAGGAGATGATTTTTTTGATCAGGATACATCTGAATCTGTTTTTGGATTTGTTGAAGCACCTTACTCTTAGCATCCATATCCTCACATACAGGGGCATAGGATTGAGTGCTGACTTGTAATGAATGATTTACAGAGAGATCAGCACTTACTGCGGAACTCACTAACATCAATATACAAAAAAATTTGATAGGATGATTCATGGATTTTAGCTTTGAATTAATTATGTAAATGATAATTATTTTCAATAATAAATAGCAATGAAAATATCAAAAAATCGTTTAAAATAGGAAATATCAAAACCTAAAATCAAATACATGTTTCTTAAATTAGCGACAATCGCACTCATTCCAGCTTTACTTGTGCAAGGTTACCAAGTCAAGAAAAATACACCTCGTTTAGCAGAAGCTTTGGGGGAAAGAAATGGTTTGGTTGGTAATGGCCCTCAAATATCAATTTTAATTTTAGGTGATTCAGCTGCTGCTGGTGTGGGTGTGCAATTTCAAGAAGATGCGCTAAGCGGAACATTGTTACAAGAACTAAGAGATCATTTTCAAATTCGCTGGTCATTAATTGCAAAAACTGGAAATCGTACTTCAGATGTAATTCGAACTATACAGGCTATTAATAACGATCAGTTTGATATTGTAGTAACTTCGATAGGGGTCAATGATGTAACACAGCTCATCTCACCACAAAAATGGATCTGCCTACAAGAACAATTATATTCACTGATCGCTGAGAAATTTTCACCCAAGCTCATTATCGCGACTGGAGTTCCACCGATGAATGAGTTTCCTGCATTACCAAATCCTTTAGCTTGGTTGTTTGGAAAATATGCCCATCAAATGAATGTTGAATTGGAAAATTGGATTGAACCACAACCAAAATTTGAATTGGTTAAATATGATTTGGAAGAGTATAAACAACTCAATTTGAAGATGGCTGAGGATGGATTTCATCCAAGTAAAGAAATCTATCAGCTTTGGGCAAAAAAAATTAGTTCGATTATTCAAAATCACTGTAGATCGAAAAGTTAGACCGAAATTTGATATGAGTGATATCGAAACACATCCACTTGAGCCATTTGTACCTCAACAAGCCAAATTGCTCATGCTTGGCAGTTTTCCTCCGCCGAAAGCAAGATGGAAAATGGATTTTTATTATCCGAATTTTCAAAATGATATGTGGAAAATATATGGGTTGATCTTTTTTCAAGACTCTCATTATTTTCTAGACCGTGAAAATAAACAATTCAAAGAGCAAATGCTGAAAGATTTTCTAAATGAGTTGGGCATTGCAATATTTGATACAGCCTATCAAATACGGCGTTTGAAAGACAATGCCTCAGATCAATTTCTAGAAATCGTTACACCGACAGATATGTTTCTATTGCTTAAAAAAATTCCATATTGTCGAGATATTATGACCACAGGTGATAAAGCAACTGAGACCTTATTAAAGTCAATGAATGCGTCTGTACACACTAAAGTTAAAATGGGTACAGTCGTGGATCTGCAATTTGATAACAAAGATATCCGAATTCATCGTATGCCATCTTCTTCAAGAGCTTATCCTTTAGCTCTTGAAAAGAAAGCCGAATACTATCGTGAACTTTTCCAGTCAATTGGATTAATTTAACAACCTGTTAAAGTCAATCGAGATGCTTATTACACATCATAATCTACATAATCCCACAAGTTTAAACGTGATTTAATTTCTTTACGAATATGTGGAAGCATATTGAGTAGAGTACCATCAATCCATAAAGATAATGCTTGAGCAGATAATTCTTGTCCTTCTTCATCAACTAAGCGGGCACCCTTCACAATCACGAGCGTTTGTTCTGAGACAGAGGTTTCAATGCCTTTGAAAAAAACTTGTAACTCATGACCATTGTCTAAAATTAACCAAGCCAATTCAATTTGAACATTATGGTTAGATTTTAACGTGATAGAACCTTCAACTAAGTCTTCATCAGTAAGGCAATCATAATCAACACTAATTTTAGCTAAATACCATTCATGCTGAGATAAATCTTCAAGTGATAAAAAAGGGGTGAGTATGTCGTTCAGATTATACTGTCGACTAAGATCAAAAAATTGCATGGGAGTAGAGTAGAACCAAGGGTTCAAAAAATAAAACGTGAATAATAATGCAATTTATCCTGGTTGTACAAACCAGTCACAACAAAGAATTTACATCATCCATTCGATTGGGAGATAGGACAAAGACTTGAACATAAATCTCTGAAAACGAGTCGTTTCAGGGTCATGATCATGTATTAACTTTTCTTCACCTCGTTGTTCTTCCCATCTTAAGTTTTGATGTGCATCCAAATGTAGTTGATAGGCAACTTTGGGAAGATTTTCATCTAAAGATTGAGATATCTCTGTTTTAAAATCGGCTGACTCAATGATCAGTCCAAGTTCAGTATTCAAATACGCTGAACGTGGATCAAAATTGAATGTTCCAATAAAAACTTTATCATCTACAGTAAAAAATTTAGCATGAAGACGCGACGCATTTTTTCCTTTCGCAGGAATAACATTACCCGTCATAATTTCATACCAAGTCCGATCAGACCGTTCAATATAAGGTTTAAACTCGTAAAGTTTTACATCTGACCTTAAGAGTGGGGTTCGATATTTTTGATAAAATGCATGAACAATCGGGACATCATTTGCCAAATATGAGTTTGTTAAAACTCGAACTTTGACATTCTGCTCACTCAATTGTTTGAGGAAAGACTCACCATGAACAGTAGGAACAAAATAGGCAGACACCAAGTTTATTTCTTGAGCAGGTTTCCCCATAATGGATTTGAACTGATTAAACAGCAGTTCATGAGATTGAGCTTTCGCTCTGATTTTATTGGGGCTGTCTGCAACAAAATGAGCTTTAGACCAACGAATAGGATGTTTTTTTAAATTTTCTTCTAAAAAACGTTCTGCTTGATCAATACGTTTTTTAGTTTCAGCACCTTGAAAATTTTGCTTGGTTGAATAATGCGATCTTAAATACGCTAATTCTTTTTGAGACTGAGGAATTATTTGCTGAATATTATAACTCAGCTCATCATTCCAAAATTGGTGAAACACCGTGTTTGCAGCTGAAACTGATTGACCTGCAAATAAAATATCCATATCCGCGAATTGAAAATTGTCACTGGCATCAAAATATTCATTACTGATATTACGCCCCCCAGTAACAGCAATCGCTCCATCAGCAATAATCAATTTGTTATGCATTCTATGATTGATTTTATTAAAGCGAAACACATAATCCAAAACTCTAAAGCTGCGAAATTTGTAGGGATTGAATAGTTTAATTTCAATATTAGGATGTTTAGACAATGCACTTAAGGTCGAGTCTAATTGAGTGCCATTTTGATCATCAATTAACAGTCGAACCTTCACATTACGATCAGCTGCTTTGAGTAGGTCAGACAATAAATGCTGACCTATCACATCATTTTCCCAGATATAGTACTGTAAATCGATCGTATGTTGCGCTTCACGTATTAAGTGAACACGTGAGGCCATACTCATAAAAGGATCATGAAGTGGTAAAAATGCGGTTAAACCTTGTTCAATATTGCGTCTTGTTTCTGGTGTATTGCTGAGCCAATGTGTGGTATGAGGTTGGATTGGGGCTTGTTTTATACTTGTATTCATCGCCAAATTACATCCAGTTAAAATAAAGAATGTGAGTAAACACAATATATATCGCAACATAAGCATCAAAGCTGTCGTTCCTAAATCTTATTATTCAGTTGTATGGCTATAATATCATCAATCAAATAGTTGAATGTTTTTATCAAAAGCGGTTACTGTAACTTATCTGTTAAATCTTAATTTACAAAGGAAGTTTTCATCATGAAATCTCGTGCAGCGGTGGCATTCGGTCCAGGTCAGCCATTACAAATTGTTGAATTAGATGTTGCTCCACCACAAGCTGGTGAAGTATTGGTGAAAATTACGCATACAGGTGTTTGTCATACTGATGCATTTACACTTTCTGGTGAAGACCCAGAGGGCGTATTCCCTGCGGTACTGGGTCACGAAGGTGCAGGTATTGTGGTTGAAGTTGGTGAGGGTGTAACCAGTGTAAAACCAGGTGATCATGTCATTCCGCTTTATACTGCAGAATGTGGCGAATGTTTGTTCTGTAAATCAAATAAAACAAACTTATGTGTCTCTGTACGTGCCACTCAAGGCAAAGGTGTTATGCCTGATGGAACGACTCGATTCTCTTATAACGGCGAACCTATTTATCATTATATGGGATGTTCAACATTCAGTGAATACACAGTTGTTGCCGAAGTATCGTTAGCAAAAATTAATCCTGAAGCAAACCCTGAACACGTTTGTTTATTGGGTTGTGGCGTAACGACTGGTATTGGTGCGGTTCACAATACTGCTAAAGTACAGGAAGGTGACACTGTTGCTGTATTCGGTTTAGGTGGTATTGGTTTAGCAGTTGTTCAAGGTGCTAAACAAGCCAAAGCTGGCCGAATTATTGTAGTGGATACTAATCCAGAAAAATTTAAATTGGCTGAGCAGTTTGGTGCTACAGATTTCCTCAATCCTAAGGACTATGATCAACCTATTCAACAAGTCATTGTAGAGATGACTGGCTGGGGTGTTGATCATTCATTTGAGTGTATCGGTAATACAAACGTAATGCGCTCAGCGCTTGAATGTGCACACCGTGGTTGGGGGCAATCTGTCATTATCGGTGTGGCTGGTGCAGGTCAAGAAATCTCAACTCGTCCATTCCAATTAGTGACTGGACGTAAATGGATGGGTACAGCATTTGGTGGTGTAAAAGGTCGTACTCAATTACCAAAAATGGTTGAAGATGCGATGAAGGGTGACATTCAATTAGAACCTTTTGTTACTCATACTATGGGGCTAGAAGACATTAATAAAGCCTTTGACTTAATGCACGAAGGTAAATCAATCCGTACAGTTGTACATTTTTAATTGGGCAATAAAAAACGGGCGATATGCCCGTTTTTTGTTTTTAAGCGGTAGCTTTCAAAACTTCTGCAATTGATTCAGCCACATAATCAATATTATTCAAGTTTAATCCTGCTGCGCACATACGGCCACTACGGACTAAATAAATACCATATTTATCTTTCAAAATATCCACTTGTTCGCCAGTCAAACCTGTATAACTGAACATACCTTGTTGTTTTACTAGATAGCTAAAGTCACGTTCAGGCAGAGCCGCACTCAATTTAGCATTTAACAATTCACGCATTTTAATAATACGTTCACGCATTTCTTGTAATTCAGCTTGCCATTGAGCAGTTAGATCTGCGTTGTTTAACACGTTTTCAACCAACAATGCACCTGTGCTTGCTGGACTAGAATAAATACGGCGTACAGTTGCTTTTAATTGTCCAAGCACTTTTTGAGCAGTAGCTTTATCATCACAGACAAATGTTAAGCCGCCGACACGCTCACCATACAGTGAGAAGATTTTTGAGAATGAATTACTCACAATGAAATTCATACCTGATTTATCTAAAGCACGAATAAGGTATGCATCTTCTTCAAGACCTTTACCGAAACCTTGGTAAGCGATGTCAAGGAATGGAATAAGATCATTCGTCTTAAGTACTTCGATCACTTGATCCCATTCTGCTGGCGTTAAATCTGCACCAGTTGGGTTATGGCAGCAAGGATGAAGTAATACAATACTTTTTGCTTTTAGTGTTTTTAATTCCTCAAGCATTGCTGGAACGTTAACGCCATTTGTTTCAGCATCAAAATAAGGATAGAAATGAGATTGGATACCAGCGCCATTAAAAATTGCGATATGGTTATCCCAAGTTGGCTGACTTACCCAGATATCTGACTCAGGGAAATATTTTTTCAAAAAATCAGCACCGACTTTAAGTGCTCCTGAGCCACCAAGTGTCTGAATCGTGACAGCACGACCATCTTTACGTGCTTGACTATCAGGACCTAAAACTAATGCTTGAGTCGCTTCGTTATAAGATTTCAAACCATCCATTGGTAAATAAAGTTTAACTTTATCGTTGCTCGGTTCAATATTTTTGTACGCAGCTTTGACCGCATTTAACTGAGGTACAATACTGTCTTCGTTATAATATAGACCAATACTCAAATTCACTTTTTGAGTACGCTCATCTTTACTATATTCTTCCATAAGTGAAAGAATAGGGTCACCTGCATAAGCATCTACATGATGAAACATGGTCTAAATTTCCTAAAATGTTCAAAGTAAAAAGTTTAATCGGATAATATATATAATTTCCGCACGATCACAAGATCGAATTACAGGACTAATTTTTATAAAACTCAATACTTTTACTTATAACCGAATTTTTTTGATTGTCTTTAATTTACTGAATTATATAAATAAAAATTAAACTAACACCAAAATACAAACTCTACTGTTAGAATTTGAATCACATTTTTAAAGCTATTTGAGTATATATATGCGACTAAATGCTGAGATCACCAAATCAAATGCGAATCAACGTCAACCTGCTCTTGTTCTGATTCATGGTCTTTTTGGTAGTTTATCGAACCTCGGCATGCTCGCGAGAGCATTTCAGGAAACGCATGATGTCATCCAAATTGATTTGCGTAATCACGGTTTATCACCTCATTCTAATCAAATGAGTTATCAACTCATGGCGCAAGATGTTGTAGAAACTTTAGATGATATGAATGTGCAACAATTTCACATCATTGGTCATTCGATGGGGGGGAAAGTTGCCATGCACTTAGCAAACCTTGTACCACATCGAGTAGTTAAGTTGATTGTACTTGATATGGCACCCGTCGCTTATCAAAAATCTCATCATGATCAAATTTTCAAAGCTTTAGAAGAAGTTCAAAAAGCTCAAGTTGTTTCAAGAAAGGAGGCAACCGAGTTGATGCAGAAATATATTAATGAAATTGGCGTTATTCAATTTCTGCTCAAATCTTTCCGCAATGGACATTGGCTATTCAACTTAGATGCACTTAAACAACAATATTTTCAGATTTTGTCATGGGAACGTCTTAATCCACAATCGAATGAAACTTTGTTTTTAAAAGGAGAATTATCCGATTATATTAATCTCGAGCGTGATAACGATCTTATTCGGTTCCAATATCCTAAAGCTAAATTTGTGACGATTGATGGCACTGGACATTGGTTACATGCAGAAAAACCAAGTGAGGTGATCAAAAACATTAAAGATTTTTTATAATAAATTAATAATAAGTTTAGATTATTTTTATATTATTCAACACCTACTTAATATAAGTAGGTATTTTTTTAATTAAAATCGGAATTATTTAATTCTAAGATGTCGAATTATCAAATAAATTCATTATTGTGTCGTATTTCATTATTTTTTATGCATTTTGTCTATTTAATATTCACAAGTGATAAAAATTATGTATCATGCAGAAATGGTATTTGTATTAATTTAGTCCATTTAAGTGTTATTATTATCACGTATTTTAAAATTAATGATGATTAATAATCATTATTAACTAAATTTAAATACTGATTAATTAAATTCTAAATTTTTACGCTGATTTTTGTATTCGTCATTTTGATGGGTTGTTATTTTCGAATAGGTGAACTATGAGCATTCTGGATCTGAATAGAGCTGATCATTTACAGTCCAAAGCTGTGCCTTTGCATCTAACACTGTCAGATGACTTTAAATTTGCACTCGATTTACTGCCCAATTTGATTTGGGTCAGTCACACCAACTCAGGGTATTGTAATCTCGCACTTAAACAATATATCGGTGCGGATACGCAAATCTTACGTGACGTAGACTGGCTTAAATTTGTTCATCCTGATGATGCTGAACATCTTTATCAGATTTGGAATGATGCTCAAAAAAACGGTCAGAAATTTGAAAAAGAGTGTCGTATAAAAAATAAATCAGGTGAATATCTTTGGTTCTTAATGCTTGCTGAACCTAAGGTGATTCAATCCAACCAGCAAAATTGGATGATAAGTTGCACAAATATCCATGATCGTACAATCAAAATGCGTGAAACTGCTGAGGCCTTGCGTGCGAATACAGATATGCTCGATGTCAGCGTAGACTGTATAAAAATTATCACACCAGATGGCAAGCTTGAACACATGAACAAATCTGGATGCATGGCATTACTGGGTCAAGAGCGTGTTAAGAAATTTGGAATGGATTGGTTAACGCTGTTACCACCTGAAGTACGTGAACAGGGGGCAAAAGCGATTAAAACAGCAGCTCGAGGGAAGAATGCCCGTTTTGCGGGGATGAGCACACACGGCGATACTGTGATGTATTGGGATAATATTTTAACACCTGTGCATGATGAACAAGGAAATACGACCAGTATTCTCTGTGTATCACGTGATATTACCCGTCAACGTGTTGCCGAAGCTAAACTAAAAATCAGCAGTGAATATGATGATCTGACGGGTCTGATGAATCGTCGTGCCTTCAAAAATAAATTAAAAGCGGCGATTTCACAAGCAAATCGTGAAAAAACACTTATTGGTATGATGTTTATTGATCTCGATCATTTTAAAAACATTAACGATACTTTAGGTCATCCTGCTGGAGATCATCTACTTAAAGTCTTATCTAAACGTCTGCAAAAGAGTTTGGATCGCAAGTGTATTGTTTCACGTTTAGGTGGAGATGAATTTGCAATTATTGTCTCAGGGATGACCTCAGAAGAAGAATTACATCAAACTACACAGAAAGTGCTTAAACAAAATATTGCCCCCATTACTTATGCAGGAAAAGTGATTAATAGTGGGATGAGTATTGGATGTGCCATTTATCCTAAAGATGCTCAAGATGTATTCGGATTGATGAAATGTGCGGATACCGCTCTAAATGATCTTAAAGAAAAAGGTCGTGGTGGGTATCGTATGTATGATGACGAAATGTTTGCACTTGCTGAAAAGAAGATGCAACAACTTGATACTGCTCGCTATATCATACAGGACAATTTAATCGAACCGTATTATCAACCTAAGGTTCGCTTAGATAACTGTCAGCTAATCGGATTTGAGGCTTTGATGCGTTGGCATGATACACAGCAGCAACTTCATTATCCAGCTTCAATCTCAGAAGCGTTTAACGATTATGAGCTGGCTAGTAAAATCAGTGAAATCATGCATCAAAAGATTTTCAGTGACATGGCAGATTGGATGTCTAAGGGCGTTCAACTTGTACCGATCTCAATTAATGCCTCTCCAGTTGAATTCATGCGTGACAATTATGCAGAATTGTTAATTCAACGTTTAGAACGACATCAAATTCCTGCTCATTTAATCGAGGTTGAGATTACAGAACATATTCTGGCTGAGCGTGGAATAGAATTTGTGATTCGAGCACTACAAAAGCTCAAAAATTATGGTCTTCGAATCTCATTGGATGATTTCGGAACCGGTCATTCTTCAATGACGCATTTAAGAGATTATCCTGTCGACTGTCTCAAGATTGATTATGCTTTTGTGAATCGAATGAATGAGGAGAAGTCAATCAATTCAATTGTAGAGGGCATTGCTAAGCTCGGACCTATTCTGTCATTGGATGTGATCGCAGAAGGTGTCGAAACATGCCAACAGCTCTTAAGTCTTCAGGATGTTGGCTGTGCATATGGTCAAGGCTTTTTATTTAGCCAAGCGATTTGTAAGTCTGAGGCTGAGCAACTGATGCTCAAACAAGTATGTGCTATAAAAGATTGGCTTCCTACAGATAAGCAATAAACCATTGATATATTTGAGTTATGATTGATATAACAATATTTTTTATATAAATTGCTTGTCAATCAGTCTATTTATGCGTATTTTACTTTTAAGGGTTATATTTTAGATAATTTGATGAAAACGACACACTTGATTACTAACGCTTATTATTATTTTTGGCAATTTAACATCTAGTTGCCTAGACGCGTTCGGGCAACAAAAATGTTGCCCATCAAGTTTATACCTGATTGGCAACACCAATCAGGTTTTTTTTCATCTCAACAAATATAGGAGCATCTCATGAAAACATTGAATACTTTTTATTTTAGCAACGGTTATTGGTTCTATTTTAGTCAAGAACAAAACCCAGCCAATAGACACCTCACGCTCAAATAAAAGATAGGGCAATTGCTGCCCAAAGGAATTCAAGATGAATGCAATTAATTCTCAGCTTATAACCACAGCTCAACATACTTTAGAAAAAAAATTAAGCTTACCATTAGAACTAAAATCAGCTTTACCAGTTAGTCCGATAGTTTCACTTCAAATTCGTCAACATCGCCAAACAATACAAGACATTTTAGCGGGTCATGATCCACGTTTATTGGTCATTACTGGTCCATGTTCGATTCATGATCCTAAAGCAACCCTCGAATACGCACAAAAATTAAAACAACTGCAAGAACAAGTCAAAGATCAGATTTTCATCGTGATGCGTACTTATATTGAAAAACCTCGCACCACTGTAGGATGGAAAGGCTTCTTGTATGATCCAGATTTAAATGGTTCAGCAGATATGCAAAAAGGACTTGAACAGTCTAGATCACTCTTCATTCAAATTGCTGAAATGGGTTTGCCGTTGGCCACAGAAATCTTAAGCCCAATGGCAACAGGATATTTTGATGATTTGATTTCATGGGGCGCGATTGGGGCGAGAACAAGCGAGTCGCAAATTCACCGTGAAATATCTAGCCATATGCCTTATAGCATTGGGTTCAAAAATGGTACAGATGGATCAATCCAAATTGCATTGGATGCCATTCAGTCCGCTTCACAACCGCATCAATTTCTTGGTTTAAGTCAAGATGGTGGTCCAAGCATTTTATCTTCAAAGGGTAATCCGCACGCACATTTGATCTTACGTGGATCGAATCAGGGTACAAATTACCAATTCGCTGAAATTAAAAAGATTCAAGAAAACAATAACCATGTATTACCAGCTTTGATTATTGATTGTAGCCATGGGAATAGTGCTAAAAATCCATTGAATCAACCTGCTGTATTAAAGCAAATTGTGAATGAACGACCTCAAACACAAGTCCGTGGCGTCATGCTAGAAAGCTTTTTAGTCGATGGCAATCAGAAAATTTCTGATCACATGACTTATGGTCAATCAGTGACTGATGGATGCTTGGGTTGGTTAAGTACAGAGCAATTGATTTTGGATGTTGCTCAACAACTCTCCTAATATAATTTATAAAAAAGAACCCATGAAATATGGGTTCTTTTTTTTGCCTTTAAGATTTGAATGTTTGTTTAAAGCATTAAATATTTGATGAAACAGCTGAAATAACCTTATATTTCTATTAGTATTTTAAGTATTTAATATTTATAACTTGGGGAAATTAATGTTCAGTAATGAATTACTTAGCGAAGCTCGGCAATTCATGTTCAGATTGCTTAAAAGCGTTTTTGAACATGAGGGATCAGATTTATTTATTTCAGCTGATTTTCCTCCAAGTATGAAACATCAAGGTTCAATGAAGCCTTTAAGTTCTCAAGCTTTGACTGCAGAAAAAACAAAACTATTCGCTTATAGCTTAATGAATGAAAAACAAAGAGCAGAATTTGAGAGTGAATTAGAATGTAATTTTGCCATTAATGTCCCAGATGTATCGCGCTTTCGCGTGAATGTTTTTCAACAGCAACTTAATGTAGGGATGGTCATTCGTACCATTACCTCTGAAATTCCAAACTTTGAAAAGTTGAAATTACCAGAAACATTGAAAGATGTGGTAATGGAAAAGCGAGGTTTAATTCTAGTGGTTGGTGGCACTGGATCGGGTAAATCTACTTCACTTGCTGCCATGATTGATTACCGTAATGAGAACTCAGCAGGGCACATCATTACTGTAGAAGATCCAGTTGAATACGTGCATAAACATAAAAAATCAATGGTCACTCACCGAGAAGTCGGAGTGGACTGTCACTCATGGCATAATGCGCTTAAAAACACACTTCGTCAGGCACCAGATGTAATTTTAATTGGCGAAATCCGTGATACGGAGACCATGGAGCATGCGATCGCTTTTGCAGAGACTGGTCATCTGTGCTTAGGCACGTTGCATTCGAATAATGCCAATCAAACCTTGGATCGAATTATCAACTTTTTCCCTGAAGAACGGCGCAATCAGTTGCTTATGGATCTTTCATCAAATATGAAAGCCATTATTTCTCAACGTTTAGTTCGAACTGAAGATGGTGTCGGACGTAGAGCTGCTGTAGAAGTCATGCTAAATACACCTTTAGTTTCTGATTTGATTTTGAAAGGTAACTTTCATGAGTTGAAAGAAATTATGACCAAGTCGCGAGAACTTGGTATGCAAACATTTGACCAAGCATTATTTGATTTATATAACGAAGGTGCGATCAGTTATGATGAAGCCATTCGTAATGCTGACTCTAAAAATGAATTACGTCTACAGATTAAGCTAAAAAGTACACGCGTCCGAGAGAATGCTGAAACCTCTTCACAAACCTTCAGTATGTTTGATGAAGATGCAGAGAGCTAATTGAATAAAAAAGCCTTCATCTGAAGGCTTTTTTTGGACAAATTTTTAGCTCTCTAGACCACTTTTACTTTAGTTTGAACAACGAAGCGGTAAAACAGCAAGCTTAATAGCGTCAATATCGCGCATAATATATATGCAATCGAATACTGATAGTGTGTGATCACAATACCTAGAATAAAAGAACCTAATGCGATGCCAATATCGTAAAAGGTGTAAAAAGTTGAACTCGCATGTCCAACTCGTTCACGTGCTACAGCTTGAATGGCTTGCGTTTGGAGACATGGCTGAGCAGACCCAAAGCCTATACCAATAAAGACAGCAGATATCAATAATCCGGAAGCAGAATGAATTTGGCTTAGAATGAATAGCCCAATGCTAAAGCTCACAATCGCTGGATAGACAACGTAGGCAGGACCCTTAGAGTCATATAACTTTCCTGTGAAGGGTCTTAGAAGCATCATGGAAATTGCAAAAACAGCAAAGAATAAGCTCGCATAGGTCAATAAATTTTTTGATTCAGCATATGTCGAGATAAAAGACATGATACTTGCATAAGAAAATGAGATGAGCATCGCCATCATCGCAACAGGTAAAGCTTTAATCTCAACAAAATCATGAACACTAATTTTTGTTTTGCGCTTAACAGTTTGAAATTGTGTCTGGATCGGAATCAAAAAGCAGAACAAATAACCAATAAAAACAATTGCAGCTAAAAGTGTAGCCACTGGAATATATCCCCATGGTTGAATGAGAATCAAGCCCAACATGGGTCCTAGTACAATGGCAAGATTGACTGACATGACAAAATAGCCCATGCCTTCACCTTTACGCTGATTTGGAATGAAGTCATTGACGATTGGTATCATGGCAGTGGTCAAAATACTGAACCAAATTCCTTGTAGTAACCGAATGACCAGTAATAGGGTTAGATTATCAGCAAAGATATAAGCGAAAGAGAGCAGTACAAAAAATGACTCAGAGATATAAAGTGCTTTTTTAAGCCCAATCTTCTCGATAATGAGACCGGTAAACGGTCGTATTGCGATCGATGAAGCTAGAAACAAAGTCAGTGCAAGCCCAGCTTGGGTAATATTACCATTTAAATCATTAAGAATATAAATTGGCAATATCGTTGTCTGAGCAAAATAGAAGATGAAAATAAATAAGTTATTAATTAGACACAGAATAAAAGATTTATTCCATAGATGCTCAGCATGTATAGAAGACATAGACAACCTTGAAATATTGAACCATTAAAAGCTTCAATCTGTGCCAAATAAAATTATTTTTGGTTTTGGTCAGCAATGAAGTAGGGAGAGAAGTTGAATTAATTATAATCAAATTACATGAAAATTACAGCAAAAAGTGAGCCATTCATCCGAAAATGTATAAATAAAAAACCAGTCCGTAGACTGGTCATAAATATCACAAACCTGATTCATAATCTGTATTTGAGAGAAGTTGTTCTACATCTGCCAAATTAGATGGTTTAATTTTGTAGATCCAGCCTTTGCCATAGGGATCATCATTTACAAAATCTGGATCATCTTCTAGATTTTCATTAATTTCTACAACTACACCACTTACAGGAGCATGAATATCAGAAGCTGTTTTCACAGACTCAACTACACCCGCTTGTTCACCAGCAGTCAATTCACGACCTACTTCAGGTGCTTCTACATAGACAAGATCACCCAATGCATCTTGTGCGTGATCTGAGATCCCAGTAACAACGAGATCACCTTCAATACGTACCCATTCGTGTGTGCGAGCATATTTAAGCTCTGAAGGATGATTCATCACGACTCCTCAATTCGATTTGAAAAATTTTCTTGTGTTATACAGTGTTTTATTTAAAAACGAAAGTTCTATAAATATGGATCTTTACGCCAACTGCTTGGACTTCGACCACTCCAACGTTTAAATGCACGACTGAAATTCGCAACATCTGAATAACCGAGTTCATCTGCGATTTGTTCAAGTGAATAGTCAGTACGTGACAGTAGGGAGGTTGCATGACGATATCGAACTTCATCCACTAAGGTTGAAAAAGAAGTTCCTTCTGCAGCCAACTGACGTTTCAGTGTACGATCAGACATATGCAAGCGATCTGCCACATTTTCAATACTTAAATAGTGTTGTTCAGAATGTGTCAAAATATCGCGAACACGCATTGAAATTCGACGGCGTTCGCCCAGCTCTGATAGTTCTGCTTCGCACTGATTAATTGCAATTTGACTGGCAATCGGATCTGCGTTAACCATCTTCAAGCCTAAATAACTTTTATCGAAACTGGCAAGAAAATGAGTCTGGTCAAAATGAATAATCGTTTTGGGATGTAGACGACTGATGTATTTGTCAAAGCCTTCAGGTTTCGGGAAGTCAAAATTAATTTCGCCATACAAATCATTAATGCCTGTCAGTGCTTTTGCCATGGTAATGACACCAAAAGTCAAAGCCATGACAATTTCAGTTCTCAGCGGTTCAAGATCAATATCACATTGTAACTGCAAAGAAACTTGTTCTGTAAATGTCGAGAAATGAAATTGCAGAAAAGGCATACGCAGTTGTATAAAGCGATTGGCTAAAATAAGTGCATCAGTAATCTCATTCGAGGTCATAATGGCATAGCCAATAAAACCATGGATAGAAATCCGCATTTGGTTACCAAGATGATAACCAAGAGAACTTTCACCTGTCATTTTGCGCGCGAGAATAATCATCTCATTCGCTACATGTAGTGGAATTCTAAATTCAGGATCGGCAAGTTGCTCGTTGGTGAATCCAAAGGGAGCGAATAGCGACTCAGCACTATAACCCCAACGAGAAACAACATCTAAAAGTAAGAGTCCGTAAACACCTGGAATGCCTAAATCTGGGCGAACTGAAACTGTTTTCATGTGCGATCCATTGCTTTACACAATTTTTTTCATAATTTTTGGTGAAAATAATACTGACATAAATTCCAGATAGAAAATACCAATTTTGTCGGACAAATCTAGTGTGAAACCGATGTTTAAGCCTTAAAAACGACAATTTTTGTGGTTGAAATCAACAAAACATCACCATGCTGATTTTTTGTTTGTGTGACATAACTCACAATTCCACGATCTAGCTTTGTTTTTGAAGGATTGATAGCAACAATTTCAACTTCCACATGCAAACGATCACCTGCACGAGCTGGTTTTGGCCATCTTAAGCTTGACTCTGAACCGATAAGCCCCTTGGCAATTGGAAAACATTCAGTCCAGAGACGCATGGTAATGGCTGAAGTTTGCCAACCACTGGCTGCGATACCTTGAAAAATAGGATGATCTTTAGCAGCCTCTTCATCAGTATGAAAGACTTGAGGGTCGTATTTTTGTGCAAATTCTTTAATTTCTTCGAGTGTTAACTCATATTCACGACTTTTAAACTGATCACCCACTTTTAAATCATCAAGATAAAGCATCTTCGTCTAATTCCTTGTCTTTCACTTTTTGTTCAACTAAAAATCCACCCGTTTGGCGTTGCCAAAGTTGGGCATAAATTCCATTCTGTTGGATCAGCTCATCGTGAGATCCTTGTTCTACGATATTTCCTTGATCCAAAACAATTAATCGATCCATTTGAGCAATTGTTGAAAGGCGGTGTGCAATTGCAATTACCGTTTTACCTTCCATCAAGTCATCAAGGCTTGCCTGAATCGCAGCCTCCACTTCTGAATCGAGTGCGCTGGTTGCTTCATCTAAAATCAAAATTGGAGCATCTTTTAGGAATACCCGTGCAATTGCTATACGCTGTCTTTGCCCACCAGATAATTTTACACCACGTTCACCCACATAAGCGTCATATCCTGTCTGACCACGTAGATCTGTAAGCTGAGGGATAAACTCTTCTGCTCGAGCTTTACGGACAGCTTCATACATTTCTTCATCAGTCGCTTCAGGTCGACCATATTTAATATTCTCAGCAACACTTCGATGCAGCAAAGAAGTATCCTGCGTCACGAGAGCAATGTTTTTTCTTAAACTATCTTGGGTGACTTCATCAATCGCTTGGCCATCGATATAAATTTTACCTTGTTGGGTTTGATAAAAATGAAGTAGTAGTTGGATCAGTGTCGATTTTCCAGCACCAGACCGACCGACAATTCCAATTTTTTCACCCGGTTTAATTTCTAAATTCAAGTGATTAATAACATTTTTTTGATTATATGCAAAGCTCACATTATCAAATTTAATCGCACCAGAGTGTACCTCGAGTGGCAGTGCAGCTTCTTTGTCTTGAATTGCTATTGGTTTTGCTAGCGTGGTCATCCCATCTTGGATGGTACCAATATTTTCAAATAAGGCTGAAGTTTGCCACATCATAAAAGAAGCCATACTATTCAGCTTTAAAATCATGGCTGTCGTTGCGGCGATCACACCGATGTTTGCTTCACCAATAAACCAAAGCCAAACTGCTGTACCTAAAACGCCAAAGAATAAAATTGCGGTCAGTAGATTAATGCTAATTTCATAAGCAGTTCCCAGACGCATCTGGGTATACACCGTCTTCATAAAAAGTTGCATAGACTCTTTGGCATATTGGCTTTCACGACCAGCATGTGCAAACAATTTTACTGTTTGTATATTTGTATAAGCATCAGTCACACGACCAGTCATCACCGCGCGTGCATCAGCCTGCTTTTTTGAAATTTTTCCAAGTCGCGGGATAAAGAAGGATGCCGCGCCAATGAATAAAATCAACCATGCCATCAGGGGAATAAGGAGTAGAGGGGAGACGTTTCCTAAAACCACACTGATGGTAATAAAATAAATCACCACATAAGTAACGATATCCCCCAAAATTACCCAAAATTCACGAACAGCAAGTGAAGTTTGCATGACTTTAGCTGACAATCGACCTGCAAAATCATTGTGAAAAAAGTCCAAGCCTTGAAGAAGTAATAAATTGTGAAAACGCCAACGCAAGCGCATTGGAAAGCTGCTGAATAATATCTGATGCCTTATGATTGATTGCAAACTTGCAAAGAAAATATTAGCCAGTAGAAAACCAGATAAAATCATTAGATTTGTTTGGTTATTTTCGAGAAAATTTTCAGGCGTCGATGCGGATAACCAATCAACTAAATGACCAATTTGAGAGAAGAAAATAGCTTCAAATGAAGCTGTTGCTGCAGTAAATAACACCAACGCCAGGAGATAACGCTTAACTCCTGATGCTGCTTGCCAAACAAATGGAAAAAATTTCTTCGGCAAGGGCTGATTTAAATCTTTGGATGGATATGGATCAACGAGTCTTTCAAACCACTGCAGCATACGACTAATCTTAATTCATCTAATCAAAACTCAGTTTACTGTGTCTTGAGGAATCTTGAAATCATTCCCAGAAGGAATCTGGAATATTTTTAATCCAAACTCAGGAAGAATCGCCAAAAGATGATCAAAAATATCGGATTGGATCGCCTCATAAGCCACCCATGCTGTCGTATTTGTAAAAGCATAAATTTCTATAGGCAAACCTTCACCTGTCGGTTGTAATTGACGAACGATTAAGGACTGATTTTGTGCAATACCTGGATGATTTTTTAAATAGTATTCAATATATGCGCGGAATGTTCCTAAATTGGTTAAACGACGTTGGTTATTGACCCCATTATTTGCGTATTGCTGATTAAAGTTTTTTAACTCAGTTTGTTTCTCATCCAGATATTTTTCTAAAATCAGAAATTCTTTAAGTTTGCTGTATTCCATTGCAGATAAGAAGTGAACACTATTTTGATCGATATAGAGTGCACGTTTAATACGACGAACACCTTGCTCTTGCATACCTCGCCAGTTCTTAAAAGTATCTGTCACCAAACGATTGGTCGGAATAGTGGTATAGGTCTTATCAAAGTTTTGTACGGTCACCGTATGTAATGACATATCAATGACATCGCCATCCGCATTTAAGGTTGGCATTTCAATCCAATCACCAATCCGAACCATGTCATATGAAGAGATTTGAACTGAAGCCACTAGAGATAGAATTGTATTTTGGAAAACCAGCATGAGCACTGCTGCCATTGCCCCGAAACCTGCCAATAGCGTGAAAACATCTTTTTTAAGAAATGTTCCTATTACCATCAGTGCACAAACAACAAAAATAATGAGTTTAACTAACTGTAAATAACCCTTAATTGGCTTATTGTGAGATTTAGGATTACGTTGATAAATAATATTAAAAATGGTGAGAAGCTGACTAATTGCCAAGGCAATGGTTAAGAAAATGAAGGCTTGTGCAAACATCTGAATCAATGTAATGACTTTTTCAGACAGGTGAGGAACCGTCACAATTCCATTCATAATCACCAATGCTGGGACAATGTTTGCAATTCTTCGAATAACGCTATGTTCCGCTAAGACATCACTATAACTAAAACGTAGTTTGCTAATAATTTTGCGAATACCACGGACGACCACTTGTTTAGCAATAAAATTTGCGATAAATGCAATGAGAATAAGAATGCTCAGAGAGGTCAACATCTCTAACCAAGGAAATTGATCTGACCATTCTTGGATTTGAGTTACAAAATTTAATCTGTCCAACTTGATCACCTCTAAATGAATTGGCATTAGCTTAATGGTTTAAGTTATTAAATTTATTAGAGTTAACGTTTATCAAACAGAATAGATTAAATAAATTACTAAATACATTTTATGAACTTCTATTTTCAATAAAATTAAAGTGAAGTAAGGCACACTATAAAATTTCGTAGATTATCGTCATTACATTTTCAAATTATAAAACCCATGTTTAAATCTAATTTAATCTTTTTTATATCGATCTCTCTGTGTTCATTGCTTTTTGCGAAAGCTCCTCAAAGAAGCATTATTGAACTTGTGCATTTTCAGCATTTATAAAATGAAAAAATAATGTGAGAAAATCAATCCATTATTTTTTTAAAGCTCTCCAAAACAACATCGATTGAAAAACAAATCAGAGAATAGAATAAGAGCGCCGAAATTTGACAGATTCATCTAGTGTTGGTTAGAAAAAGCAATATAACTTCAAAGCATCTTTAATCGTGAATTTATAGCTGCTACACCGCAATCTGAATCACACATTAAGGGTAAAAAAGCCTAATAAATTAGGCTTTTGAGGAATTCACCACATTAAATCATCTGGAATAACATAAGCTGCATATGGATCTTCCTCATCTGTAATAGCCTCATTTTTCTCAGCATTATTCACAATAATAAATCCTTCGACTTTTTCATTAATCCGCTCAGATAACGCTCTTGGTAGAACAGCATAACCTGCTTGATCTTTGGCGATAACTAACGTGCCTGCCACGAGTGCATTGTAAACTTGTTGATTAATATAAATTTTCTTGATTTTATTTACATCAACGAACTGGTAGCTGATTTCACCATCAATATCCTTGATTTTATGCTGACCAATCATTTGCACTACTGCTGCACGCAATGCTTTCTCATCTTGCTGGCGTTTGATTTCAAGATTAAGATTCTGATCTTTTTCTAATTTTTGCTTTAAATCTTGTTCAATTTTAGCTTTAATTTCAGCTTCATTGCTTTGACCCGTGCGTTGCTCATGCACAGCTTGTTTAGAAAGTTTTTTAGCCTTTTTTTGATCGACTAAACCAGCTTTGAGCAATTGTGCTTGCAAGGCATTTTTTACCATGAGTAATACCAACTACGATTTTTGAAAATAACAATGATGGAAATATAAAATCCAATAGATCAGGGTCAGTAAAAAACTTAAACCTGCAGGAATTAAAAACGCTTCTAATTGTAAATAAGGATAGCTGAATGCCGCAACAGTACTGCCAATAATAAAACCAAATAAAATCACTAAATGCAAAATAACTTTTCTGGATTCCGTTGTAAGACCTCTTACAAAATATCCAAATGCTAAACCAAGATCGGTTAAGACACCAGAAAGGTGAGTCGTGCGAATAATCGCACCTTTATAATGACTTACCATGGCATTTTGTACACCCATCGCACAACATGCCCATAGCAGTGCATAACGAGGATAATAGGGAATAAATACCCAACAGAGCAGAATAAAAAAAGTCACTAAACTCAATGGTAGACCATATCTGCGTCCGAGTTTAAATTGACTATTCCCCAATATCAGACCGCTAAAACTAGAGCCTAAAACATAACTCAGGATAATAAGAATCAGAAAAAATACAGCTTTGAAATCATGGTCAATAATACCGATCGCAAGCAGACTTGCATTGCCTGTCATATGTGAAACTGACTGATGTAATAGAGAAATGAGACCCAAAACGTTGATCATGCCTGCATTTACTGCAAGCATGAAAGCCCCAAATTGTACCCAGTTTGGAAGGAATTGAAATGGCATATCTTTCATTCTAAAAGTTTATGCCATGAATATATTATTTTGAAGGAGCGCGATCAACCGCAGCAGTAAACAATACATCTGTAGATGAGTTGAGTGCTGTTTCAGTTGAATCTTGTAGAACACTGATCACCATACCGATGGCTACAACTTGCATAGCCACATCAGGTGAGATATTGAAGAGCCCACAAGCGACAGGAATCAATAACAGTGAACCACCTGCTACACCAGAAGCCCCGCAAGCAGAAACTGTAGCAACAACAGAAAGAACAAGCATCGTGGTAAAGTCAACAGAAATACCAAGTGTATTCACCGCTGCTAATGTTAATACGGTAATCGTTACTGATGCGCCCGCCATATTAATTGCAGCACCCAAAGGGATTGCTACACTCGCTGTCGATTCATTCACGCCCAAACGCTTGGCAAGATCCAAGTTCACCGGAATATTTGCTGCTGAACTACGGGTGAAAAATGCGGTGATCCCACTTTCACGTAGACATTGAATAACCAATGGATAAGGATTTGAACGCATAACAAATGCCACCATAATTGGGTTAATTACAAGTGCAACAAAGAACATAGTCCCTAATAGAACAGACAATAATTGTGCATAACTTGCTAAGGTTTTAAGACCTGCATCTGCAAAAGTAACCGCAACAAGTCCAAAAATACCGAAAGGTGCAAAACTGATGACAAGACGAATCACGTGATTCACGGCATTCGCAGCATCCGTCAGACACTGTTTTGTGGTGTCTGTGGCATGACGAAATGCTATACCCAGTGCAACAGCCCAACCCAAAATCCCAATAAAGTTTGCTTCACTTAATGCAACGATAGGATTCGCAACAAAACTGAGTAATAAATTTTTAAGAATTTCAGTCAAGCTGCCAGGTGGTTGTAAATCAGCTTGCGCAGCGACATCTAAGAAAAGAGTGCTTGGAAATAGATTACTCACAATGACAGCAGTTAACGCAGATAAAAACATACCTACGGCATACATCATCATAATGGGTTTGATTTTCGCACTGCTGCTATCACCAACTTTAAAGTTTGCAATCGAAGAAAGGACCAAAACAAAAACAAGAATTGGTGCAACAGATTTAAGGGCTTTAATAAATAAATCACCCAGCAAGCTTAATTGTGGTGCAACTTGAGGAAAAAATATAGCCACCAAAACGCCAAGAATAATGGCGATAATGATTTTGGTGACTAAACTCAAACGTGCTAGAGCAGTGAACATAACTGAACCTAATAATGCCGAGTCTGGCTTAAAATCGGATAAATAAGTCGGGTATTCTATACTTAAAAATGATTTTAAATATAAAACTTATTCATAATAAAAATTAAGTGAATCAAATCACTGGATTTTTTTTGATAATTCTTACTTAAGAATATCAAATTCTTATGCAAAAGATGATTTATTTTGGCTGAAATGCGGGTCTAATTCATATACTGCTTGGAAATGAGTGAGGTATATTTTACCTGTCAGATGTTGTATCCAGTTGGTTGAATTTAAGCGATCCATAACAGGACCTTTGACTTCGCTTAAGTGTAGTTGAATATTGAGTTTAGATAACTCAGAATTCATTTCCTCAAGAGTCTCTAAAGCTGAGTAGTCAATATTACTGATACTGGAACAGTTAATGACAACATGTTGAAGCTCATCATGTTGGCTAACTTCTGAAATAATAAATTCCTTCAGGGTGTTTGCATTGAGAAAACTCAAATTTTCATCAATTCTCACCGAAACGAGCCTTTTACTGGTAATAACCTGGTGTCTTGAAATATTTCTAAAATGCTGCGTACCTTCAACGAGACCAATCACTGCAATATGTGGACGACTAATTCTCCATAACAGCAACACAAATGTTGAAATAATACCCACCATTAAGCCTGTTGTAATATCTACACACAGCACCCCTAAAAATGTAAGAGCCATTGCCAAACCATCTGCTTTGGAATATTTCCAAGCCTCTATAAAGGGTTTAATTTCAACAAGTTTCCATATCGACACAATGATTGTTGCAGCCAATACTCCTAAAGGTAAATATTCAAATAGGCTTGTAAAATATAGACTGACCACAATAATAAGTAGGGAGGATAAAACGCCAGCCATAGGTGTTTTAGCACCAGCATCAGCATTGACCACTGTACGTGATAAGCTACCAGTGACAGGAAATGCGCCACTGATTCCAGCGCCAAAATTTGCAACACCGAGTGCAACAAGCTCTTGATTACTGTTCAAATTGCTACGTGATTGAAAAGCCGTAGCTTGCGCGATCGAAATAGATTCAACGAAACTCACCATAGCGATCATTGCTGCACCAGGAAGCAGTATTTTCACCATGTCCCATGTCCAGTACGGCATTTGAATAGGGGGTAATCCACTTGGAATTTCACCTACTGTCTTAATTCCATAGGCAGTTAAATTAAAGGATTGAACCAGTAAGATTGAAAATAGCACTAAGCATAACGGTAATGCTTTTTGTACAAATTGCATTAATTTTTGATGATTTGAAAATGCTGAAATTTTAAGTAATTGAGGTAAATAAATGAGCGCTAAAATTGAAGCTAAACCCAAAGATAAGCTGGCCAAATCATATAAAGAAATGTATTGAGCCAAACTTGCAAAAAATTCGATTAAATTGCTGGATTGCAATGGAATATTAAGAATAAATTTTATTTGACCTAACGCAATTAAGACGGCAGAAGCAATGATAAAACTCTTAATCACAGGATGGCTTATGAGACGAATCAAAAAACCAAATCTAAACAGTCCCAATAAAAATGAAATTATGCCAACCATTACTGCTAGCAAATAGGCAGCTTGGATATAGACTGGTGAACCCACTTCATATAATGGCTGTAGCGTGGCAAAAGTCATCATGGAGATTAATGCAACTGGACCAATTGAAAGGGTAGTACTCCCTCCAATCAATGCATAAGCAATCATAGGGATAATACTGGCATATAACCCCATAATTGGAGGTAAGCCTGCAATCATGGCATATGCCATGCCTTGTGGTACAAGCATTGCAAGTACGATCACAGATGCAAGGAGATCAGATTTAAAATCTTGAGTATTGTATTTTTTTAACCATTTCCAAGCTGGGATGATTCGTTCCACAGAATGCTTCGTTAAATCCATACAAATCTCTAAATCACATTTATGTATATATTATGCATAAAAAGTGATAAACAAGCACTGAGTATTGTTGATAAGGATCATCAAGAATTTGATTAATGATCCTTAGTGTATGAATTTAATCGTATATTTTTTTAAAAGGTTGTATCTGTTCAAGCTGATAAGCGAGATCTATCAGTAAACGTTCTTGTCCCAAATCAGCAGAAAGCTGAATACCTATCGGTCTTGAATCTAATTTGGTCATACCCATTGGTAATGATATCGCAGGCGCTCCAGCGATATTTTGAATAGGTGTGAATGCCACATAATTCCTTAAACGCTCAAATAAAACATCAAATTCGAGTTGAGGTGAAAGATATCCAATTTGAGGCGAAACATGCGCTAAAACTGGCGAAAGGATGACATCATATTGTTGGAAGATTTGTTGATAGATGCGCTGGATTTGCTTTAAACGGTATAAAAATAAAGGGGTTTTATAGAAATTTTTCTTGTACAAGTTTGCAAGCCCAACTGTTAGATGATCTAACTCATTCACGTTAAAATCTTTGCCAAGTAGCGGTTTTCCAAACTGTTGAATCATAAATGATAAAAAACCCCAATAGTGGCTGAAATCATCTACAAACGAATCTGAAATAGGAAGTGAAAATTCTTCAATATGATGACCTAAATTCCTGAGTAATTGAGCAGTAGACTCAACAGTTTGACGCGTCTCAGCATCAGTATTGGTTTGCAATGAATCATAAACAAGACCAATCCGTAAAGGTTTGCTGGATGGATGCTGGATTAAGCCAATTTCGGTTAATTTTTTTGGCTTATATTGTTTTTCCATTTCAGCAAAGAAAAACGCGGTATCACGCACAGAACGTGTTAAAACACCATCTGAAACAAGGTCAATTGGTAAATACTGCGAACCTTCATTTGGATGCCAACGACCACGTGTCGGCTTTAAACCGACTAAACCGCAATTTGCTGCAGGAATTCGTATCGAACCACCACCATCATTTGCATGTGCAATTGGTACTACGCCTGATGCAACGAGTGCCGCAGCTCCACCTGAAGAAGCTCCACACGAATAATCAGTATGCCAAGGATTGCGTGTGTAATCCCCAGACTTAAATTCTGTTGAAGCATTTAAGCCAAATTCAGGCATTTTGGATTTACCCAGTGCAATTAAGCCTGTATCTAACATTTGTTGAGTAATTTTAGAGTTTTTGATCTTTTCCTTGGATTTGAACGATGTTGATCCTTGTTGCGTAGGAAAACCAATAAGATCCAAATTATCCTTAATAAATGTAGGGATTGCAGAAAAAATCTGATTTGGTTTAAAAGTAGGCGATTTAAGTAATTGTTCGAAGTTTTCGAATTCAATTGCATTTAGCAGAGGATTTACGAATTTTGCGCGTTCAATCGTAGCTCTTAAAACTTCATCAATTGAGATGTCTTTAGATTGAATTCTGTTTGAGAGCTCAATCGCATCACTTGTACCTAATATATCATCCGTGAAAGCATGAATTCTTTTTTGATTATCCATAATCGATTTTCTTTAAAATTGACTAAGCATATGTATACACATGAAATATTGATTTGTCGATTGACCAGAGATTGATTCTCCATAATTTCGCATAATGTATATTATGTTAAATAGAATATCTGGAACAACAACCCTTAACATTGGTTTATATAGTTTGTGATGGCTAAGCATTCGGCATTAAAGAATCTTCGATGAAATTCGTCATTGAGAAATAAGTTTTGATGAAAGAATCAGATGTAATACATGCTCTGATTAAATATTACTTGAAGAATCTAAAGCCAAAAGAAGCTGTAAAATACCAATAATAAGTTTTGGGTTAAGAGGATTAACAGCCCTTTTTATTCTAAATTTAAGACTAGCGCCCACTATTAGATAATGTGGACTCTTTTTTTATATTATATTGTCAGCAGACATAGCACAAATAAGTCGATGATCACTGACACGATAAATACTAGGATCATCTAAATCTTGAGAGCCAATAAAAAATACCCAACTTTTTAGTTTCGTTTTATTATTCTTACTATAAGCGTTGATCCCTTCACGACGGACAAAATCTAACTCTTTAGTAATAACTGTTTTTCTATTTTTACTCCAATTACTAATATCAATAATTAGAAATGAATGTTTAGTTACACGTTTTTTCTGTATTTTATCATCATAACTCCAAAAACCTTGAGATAACTCAATACGTATTTCATTTTCTGTAACTTCTAATCTAGTAAAACGCATCTGACACATAAGTATTTTTGAGGTATCAGCTATTTTAAAATCACTAGGTATTTTTTTGAATAAATCCTTATAAGTCGATAATTCATTATTAGGTATTTTTAATGGTATTTCACGATCAAAAGGATAGTCTATATATACAGAACATAGTCTACGTATAGACTGTACTACCCCTCCTGACCGCCTAACAACTCTTTCATTTTCTGAATCAATTCCCTTTTCCACACCAGAAGAAATATTTTGAGAATTGCTTATTCCTGTTCCATCTGTTTTAGAATTAGTATCTATGAGCTTTAAAATTGTGGGAATGAAACTTGGCAAAGTTTCATTCGGATTAAAAACTTTTCGTTTTCTACCATTACTTTTAGATTCTTTTTCACCAATTACATCACAATCAATTTTATGAGGATGGCTACGATGTTCTCTGAAATGCGGTCGCTGAACATTAAACTCTTTATCGTATGATGCAGGTGTAACATTCACACCACATCCAATACAATAATAACCATCCCTATCAACATCACCATTCAATTCCCATAAATCTTCACCGTTAACAAGGTGACCATCTTTATCAAATGCAGTATCCATAAAAACTCAAAAATAAATAAATAAAAATTAGAAAAATAAATAAAAAACACCAATATACATTTAATAATTACCCCATAGGACAAAAAAATGTCAAGATCAACAACGTTAACAAATGTAGAACGTCTAATTCTTGCGAATCAATATGAAATTTTGAGCCAACAAACTGATAATGAGTATGACACTGTAAAATTTCTTAGAACTGCAAAACAGTTAAGAGATGGTCACAAATGGCTATATGAACAAATTTTCGAATATATTGATGATGACTTAGACAATGAAAATGCTGAATTTGTTGTAAACGTACTCTCATTGCATAGAGCACTTTTATCTAGCTATGAAGAATTAGATGATAAGAGTGATATAAAAGAAAAAGATGTTATTTTTAAAGGTTTTGATGGTAATAATGAAGGTTCACTGATGTATTTTGCGGAAGCACTTAGTGAAGATGGTCGCTTTTGTGAAGTTATTGAAAAAGGTAACTTAAATTAACACTGCCCAATGATTCGTAAATACCAAGAAATGCTACAAAAGTGGGAAAAATTCGATAAAGAATATGAGTTATCAAAAGAGCAAATTTTGGAAATTATTGATAAGTAGTCATTCTGAAGTCGCAACTTCATTTTATGTTAAATAGGATATCTAGGGACAGCACCCTAAACATTACTTGCAGTTGGTGCTGCACTTGACGGTTTCGATAATAAATAATCTTCCCGTCAAGTGTATCCCAAGAAACATAATATAAGTTATGCAGAAATTAGACCGCTACTAAACTTGTGTATTTGTCTAAGCCTAACGCAGGTCTGCGTGTCTATGACCTTTAAATCTTGTGAAAGCTCATTGTTAAGATGCCTATTGTGAATTTATTACCCGCATATTATAAATCGGGGGTTGAAGTCCTTCTTTCGCAGTCAAACTATGAGTATCTGTGTTTTTACACGAACTGGTTATTTTTTTATTCAATTTTTAAATTACTGAATTATCTTTATAATTAGAAACTTAAAACATTGTCGTATATTTAAATTATCTTTTTGTAGATTTAGTAGGTTTACAAACATCCTGGCATGGGTGAGGCTATATTAAGTAACGATATTAGCGACTAAATGAAAAACCAAAACACAATCTGTCATTTTTGATGGACCATTGAGTATAGAAAGCAACGTTCTCAATTTTTGTCTAGCTCAGGTTATAATGCTCATCTTACACAATT
Source organism: Acinetobacter sp. ANC_7513 (assembly GCF_056779915.1). Lineage (NCBI taxonomy): Bacteria > Pseudomonadati > Pseudomonadota > Gammaproteobacteria > Moraxellales > Moraxellaceae > Acinetobacter > Acinetobacter sp. ANC_7513. The sequence goes on from NZ_JBWYIW010000001.1 coordinate 766,059, forward strand.
TAGTTGATCAATTATGAACACATCCAATGACCCTTTACATGGCAAAAAACTCGCTGACATTTTAGATGAGTTATTGGATTACTACGGAGGATTTGAAGGATTAAGTCGTAAAATTGAAATTCGTTGTTTTTGCATCGATCCAAGTGTTAAATCATCTTTACGATTCCTGCGGACTACACCATGGGCACGTGAAAAAGTAGAAAGCTTATATTTGTATGTTCTCCGTCAAAAAGCTAAACAGAAATTCTAGCCAACAAAAAACTTAAGATATGTTTAACTTTTTATACCCAATTGTAGAATAGCCTTAATGAGTATCTATCGTTTTTGTTCACATCGTGTAGTTATGGGTGGAAGCCCCACTCTCCTACTACATTGAACGACGATCAATCATCTAAATCCAGTCTTATCAAGTCTAGAGCTAAAAGCTATAATATGTTTTTAAAAAGTTTTAGATCATATGCTCGAACTCATTCACTCATATCCTCAAGCCAAATTGGTGAATACTTTCCAAGCATTAGCGAATGAAGTTTTTGAAGACCATGTCAATGCTTTATGTTGGTATAGGCATTTAGATTACAATTTCAAAGAAATCGTTGAAAAACTTACACTCATAGAAGATATTACTGAAATTTCCATCGCACAATTAGAGCAACTCAAACTTTCAGACTCTGCAAGCAAAGCGAGAGACGTTATTATTAATGATATAATGTTGCTCACCGAATTGGGTGCATCGCCGTCTTTAAACTTAATCAAAGAATATCAGCGTGATGAAGAATTGGATTTTATCAGCACTGATGTATATTCTTTTCATGTAGATCGATCGCCATTAGCAACGGATACATATCTATGTACCTATTACGGGGCGGCTAGCGATATTATTTCCAATGATGAGGTTGAACAAAAAATTCATATTCCAGAAATCCGTCAAAAAATTAAATCATTGTTTGATGGCGAAGACCATGAGTTTGAGGATTTTCTTAAAGAGACCTATATGGATCTTCACTATCAACCTAAAAATGGTGCAACACCTTTAAATTTAGGAATCGGTCATCTCTGGCGTTTGGCTGTAGATCATCCTGATCAGAAAGTACTTCCTTGTGTTCACCGTGCTCCAAAAGAAAATGCAGGAGAACTCAGATTACTCTTAATTTGTTAAGGAATTCCTTGCTCAATTTAGGCGAGTAATTCTTTTTCAGCTTCAAATGGATTAAAGAAATTACACCAAACGATTGGTCCTAAACTCATCTCCGAATCAGTAAGTAAACATTGATCAAAATTTTGGATTAATTGCTCTTTATCCATCTCTTGTCCAATTAAAACAATTTCCTGTCTGGCATCACCCGTTTCTGGATGCCAACTCGATTCAATTTCCTGAATAGATTGCGTATCTTGTGGCCATTCCTCTTGTGGTACCGAAGCCCACCAATATCCTGCTTGACCATGCCGAGCCATACCTCCAGCTTGTGACCAAGCCATAGCCATTGTTGGTTCCGCAGCAAGCCAAAAAAATCCTTTTGAGCGTATAACACCTTTCCATTCTGAATGGATAAAATTGTAAAAACGTTGTGGGTGAAAGGGTCTTCTTGCTCTATATACGAAACTTTCGATTCCATATTCTTCAGTTTCAGGCTTATGCTCTCCTCTCAACTCTTTTAACCAACCAGGTGCTTGTGAGGCTTCATCAAAATTAAAAAGCTGTGTGTTGAGTATTTTATCGAGTTCAACCTGACCAAATGTAGATGACTCAATTTTTGCTCTAGGGTTAAGCTTTTTGAGAATCGCATAAAGCTGGGACTTCTGATGCTCATCGATTAAATCAGTTTTGTTTAGAATAATAACATCACAAAATTCGATTTGATCTATCAGTAAATCCACAACAGTACGTTGGTCAAATTCTCCAAGTGATTCGCCACGATCATGAAGAAGATCATATGAACGATAATCACGTAAAAAATTGAATGCATCGACTACGGTCACCATGGTATCTAAACGAGCGTACTCATTTAGAGATACGCCGTCTTCATCTTCAAACGTAAATGTTTCGGCTACAGGTAGAGGCTCTGATATTCCGGTAGATTCAATGACGAGTTGATCAAATTTTTTCTCTTCCGCTAATCGTCTTACTTCTACTAATAAATCTTCTCTCAAAGTACAGCAAATACATCCATTACTCATTTCAACGAGTTTTTCTTCCGTTCGTGATAATTCCGCCCCACCTTCTCTGACTAAAGCCGCATCAATATTGACTTCTGACATATCGTTCACAATTACTGCGACACGTTTTCCTTCTCTATTATTTAAAATATGATTTAAAAGTGTGGTTTTTCCTGCACCAAGAAATCCAGATAGCACAGTGACAGGTAATTTATACGGTTGTGAAGAATCAATATTCATGGTGAGTTACTCGTTTTCATGTTCAACCACATCATTTGATCGCTTATTGCAATCAATGAATGATCTTGATTTTTGATGTAACTAAATCATAATTGTTATGTTATAACATTTCAACATGTTTAATGTTTAGTTAAACTTAAATAAAATTTATTTATAGTGATTCTAAATTGTATTCATCACTGTAGAATCATAAGTAAAACTAAGAATCTAAGTCTTAATTTTTATAATCATATGAGCATATAACAATGAATTTAATCAATCTTATTATTCGTACCACCTTAAGTACTTCTCTGTTACTTGGAGTTTCGAATACGTATGCCGTGGTTGCAGGCGGAATGGTTTCTACTGACTACCATTGGAACAATATTCCTGCTAACGGCTTTGCAATACTTGAAAATCAAATCATCATTACCAATGAGCCAGGAAATGATGGTAATACATTTTGGGCAAATCAATTTTCTATCAAGCATGGAGATGGTGGCTATGTTGGATTGCAACAACGAAGCAATGATCAGAAATATTTAAATTTCTCAATCTGGAAAGCGACATCTTGGAAAACAGGATACCCTGCGTATTGCAGACAATTCGATCACGAAGGTGATGGCGTTCAATGTGACTTACCTTATGAATGGAAGGAAGGAACGAAATATAATTTTAAGATAGTGAAAAATAATGACAGTACAGTCTCAACCTTTGTTAAAGACATGAGTACTGGTAAACAACTTGAAATTGCAAAAATCAATGTGCCACAATCTTGGGGTGGTTTTGACAGCCTAACTACATTTACCGAAAATTTCAGACAACACAAACAAGCCAATGGCATTTATGGCTATAACAGCTGTGCTGATGTTCATACATCTGTTTCTGCGACCTATCCTGCAATAGCAAATTCTTCAATCAAGTCTAACTCACAAACGACTAAAACTTATGGAAACTGTGCACAAGTGGCATCAGCGCATTGCACGGATGATTCTACTTGTATTTCTACTGTGAATAATGCCAATTATACCCAGCAAAAACCTTTCATTTTGAAAAATGGCGCACGAGGTTTTTGTGCAGATAGCTTGGATGGTGGTCAACAAATGGGATTGTATTCATGCGATCCTAACAACGGTAATCAACGTCTGAGTACGGATCACACACATCGCTTATACTTAACTCATCGGGATGCGTGTTTGATGGGTGATGTTAAAGATAATTTCGTTAAAGTTGCGCCGTGCAATAATGATAGTAGTCAACGATGGATGTATAGTCGCCACACAAGCCAATATATCAACTTAAGAACAGGCCTATGCCTTGATGCCGCTGATGGTGCAAATAGTATGGCACGCCTACAAATGATTGGATGTCAAAGCAATAATTCATATCAAACGTGGAAAATTACACGTTAACTTATTAAATTCAGAGCTTTAGCATTTAAAGCTCTGAATTTTAATGCTGAAATTTTAATTTTTTTGCTTTCTTTGAGTGACTCGTACTAATTTTAGTACAATTTGATATCTAAATTAGTGATTTTACTCATAGATAAGCCAGCTCACTCAGGTTAAAAGCATTCTTAATACTGGCTCAAAAAACGAAATAAGTTCAATGATTTTAGGGAGATATTTGTCTAAGGTATATTGTAATATTGATGACAGCAATAAAATAAAAATAATTAAAACTATTCTTCATAAATCTTTGCTATTTTTCCGATAGCGCCGTTAAGGATGAGAAAAAAATTCTTCAAAATATAAAACTTAATAAATGAGATTAGATTTTTTGTTTATCACTGAAGATGACAATCAAAAGCCCTTGTTAATATTGGATAGAATAAAACTCTAATCTTACGGTTAAAATGAACATTCATAGTTCTATTTTTCAATGCATTGCCCTTCACTAGTTATAAGTATCTAGTTGATTTATGAATTTGGCTGAAATGATTGAGTACTTGAGTATAGTCATCTATGTAACCTCAAAAAAACCTTAGTGAACTTTTTCACAACAACTATTTCTAAATAGATTCTTGAAAAATTTTGCGTAAAATTTTACTCTCCTCGTGATATTCATGACCTTTTTTTGGTCAATCTTCACTTCTATTACTCATTAAATAAATACTAAGTTGATAAGTTTTTTTAATAATCTTTTATGTGTCGAGTTTTTATTTATTGATGAGTCTAATTTAAAAATTACACTTTTGCTTAGGCTATTTTGGTATTCAAAATTTAAGCCTAAGCATTTGAAGATTTTCTTAAATTAGAAACTATAGGTGAAAGCCACTACACCTAAATTTTTCTGTTTTTCGTTATAGCGGTTCTTACCACCAAAAATATATTGTCCACTCAATCCGAGTTCTGGTGTCAAGGCATAATCTAGCCCGATAGATGAGAAGCGATAAGCAAATTCTCGTTTTGTATCACCGAGCTCTAGACCTTCATATTTCCCATTATCATTAAAATAGCTCGCTGCAGCACTTGCTGTAGCAGATAATTTATCATTGAGTTGGTGGGTATATATTACGTTTAGATAAGTATCCCCTTGGTTTGCATACACGACATCATATGTATATGCAGATAAACTGGTTGATAAAGAGTTTTTATCATTGAGTTGGTGTGTGGCAGTTACCCCCATTTCATTGGAAGTTGTATTTGACGCGTTCGGATAGAAATAAGTGGCATTCCAAATATTCCAATTTGTCCTACCAGTATCAAAACTGTAGCCGACAATAAAGTCGTGCTCTAATTTATCAGTTTTACGGCGCTTATCACCTTGAAGTTCAGCATAAGAGTAGCCTAGTGTAGAACCCCAATACCCGACATAGAAGTTGTTATAACTGAGGTTTAGACCTGTTTGAATTGCGAGGTCATCATTTTCTGGTGCATTTGTTAAACCACGTGAAATGTAATTGGAGGTTAATGTGACATATCCATCAAATTGAATTGGTGAATTTGTTTCTTGATTCGTAGAATTTGCATAACTGGGTAAAATAATAAAGCTAGCAGTGCTCAACAGCACTGCTTGAGTCGTTTTAATCATCATAAAATTTATAATTAAGAAAATGAAGGTGAAGTTTCTGCACGATAAAATGGTGCATCTGAAGGGGTTAAAGCAGGTCGATTACGAATGTGATCTGCAATCTTCTCGGCCATCATGATCGTCGTTGCATTGAGGTTACCAGTAATAATCAGCGGCATGATAGAAGCATCGACCACTCGCAACCCATCTATTTCATGGACACGACCGTAACCATCCACAACAGCTAAATCATCTTCGCCCATTTTACAGCTACACGAAGGATGATACGCTGTTTCTGCATGATTTTTTACAAATTCATCAATTTGCTGATCTGTTTTTAATGCTGAACCTGGACTAATTTCTCTACCTCGATACTGATCTAATGCAGGCTGATGCATAATTTCTCGTGTAATTCTCACTGCATCACGGAATTCGCGCCAATCTTGTTCAGTGCTCATGTAGTTAAATAAAATGCTCGGATGATCAAAAGGATTTTTCGAGGTTAAGCGAATTCTTCCTCTTGACGGCGATCGCATAGATCCAACATGTGCTTGAAAACCATGTTCATTGATTGCATTGGTACCATTGTAGTTAATTGCAATTGGTAAAAAGTGATACTGGAGATTCGGCCACTCAAACTCATCACTAGAGCGAATGAATCCACCTGCTTCAAACTGATTGCTTGCACCAATTCCTTTACCCAAAAACAGCCATTCAGCGCCAATTTTAGGTTGGTTATACCATTTTAATGCAGGGTAAAGACTGACGGGCTTCTTACATTGGTATTGAAGATACATTTCTAAATGATCTTGCAAATTTTCACCCACTCCCGGTAAATCTTGCACAACCTTTACATCCAGTGACTCTAATAATGACTTAGCTCCTACCCCTGAACGCTGTAAAATTTGAGGTGATGCAATAGCACCTGCGCACAGCAATACTTCTCGCTCAGCATAGACCTTGTGTAAATTTGTTGCATCTTGACCAAGAATGTATTCAATACCGATAGCTTGTTTTTTTTCAAATAAGATTCGATTGGTTGTGGCATGCGTAATAATCGTTAGATTCTGACGACCTTTAGCTATATCTAAATAGCCACGAGCGGTACTGGAACGTCTGCCTTGAGGTGTCACCGTACGATCCATTGGACCAAAGCCTTCTTGTTGGTATCCATTTAAATCATCCGTACGTGGATATCCAGCTTGCACACCCGCTTCAACCATTGCATGAAATAACTCATTATTGTCTGACTTTGGCGTAGCAACACTAACTGGGCCTTGATCACCGTGATATTCATTTGCACCAATATCTCTAGACTCTGCTTTTTTATAGTAAGGTAAACATTCAGCATAACGCCAATGACTGAGTCCTTTTATTTGAGACCATTGCTCTAAATCCATGGCATTCCCACGGATATAACACATACCGTTAATTAATGATGAACCACCTAAACCTTTACCACGTCCACATTCCATACGGCGGTTATTCATATGTGGTTCTGGATCGGTCAAATATGCCCAATTATAACGTCGACCTTGTAAAGGATAAGCCAAAGCAGCAGGCATTTGAGTTCTAAAATCTAAACGGTAGTCAGGGCCACCCGCTTCAAGGAGCAGAACTTTAATATCTGGATCTTCGGTGAGTCTCGCTGCAAGTACATTCCCAGCAGAACCTGCACCTATGATAATGTAATCATATGTCATAGTGTTCTCCTTAGGCTTTAAATACAGATTGAAATGGACTTAATTCCACTTGTACCGATTTGATTTGCGTGTAGTGTTGTAAAGTCGTTAAACCATTCTCTCTTCCTACACCAGAATGCTTATAGCCACCGACTGGCATTTCAGCTGGCGATTCACCCCACGTATTGATCCAACATATACCTGCTTCAATTTGGTGGATGATTCGATGTGCTTTGACAATATCAGGGGTAACCACGCCAGCAGCCAATCCATAAGAAGTATTATTAGCGCGACGAATCACTTCTTCTTCTGATGTATATGTCAAAATACTCATCACAGGACCGAAGATTTCCTCTTGAACAATGGTCATCTCATCTCGACAATCACTGAAGATTGTAGGCAGTACAAAAGCACCATTTTTTAAATGATCATCTGTTGCTCTAGAACCACCACACACTAAACGTGCTCCCTCGCTTTTAGCAGAATCGATGAATGCCAAAATTTTATTCATATGCGCAAAGCTAGATAATGGTCCAAAATTTGTTTCTGAATCGAGCGGATTACCTAAGCGGATATAAGGAATACGTTCTAATAGCTTTTCTTCAAATTTTAGTTGTAATGATTCTGGAATAAACACTCGTGTCCCATTCGTACATACCTGTCCAGAACTATAGAAATTTGCCATCATTGCAATATCTGCAGCTAAGTCTAAATCAGCATCTTCACAAATAATTAATGGTGACTTCCCACCCAACTCCATCGTGACTTCTTTAAGACTCGATTCAGCAGCTTGAGCCATCACTTTTTTTCCAGTGCTCACACCACCAGTAAATGAAATTTTCGCAATATCTACATGCTGGCTTAAATAGGCACCAATATCACCGCCCCCTGTTACAACATTGAATACCCCATCTGGCACTCCAGCTTCGGTATAAATTTCTGCCAATTTAAAGGCTGTTAATGGGGTAATCTCGCTGGCTTTGAAAATCATTGCATTCCCCGCCGCCAAAGCAGGTGCTGACTTCCATAAGGCAATTTGAATTGGATAATTCCATGCTCCTATACCAGCTACAATTCCCAAAGGTTCACGGCGTGTATAGACAAATGAATCTGTTCTTAAAGGAATCTGTTGACCCTCGAGTACAGGTAAAATTCCAGCGTAGTATTCGAGTACATCAGCACCTGTCACAATATCTACAGTCGATGTTTCACTATAGGCTTTCCCACTATCTAAGGACTCAATGGTGGCAAGTTCATCATTTCTTTCACGTAAAATAGCTACAGCTTTATTTAAAATTCTTGAACGCTGCATATAAGTCATTTCAGCCCAAACTTTCTGTCCTTGTTTGGCAGATAGAATGGCTTGATCCACATCCTGTTGAGAACATGCTTGAATGGTCGCGAGAACTTGCCCCGTGGCTGGATTAATCGAATCAAAAGTTTGACCTGATTGAGCATCGACGAATTGTCCATGAATATAAGGACGTTGTAATGGGAATTTATTCATACGATTAGCCTCAGATATAGTAAATATTAAAAATTATTGTGTAAGTTGCTGCTGGATAAAGGCATGGCAAAGACGGATAGAAAGATCAGTATCAATCTCACTTCTTGTTAATGCGCCCCTTAACCAGAACCCATCAATTAATGCAGCCAACCCTTGAGCTGCTTGCTCAGCTTTTAGGGGGCTTAAACGTTTTAAAAACTCATGTTTTAAATTTGAATGTAGACGACAGTGATTCACTTGCTGTAATCGGTGTAGATCGGGTTGATGCAAACTAATAGCCCAAAACGCTAGCCATACTTTCATCGCGGCTTGATTGGTCTGAGGAGTAGCAAAATTCGCTTTAACAATCGCCATTAAACGATCTTCTGGAGAATGTCCAACCTCTGATTTTAGATCCCTTACACTTTCTCCAAGTTGCTGTAGTAAATAGCGCATGGTTGCCTCAATCAATCCATTCTTGCCACCAAAATAATGACTAATAATACCCGTGGAGACACCTGCTCTTTGCGCGATCTGTTGAATGGATGCATCAGCAAAACCGAGCTCATTTACAGTGGAGAGAGTGGCATCAATCAATTGTTGACGACGAATGGGTTGCATACCAACTTTTGGCATAAGATGACCTAAACTTACAGGAGATTATAATTAGCGTTTATCAATAAGAACGCTGTAACATTAGTAAACGTTTTTTTAATTGAACGTTCAATCAATAAAAATTATAGTGCTATTACTTCCATGATGTACAGCTCAGTTTGTTTTGTATTTGCAAAAGTTTGTAATTGTGGATCAAGCAAGCTTCTATCAGGATATAAATCGAACTGCGCTGTAGATCATTTCATTACACATTGAATGGTCACGAATTTATGCATAACAAAAATGATCAAACGCAGGATAGTTTGAATAAGGTCGTGTTCTATGTATCAGCATCATTGATACTTTTGTTTTCGATCACCACAATTTTGTTTAATGAAGCTGCTAATAACGTCATTACACAAACCCTCAATTGGGTAAGCAGAACCTTTAGTTGGTATTACCTGTTGGCTGCGACACTCTATTTTGTCTTTATTGTATTTATCGCATGCTCTCGATATGGCGAAATTAAATTAGGACCTAAACACTCTAAGCCTGAATTTAGTTTACTAAGTTGGTCTGCAATGCTCTTTTCTGCGGGTATTGGTATTGATCTCATGTTCTTTTCCGTGGCTGAACCTTTATCGCATTACATGAACCCACCTGTGGGTGAAGGACAAACCTTTGAAGCAGCACGTCAGTCCATGGTATGGACCTTGTTTCATTATGGTTTAACTGGTTGGAGCATGTATGCATTGGTTGGTGTAGCCTTAGGTTACTTCAGTTATCGTTATAACCTTCCCCTTACGATCCGTTCAGCTCTCTACCCTATTTTTGGAAAAAAAATTAACGGCCCTATAGGTCATACTGTAGATACAGCAGCCGTCTTAGGTACAATTTTTGGTATCGCGACTACCTGTGGTATTGGTGTCGTACAACTCAATTATGGTCTTCATGTTCTTTTCGATCTACCTGAAAATTTGTGGATTCAAGCTGGTCTAATCGGGATCGCGGTGGTCATTACTGTAATTTCAGTAACGGCAGGTGTGAATAAAGGGATTCGCGTACTTTCTGAAATCAATATCTATGTCTCTATTGGGTTACTCCTCTTTATTCTTTTGATTGGCAATACAGAATTCTTGCTCGCAGGCTTAATCCAAAATTTAGGTGATTACCTCAGTCAATTCCCAAAATTGAGTTTAATGAGTTTTCCATTCGAACAACCTAAAGAATGGATGAACAGTTGGACGCTTTTCTTTTGGGCTTGGTGGATTGCATGGTCGCCATTTGTTGGTCTGTTTTTAGCACGTATTTCTCGTGGTCGTACCATTCGTGAATTTGTATTTGGTACGTTGATTATTCCGCTACTATTTACACTGACTTGGCTATCCATCTTTGGAAATAGTGCGCTTCACAATGTAATTTTTGATGGCAATGCGCAACTCGCAACTACCGTTTTAGAAAATCCAGCGCATGGTTTCTATGACCTACTTGCACAATATCCTGGTTTTACGTTCTTAGCAGGTATAGCAACAATTACAGGATTATTATTTTACGTTACTTCTGCAGACTCAGGCGCTCTTGTTTTGGGTAATTTCACAACAAAATTCACCAATATTGAGCATGACTCTCCAAGATGGCTTAGCGTATTTTGGGCTATAGCCATTGGTTTACTCACCTTGGCGATGCTGATGGCAAATGGTATTACTGCCTTACAGAACACAACCATCATCATGGGTCTGCCTTTTAGCTTTGTCATATTCTTTGTGATGGCGGGTTTGTACAAATCCTTGAGATTGGAAGATTTCAGACAAGCCAGTACTAGCTTAAATGCTGCGCCAGTCGTGGGCAATGTGGATATTCTCAATTGGAAAAAGCGACTCAGTCGCGTAATGCTGCACCCAAGCCATGAACAAACATTAAAAATGTTAGATGACGTGTGTAAACCTGCAATGGATGCCGTGGCACAGGAACTTTTATCCAAAGGTGTCAAAGTCGATGTGAATACTAAGCCTCTTGAAGATAATGCTGAGCTTTATCATTTGGACCTCATTATTCACTTGAATGAAGAAGAAAATTTCGTATATGAGATTTGGCCCGTTCGTTATGACACCCCTAACTTTAGTACCCGTGCTAAACGAACAAAGCGTTATTACTATCGTTTAGAAAGTTACTTGTTTGAAGGTTCGCAAGGTAATGATTTGGTCGGATACAACAAAGAACAAGTGATTAACGACATTTTGGACAAATATGAACGTCATATGATGTACCTTCATATTAACCGAATCAGTCCAGGTAAACGTCCACAATTTCCGGATCGTGACATTTAGTTAGTAGTAGCTCATCTAAACAAGGAAAATGACCATGTCAGAAAGTCTAAACGCCTTTGCTCTATTTTTTTCGTTGCTTAATCCCTTTTTAATGAGCATTTATATGCTTGGGATTATTCGAAATTCAGATGCAAAAGTTTTTAATATGGCCCTGATCCAAGGTAGTTTGATTAGCTTTGTGGTTTTTGTCATTTTTGCTAAAACAGGTGAAGCTTTTTTTAATGATGTACTTCATGCACGATTTGAATCTTTCCAAATTTTTGGTGGAATCATTTTCTTGGTGATTGGTTATCGTTATGTATTTGAAGGTGCTGATACGATTGGGGTCATGCGTGGAGCACCAAACCATTTGGCTGGTACGATCGCCATGCCTTTTATGATCGGTCCAGGAACAATCTCTGCATCTGTAATCACTGGCATTCAATTAAGTTTATGGCAGACGATCACAGTCATCTTTATGACCTTATTCTTAACCTGTAGTCTTTTGATATTAATGAAATATTTGCATGATAATTTACAGCATAAATATTCTAATTATATCGACTTATATGTAGATATCGTGGGTCGTGTTGCTGCATTGCTTATCGGTACGATTGCCATTGATATGATCGTGACTGGTGTTACTGGGATCATCAATGGCTAATTGAAGGTTGTTGTTGATATTTATAAAAAAGGAGTCTTATCATTGACTCCTTTTTTTTAAACCCTAATATTTAGAATCTATATCCGATATTTAAACTATACACCGTTGGATCTACGTCCACACTTCCTACCTTTTCTCCATTTACTTTTACATCAGTTTTGATATCCGCATATCGGATATCAGCACCAACACTCCATTGAGGGTTAAATTGGTAATCTACGCCTATTTGACCAGCCCAACCAAAAGAATCTGAGAGATCGAACTTATCACCACTATATAATCGGTCATTAAAAAAATAGGTATAATTTAAGCCCAGACCCACATAAGGTTGTAACTTTTCATTGGGTAAGAAGTGATATTGCACACTGAAAATTGGAGGTAAATGTTTTGTTTTTGCGACTTCATTACCAGCAACATTAATTTTATGCTCTGGTGGCAAACCGACTAATACATCAAATGCAATATTTGGTGTATAAAAATAAGAGATCGTGCCAGTGACTCCCCAAGCATCATCTATTGTGACGGGTGCTGTTTGATTAAAAATACTACCTGGAGAAGATGTGGGATCAATATTGCTAATCGCACCTCTTATCTTCCATTTATAATCTGCGCTGTGCGCATTAGAACTTAATGCCATGGTACTCAATAAAATCGCGAATAAACCAAAACTTAATTTATCATTCATATCATTACCCATTTTTTATAAATATCTGAAATTTTGAAGATTGTTAATCAATTAAATTGAATGCTTTAGATCATATCGATAATTCTTTTTGTTGGTTATTTTTTATTCTGATTTGTTTTGATGATTTTTTATTTAAGAAAATTTATTCAATTTAAATGGATTTTTGGAATATTGTTTTTAATTTAAGTGAGGAAAGAACATACGCCTAATTTGGATTCCAATCAGTAATGATGAAACAAGAAACAAATCTTATTGACCTTACCACAATGGGAAGGTTTAGAATGATCGTGACCTTATTTCAATCAGCATATGGAGTTAAGTATGTCATCTACTTCAACTAAATCTATTCAAATCAAAATTGAAGGAATGACCTGTGCTGCTTGTGTAAGCCGAGTTGAAAACTCATTAAAAAAAGTCGATGGTATTCAAGATGCCAGTGTGAACCTCGCCACTGAAATAGCTCAAATTGTGTTAACAACAGACGTAACAGATCAACAAATCATTCAAGCCGTAAATAAAACAGGTTTTAACACTAAAAAATGGGCAACAATAAAATTAAAAATTTTAGGCATGACTTGTGCTGCATGTGTGAGTCGAGTTGAACGTTCTTTACTAAAAATACCCGGTGTATTAGCAGCACAAGTAAGTTTGGCGACTGAGACAGCAAGCATTGATCTACTTTATCAAGTTCCTGTTGATCAAGTTATTGAGCGTATTGAAAGATCAGGGTTTGAAGCTGTACTTGAACAGCAAACGATCACAGCACTTCCAAATCGCGAACTTGAATCAAAAAAAATTCTCAAGCATTTTATTATCGCACTTGTACTCAGTATACCTATATTTATCATTGAAATGGGGTCGCACATCTTGCCTTCATTTCATCATTTTATAGGTACTTACATCAGTCAAAATCAGAGTTGGTTATTCCAATTTATTCTTGCGACTTTAGTTATTTTTATACCTGGACGGCATTTTTTCTCACAAGGTATCAAGTCACTGATAAATTTACATCCTGACATGAATTCTTTGGTGAGTTTAGGATCAGGAGCTGCCTATTTATATTCTATTGTTGCTACGTTCTTCCCAAATTTATTGCCACAACAGTCAGTGCATGTCTATTACGAACCTGCAACACTCATTATTACATTTATTTTATTAGGAAAATTTCTAGAAGCACGAGCTAAAGGTCGAACTTCCGCAGCGATACAACATCTGATTGGCTTACAACCTAAAACAGCGCGGGTTAGAGTATCTGACCTCCAGACTGAAGATATCTCGATTGATAAAATTACAATCGGTATGCAGGTTGAAGTGCGGCCTGGTGAAAAAATTCCTGTAGATGGCGTGGTTATTTCAGGTGAAGGCTTTGTAGATGAGTCAATGATCAGTGGAGAATCTTTTCCAATCCAAAAATTGATGGGTTCAGAAGTTGTTGGTGGAACCCTCAATCAAAATGGATTTCTTGTCATTGAAACCAAACATACTACTGAAAGTAGCATTTTATCGTCAATTATTCAGTTGGTTGAAAATGCTCAGACACAAAAGCTCCCCATACAATCTTTAGTCGATAAAGTCACCTTATGGTTTGTTCCATTTATCCTCTTTATTTCGATGATTACTTTCATCGCGTGGCTGGTGATTGGACCTGAACCTAATCTCAGCTATGCTATGATTAACGCCGTTTCTGTTTTGATTATTGCATGCCCTTGTGCGATGGGACTTGCAACCCCGATGTCGATTATGGTTGCGACGGGACGTGCTGCTGAACACGGAATTTTATTTAAAAATGCGACTTCACTTCAAAAACTTCGAGAAATTTCAACATTTGCATTTGATAAAACTGGAACCCTAACAATAGGTCAACCTGCGATTAGTCATATCGAGATTTTCGCACCATTTACACATCAACAGGTTCTACAAACTGTTGCATCTGTTGAATATCATTCCGAGCACCCAATTGCTAAAGCGATTGTTCAATATGCATCCGATCATCGTGTAAAGATGATCGAAATTTCAGAATTTAAGAGTATTTCAGGATTCGGAATCCAAGCACAATTGAATGGTCAGGATATTAAAATTGGATCTGTAGAGTTCATTACTCGAGAAAATGCTAAGATTTCTCATGCACTCTCTCACCATCAAAGATTACTAGATGAAGCTCAAACACCAATCGCGGTCTCCATCGATGGTGAGCTTGCATCAATTATTTTAATCACGGATCAATTAAGACCTGAAACCTACGAGGTTATGACTCAACTTAAAAAGAACGACAAGCACATTGCTTTGATTACTGGCGATCATCAAAATTCAGCGCAATATGTGGCGAATCAACTTAATATCAATGCAGTTTATGCACAGGTCAAACCACATGAAAAGTTAAACATTGTTGAGACCCTTCAAACGCGATATGGAAATGTTGCTTTTGTTGGTGATGGGATTAATGATGCTCCAGCACTTGCGCAAGCTCAAGTCGGTATTGCGATAGGTTCAGGTACGGATGTCGCCATTGAAACGGCTGACCTTATTTTAATGTCATCAAATTTGAATAACTTATCTAAAGCCATCAAATTAAGCGAAATAACTATTAGAAATATTCATCAAAATCTGTTCTGGGCTTTTTTATACAATATTTGTCTGATTCCAATTGCTGCAGGTATCCTTTATCCCTTAACAGGTATCCTGCTCTCACCTGTTTTGGCTGCGATCGCAATGGCACTTTCTTCGATATTTGTATTAGCGAATGCTTTAAGACTCAAAACTTTGAAACTAAATTAGACGCTTAAAGCAAAGGAAAGATCATGAATATTGGCGAATTAGCACGACGTTCAGGCTTAACTGCTAAAATGATTCGATATTACGAGAAAATCGATCTCATTTCTGTTCCGACCAGAAGCACTAGCGGTTATCGTGTTTACACAGAGCAAGACCTTTCGACTTTAAGTTTTATTAAACATGCTAAAGATCTTGGTTTTTCGATCGTTCAAATCAAGAGTTTAGTTGAGCTTTGGAAAAATCCTGACAGAAAAAGTGCTGATGTGAAAAAAATTACAGATCAACATATCCACTTTTTGACAGAACAAATTCATTCGATGCAATCAATGATTTTAAAATTAAAGGCTGCAAGTCAAATGTGCTCAAATGATTCGACTTCAAACTGCAGTATTCTGAATAAAATTGAGTATATTAATTAGATCATAACGATGATTGGTATTAACTAAGGTAAGATTTTTATGAAATTATATATTGAAAATATTAGTTGTTCTGGTTGTGCTAAAGGTGTCACTGCTTCAGTAATTTCACTTGATCCTAATGCAAGCGTCAATGTAGATGTTGCCAACAAAATTGCAGATATTCGTACAACATATAGCTTTGAAAAAATCGCTGAAGTTTTGACTGAAGATGGTTTCCCTCCTGAATTAAAAGATTAAATTGGTATAAAAAAGGCGAAACAATGTTTCGCCTTTTTTTTGTAAAACGCATACCGAAGTATGCGTTTTTAAATAATTAATAAATGATTTGACCGTTTTGAAGTAACTGCTCCAACGTCAGATCTGCATTTTGAGGACCAATATTCAGCAATTGAGTAGCTTCAAATTGTGTACCTTCACCATCGCGATCGATTGAAATTACAGAATCTTTAACAGTGATGTATTTACTTAAGATATCCGCAACTTGATCAGTCGAATCAGTTGAGAATGTAGTTGAAGTATTAGCATCAACAAATAGTTGAGATACATCAATTACATCGACACCTGCTTCGAAATCTGACCACGTATCAAAACCATTTCCACCCGTTGCATCGGCTTCATCAAGTAAGTTGAAGATTAATTTATCCGCACCAGAAACAAGGTTGAAAGTATCATTTAACCCACCACTGCTTACTACATTCGCATTTTCATCGCCATTTATAGTTTGAGTATAGCCAAAGACAAGTTCAGCCGTATCTTGACTTCCATTAACCGAAGTAGTCACATAAGTAAACTTGTCCTCACCAAAAGAATTCTTAGATGGTGTGTATGTATAATTGCCGGTATGATCTATTTCAAGTACGCCGTGCTCACCTTGAATTTTGATCTTATCATTACCAAATTTCGTATAAGCAGTTTGGTTTTGAACTTGAATTGAAGTTACTGAATCAGAACCAAGATCATTATCGAAAATGTTACCAGTAACAGGTTCAAGTGATTGTGAGTCTGTAGGTAGATATTCAGTAATAACTTGTTCCATTTTAACAGAACCAGAGAAATATGAAGAACCTGTAACATTCAACTCCAAAGTATAAGATCCTGCAGGAAGATTATTAACTTTGATTGTGTTTGTTGTAGTTTTAGACACTTCTACATCGCCACTTGCCACTGGATTCCCAGCTTTATCTTTGACGATGTAAGTCATTTTACGACCATCACCATTAATTGCTAATGTTGTTCCAACAGTGAATGTAACGTCAGCTGTAAGATCTTTCTCATAGTAGACAACATCACCTGATTTTATTCCTTCGACTTTAAATGCTTTCGAAACAGATGAGCCACTAGTTGCACCAAGATTTTCACTATAAGTACGCTCAGCGATTTCTGCCTCTACATTAATCACATCATTAATGTCGTCGTTTGATAAAAATGAATCTAAACGAATATTTAATGTAGTAGTTGCTAACTCACCTGTATTAGGATTTTTCAAATGAATTGAGAATGTTTCTACATCTAATTGACTTACTTTAACATCTTTATTCAATGTATATACATAAGTGCCGTCAGGATTGACCGTTAGCTTACCAAACTTTCCTTGAACTTCTGAATCTTGAGAAGTATTGAAACCATTTACTTTGATGACAATGAAATCATCTAAATTTTCAGTAGTCACATCGCCATTTATTTTTTGACCTTCAACGACAGTTTCGTAAGAAATAATCTTATCCGATACTGGTGTTAATGTAATGGTAGGTAAAACAGCAATACCAACTGTACTACCAGTCGTAATGGCTTTATATTGGCCTGGTTCTAAAACTACGTCAACATTTTGCTGAGATTCACCATAAGCAACTACAGCACCAACGATCGTGAACCAATCAGGAGTATTTGAATAGAGCTCCCAAAGCCCAGTATCTTCGTTAAGTCTATAAATTTCAAGCGATACAGGAATTGCACCTAAGCCGATTGGGGCACCACCTGCGGCTTTAAAACTTACTTCTCTTAAATTACCTTCACTAACATTTATTTCAATGGCATCTTCAAAATTAGCAACATTTACTGAGGCTACACCACCAAGTCCAACACTCGCAACGATAACTTGATCAATCTTAGACAGTACTTCACCTTCAGGAATAGGTAATTCTGTAGGGACCAAATCTACGATAAAATTTTCATCAATAACGGTGTAGTCAACATCTTTATTGTTGATAGTAATATTCAATTTAGCTTCAGATGTCTTACCTGTTTCAGGATCCTTTATTTGGTAAATGAAAGTTTCAACTGCACCAATTGAAGGTTTCTTCGAGCTGTCAATCACGTAAGTATATGAACCATCGAATTTTACAGTCAACGTTCCATACTGCCCAGCGTATTCTTTAGTCCCATTAAGTCCAACTTCAACAAATTGCGAAGTTGAATCCTGTGGTTTTACAGCAATTTGTGTATTTAAGTAATACATATCATGACCAGATTGGCCTTCAACCTGATTAACATCAGATAAAATATTACCTGAAATTGATCCACTAAGATTCGTTGGGTTATTGCCGTCGTTTATTTTAAGCTCTTGAACTTCGAGACGATTACCTGAAGCAATTGCAACACCACTATTACTTTGGATTAGTACGCGATAATTACCTTCATCTAAAGTTATAGAGCCTGTTTTTGAACCACCAAATGCAACAACTTCTAACCAATCTGTGTACAGCTGATCGACTTCCCAAACATCTGGTGCTACTTCTTTCAATACAATTAGATTAAATTTATTGCCAAGACTTATCCCACCGCTAACAGCTTTTAAACTAATATCAGCAGTGTTATTTTCTTTAATATTGAATGACAAATATTGATCAAAATCTAGCGCACTGACATCGGCAGCACCACCAATACCAACTTTTGCTACTCCAAATCCTGTTGCTGAATTACCATCGAATCCTGTATCTTCAAATAATTGAACGACATCTGTCTTTAATACTGGTTGACCTTCAACCAACTCAATAAATGATATAACTGATGGATCAACTGTTGCCACTATATTCACATCATTATCAACAGCTAGAATTTCAACTACAGTTACTAAGCCATCAATCGCTGATTGAAGTTCTTTTTGCGCTGGCAATACAGATCCTTCAAGACTTGGATTCGGTTGATTAGGATCTTTATATTGCGAAATTACAGCCTTAGCATCTGCAATCTCTTTAGTTAATTCACTTAAAGAGTTTTCAGTATACTTATCACGAGCTGTTTCGTTTTGAACAACCTTGTTTTCTGCTTGTTCAACGAGTTTTTCAAGATCTTCAATTGATTCTGCTAATAATTTCTCATTTTCAGCTGCTTCTTGTTGTGCATTGGTTTTTAATGCAGCATCTGCAGCGTCTAATTCATCAGTTGCTTTTTTAACTTCTTCTTTAGTTACATTTTTTGATGGATCACGACCATCAGCAACGAGTTGTAAAGCTTCATTAATTTCTTGTTGAAGTGCATCACGTGTTTCATCAGTATATCTTGCTGACTCTTCCAACT